>NZ_JAHHIU010000155.1 GCF_024539815.1 Streptomyces hayashii
CCCCCGCCCCGAGAGACGGCACGGTCACCGCCCGCACGAGGAGCAGCATCATGACTGCACGCCAAGTCACCGACCCGGCCGTCGACGGCGCCCCGCTGTGGGCTCCGGCCGAGGACTCCCTCGCCGACGAGGAACTCGCCGCAGGGTTCGCGGCCGGCGACGAAGCCTGCCTGGCCGCCGCCTACCACCGGTGGGGCGCCCTGGTGTACACCCTCGGCCGGCGCTCGCTGGGAGACGCGCGTGAGGCGGAGGACGTCACCCAGACGGTGTTCCTGGCCGCGTGGCGGGGACGAGCGGGATTCGCGCCCCGACGCGGCACGCTGAGCGCGTGGCTGGTCGGCATCACCCGCCGCAAGATCGCCGACGCCCTGGCCGCGCGCACCCGACGGGCCGAACTCGTGGCCGCGGCCGGCGCGCGGATGTCCGTCGGGCCCGCTGAGGGCGGCACCCAGCCGGACGCCGTCCTCGACCGCGTGCTCATCGGCCGCGAACTCGCCCGGCTGCCCGCGGCCCAGCGCCGCGTGCTCACCCTCGCCTTCTACGACGATCTGACGCAGCCGCAGATCGCCGACCTCACCGGCTGGCCGCTGGGCACGGTGAAGAGCCATGCCCGGCGCGGCCTGCACCGGCTCGGTCGCTGCCTCCAGGAGGACGGCTTCGGCGACCGCAGAGGGTGAAACGACGCAAGAACGATGCGATGCGTGTGAGCGGCGGGGCGGAAACCCCGTCGGCGCCGCTCGTTCCCGGCCGTCTCCGCGCGTCGGGCGGCCGGTGCATCCGGCTTCGCCCTTGTGCCCGTAGTGGTGTCCGTGGGGCCACAGGGAGCTCTTCCGCCGCGGGGATGGCGCCCGTCGGACGCGGGCCCCGCGCAACGGACCGTGCGGACGTCAGGAGGACGGCGTGGCCGAGCGCCCGGCACTGCCCCACATCCCCCAAGCGGAACTGGTCTCCCGCGCCCTCGACGGCGGCCGGGCGCCCTGGGACGCTGCCGCCGCCCGCCATCTCACCCTGTGCCGTACGTGCCGCGAACGGCTGGCCGTCTACGAACGCGCCGCGGCCGCGGGTCGTCTGACCCGTCCGGGTGAGAACCTTCAGACGCCTCCCGCCCGGGTGTGGGCCGAGCTCCGCGCACACCTGGCGGCGGCCGACCGTTTCCCGACGCCGTCGCCCCCTCCTGCACCGACCGCCCACCCCGTACGGCGCGCCGTCGTCCGCGCCCTGCGATGCGCGTCCGCGGCGGCGCGGGCCGTCGTCCGCTGCCTCGTCCGCCTGCTCGCCCGCCTCCGTCCCGGACGGCGCCCCGAGGCGAATCGCTGAGGCCGCCGAAAGAATGTGCGCGGTGATGTCGATCCAGGCAGCCTCTGTACGACGCAGGGGTGAAAGTACGACATCACCACGAGAGGCGAAGACCATGCCCAAGGTCCGCGTACACAACGTGACGATCTCCCTCGACGGTTTCGCGGCCGGCCCGAACCAGCGACTGGACGCCCCGTTCGGCGACGGTGTCGGCTGGGGTGACGACCTGCACGGCTGGCTCATCTCCGCGGCGGAGGACTCCGCCGCGGGGAAGACCGGAATCGACAGCGAATACTTCGCCCGAGGCGAGCAGAACATCGGCGCCACGATCATGGGGCGGAACATGTTCGGCCCGCAGCGCGGGCCGTGGGAGGACGAGTCCTGGAAGGGCTGGTGGGGCGACAACCCGCCCTACCACCACGACGTTTTCGTGCACACCCACCATCTGCGCCCGACGCTGGAGATGGCCGGCGGCACGGCCTTCCACTTCACCGACGAGCCGCTGCGGACGGTGCTCCAGCGCGCGTTCGACGCCGCGGACGGCAAGGACGTGCGGATCGGCGGCGGCCCGGCGGTCATCCGGCAGTATCTGCGCGCCGGGCTGATCGACGAACTCCACCTCGTGATCGCGCCGCTGCTCATCGGGCGCGGGGAGCGGCTGCTCGACAATCTGGGTGACGGGATCGACGGCTACCGGGTGTCCGAGCTGGTCGGCTCCCCGACCGTCACGCACGCGGTGCTGGTCCGCCGCTGACACGCGGGGCCAGGGTTCGCCGGGTGGTTCGTCGGTGTCGAAAGGGGACTCGAACCATGCCGCTCACCTGGGCGTTCGCTGGACGCAGAGGACGTCAGCCGGCGAACCGGCCGAAACCCTATGCGCCCGCCGTGCCTTGCACGAATCGCCGAAGGTGCGCACGCACGGCGTCAGGCTGCTCCAGCCAGGGCTCGTGCCCGGCGCCCTCGATCCGCGTCAGCGGGAGACCGAGCCGGAGCGCGAGTGATTCAAGAGCCGACACAGGGCGGGGATCACCGGCCCCACCGAGGAGCTCCGTTCGCGCGGGCAGGCAGGCGCGCAGCTCGGCAAGATGATCATCGAGCGGGTCCGCGCGTCGTTCCCCGCCGAGTTCACCATTCATGATCCAGTTCACGGGGCGACGACGCCGGGCTCCCTGCGCGGCCCAGTGCCACGCGCGTTCGGGATCGGCGTGGTCGGTGAACCAGGCCAGCGTGAGCAACTCGACTTCCTGTTCCTCCGTGCGATCCGGCACCTTCTCCAGAGCGCGGAGCCGCTCCTGCTGTGTCGCGGACATACGGCGATCGCGCTCCGCCCGGTCCCCGGCGCGCCAATCGCCGACGAACGGTCCGCACATCAGCAGCATCGCGGCAACCCGGTCGCGGTGCGCCAGGCAGAACCGGCTCGCCAAGTCAGTGCCGTAGGAATGCCCGATCACCACGGCTTCGGACACGTCCCATGCGTCGAGCAGCTCGGCGAGATCGTCGACATGCCGGGCGAGGGAATGGCGCCCCCGCCACGGCGACCCGCCCGTGCCGCGCTGGTCGTACCGGTACACGGGCGCGAGGTCCGCGACCATGGCGGCGACATCGCCCAGGTAGTCCGGCAGACCCGGACCGCCATGAAGCATGACCACGGGCGGCCGCCGGGTGGTGTCTCCCAGCGCCATCCAGCGCAACTGCGCCTCGTCCGTCATCGATACGAGGCCCTGCGTCTCCATCGAGGTCACCGCGGAGAACCTATCGGTCCCACCGAGGCGATGCCAAAAGTTGAACAACAAGCTGAGACCGGCGGCTCCCCATCCCCGCTGCGGTCCGGACCCCGGACGGCCGACGCCCCCGGCGGAGCCTGCATCCGTGGAGCGCCTCCAGGGTGAATGCTGTCCGACAGGTCACCGGCTGCCCGCACACCGCCGGTGATCCGCACACCCCGGAGGGAGCGGCTCGTGGTGCACGCTGAGGTGGCCATCCTGGGCGCGGGGGCGGCGGGACTGTCCCTCGCCCACCGGCTCACGCAGGCCGCCCCGGGAGCCCGGCGCGTGTCCGCCGTCCTGGTGGACGCCCCGCCCGGTCCGCTCCGCCCGCCGAGCCGGACCTGGTGCTTCTGGGAGCAGGGCGCCGGCCCGTACGACGCCGCGCTGACCGCCGAATGGCGCAGGCTGCGGGTGCACGGCCCGGCCGGAGCGCCGATCGAGGACGACATCGCCCCCCTGCGCTACAAGATGCTGCCCTCCGACGACTTCGAGCGCCTCGTGGCCCGCGATCTGGCGCACTGCGACGACGTCAGTCGACTGGAGGCCACCGTCGAGTCGGTGAAAGGCGACGCCGACGGAGCCGACGTCCGTGCCCGCTGCGCCGACGGCCGCCCGGTGACGGTGAACGCCCGCTGGGTCTTCGACTCCCAGCCCCTCGCCCGCCTGCCCGCGGCCCGCACCACCCTGTTGCAGCACTTCCGCGGTTGGTTCGTCCGCACCGAGCGGCCCGTCTTCGCCCCCGGCACGGTCGACCTCATGGACTTCAGGGTGCCCCAGCCGTCCCGGGGCCTCGCCTTCGGCTACCTCCTGCCCACCGGACGTCGTACGGCGCTCGTGGAGTACACCCGGTTCTCCGACGCCGTCCTGCCCCGCGAGGCGTACGAGCGGGAACTGCGCCGCTACACCCACGACGTGCTGCGCCTGGGCGACTTCGAGGTCACCGCGACCGAGGCCGGCGTGATCCCCATGACCGACGCCCGGTTCCTCCGCCGGCCGGCGCCGTCCGTCTTCCGCATCGGCGCCGCGGGAGGCGCCACCCGGCCGTCCACCGGCTACACGTTCGCCGCCGTCCAGCGCCAGACCCGCACCGTCGCGGACGCCCTGCACGCGGGCCGCCACCCGATGCCGCCGGCCGCCCATTCGGCCCGCTCGCGCGCCATGGACGCGGTGATGCTGCGGGCACTGGACACCGGCCGCGTCGACGGCGCCGCGTTCTTCGGGCGGCTCTTCGCGCAGGTGCCGATGGAACGGCTGCTGCGGTTCCTCGACGGAGGCACCCGCTTCCACGAGGACCTCTCCGTCGGCGTCCGCACCCCCGTACTGCCGATGCTGCGCTGCGCGGCGGAGCTGCCCTGGCTGGCCCGCAGGCCGCCCGCTCCCGGTCGGTGAGCGGCGCGGGACACGAAGGAAGCGCACGGGGGACGAGACGAGTCCCCGACCGACACCCCGACCGTGCGGCGCGGACGTTCGCCGCAGACGCCCCACTCGGACACCCCCGGCCGCACCCCCGCCGGGGCGCACGCTCACCGGAGGAGACCGCATGACCCTGCTGCGCGACGAGGACCTGGCCGCCGCGTTCGACCACGCTTCTCGCAGCTACGACACCCTGGTCGCCGCCAATCCCGGCTATCACGGCCAACTGCGCCGTTCCGCACGCCGTCTCGGCCTGCCCGACGGCGGCGCCGGACTGCGCGTGCTGGACCTCGGATGCGGCACGGGCGCCTCGACGGCCGCCCTCGCCTCGGTCCTCCCCGGAGCCGAGATCACCGCGGTGGACGCCTCCACCGGGATGCTGGAGCGCGCCGCGCGCAAACGGTGGCGGGCCGGGGTGACCTTCGTCCGGGCCCCCGCCGAAGGTCTGGCGGAAGCAGGCGTGCGGGGCCCCTTCGACGCCGTCTTCGCCGCCTACCTCTTCCGCAACGTCACCGATCCCGACGCCGTGCTCCGCGCGGTGCGCGACGTCCTCGCCCCGCACGGACGGCTCGCGGTGCACGAGTACACCCTCAGCGGCCGGGGCGTCCACCGAGCCGTGTGGACGGGGGTGTGCCGTGGACTCGTCCTGCCCGTCGCCACCCTGCTCGGCGACGGCGACCTGTACCGCCACCTGTGGCGCAGCGTCGTCGACTTCGACACGGCCGACCGCTTCGCCGCCCGGCTGACGGCCGCCGGTTTCCGGGACGTCAGGGCGCTGCCCCTGCCCGGATGGCAGACGGGCATCACTCACACCGTCGTCGCCCGCCGCCCCGGCGCGAGCACGGAGGACGCCCGATGACCCGCACCCGGCGACCGGACTCCGCCCGCCGCGGCCGGGACCGGCGCGCCCGCACCGTCCTGGCCGCCCCGGGCGCACCGCGCGTCGTCGGCGACCGCCCGCCGACGGCGGCCGTCGTGGGCGGCGGCATCGCGGGGCTCGCGGCCGCCACGGGCCTGGCCGAGAAGGGCGTGCGGGTCACGCTCTACGAACGCGAACCCGCTCTGGGCGGACGGCTGTCCGGCCGGCCGACCGTCCTCTCCGACGGCAGCGCCGTCACCATGAGCCGCGGCTTCCACGCGTTCTTCCGCCAGTACTACAACCTGCGCGGACTGCTGCGGCGCACCGATCCCGGGCTCACCCGCCTGCGAGGCCTGCCCGACTACCCGCTCCGGCACGGCAGCGGCATGCACGACAGCTTCCGGCACATCCCGCGCACCCCGCCGTGGAGCGCCCTCGGCTTCGTGGCCCTGAGTCCCACCTTCACACTGCGCGACCTCGTCCGCATGAACCCGGTCGCCGCACTGCCCCTGCTGGACGTGCGCGTCCCCGAGGTCTACGACCGGCTCGACGACGTCAGCGCACACGACTTCCTCCAAGCGATCCGCTTCCCGCAGGCCGCGCACCATCTCGCGTTCGAGGTGTTCTCCCGGAGCTTCTTCGCCGACCCGCGCCGACTGTCCGCGGCGGAGATGGTGTTGATGTTCCACATCTACTTCCTCGGCTCCGCGGAAGGCCTGCTCTTCGACGTGCCCGACGAGCCCTTCCCGACCGCCCTGTGGGAGCCGCTGGCCGACTATCTGCGCGGCCACGGCGTCGACGTGTGCACCGGCGTCCGGGTCGAGACCGTCGAACCCACCGCGGACGGCGGTTTCGTCGTCGCCACGGACACGGCGGAACGGCGCCACGACACCACCGTGCTCGCCCTGGACACCGAAGGCCTCGGTTCCCTCGTCGCGAACTCCCCGCGCCTTGCGGACGCCGGCTGGCGGGAGCGGATCGCCCGGCTGCGCGCCGCGCCGCCGTTCCTCGTCTCACGCCTGTGGCTGGACCGCCCGGTCGCCGCCGACCGCCCCGGCTTCCTGGGCACCAGCGGCTACGGCACCCTCGACAACGTCAGCGTTCTGGAGCGCTGGGAGGGGGAGGCGGCGCGCTGGGCCTCGCGCGCCAAAGGGTCCGTCGTCGAACTGCACGCCTACGCCCTGCCCGAGGGCGCGGTCCGCGACGTCGAGCAGAAACGCCTGGTGCAGCAACTGCACCGGGTGTACCCGGAGACGCGCGCGGCGGCGGTGGTCGACGAACGGCACGAGTGGCGGGCCGACTGCCCGCTGTTCCCGGTGGGCGGATACCGCGACCGGCCGACCGTACGCACCTGCGATCCCGGACTGGTGGTGGCCGGCGACCTCGTGCGCACGGACCTGCCCGTGGCCCTGATGGAACGTGCGGCCACGAGCGGCTTCCTCGCGGCCAACGCGCTCCTGGAGCGCTGGGGAGTCGGAGGCCAGACCCTGTGGACGGTGCCCGACCGCGGACGCAATGCGGCCCTGCGCGGCCTTGCCCGACTCGGGTGACCCGTGTGCGGATGTACGGACGGGCTCGCGCGCGACGCCGGGCGGCGGCGCACGAGCGCCGGGGGAGACTCCGGTGACACGGCTGCCCCCGGCTGCCGCAGGACGCCTCGCCGGCCCGTCCGGCGGAGCCCGGCGTCACGGTTCGGGGTGTGCGTCGACGAGTTCGGGCTCCAGCCCCTCGCTCACCTCGGCGTGGCCCCGGCCGGCATCGGCGCGCCAGGCCTCGAAGGCCCAGGCCGTGAGGGTCACGACGGCCAGCCCGAGCAGCCAGCCGCCCACCACGTCGCTGAACCAGTGCACGCCGAGCGCGACCCGGGTGAAGCCGACCCCGAGCACCGACACCACCGCGACACACCAGCACGCAGGCCGCCAGGCGCGCGGCGCCAGGGGCAGCAGCACCAGCAGGAACACGGCGAACGACGTGGTGGCCGTCATCGCGTGACCCGACGGGAAGGAGAAGCCCGGAGCGTGCGCCACCGGGTCCTCCAGGGACGGCCTGGCCCGCTCGACCACCGTCTTGACCAGGAGCCCGATCAGCCCGCCGGCCACCGCCGTCACGGCGGACCAGGCGGCCAGCCGCCAGGCCCTGCGGTACAGCAGCCAGCCGGTGAGCAGTGCGACGGCCGTACGCAGGACGGCCGGGTCCCAGACCCAGTCGGACAGGAAGCGCAGCACGCTCGTCCAGGCCGGATGCGTCAAGGCAGTGTGGTGCAGTCGATCGGCGGCGCCCGCGTCCAGGCGCCGCAGCGGCCGCCACCGGCCCTCGACGAGGACGAGCAGCAGCGCGAAGGGCACGGCGGCGACGGCGGCGACGACAGTGGCTCCGACCAGCCGGGCGCCGAATCTGCGGTCGGCCGTCCGGCGACGGTGGTCTCGAAGGCGCTGGACCGTGGCTCGCACAACCATTCAGACTCCAGGATCGGGTTCGATCGGTTCGGACCGCTGGGCGCGCGCGGCTTCCAGCTGCGCGGCGAACGCCAGCCCGAGGAAAAGGGCGATGGAGGTCAGATAGGCCCAGAGCAGCAGCGACATGAAGGCGCTGAGCGGGCCGTAGACCGTGTCGAAGGAACCGCTGATGCCGAGGTAGAGACTCAGCAGCCAGGTCAGCGCCGTCCACAGCACCAGGTAGACGGCGGCGCCGAACGCCAGCCAGGTGTAACCCGGCTGTTTGCGGCGGGGCGAGCGACGGAAGATCACGCTGGCCGAGATGAGCGCGAGCAGCAGCCCGGAGGGCCAGCGCAGGATCTCCCAGGCCGTCCGGGCGCCCCCGTCGAGCCGGTAGACGGTCACCGCAGCGGACGCCAGGTCACCGCCGGCCACCATGACGATGAACCCGAGTCCCAGGGGCAGTCCGGCGATGACGGACATCACCAGACCGCGCAGGTACTTCTGCCGGAAGGGACGGTCGCGCTCGTTGCCGTAGATCCGGTTGGCGCCGCGTTCCACCTGGCACATCGCTGTCGTGGTGTTGACCAGGGAGAAGAGCAGACCGAACCAGAGAGCGACCTGCGCGCCGTCGCCCGCCGAGCGCCGGCTGCGGTCGAGTGCGTCGTCGACCACGTCGGCGCTGGGCCCCTCGGCCATCCGGTGGATGGTCAGTTCCGCGATCCGGCCTATGTTCTCGGTGTGCAGCGTGGTGGACAGTCCGACGAACGCGATGGCCAGCGGGATCACCGACAGGACCGTCTGCAGGGCGAGCGCCCGGGAATGGGTGAAGCCGTCGGCGTACCGGAAGCGGACGAAGGAGTCGCGCAGCAGGGCCCAGCCGCCGTAGCGGCGCAGCGACACCAGCGCCTCGTCGGCGGACAGTTCGTCGCCGGTCATGTCACGCGTCTCGGGGACCTTGGTCGCCGTACCCATGTCACGCACCCTCCGTCGGCAGCAGCACGGTCAGCGCGCCCGGCCTGACCTCTGCGGTCAACAGGCGGCCGGGCGGCACCGGATCACCGTCGAGCTCCCGGGACTGCACGTCGCCGAAGGTCAGTTCGGCCCGTCGGAACGTGAAGAACTCCACCGGAACGCCGCTCCCGTCGCCGCTCTGCGCCGTCACGGCGTCCACGGCCGAAGGCCGGTGCGTCGTCCTGGCCCGACCGCGCAGCAGCGTCGCGAGCGCACGCATCCAGCCGCCGACGCCGCGCGGGTCGAGGATCAGCAGATCGAGCCGGCCGTCGTCGGGGCGGGCGGCCGGCAGCAGCGTCGTCCCGCCCTGCACGGTGCCCACGTTGCCGATGAGCACCATGCGGGCCGTGCGGTGCAGGGCGGGCGCGTCGTCGAGCCGGACGGTCAGGCGCATCCGCGGTGTGCGCAGTGCGCCGACTCCGCCCAGCACATAGGCGGGCCAGCCCAGGACGGACTTGGCGCGGTCGTCGGTGTGCTCCATGATCGCGGCGTCGAGACCCGCCCCGGACATGGCGGCGAAGTGGGTGGCCGCCAGTCCGTCGCCCTCGATGCGGCCGAGGTCGATGCGGCGGGGAGCGCCCCGCAGGGCGGCGTCGAGCGCGGCGGTGGGAGACAGCGGCAGACCGAGGTTGCGGGCCAGGAGATTGCCGGTGCCGCAGGGCACCAGAGCCAGCGGCACGCCGCTTCCCGCCAGCGCGTCCGCCGACGCCCGCAGGGTCCCGTCGCCGCCGCAGACCACGACCAGCCGTGCGCCTTCTCGGATCGCGGCGGCCGTCTGACCCGTGCCCGGGTCCTCCGCCGTGGTCTCGACGAACACCGGGTCGCGGTGACCGTGACGTTCCAGGACCTCCCGCAGCGCCTCGCGGTCGGCTTCGCCGGTCACGGTCGGGTTGAAGACCACCGCGGTACGGCCCCGGCCCGGTGCGACCGGCCCCGACCCCGCGCTCGCGGGGGAGGGCGCGGGGTCCGCCTCGACCGGAGCGGTCACGGTGCCGTCGGTGAACAGGGCACGACCGACGATCAGCAGGGACAGGCTGCCGTTGGCCAGGCCGCCCACGACGTCCGTGGGGTGGTGCATGCCCCGGTAGAGACGGGCCACGGCCACCAGCACGGGCACGAGGAGCAGCAGACCTCCCACGATCCGCCGCCACGGCCCGCGGAGCCGGGACAGCGCGAGCACCGCCAGCCCGCCGTACAGCGCGGTGGCCGCCCCGGTGTGACCGGACGTGTAGCTGGAGGTGGGCGGCGAGGCGTCGAGGCGGTCCACCTCGGGGCGATGACGGTCCACCGACTCGGTGATGACCAGGAACACCAGCGACTGGAGCGACACGGCGACGGCGAGGAAGACAGCCTGACGCCACATCGGCAGACGGGGGATCAGGATCAGCCCCGCACACACCAGGACGGTGACGGCGATCACCGTCAGGGTGTCGCCGGCCTCCGATCCGAAGTACGACATCGTGGTGAGGGAGCCGGTCCGGGCGTGCTCGAAGCTCTCGTTGACGTCGTCCTCGACCGTCAGCGGCCACACCCCCCGGGCGGGACCGGTGATCAGCAGTCCGAGCCCCACCATCAGCGCGCCCTGACAGACCGTCAAGGCGGAGATCCGCGCGGCGGTCCGCCCCAGACCTCGGGGCAGCGCGAACGAGCGGCCGGTCCCGGCGGCTCCCGGTCTCTCGCCGGGCAGTTCGGCCGGTCTTTCCGGTGCGGCGGTCGGCATCATGTCTCCCACGGGTCGGCGCGGTACGGCGGTGTCGGCCACAGGTGTTGAGGCCGAACCACCGTCTGCCCCTGATGGCCCCGCGCAGACCTGCCCGCCGGTGGACGACTGAGCAGCGCGGTGCGCCCGGCCGCACAGCGGGGCGGGGGCGGGCACGAGGGAGACCGCCCGGGAGCCGGATGCCCATGTCAGCCGTGTGGTCGGCGGGGCGCCCGGGGCCGGCGGCGCCAGGCTGTGTCGCCGGTGAGGAGCCCTCCGGTCCCCGTCAGGGCGAGCAGGCGCCGCAGGGGCCGCGGGCGCGGGCCCGTCACGCCCTGCGAGGTCGAGGGCGTCACGTACGCGTGGTGGAGGCGCGTGCGGCCGAGCGCGACGACCCGTACCGCATCCCGGTCACACCGTGACCCGCTCCCTCAACCGGAGACGGAGACGGAGGCGGCCGAAGCGGTGCGCAGATTTGAGCAGCTCTCTTCCCCTGCTGCCCTGGGGATGCGCATACGGCGCAGCAGACCACGCGTGAGGCGTGTTTCGAGCGTCGTGCGCCACGTGACACCGGGGTGCCGGGAGCGGAGGTGCGACAGCGCCCTGGTGCCCAGCCCGCAGTCCCGGAACGCTTCGTCGAGGACGACCTCGGTGATCACGCCTTCGGCGCACTCGGCGCAGGCGCGATAGGTGACCCGGCCGACCACTTTGCGGATGTGCACCAGCAGCAGGCACTCCTCGCCCGCGCCCGCCGGAGCGGACGAGGGGAGCAACTCGACGCCGCGGTAGGCCAGAAGCCTTCGGTGCCACCGGCCACCTCGTCGTCCGGCGCGCCGGTGCCTTCCTTCCGGCCGTGGCTGTGAGGCGCCCTCGCGTACAGGCCTACCGTGTGCGTTGCTCGCGGCGTACATCTGGTTTCCCTGCATCCCTCGCGGCTGCCCCCGGACCGCGTACCTCATGTGCGAGTCGGTCCGCCCGGACCCGCGTCGGCGGTCGGCGATGCAGGACGCCGGGTCTTGGAGCGGCGTCCGCCATGACAAGCTGTGCTTTCCACTGCCCAGCGCCAGGAGGTCTCCATGGCTGCAGAGTCTGCATCGCCCGAAGGCTCGGAGCCGGTCGACGAGGAGAGCGGTTCCCTCTCGCCCGACGACGACGGCCAGCACGACTTGAAGCGCAAGTTCCGCGAGGCTCTGGCGCGCAAGCGTGGCCTGCAGGGAGACGCCGGCGACGTCGCCGCGAACACCGGCACGTCGAAGATCCACGGTGCGCACGGACCGGCGGCGAGTCAGCGGTCGTTCCGTCGCAAGAGCGGCGGCTGAGTCCCGTATGACCCTGTGACGGTCACCCGGCGGAGTGCGGCGGGCCGGGGCGATGACCGGTGAGGGCGGGGGGCCAACTCCGCAGGGCTTCGACGCGGCCGTACGGCCATGCCCTGGCCCCGCCCCGGCCCTGCCCACCGCGCCGGGCTCGCCGAACGTCGCCGACCCGTCCGGGATGTCTCGCCTCTCCCCGGGCGGCCCGGCGGCCGGCTTCGCCGATCACATGCACCCGGCGACGGCCGGGAAGGGGTTCCCCTCCGGCCGGTCCGCCGAACCGAGGGAACCGAGCGAACCGCCTAGTGCTCGGCAAGACGTGTGCTGAGATCCTCGTCCGTGATCGCGCGGATCACCCGGCATGGTGTTCCGACCGCCACGGTCATCGGGGGAATGGTGCGGCTGACGACGCTGCCGGCGCCGACGACCGACCCGTATCCGATCCGGACGCCGGGCAGGATCACCGCGTTGCTGCCGATCCACACCTTGTCCTCGATCACGATCGGTTCGGAGAACCGCCCGAAGTCGACGCGTCGCGAGGGGTGCACCGGGTGGCCCGTGGTGGTCAGTGTCACGCTGGGGGCGATCATGACGCCGTCGCCTATGCGGATGTCGACGTCGTCGACGAACGTCAGGTTCACGTTGCCGAAGAAGTCGTCTCCGATGTGGACGTTGCTGCCGAACCCGGCGTGGAAGGGTGGCAGCAGGATGGTGCGTTCACCGACCGAGCCGAAGATCGCGACGAGCAGCGATCGGCGCTTCTGCGTCTCGCTCGGCGGGGTCCGGTTGTACTCGAAGATCTCGTCCGTGCGGCGGCGAGGTGCCTGGAAGGCCGCTTCCGACTCGGTGTACACGAGCCCCTTGGCGATCCGGGCCAGAACTTCTTCCTCGTGAGTGTCCGTCACAGCGGGATGCTCCCTCATGCCGAATTCCTCGGGCGCCGGCCCGACGCGCCCCGGGTCGACCGCGCGCTCAGAGCCTACGTGTACGGCGCACACACCATGGGTCGTTTCGGACTGCGGCCGGTGGTCGCTCCGCGCCCGGAGGGCGCCCCGACCTCGGCCGGGCGGCGGCCGACCGCGACCTGCCGAACGTGCCGGGGCCGGCGTGGTCGGCATGACGCCGCCCTGGCGGAGCCGGGTGGGCTCCGCCAGGGCGGGCAGACCGTTACGGCCTGTCGCGTGCACTGTGCCACGGCGCCTTCCGCGCGGCCGGGGATGCGCCCGGTCCGACGGTCGGCGAAGGGCCGGCGAGGGTCAGCGGGTGACGGTCTTCCGCAGTTCCTTGAGGGAGGCGCAGTTGGAGCCGGTCACCTGGACGGTGGTGTTGGCGATGCCGCCGCCCCAGTCGACGCAGTGCCCCTTGCCGACGACGTAGGTGGGACCCGCGTACGAGGTGTAGTGCCCGTAGTCGTCGTCGCCCTTGTCGGTGTCCGGCACGTAGATCCAGGCGGACATGTCCACGGCGGTGCCGGGGTTGTTGCGGATGGTGGCGACGCAGTTGTTGCCGTTGGCGGCGTTGTAGGTGAGGTAGACGGTGCCCAAGGTGCCGATGGCGGCGGAGTTCACCGTCTTGTAGCTGCTTCCGCAGACCTTCTGCGGGGTGGTGTTGGGCGTGGCCGACGCGGGTGCCGCCAGGGCGGTCGTGGCCCCGACCGCCAGAGCGGCCAGTGTGGCGGCGCCCAACATGGTGTGGGTGAAGCGCATATTTCCCCCTTGTGTACTTAGGAGTTGGTTACTCCTGCCTTATGTGACCGGTGAGCTGTTCGGATGGTTGTGCCGGAATTACTGCTGTTTTCGGTCACAATCGGCGGTGCATTTGGCCGAGTTGGTACGCAACCGAAGGGGGGTGCGCGGTGCGTACCAGGTGGACGGCCGGAAGGGCTCGTGGGAACGAGACGTGGTCCTCGTGACCGGATGGCGCGTCAGCACCAGTGGGTGTGATGGCAGGGGTTCCAGCCGTGTCCGTCGGAGTCGTTCGAGTCGTTCGAGCCTCGGGGGAGGCCGTCGGGGAAGGCGCTCGTGCGGTCGCGGTCGCCGGGGTAGGGGTCGCGGTAGTCGGGATCGCCGTCGCCGTCGCGGTCGGAAAGCCTCGCCGAGGTGCCGACTCCGCGCCGGGACTCGGGGCAGCCGTTGGCGGGAGAGGACAGATAGAGCGTCACGTCCGCGTCGGCGCGGATCGGTTCGCCCGATGCCGGGTCATGGGCGCACACCCGCCAGGAGTCGTACTTCCCCTCCTCGGGCAGCGTGTCGTTGACGTACGCCTCCCCGGCCCGGACGCGATCGGCGGCCACCCCGAGGGCGATGAGGTCCTTGCGTGCCTGCCGCCACGTCTTCCACACCGACTCGGGCATGGTGGGCAGCGGCAGGGGCTCGCCGTCCCGCGTCGGACACGGGTCGCCCCGGCGTACCGCGCCGAGGTCGACCGTGCGCTCCGCGCCGGCGCCCGTCTCGTTCTGGAAGCAGACCGCCCACAGCGCCCGTGAGCTGAACCCGATCTTCTCGTCCCCGTCGGACGCATCGTGGAACACGACGGTGGCGCCGGTCTTGGTGATTTTGCTGTAAGCGACGTCCAGACTCTTGCCGCGGAAATCCGCCAGCGGCCTGCTCGACGCCACTGGGGCAGCGGACGCCGAGGGAATCGCCGGGGCGGGAACCCGCTGCACTGCTGCCGTGCGGTCCTGCGCCCCGTCCTTCGGGGGAGCGGCGGGAGCGACCGCGCCCAGCAGCGCCGCGGCGGCGATCGTCGCCGCCACCTTGCCCTGCCTGGGCCAGGGGTTCTTCCGCCACAGGGCGACGAGGGCGCCTGCGAGCGCGACCGCACCCAGCCCGGGCGTGATCAGCCCGCAGATCGGCACGGCGGCGATGAGTCCGAGGCGGGCCGAGTTCGTCCGCAACCACCTCGTCCGGGCGGCGTCGCGTGACGGGCGGGGCGGCTTGGACGGCTCCGGAGAGGGGAGTGGGCCAGACAAGGGGACGTCCTTCGTGCTCGTGCCAGTCGTGCGCACGCATCGTACTGACCTGCCACGATGACGCATCGACCAGCCCCGGGAGCATCCCGAGGGGGAACGGTCATGAGGGGGAACGGTCCGGAGGGAAACTCTGGAGGGGGAGCGGCCCGCCCAGCTCGGCCGATCCGGCCCATGCGGTGCGCCCGCGGACATCGCTCGGGCGGCCGAGGACGCGATGCTCCGCTCCCGCGTCGTCCTCAGAGGACATTCTGAACCGGTGTGCCCGATTCCCGCAGTCGGCTTGGGCCAGGCACGGTCCTGGCGGTCACGTGGTCCTTCAGCGGCTTCTACAGTGTCCCGAGGCAAAGCGGGGCGGGCGGGGACGGTAGATCAGAAGGGCTGACTCACGAACGTGGTGCGGATCGAGCGATTGGCGGACCTGAAGCCCGTCCACCAGCGTCAGGCGGCCGTCCTGGCCCTGTGGCGGTGGCGCGCGCCGATGCTCGCGTTCGAATGGGATGCCGAGTGGGGCGTCGACCGGTCCGTGCTGGAGTCGCTGTTCCGAATGGCAGCATCACCCGCTGGTGAACAGTCGGATCGCGCATACCGGCGGGCAATCGCCAAGCTGGGCACGGCCCCGCTCTTCACGTCTGAAGTCGACCCGGACACGGTCCAGCTCTTCCAGTTGGAGACCATCAGCAACCTGCTGGCCTTTGGTGAACTGCTGGACAAGCCTGGCGTGGACGAAGCCGAGCGAGTAGTCGAAGCCTCGGCCGCCCTGGCGAACTATCTCGACGGTCTCGTTGAGGGCTCCTTCTACTCTCACCCCTCCGAGGAAGCCCACCGCCAGTACCTCGCCGACCCGGCGGAGCGGGCGAGCCAGGGCTATTTCGCGTCGCGCCACTTGGCTGTCGAGACCGCCTGCCACGGTGCTCTCGGGCTCCTCCCCGATTCCGCAGGGCTGCTCGACTCGTCCACGGGTCGCGAGTTGCTCGCGCTCTGCGAGGACTTCGGCGAAGAGCTCGTCACAACGATGCAGTGGCTCCGCATGACGGGTCACCAGCGGTCGCGTCGTCAGCCGGACGGCGAGTGCTTCACCGTCCCTCAGCGCTGAGTACCAAGTCGTGGACCAGGAAGTGGAGCTGCACGTCATCCGTGGACTCCGCCCACAGCCCCTCGGCGTCGAGCACGGATGCCGCGACCATCCGAGCCTCGGCAACGAGCGCGGGGTCGTAGTCGAAGCCCGGCCACGGCAGGACGGGATAATCGTTCTCCTCGCCGAACCGTCGGACCCGCTCGATGTCACCCAAGACTGCCCGCGGCAGTGACTCATTCGCCCAAGACCACAGCCACGACTGCTGGGCGAGGCTGACGCTTCCGATCATCGTGAGCCGGCCGGTGAGGAACACCTTCCCATCGCGCGACCACGTCATCTGCGCGTCATCCATCGACCACTGATACTGCACATCGCCCGACAGACCGAAGCGCTCGACCATGAGGGCCTGCCGAGCGCGGGCGCGCTCGCGAGCCGCGAGCACGACCTCGTCCCACCCTGAGTGGTCATGCTTCGAGCGGTCGTCCACTTTGCCTCCTCGCACACAACTGTCGGCGCGATCCCGAGATGTGGGTGGCGCCGGCAAGCCACCATCGATGGCGTTCAAGTGATCAGCCTTCCAGCCAGTCTCCGGGCACCGAGTCGCGCAACCGGTGCAGGGCCTTCTCCGTTCGGGCCCGGGCGTTCAGGCAGAAGCCGTCCAGCTCGCGGACCAGGACATCAGCGTCGGCGAACCACCGGACGTCGCGCCCCACAGCCGGGAGCTCCCGCAACTGCCCCACCAGACCGACCTCCTCGGCGTCACCCTCCAGGAAGTCGGTGAACCCGGAGCCGAACAGCACCGTCTCGGACATGACCATATCGATGCAGGCCACCGTCAGACTCGACTCCCAGACTTCCCATCGCTCCTGCGACTTGTCGGCGAGATCCGAACGCATCACGGTGCCCGGATCCTCATCGCCCAGGTCCGCCAGCAGGACACCCCAGGAGGCGGCACCCTGATTCTCCACCCGGTACACGAGTGCGCCGTCGACCACATGCAACTCGTCGGGCTTGAGCAGTGTGTCGTGATTGTTGGTGAGGTCGGTCCGGCGCCCGAGGAGCAGGTATGTCTCGCGAAGCGCCGCTGGCAGAACCAGGCCCAGGCGCTGTTCGGCCGCCTCCACCTCAGCCACGCTCCAGCCGTCCCCCGGCTGGAGCGGCTGCTGCCAGTACGCCGCGAAGTCGGCGACGAACCGCCAGGCGTCCGCACGGTTGTGCAGCGCTTCGGACAGCCGGGTGTGAATGTCGAAGGTCTCGGTCATGCCCGCACCCTACGGTCGGGCACGGACACCGCCCGTTCGAGGGCGGGACGTCAAATGGCAAGCTCGGCACCCTCGCGGCTTTCGTCGTGGTCACGTGCACCTTGGTCGGGGCACATGATCAGATGAGGGCCGCCCCCCACGTCCGGCGAATCCCCAGGTGAGCGACTCAGTTCGAGACGCCAATCGAGGCCGGAAGATATAGAACAAGCTTGTGCAGGCGACGGCCACTTGCCGACCTGACGATGATTCAGCCCAGCATTTCGCGGATCTCCCGGACGAGGTCGATGGAGGCGTCGATCTCCAGTTTGCGGTTGGTGAGGCTCTCGACGTTGATCCCGAAAGGCAGGCCGAGGCGGCGGCAGTACGCGATCAGGGCCCGGGCGTTGAGGAGGCACTGCTCGTACGACGCGGCCAGGGGGTCGCCGCGGGTGATCTCGGCCTGGAGCCATCGCGGGACCTCGATGCCGAGCCAGGTCATGAACTCCAGGGTCTTCACCGACCCGCACGGGGCCAGGGTCAGCACCACCGGCTTCGGATCCAGGCCCTGGTCGCGGCAGCCGTGGGTGTAGTCGGAGAGCAGGTTGCGGGTGTGGTCCAGGTCGTAGCAGACCTGGGAGACGAAGAACTCGCAGCCGGCGTCCTGCTTGTGCAGCATGCGTGCGTGCTCCGTCCCCGAGGCGGCGTGCCGTTCGGCGATGACCACGCCGCCCATCCGCGGTGGGAGGGAGAGCCCGGCATGTCGGCGGTAGGCCTCGGGAAGGCTCGTCCGGCCCACCTGGTGCCGAGAGGCCGCGCCGACCAGGACGGTCAGCACCCGGTCGCGGTCGGCCTGTGACCACCAGCGGTCCAGCTGGTCGCCGGTGTACTTGCCCACCGCGCGGTAGACGATCACCGGTCCGGCCCAGTCGGCGAGGTGGCCGTCGAGGAAGTGGGCCGGGTCCATCATCGGCATGAACGGGAACGGTCGCGGGGCCTCGGTCCGGTCGGCCTCGGCGTCCACGTCGTAGAGGATGAGCCCGTCGACCTGCACCGACCGGAGCCGGGTCAGGGCCGCGGCGGCGACGGCGTCGGCCTGCTCGGGGGTGGTGGTCTGCCGTGGCGGGGTCAGGCCGAAGAGCAGGACGCCGTCACGGGTGCGGTCCATGAGCTCGGCGGCCGTCACGGTCTCGGGGGAAGGCATTCGTGCATGATGTCATCCCGCTCAGCTTGTTCTTCGTCTCAAGGCCATCGGCAAGCCCGCAAGATCTTGGTACCGGGCACCGCGCTACGACGTCGACGAGACCGTCAGACGCCCCGAGACCCAGCAGGCGGACTCCGGCTCCTGCGCGGGGCCGCTGCCGTATTGCGGCGGCCGTGGGTGAGCCCGCCGAGCCCGGCCGGCTCACCCCGGCCCTGGTCCGCCGAGGGTTTCGAAACCTCCGCTCGCGCCTGCGCCGTCCGGCCCGCGCACCCAAACCCTCAACACCCGGACCAGAAAGACCGCTTGGCGTCAAAAACCGCCGTCCCACGACCCGCTATGACGCCGGGAAGACGACCAGACGGCCCGAGAGCATCATCGACACGACAGCCTCAGAGGTGAGAAGACATGCTCAGGGCCCATGCTGGTCCAGGACTCGATCTCGGTATGCACGCCAAGCGTCGAAAGCCGACTGGGCGCAGTCCACGGTGAGGAAGTCTCCCGACCCGGTGTCGAAGGCCCGTGCTTTCAACGCGTCGGCGACCGCGAGGGCAGCGTGAGCCGCTGCTTCGCTGTCGCCATGGATGAAGAGACCGACTCCGGCGACCGGGGCGTCATCAGCCTCGTCGACCGGGGTGCTGATGGAGAAGCCGGGAGCCTCGTAGTCGCCCCAACCATTCTCCGAATACTCGATGCCCGGCAACACATCCGCAAGGACACCGCGAACGTCGCGGCCCGCGCCCAGGCTCGGTGGCTCCCAGTCTTCGGGGATCTCGTCCATCGCCTCGGCCTCGGGCGGAAACCGCATGATGAATACATCCCAGCTCACCCGCACAATGTACGCGCCAGCACTGACACCCAGCCCGGCCCTGAACCGGCCGCCTGGTTAAGAGACAAGCTCAGTGCCTATTCCTGGTCCGGACATGGAATGTGTCGGGCCCGTCCCGGACGGCTGGGGGCAGAGGGCGAGGTCACGCCCCGCCTCTAGGCTGTTCATCGCCTGACCACCAGCCTCACGGAGACACAGCGCGAGTGCTCACGGATCCAGCTGGTCATCCCTTCTGCACCAGCACACGCTGACTGTCAAAAGAGGACTGCTGGGACGGCCGTACCTTTGCGACTGGGGGCTGGGTGGTGGAACGGAGCAACTCCTGGACCGTGCGGGCCCGGCACAACACAAGGGCCTACTGGCTGACCTCGAACTCGCTCATCAGCACATCGACGACCTGATGCACGGCCACCGCAGACGCAACGACGAACAGGCCGAAAAGGGTGATGGGCGACAGCCAGAGCAGCCTCGCAGGGTCATCCTGCAGCCAGTGCCGGTTGCCCCACCAGTTCGCGCTGACGTCCATCACCATCACAGCGCTTGCCAACCAGACGCCTTCGCGCCGCACGAGTCCCACCAGTACGACAACCAACGGATCAAGGATCGCCAAGCTGACGAAGAACACCTGCAGGGAGACCTCCGGGAACGCCGCGTACGCATGGAAGCCGCCCCGAAGTACATCGAGGAGGTGGACACAGGCCCCTTCGAGGAAACCGATCAAGTAGACCGCGAGCACCCACCTTGCCCACAGCGGTAGTCCGCTCCATCGCTCCCTCGGTCGAATCCCCACACGACCACCCTAAACGCCGGCCAGTCACCCCCAGCCCTTGATCCATGCATCCTGCGCTCTGCGCTCTGCGCTCTGCGCTCTGCGCAAGAGAGCGACCTGCGGAAAGACGATGTGACACAGCTCCTCGGCTTGCCGTTCAACGTTCTGCTTCGAACAGGCGGACCTGGGGGTGGCATGATCGGCTCCGGTTCGACTCGGCGGTGGGGTGGTGTCACGTGGGCGATTGGCGGACTGATCCGACGTTCGCGATGTGCCGGGCGTTGGCGGACGGGGCGGCTCCGTCCTCTTTCGCGGGCGGGCCGTTCGACGTGCGGGCGGCGGTGGCCGACATCCGCCCCGAGACCAAGGACGGATTTCTGCTCGGCCAAGTCCCCTGGGAGCGCTTCCCGCAGGGGGAACACGTCAGGGAGGCCGTTCACCTGCTGCACACCGGCGACTCCCGTCGTTCCGGAGCGGGCGTGGTGAGCGGCATGTGCGCCAACGACATGCGGGCCGCCGCCGTTCTCGCCGTGCCGTTCCTGATCCGCATCGCCGCCGACATCCGCCACCCCTGTCGTGCCGACGCTCTCGCCGTGGCCGCCTGCCCGGCCCGCGCCCTCCACTTCGGCGTCGCCTCCCGCGAGGAACTGCTGCTCCACCGTGCCGCCTTCCAGGACGGCGATCTGTACGACGGCCACGACGGCCACGACGACTACGACGACTACGGCGTCGAGGTGACCGGCTACCCAGCCGGCTGGTCGGTCGCCGCTGCCCGGGCCGCGATCACCGCCGACACCGCCCTCCTGCACCCCCTTCTAGGCGACCCCGACCCGTCGATACGTATCGACGCCGCCTACACACTGGCCACCGCCGCAGACCCCGACCGCGCCGTCCGTGCCTCGTTCCGTGCGCGGCTCGCCGCCGAGCAGGATCCGAAAGTCAGCGCCGCCCTGGTCCTGGCCACCGCCGAAGTCACCCGCACCCACCCCCACGCACCGACCACCACCTGGATGCGGGACCAGTGGCGGGACGAGACACGAGCACCCGAGGTCCGCCTGGCCGCCGCGATCGGCTGGCTCTGCCTCACCGACGAACCCGCCCCCGACGACTTGCGGACCGCCCTCGACGACCTCGCCACCGACGAACGCGGCCACACCATGGACGACCTGCGCTGGATGGCCAACGCCGGGGGATCCCGCGAGACCGGACTGCAACGCTGCGTCCGAACGATGCTCCACCCCGACCGGCCCGATCCCGAGGATCGCGACGACCCATGGGCCTCGTTCCGCTGACCGTGAGAACAAGCCACCAGCGCTCAATCTTCGTTCATGGACTCGGCGAGGCATAAGGAAACTCACTGATGTCTCGGGTTGTCTGCCCGGTCTCGAACGTAGTTCACGCGTGCGTGGGGTTTGCCCGGATCAGGGCACGTGGGAACGGCCTTCCGCTGATGCTGTGCTCCGTCGCAGGTAACACCGCTCAGCAGAAAGGCCGCGAAGATGTCTCTGTCACGCGTGGCAGCCGGGCCGGATGCGATCAGGCAACTGCCATGCGTCCGGGCCGACTTCTCCCACTGCTGGACCGGGCAGGCAGACGCCCTGTTCGAACTGACCGATGCCCTGCTGTGCGCGGACGGCCCGGTGAGGACGCCGGTCGGACCGGCTGACGGTCGGGACGGCTACCGTCCGCTCCGGGCACGGCCGCCCATCAGGAGGTTCGAGCCGACGCGGCCCGCCGGCTCGCCGTGGCTCCGGAATGCTCAGTCGAGGCAGAATTCGTTGCCTTCGATGTCCTGCATCGAGATGCAGGACTCGTTCTCCTCGTCGGCGACGAGGACTTGTACACAGGTCGCGCCGAGCGCCATCAGGCGTGCGCATTCGGCCTTGAGCGCGGCCAACCGCTCCTCACCGACGAGTCCGGTGCCGACCCGCACGTCGAGATGCACCCGGTTCTTGGCGGTCTTGCCCTCCGGGACGCGCTGGAAGAACAGTCGCGGACCCACGCCTGACGGATCGCTGCATGCGAACCAGGCTCCGCGCTTCTCGGGCGGCAGCGAGCGGTCGTAAGCGTCCCAGGAGTCGAACCCCTTCGGAGGCGACGGTGCGACGTACCCCAGCACCTCGCACCAGAAGCGAGCGACGCGCTCGGGGTCTGCGCAGTCGAAGGTGACCTGGACCTGCCTGATCGATGTCATCGGATCACCGTAACAGGGGTGTCGTCCCGCTCAACTACGCGTGTCGGCGGTCGTGGTGACGGCGGCACGGCTCCGTGACGGGGCCGGTGAGAACCGGCGGCAGATGGCCGCGCGCCGGAACCCGGGCGACGTCGAGGGGTGTCGCCCGTAGGCGAAAAGACCGGCAGGCTCTACGCTCCGGCTCGCGCCATGAGCAGCGGCTGGAAGAAGCCTGTCTCGTGGGGCATCCGCCACTCGGGATCCTCGAACCCCGCGCCGGCCGCGAGACCGGTCAGCCGGTCTCGGCCGAGCGCCCAGTAGGTGGTTCGGCGGACCCGGACGCCCCATTCTCCGTCTGCCGGAGGGCCGTCGTTCGGAGGGCCGTCTGTCAGAGGGCCCTCCGGCGGAGGGCCGTCCTTCGGAAGGCGGCCTGCGGGCAGGAGTTGGAAGTGCTCCAGGTCGTAGTGTTCGCCGTCGTCGTGCCAGCGCCAGAGCTGGAAGGTGACCGTTCGCTCTCCGCCGACGGCGGGCTGATGGACTTGCGGGGGCGTCGAAGCGGGACGGTCGCGCAGAAGGTCGTCGTAGGGGCGGGTGCTGATCAGCAGCAGGCCCGCGGGGCGCAGCACGCGGCGCATCTCGGTCAGGGCGGCGTGGACGTCCTGCTCCGTCAGAAGGTGCGGCAGCGAGTTGTCGGCGCAGACGACCGTGTCGAACCGGCCGTCGGGAAACGGGAGGCAGCGCATGTCGGCGGCGGCCGTGCGCAGGGACACGCCCCGGAAGGCGGCCTCGCGGGCGGCGCGGGCGACGGCGCGGAAACTGAGGTCGGTCCCGGTCACACGATGCCCTCGCAGCGCCAGGCCGATGGCCTGCGTGCCGATGCCGCAGGAGCAGTCGAGCACGTCCTGCTGATCCTGGCCGATCAGGTCGGCCAGGGCTGATCCCTGCCGCCGGATGCCCGCGTCCCAGTCCGCGTAGACCAGGTGGTAGTCGTCGGTCAGTCCGTCGTAGAAGTGCGCCACCGAAGTCCCGGTCATGGCCCGAGAGTAGCGTTGCGGACTCTCCGAGGACGGGCCACTCCCACGATCGTCGGCTCTCAGCGG
Organism: Streptomyces hayashii; assembly: GCF_024539815.1. Taxonomy (GTDB): domain Bacteria; phylum Actinomycetota; class Actinomycetes; order Streptomycetales; family Streptomycetaceae; genus Streptomyces; species Streptomyces hayashii. The sequence goes on from NZ_JAHHIU010000155.1 coordinate 23,152, forward strand.
GTACGCCTTCACCGGCGACCGTGCCGTCGTTGCCGAGTGAGAGGGCGGCAGGACGTCCGCCGACGGTGTTCGGCGCGAGGCTGGTGCGACGTGGAGTTCGGCCGGCGGTGCCGTCACGGCCGGGTCGTACAGCTGGCCCGGCCGCGTCGGCCTCCCCGTGCCGCGTGTTCCGGCGCTACTTGAGATACGCGGCGAGCGGCAGGCCCTGCCGACGTACGTCTCCGGCGACGAGCCGGGCGATCTGCTGTGCGCCGTATGTTTCGAAGTGGGTGTGGTCATTGCAGAAGAAGGCGCCGAGAGGTCCCGACCCGTAGTCGCCGTTGTTCGGGCAGAACCGCGAGCTGTTGTAGAGCGCGACGCTCAGGGTCTGCAGATCGACGACGGGCGATCCGGTGGCGGTTCCCGCGGCGAGGGTCTGGGTGACGAAGCCGCGGTTCTTGGTGGCGGTGCTGCCGGAACAGGTGATGGCGGCCACCGGGGTCAGGAGGACCGGGTGTGCGCCCCGGGCCAGGGCGGCCTTCGCCATGGTCGTCATCAGCTGCTGGTAGCGGGCCGTGCCGACGTGCTTGGGGCAGGTCGAGGACGAGTCGTTGATGCCGAACTGGATGAAGAGGTAGTCGCCGGCCTTCATTCCGGTGCTCGCGTTCAGCATCGCCTGCCAGCGTGCCGAGTAGGCGGAGGAGGTGAGGCGGCACTCGCCGTCCGAACCCTTGGTGCCGCTCACGTTCCCCTCGTACAGCCAGGTCTGGATGCTGCGTCCGCTCACGGCCCGGTTCTTGACGGTCACCTCGCTCTTGAACAGCGCGTCGAACTGGCTTCCCCAGCCGACCGGGCAACGGCCGGAGCCGGGGTCGGCCATGGTGGAGTCGCCGGCCAGCCACACCGTGACCGGCGCGGCCGCCGCTCGCGCCGCGACAGAGGCGGCGGGGCGAGTGGAGCCGGTGCAGCCTGCCGCGGTGTCGTCGGCTGCCGACGCGCCGCGCACACCGAGACTCGACAGAGCTAAGAGCAGTGCGGCCGTGACGCGTATCCGTGCGTTCTTCATCGGTCCCTCCCGGGGGACGGGCGCCGCCGCGCGGCGGTCAGCGCAGGTATGCGGCCAGCGGCAGGTTCTGTTCGCGGATGCTCTGCAGCAGCAGTCCGCCGATCCGGGTCGCGCCGTACTGCGAGAAGTGGGTGTCGTCCGTGACGCCGTCGACGGAGGAGCGGAGGAAGAGCCGCGCGAAGGCGGACGGCCCGAGCGGCTCGACCAAGGCACGCGTTCAGCGGGGGGCACTCCGGCGGTGGGAGATGCTGTGAACGATCCCAGAGCTGGAGTGATATCAACAGGATCAAGCGCATGCATCGCCCTGCTCTGCTGGCAGATCGATGAAACATCAGCTGTGCTCGTTCACATGTTGCCCGAGACGCATCACGCAGTTTCCCTGTCGGGCACCGAGCTGTCAATCGTCTGTGAAGCCGAAGGCACGGATCCGAACAAGGCCGAACACCGAGCCGGACACGATCCTTGACGACGCATCACCTCGTTCCTGCGCTCGCACCTGTGGGAGCGTTCCCACACGTTCCCCGTGCCCTCCCCGCAGGGCCGTGCTCACTCGGATCCCCCCACACCGGAGGTCATCGTGGCCGACTCCGCCGGGCCCACCGAACGCCGACGCCCGAGCGCCATGGACGCCGGGCACCCGCCCGGCTGACCGGTTCTACGCCGCCGGCCTGGGCGTCGAGGCCTGGTCCGCCTCCGACACCACCCCGCGCTCGGCGACCGGCGCCACCCCGGGCCGGGAGCCAGCGTCAACTACGTGTCGTGGTGGGACGGCGACACCCTGCGGGAACTGCTCGACGGCACCCACATCGACGAGTGACGGGGCGGCGGCACGTGGCGCGTCGGCGGGACGTCCCTGTTCCGTAAGGGTTTCATGGTTCCGCACGGGCCACGCGCGCAGGTGGGATGGGGACATGAAACTGCACGTCTCTCCGCCGGCGTTCCGGGGCCGGTTGCATGATGCCCGCACGGCGACCTCGATCGGCCGCTGGCTGGGGGTGGCGTTCGTGGTGTGCTTCGTCACCGGGCTGATCAGTCACTTCATGCAGCATCCGCCCGGCTGGGCGGCCGACTCCATCCCCAGCCGCCCGGTGTGGGGGTACCGGTTCACGCAGGGCCTGCACGTCGCGTCCGGCATCGCGGCGATCCCGTTGCTGCTCGCCAAGCTGTGGACGGTGTATCCGCGGCTGTTCGCCTGGCCGCCGCTGAGGTCGGTCAAGCACGCCCTGGAGCGGCTCTCGGTGGGGGTGCTGGTCGCCGGCGCCGTCTTCGAGCTGGCGACCGGGCTGCTGAACACGGCGCAGTGGTATCCGTGGCCCTTCTCGTTCGTGCCGGTGCACTATGCGGTGGCCTGGCTGGTGGTCGGGGCGCTGGCGCTGCACGTGGCGGTCAAGGCGCCGGAGATCAGGGCGCATTGGAGTCGTCGCTCGCCGGGGACGCTCGCTCTGCCCGCGCAGGACGGACCGGACCGGCGCTCGCTGCTGGCCTCGGTGGGCGCTGCGGTCGGAGCCGTCACGCTCACCACCGTGGGCCAGTCGTTCACCCCGCTGAAGGACTTCCTGCTGTTGGCGCCCCGGGATCCGGACAAGGGGCCGCAGTCGCTGCCGGTGAACCGGACGGCCGCCGCGGCCGGCGTCGGCCGGGTCGTGGACGAGACGTACCGGTTGACGGTCGCCGGTCCGCGGTCCTACACCCTCACCCTGGACGAGTTGCGCGCTCTGCCGCAGCACGAGGTGGAGCTGCCGATCGCCTGTGTGGAGGGATGGAGCAAGTCGGCGCGCTGGGGCGGCGTGCGTGTCGTGGATCTGCTGGAGCGTGCGGGGGCGCCGTCCCACGCCAGGGTGCGGGTGGTCTCCTTGCAGCTGAGGGGCGGTTACCGGGTGTCGGAGATGGGCCATGAGCATGCCCGTGACCCGCTCACCCTGCTCGCCCTGCGTCTCAACGGCGAGGAACTCGACCCCGACCACGGATATCCGGCGCGGCTCATCGCCCCGAACCGGCCGGGTGTGCTGCAGACCAAATGGGTGGGCCGACTGGAGGTGACGGCGTGAAAGCGCTGCGGGTGCTGCTGGGTGCGGCCGGCTCGGCGCTCATGGGCGTCGGGGCGTGGCTGCTGACGGACGTCCGTGACCCGGCCGATGTGCTGGTCTGGCTCGGAGGGGCGGTGCTCCTGCACGACGTGCTGATCGCTCCGTCGGTGCTGCTGGTCGGGCTGGTGCTGGTGCGGGGCGGCCGGCGGGGACCGGTGCGCGGGGCCCTGCTCGTCGCGGGCGCGCTGACGGCGGTGGCGCTTCCCGTGCTGCTACGACCGGGAAGGACGGCCAACCCGTCGGTGCTGCCGCTGGACTACCCGCGCAACTGGCTGATCTCGCTGGTCGCCGTGGCCACGGTGGCGGCGCTGTGGGCGGCCGCCCGGGAGTTCGCGCGCGGACGTCGGCGGCCTGACAGGTGACGTGTGGTCCGGCCGTCGGACGTGCCGGCGGACGCCCCGGGAGGGGGCGTCTTACGGGTGTCTTACGCGTACCGGGCGACCGGGGCGGATCCCGGCCGGGCCCCCTAGCGTGAGCGGATGCGATCTCTGCGTACCGCGCGTGTCACCGCGCTGGTCACCGCCCCTCCGCTGCTGTTGGCCGCCGCGGGCCTGGTGCACCCCCGGCATCTGACCCAGGCGACGGCGGGCGACTGGGCCGGCCTGCACATCGTCCTGCTGCCCGTCTTCCCCCTCCTCGTCCTCGGGTTGGTGGTCCCGTTGTGGGGACGGCCGCGCCGGGACGTGGACGGTGCTCTGACGGTGCTCTCCTGGGCCGGATGCGCCTGCTTCGCCGCGTACTACACCGGCCTGGACGCGGTGGCCGGCATCTCCGCCGGGACGGTGGTCGACCACGGCGTCCACGGGGTGGCCGGGCGGCTCTTCGCCACCGGCGACGAGTTGGGCCGAACCGGGGTGTACGGACTGGCCGTCGCCTCGCTCGCCGGCTGCGCGGTGCTGTGGCGGCGGCACGGTGCGCGGATCCTGCCGGGCGCGGTCGTCCTGCTGGCCGCCTGCTGGTCGTTCGCCGACAGCCACATCTTCTGGCCGAAGGGCGTGTTCACCATGCTGGGCTTCGCCGTGGCCTTCGCCCTGCTGACGGTCGCGGCGGCCCGGCCGGCCGAGCGGATACGGGAGCCGGAAAGGCTTACGAACCCCTGACGTCCGCGAGCCGAACGACCCACGACCGGCCGGAGGCCCCTACGGTCGGTGACATGTTGATCCTGGTCACTGGAGGTGCGGGCTTCATCGGCTCGCACATCGTCACCGCCCTCGTCGCCGCCGGGCACGAGGTCCGCGTCCTCGACGCACTGCTGCCCGCCGCTCACCGCACGGCGCCCGAGATCCCCGACGGGACGGACTGGCGACACGCCGACGTCCGCGACAAGGAGGCGGTGGCCGACGCCCTTCAGGGAGCGGACGTCGTCTGCCACCAGGCCGCGATGGTCGGACTGGGCAAGGACTTCGCCGACGCCCCCGACTACGTGGGCTGCAACGACCTCGGCACCGCCGTGCTCCTGGCCGGTATGGCCGAAGCGGGCCTGCGGCGGCTGGTCCTGGCGAGTTCGATGGTCGTCTACGGCGAGGGACGGTACGAGTGTTCCCGGCACGGCGTCGTACGGCCGGGACCGCGCAAGGAGGCCGATCTGGAGGCGGGCGGCTTCGAGCCGCCGTGTCCGCACTGCGGGGAGCCGCTGGCCGCCGGTCTGGTGGGAGAGGACGCCCCGGCCGATCCGCGCAACGTGTACGCGGCCACCAAGCTGGCCCAGGAGCACCTGGCCGCCGCCTGGGCGCGGGCGACCGGCGGGCGGGTCGCCGCCCTGCGCTACCACAACGTGTACGGCCCCGGGATGCCCAGGGACACCCCCTACGCGGGCGTCGCTTCCCTGTTCCGGTCCGCCCTGTCGCGCGGCGAGGCCCCGCGCGTCTTCGAGGACGGCGGCCAGCGCCGGGACTTCGTGCACGTGCGGGACGTCGCGGGCGCCAACCTCGCGGCCCTGGACGGGCTGGCCGGCTCACCGGACGGCGGTCTGCGGGCGTACAACGTGGGAAGCGGAGAGCCGCACACGGTGGGGGAGATGGCCGGTGCGCTGGCCGAGGCGTACGGCGGGCCGACGCCCGTCGTCACGGGGGAGTACCGGCTCGGCGACGTCCGACACATCACCGCCTCCTCCCAGCGGCTGCGCGACGAGTCGGGATGGAAGCCGCAGGTCCTCTTCGCGGAAGGCATGACGGAGTTCGCGTCGGCGCCGCTGCGGGCCGGGTGAGGTTATCCGTCCGCTCCACGACGACGGCAGGGCGGGCCCGGATCTCCCACCGGGCCCGCCCTGCCGTTGCCGTCCTCGGACCGGCGGACCGTCGCCGGCCGGTCGGTCTCAGACCACCGCTGGCAGATGCACCTCGAACCGGCAGCCGCCCGGCACGTTGCACACCGCCGCGCGCCCCTGGTGAGCCTCCACGATGCCTCGCACGATGGCCAGGCCGAGCCCCGCTCCGGCCGGCGGGGTGCGGGCGTCCGTGCCGCGCCAGCCGGTGTCGAAGACGCGGGGCAGGTCCTCCGGAGCGATCCCGCCGCAGCCGTCGGTCACCGACAGCACGACGCGGTCGGCCTCGCGGTGCGCCGAGACGGCGACCGTGCCGTCCGCGGGCGTGCGGCGGATCGCGTTGACGAGCAGGTTGGCCAGCACACGGGACATCTCGCGGCCGTCGACCTCCACCGGCACGGCGTCGACCCCGTGGCCCACGAGGCGCACCCCGTGTTCCCTGGCCAGCGCGTCGACTCCGGCGATGGCGTCGCCGACGAGGTCGTAGACGGACATCCGGGTCGGCGAGAGGGCGAGCACCCCGGCCTGGATCCGGGACAGTTCGAACAGGTCGCCGACCATGCCGCTCATCCGGCCGACCTCCGCGCGGATGCGGGTGAGGTAGACGCGGGGATCGTCGACCATGCCGTCCTCAAGGGCTTCGGTCATCGCCTGGAGGCCGGCCAGCGGGGTGCGCAGATCGTGCGAGATCCAGGCGACCAGCTCGCGCCGCGAGGCCTCAAGGGTGCGCTCCCGCTCCCGGGAGGCGGCGAGCTTGTCACTGGTCGCGGCCAACTGGCGGCTGAGCTGGGCGAGTTCCGCGGTGGGCGCGGCGGCCGGCGGAGTGAAGCTGCCGTCCTCGCCGAGGGCGCGCGTGGCCTCCGCCAGCTCACGGCTGCCCCTGACGACACTGCGGCCCAGGAGCAGCGCCACGACGAGCGAGACGACCGCGGCCATCGAGCACACCATGGTCACCACCCACAGGTCGTGCTCGGAGAGGAACATCGCGCGCGAGACCAGCATGGTCCCGGCGAGCATCGCCGCCACGGTCACGGCGGCGACCACGGCCAGGGACACGGAGACGGACCGGTTGCGCAGCGCCCGCAGGGCCGCCGCGCCGACCAGCCCGGCGGCCGCCGCGCCGATCGCCGCGTAGAGCGCTATGAGGAGCGTGTCACCGACCATCGCCGGCCTCGCCTTCCTGGCTTCCGGGAGCGTCGAAGCGGTAGCCGACGCCCCACACCGTGCTGATCAGACGCGGACGGGCCGGGTCGTCCTCGACCTTCTCGCGCAGCCGCCGCACGTGCACGGTGACCGTCGACAGATCGCCGAACTCCCAGCCCCAGACCCGCTGCATCAACTGCTCCCGGCTCGTCGCCCGCCCGGGGTGCCGGATGAAGAACTCCAGGAGGTCGAACTCCCGGATGGTCAGGGCCAGTTCGACACCGTCGCGGGTGACGCGCCGGGCTCTGGGGTCCAGGGCGAGCGGTCCGGAGCGCAGCCAGGGCTCCGGCGCGCCGACCGGGGCGGCGGTCGGCGCGCCGGACCTGCGCAGCACGGACTCCACCCGCAGGACCAGTTCACGGGGGCTGAAGGGCTTGGTGACGTAGTCGTCCGCGCCGACCTCCAGGCCGAGGATGCGGTCCTCCTCGTCGCCGCGCGCGGTCAGCATGATCACCGGGAGTGGCGCGGCGGCCCGGATGCGGCGGCAGACCTCCAGCCCGTCCATGCCGGGCAGCATCAGGTCCAGCACGACCAGGTCGGGCTTGCGGCGGGCGGCCTGCGCGACGGCGGTGGGACCGTCGGCGGCCACGTCCACGGCGAAGCCCGCCCGGTCGAGATATCCGGCGACGACCTCGGAGACGGTGGGGTCGTCATCGACGACGAGTACGCGTTTCACATACCGAGTCTCACACCAGGATCCCGCCCACGACGGATGTGACGGGCGACGTCAGCGTTCCGTAAGAACACGAAATCCGTTATGCCGCTTTTGCGTCCGTACAGTGAGTGAGGTGATCAACACATCCCCCCCTTCCGTGGACGTCGTGCTGCCCTGCCTCGACGAGGCCGAGGCCCTGCCCTGGGTGCTGGAGCGGATCCCGCCCGGCTGGCGCGCGATCGTCGTCGACAACGGTTCCACCGACGGTTCCCCCGACCTCGCCCGCGACCTGGGCGCCCATGTGGTCCACGAACCCCGGCGCGGCTTCGGCGCCGCCTGCCACGCGGGCCTCACCGCGGCGACGGCCGACGTGGTCTGCTTCTGCGACTGCGACGCCTCCCTCGACCCCGGACTGCTGCCGACCGTGGCCGCCCCCGTCCTCGACGGCGCAGCGGATCTGGTTCTGGGCCGACGCCGGCCCACCGCTCTCGGCGCCTGGCCCCTGCACGCCAGGCTCGCCAACCTCGAACTGGCCCGCCTCGTGCGCCGCCGCACCGGGCTGCGTCTGCACGACCTGGGGCCCATGCGCGCCGCGCGACGTGAGGCGCTGCTCGACCTGCGCCTGAGCGACCGGCGCTCCGGCTATCCGCTGCAGATGGTGGTCCGCGCCGCGGACGCCGACTGGCGGGTGACGGAGACCGATGTGCCCTATCTGCCGCGCGCGGGCCGTTCCAAGGTCACCGGCACCTGGCGCGGAGCCTGGCAGGCCGTGCGCGACATGCGTGCCGTGCTCGCCGAGCAGCCGGCCGCCGCGCCGGCCCTCGGCGCGAGTGTCCTGGGAGGCGTCCGATGAACCCCCGACGCACGACCGCGGGCTTGCCCACCTTGCTGGTCATCGCGAAGGAGCCGGTGCCCGGACGGGTCAAGACCCGCCTCACGCCGCCGTACACGCCGCAGGAGGCCGCCGCTCTGGCCGAGGCCGCTCTGACCGACACACTGCACGCCGTGCTCCGGGCGCCCGCCCGGCGCCGGGTGCTCGTCCTCGACGGAACCCCCGGCCGCTGGCTGCCGCCCGGTTTCGAGGTCGCGTCCCAGGGCTCCGGAGGCCTCGACGAGCGCATCGCCGCAGCCTTCGAACTCTGCGACGACGGACCGGCCCTGCTGGTCGGCATGGACACCCCGCAGCTCACCCCGGACCTGCTGGCCGAGGTCGGCCGCGACGGGCACGACGCCTGGTTCGGCCCCGCCGCCGACGGCGGCTTCTGGGCCCTGGGCTTCGCCGAACCGGCCCGCGCCGGGGCCCTCGTCAGGGGCGTGGCGATGTCCACCGACCGCACCGGAGCCGTCCAGCGGCGCAGGCTCGTCGACGCGGGCCTGAGCATCGGGCAGCTGGCGACGCTGCGCGACGTGGACACGGCGGCGGACGCCGCCTCGGTGGCCGCCTGTTGCCCGCCCCGCTCCCGCTTCGCCGCCGCCATGGCCTCGCTCGCGCAGGCCGTACGTTGAGCGGCATCGCGCAGGACGCGCGCACCGCCGTCACCACCCGGACCGAGACCGGCGAGCGGACACCGCCCGGAGAGGACCACCTCCAGGTGACGCTGTCCTCCCCGCTCCCGGCGAGCGGACCGCACGCCGACCGGTACACGCCCACCGAGCCGAGCGAGCCCTGGACGGACGACCCCTACGGGCGGGCCGTGCGACTCGGCCACGGCCCCCTGTACCTGCGCCGCTTGACGACGCCGCCCGCGGGGACACCCGAGCTGCTGGCCCTGGACGTGGAGCGCTACTGCGCGCCGCCCGACGCCGCCGACACCGGCGTGCTGCACCGCTGCACCGGGCCCGTCCTGGACGTCGGGTGCGGGCCGGGACGGCTGGTCGCCGCCCTGTCCGCCCGCGGCATGACCGCGCTCGGCGTGGACGTCAGCCCGGTCGCCGTCGCTCTCACCCGGCGGCGGGGCGGAACCGCCCTGCGGCGGTCCGTCTTCGACCGGCTGCCCCGGGAGGGCGGCTGGGGCACGGTGCTGCTGATGGACGGCAACGTCGGCATCGGAGGCGACCCGACGGCGCTGCTGGCCCGCCTGCACCGGCTGCTCCGCCCCGGCGGACGCCTGCTGGTGGAGGCGGCGCCGCACGACGTGGACGAACGCCTCACCGTCCGCGTCGAGGACGCCGACGGCCGCCACGGACTCCCCTTCCCCTGGGCCCGGGTCGGCGCCACCGCCCTGCTGCACGCGGCCGACGCGACCGGCTGGATCCTCACCGGCCGGTGGACGAGCGAGGACCGCGTCTTCCTCGAACTCCACCGCCCGGCCGCGCGGGCCGGCACCGTACATCCCATGCGCCGCGGAGGAACGAGCAGCTCATGACCACCGTCAGCCCGCGCCCGCGGGATCCCGGCCACCCCGCCCCGCCGGCGCCCCCGGACACCCCGTCC
>NZ_JAHHIU010000156.1 GCF_024539815.1 Streptomyces hayashii
GGCCGTAGCCGGTCAGGGGCCGGAGGCGGTAGGCGGAGGGTTTCAGCGGGAGGCCGCGCGCAGGGGCGCCCGCGGCGGGGGCGGCGGCCCTGACCGGCTCGCCGTCCTCGCCCCACACGAACACTCCGGCCGTGCCGGCCGCTGCGACAGCGGCGGCGCCGGCGAGCAACGCCCGGCGGCGCGTGAACAACTGATCCTTCTTCATGCAGTCATCAGTCGCCCGGCGGGCCTTCGACCCACCCCATCGACACCGCACCGGCGGCACGATTCCACCCGCCCGGCGCAGTCGCGGTCGCGGTCGCGCCGGGGGGCGTCAGCGGTGGCGTACCAGCGGGAACGGCAGGGTCTCGCGGATCGTGAGGCCGGTGAGGAACATGACCAGGCGGTCGACGCCGATGCCGAGGCCGCCGGTCGGGGGCATCGCGTACTCCAGGGCGTCGAGGAAGTCCTCGTCGAGCTCCATCGCCTCAGGGTCGCCGCCCGCGGCCAGCAGGGACTGCTCGGTCAGCCGGCGACGCTGCTCGACCGGGTCGGTCAACTCGGAGTAGGCGGTGCCGAGTTCGGTGCCGAAGGCGACGAGGTCCCAGCGTTCGGCGAGGCGCGGGTCGACGCGGTGCTGCCGGGTGAGCGGGGAGACGTCCGTGGGGAAGTCCTTGTAGAAGGTGGGGAGCCCGGTCTTCTCCTCGACGAGCCGTTCGTACATCTCCAGGACGACGTCGCCGCGGCCGTCGTCGGGGGTGTACGGCACGCCGGCGCGGTCGCAGTGCCGGTGCAGGACGGTCAGGTGGGAGTCGGCGTCGACCTCCTCGCCGAGCGCCTCGGAGATCGCGCCGTAGACGGTCTTGACCGGCCACTGTCCCGAGATGTCGTACTCCCGGCCGTCCTTGCGGGCGACCGGTGAGCCGAAGGCGGCCGTGGCGGCGCCCTGGATCAGCTCGCGGGCCAGGTGGAGCATCTCGTCGTAGTCGGCGTAGGCCTGGTAGGCCTCCAGCATCGTGAACTCGGGGTTGTGCTTGTAGGAGACGCCCTCGTTGCGGAAGGTGCGGCCCATCTCGAAGACCTTCTCCAGGCCGCCGACGCACAGCCGCTTCAGATAGAGCTCGGGCGCGATGCGCAGATAGAGGTCGAGGTCGTAGGCGTTGATGTGGGTGGTGAAGGGGCGGGCGTTGGCGCCTCCGTGGATCTGCTGGAGCATCGGCGTCTCGACCTCCAGGTAGCCGCGCTCCAGCAGCCCCGCGCGCAGGGCCTGCACGGCGCTGGAGCGCGCCCGGATCACCTCGCGGGCGGCGGGGCTGGAGACCAGGTCGAGGTAGCGCATGCGGACCTTGGCCTCGGGGTCCGTGAGGCCGCGGCGCTTGTCCGGCAGGGGGCGCAGGCATTTGGCGGTGAGCTGCCAGGAGGCGACGAAGACGGTGGGCTCGCCCTTGTCGCTGACGCCGGCCGTGCCGGTCGCGCAGAGGTGGTCGCCGAGGTCGGTGTCGGCCCGGAAGGAGTCGAGGGCCTCGCGGGTGAGGGCGTCGCGGGCGAGGGCGAGCTGGTGGTCGCCGGACCAGTCGCGCAGCGTCACGAAGACGATGCCGCCGAAGTCGCGGACGCGCATGACGCGGCCCGCGACGGTGACCGTCGCGCCGGCGGGCACCTCGGCGAGGACGTGGGTGCGGGGCGGGACGCCGACCGGGTAGGGGTCGGCGCCTGCGGCGCGCAGCCGGTCGAGGGTGCGGTGCCGGACGCGGACCTGCTCGGGCAGGCCGGCGTCCGGCCCGGCGGGTCCGGCCTCGTCCCCTCCGTCGAGTCCGAGCGCCGCGGTCGGCGGCAGGCCCTCGGTGGTGGCGGGGCGCGGCCCGCCGGTGGAGCGCCGTCTGCCCCACAGCTTGCGCAGGGAAGGCACCGGGACGAAGCCCTCGGCGATGCCGGATGCGAGGCCCACCCGGGCCAGCGAGCCCGCGTCGGCGTAGCAGAGGAAGCGGGGGTACCACTGCGGCCGGTACTTGGCGTTGGACCGGTAGAGGGCCTCCAGTTGCCACCATTTGGAGAAGAACAGCAGCAGGCGCCGCCACAGGCGCAGGACCGGTCCCGCGCCGATGCGGGCTCCCTCTTCGAAGGCCGAGCGGAAGACGGCGAAGTTCAGCGAGATCCGGCGCACCCCGAGTCCGGGGGCGGCGGCGCACAGGTCGGCGACCATGAACTCCATGACGCCGTTGGGGGCGGAGCGGTCACGGCGCATCAGGTCCAGGGAGATGCCGTCGGCCCCCCAGGGGACGAAGGAGAGCAGGGCGGGCAGTCGGCCGTCCTCGTCGAGGGCCTCCACGAGGAGGCAGTCGCCGTCGGCGGGGTCGCCGAGGCGGTCCAGGGCCATGGAGAAGCCGCGTTCGGTCTCGGTGTCGCGCCAGGCGTCGGCGCGGCCGACGATCTCCCCCATCTCCTGTTCGGTGAGGTCGCGGTGGCGGCGGACCCGGCAGGTGGCCCCGGTGCGGCGCACCCGGTTCACGGCCTGCCGGGTGACCCGCATCTCGCGGCCGCCGAGGTCGAAGGAGGCGATGTGCACGATGGCCTCGTCGCCGAGTTGCAGGGCTCCCAGGCCGGCCCGGGCGAAGGCCTTCGCGCCGTCCTCGGAGGCGCCCATGACGGCGGGGGCCCAGGCGTAGCGGCGGGCCGCGTCCAGCCAGGCGGCGATGGCGTGCGGCCAGGCCTCGCGGTCGCCGACGGGGTCGCCGCTGGCCAGGCAGACGCCGGCCTCGACGCGGTAGGTGACGGCGGCCTTGCCGCTGGGCGAGAAGACGACGGCCTTGTCGCGCCGGGTGGCGAAGTAGCCCAGGGAGTCCTGGCCGCCGTAGGCCTTCAGCAGGGCGCGGATGCGGGGCTCCTCGTCGCCGTGCAGGGCCGCCTCCATGCGCTGGGAGCGGAAGAGGACGGCGGCGGCGTTGAGGAGGGCGAGGGCGCCGAAGAGGCCGAGCAGGAAGTACAGGGCGCGCGGCGGACGGCCGTCGAAGGAGTCCGCGGAGACCAGCCCGCCCAGGACCCGGTTGGCGGCCCAGGCGAGATGCTGGCCGGCCGGCAGGGTGCCCGGGAACAGCTCGACCAGGCCCCAGCCGGCGAGCATGGCCAGGACGAGTCCCACGAGCAGGACGGCGAGCGCCCGGCGCAGGGCCGCGCGGCGGGAGGCGGCGTAGAACTCCCCCCGGGCGACGACCAGGACGCCCAGTGCGAGCGCGCAGACCACCAGGGACGGGACGGACTGGGCGTACAGGCCGAGGACGACGCCGAGGACGTCGGTGAGGACGAGCAGCCCGAGGTAGACGACCACCAGCCACCAGGCGACCTTCTTGCGGGCGGCGACGGCCGCGGCAAGCAGCAGGAGGAACACGGCGTAGGCGAGGTTGGCGCTGACCGGGACGATGAGCAGGTCGAGGAAGCGGACGACGGGACGCAGCAGGCGGCGCAGCGGCGGGACCAGGGCCAGCAGGACGCAGAGGAGGGCGAGGGCGCCGAAGAACGTCGCGAAGGCTTCGGGCACCCGGCTGAGGAAGCGGCTCGCGGGCCGCCGTGGCGGGCCCGCAGCGTCCTTGGCCGTGGCGGTCTCCACGGGGGCACTCATGTCTCGACTGTAGGAACACCTGGGGCCGACCGCCCGTCGAGCGGCCCGCGCACGGGCCGGACCTGGGGCTTCCGATAGCCTCTGGCCGTGACGGAACAGCACTCGCAGCAGCCGGCCCACCAGTTCGAACGCGGCACGGACGGCCCCAAGGTCGTCCTCGTGGGCGTGGACGGCTCCCCGTCCTCGCTGCGCGCCGCGGCCTACGCCGGCGGTCTGGCGCGCCGCCAGCACGCTCTGCTGGCGGTGGTGTACGTGCAGCCGGTGCTGGCGGCGGGCGCGGCGCTCGGAGCGCCGGTCGCGGAGACGACCGACGCGATCGCCGAGGATCTGGTCGCGCAGATCCGGGAGGCCACGGAGCGGACCCGGGGGATATTCGACGTGCGCTGGGAGTTCCACACGTTCCGGGGTGATCCCTACGGCGGTCTGGCGAACGCCGCGGACCAGCTCAAGGCGGACGCGGTGGTGGTGGGCGCCTCCGAACAGGCCGGGCACCGGATCGTGGGCTCCGTCGCGGTGCGGCTGGTGAAGGCGGGGCGCTGGCCGGTGACCGTCGTTCCGTAGGCCCCGCCGCGGACCTCGCGTCGGCGGCCGCGGGGGTCACCGCTCCCCCGTCACCAGCCCGGCAGCGGCCGCGCCCCGGCTGAGGGTGACGTTCCTGATCCGGTCGCGTACGCCCGCGACTTCGGCGCCCCGGGCGAGGGCCCGGTCGAGGTCGACCACCCGGCCGGCGTCGATGTCGAACATCTGGGGCAGGAACTCGGCCCTGCGCACCTCCCAGCGGCCGCCGGGCCGGGCGGGCCGGGCGAAGGTGAAGCGGGCGACGGTGGACTGGGTCCCGCGGGCGTCCTGCAGGCCCTGGCTGTTGAACATCTCGCCCGCGATCTGGTCGCCGAGGCCGTAGACGACCCAGGTGCCGTTGACCTTCTCGTAGGCCTGGGGGACGTGGGCGCGGGAGCCGATGATCAGGTCGACGTCGGGGCGGCCGTCCGTGCGGGAGGCGGTGAGGGCGCGGGCGAAAGCGAGCTGGCGGTCGTCCGGGGCCTCCTGCCATTCGGTGCCCCAGTGCAGGGAGACCACGACCACGTCGGCGCCCGCCTTCCGGGCGGCCTTGGCGTCGGCGATGATCCGGTTCTGGTCGACGAGGCCGACGGACCAGGGCTGCCCCTGCGGAAGCGGGTGGCCGCCCGTGTCGCAGGTGTAGGCGAGGTGGGCGACCTTCGCCGGGCCCGCGCGCAGGAGGGTGATCGAGTTGCCCTCGGCCTCGGTGCGGGCGGTGCCCGCGTGGCGCACGCCGGCGGCGTCCAGCGCGTCGAGGGTGCGCTGCACACCGGCGGCCCCGTCGTCCAGGCTGTGGCCGGAGGCGGTGGAGCAGCCGTCGTAGCCGGTGGCCGCGAGCGCGGCGGCGATCTCGGGCGGGGACGTGGAGGCGGTCGAGCCGGCGTGGTCGCCGTTCGCGCCGAACACCGTGTCCATGTGGCACAGGGCCAGGTCCGCGGCGGAGACGACGGGCTCGGCGCCTTCGAACATGGGGCGGAAGTCGTAGCCCGTGCCGCCCGCGTCGAAGCGGGCGCGGTCGATGACCGTGGCGTGCGGGAGGATGTCGCCGGAGGCCACGAGGGTGAAGCCGCGGGCGGCGGGCGGCGCGGGGCGTCCGGGCCGGTCGGCCGACGGGTGGTCGTGGGCCTGGCAGGCGGCGGCCGACGTGAGCAGAGCCGTCAGGGCCAGGGCCACCTGGTGTCTGCGGGCGAGCACCGGATCACCCCGATTCACATGGGTTGTCATATTTACGCACGTATCACTACTAATCCATCGACGGCCCTGGACCGCTCCGGCACTCCCTTCGTCCAGGGCCGATGCCCGCGATCGGCGTAGCCCGGACCGTTCGTCGAACCGTTCGTCGACGCGATCGACCGTCCGCCGCAGAGCCTTGTGCGCACCCTGTCCCGATCCGGCCCCTTGCGGTGCCATACGCCCATGACCGCCGGAACCGCCCTCAACGCCAGGACGACGACCGCCGAGCACGAACTCGCCGCACTGCAGCGCGAACACGGCCGCCCGCTGTTCGCACTGCTGCTGCGCCTGTGCGACGGCGACCGCCAGCGCGCCGAGGACCTGGTCCAGGAGACGCTGGTGCGTGCCTGGCAGCATCCCGAGGCACTGCGCGCCGACGCCTTCGACTCCGTACGGCCCTGGCTGCTCACCGTGGGCCGCCGGCTGGCGATCGACGCGCGGCGGGCCAGGCAGGCACGGCCGCCGGAGGTCGGGGACGCCGTCCTGGAGAACGCGCCCGTCTGCGCCGACCACGCCGAGCGGGCCGCCGCCGCACTCGACGTCCGCGAGGCTGTGAAGACACTCACTCCGGAACACCGTGAAGTCCTGGTGCTGGTGTATTTCCGTGGGGCGAGTGTGGCGGAGGCCGCCGAAGCCCTCGGAATTCCGCCCGGTACCGTGAAGTCGCGCGCGTACTACGCGCTGCGCGCCATGCGCCGGGTGCTTCCGGGATACGCGGCCGACCTGCACTGAAACCGACGATCGGGTCAAGCCTCCGTAAAGCGCCTTGCCGTGGACCCCCTCGGGGTAATCGGGTGTCCTTATCCGTGTTGCGGACTGGGGTCCCGGCAACGGGCGACGCGCAAGCACCGGAGGAAGGCGGGAAGGGATGCTGCACCGAGGTCACCAGAGCACGGACGGCACCGGCGGCGGTGAACTCACCGTCCCCATGGCCTGGTTGTACGCCGAGTACATCGCCGACGAACTGCTGCGGACCGGCGATCTGATGCCGCCGACGTCCTTCGAGTTCCGCGCCGGGCGCGACGCCCTGGCGCTGACGATCTTCCTGTCCGACACCGACGGGGAGCTGCCCGGGATCCGGGTCGTCACCCAGTTGGAGACCTGGCTTTCGCTCACGGCGTACGACCAGCCGTGGCAGGACTGGGTCGACGAACGTATGTCTCAACTGAGAGCCGAGGCCGCCCGGTTGGAAGGTCCGTCACCCGATCTCGAACTGGCGGCCGCGGCCTGGCGCTGGCTGGCGGAGACCGAGCTGCTCGCCCCCGACCTCAACGCGGTCCCGGGCGGTTCCCCGGCCGGCGAGGACGAGGGACCCGAGGTCTGGACGCCCGCCTGGCAGCTCGGACTGCCCCTCGGGCATCTGGCGATTCATCTTTTTTAGATTCGCACCAATCCGCGAGGCCGACCGCTCCGAATATCCGGGTCACGATTCGGTACGCGGCTTGAGTGATTCTGCGGCCGGGTGCGTACCGGTGGGAGCAAGGAGTAACCCCACTGGCACTCAACGGCACGAGGTTTCGGCATGAGGTCCCTGGAAAGGCATCGCGACGTCGGCGCGTACGCGCTCGGCGTGCTGGACGAAGCGGAAGCCTTCCGCTTCGAGGACCACCTCATGGAGTGTCCTCAGTGTGCGGCGCAGGTCACCGAGTTCGGCCCCACCGCACGTCAGATGATGCTCTACCGGCGCGCCACCCCGCGCACCGTCCACCCCTTCGCCGGCCCCGGCCCGCAGCTGCTGGACCGGCTGCTCGCCGAGGTGGCCGTCCGGCACCGGGCCGTGCGCCGGCGGGTGCTGTACGCCGTGGCCGCCTCGGTCGTCGTCGCCCTGGCCGCTCCCGTGCTCGCCATGACGGCGGGCGGCGGCAGCGGCGGTGAGGACGCCGTACGGGTCACCGCCACGGACGAGAAGTCCGGCGTGTGGGCGCAGGTCACCACCGAGAACGAGGCCTGGGGCAGCCATGTGGAGCTTCAGGTCAAGGACGGGGCCGGCCCCCGCTCCTGCCGCCTGATCGCCATCGGCGCCGACGGCTCCGAGCAGACCGTCACCAGCTGGACCGTGCCCCGGCACGACGCCCGCCCCAACACCGTGCAGGGCGCGGCCGCCTGGCACCCCGACGAGATCGTCGCCTACGAGCTGCGCACGGCGGCGGGCGAGCACCTGGTGACGCTGGAAGCCCACTGACCTCGCACTCCGGTGGGGACGCGCACTCCCCCGTCGGGTCCGGTTCGACGCAGTCGGGCTTCGGGCGTCCGCCCGCCCGCCTCCCAGGCGGCGCACGTGATTTGCGACCGTGCGGCGGGCGGCGGAAAATTGTCGTAGACGCGGACGCGGAGCCACCGACCGTCCGACTCCGCACCGCCCCTGAGGTACGACCGAAAGGGGCCGCCCGGTGGAGAAGACCCTGCAGATCCTGGTGGCCGAGGACGGCGCGGACGCCGAGGACGTCGCGGAACTGACCGGCTATCTGCGCGAGGAACTGCTGCGACTCGACGTGGACGACGTGACGTCCGTGCCCGGCGAGGAGCCCCCGCCCGGCGCACGGGTCGTCGAGGTCGCCGCCGTCGGGGCACTGCTGGTGACTCTGGGCAGCACGGTCACGGGGCTGAGGCAGGTCCTGGACGCGATCCGCGAGTGGCGCGGCCGCTGCCGGGAATCCCGGCCCTCGCTGCACCTGTCCCTGGACGACGACGTACTGGAGATCTCCGAGGCGACCGAGGAGCAGGTGACCCGGGCCTTCGACATGTTCCTCCAGCGTCACACCGCGGCCGGAGCCCAGCCATGACGAACGGCAGACACGCGCTGATCATCGCCAACGACCGCTACGCCGACCAGGGCCTCAAACAGCTCAAGGCGCCCGCCCAGGACGCCGCCGCCCTCGCCGGGGTGCTGCACGATCCGCAGATCGGCGACTTCGACGTGGACGTCCTGCGCAACGCGCCGGCCGACGCCATGCGCAGGCGCGTCCAGGGCTTCTTCAACGACCGCCGCCGTGACGACACCCTGTTGCTGCACTTCTCCTGCCACGGCCTCAAGAGCGAGTCCGGCGAACTGTACTTCGCCGCCAGCGACACCGAGCCCCGGCTGCTGGACGCCACGGCGATCCCCGCCCAGTTCGTCCGCGGGTGCATGTCCCGTACCCGGGCCGGCCGGTCCGTCCTGTTCCTCGACTGCTGCTACGGAGGCGCCTTCTCCCGGGGATCGCCGTCCGTGCGCGCCACCGGAGACGTCAACGTCCTGGAGTCCTTCGCGAGGGACAGGCCGCCCGGCGGACGGGGTTGGGCCGTCATCACGGCCTCGAACTCCATGGAGTTCGCCTTCGAGGGCGACGAGCTCGCCGAGAACTCCGCACCCCGGCCCTCGGTCTTCACCCACGCCGTCGTCGAGGGCCTGGCGACCGGCGAGGCCGACCTCGACGCGGACGGCGAGGTGTCCCTGGACGACCTGTACGACTACGTCTACGAACACGTGCAGGAGCAGAACCCCAACCAGACGCCGAGCAAGACGGTGGAGATGCAGGGAGAGCTGCAACTGGCGCACAGCCGCCGCGGCCGCATCAAGATCGCCGCCATTCCTTCGCCGCACTCCCTGCTCGCCGCCGTCAACAGCGACAACGCCTTCACCCGCCAGGGCGCTGTGCTGGAGTTGCGCTCCCGCCTCCAGAACGAGTCCCTGCCCCTGGCGGAGGGGGCGCGCCAGGCTCTGGAGGACGTTGCGCGCAACGACATCCGGCAGATAGCCGACGAGGCGTGCCGCGCCCTGCGCGACATCCGGCTGGCGCCCTCGCCGGACCTGCTGGACTTCGGCCTGGTGCCCAAGGGCTCACCTCTCCAGGAGAGGTCCGTGTCCATGAACGGCCCGCCGCTGGCCCGGCACTGCGTGGCCCAGCCCGCACAGTCGTGGCTGCGGGTCGAGCCGACCGCGAACGGCTTCACGGTCCGCGTCGACACGACCGCCGAGGGACACCTGTCCGGTGACATCGCCCTGAAGGGCGTGGCCGACGAGGCGGTGGTCCACGTCGAAGCGGTGGTGGGTCCGGCGCTCGACACCCAGCCACCGGACACCACGGCCGAACCCGCGAACGGGTCCGTGCCCGACCCGGACACCGTGGTCGTCGCACCCTCGGACCCCCGGACGGACGACACGTCTGCGTCGACGGCCCCACTCCGCACGCCCGATGACAGGGCGGACCCGGACCACACGGGCCCGCACGGGAAGAGCGCGGAACAAGGGAGCGGGCGCAAGGACAGGGCGGAGGAGACGCAGGAGTCGGACCCGGAGCGGACCACGGGCCGTACTCCGCTCGCGGCCCGCCGCGCACCCGCACTCGCCGGCGCGGCTCTCGCCCTCGCCGCCGCCGCCGTCGTCACGGTGATCCTCGCCGTCCGGGCGGTCGTGGCGGCCGCCCTGGTCCGCAGCGGCGACGGGAAGCACGGCAGCATCGAGCAAAGGGTCCACCAACAGGGAGCGCTGCCGCTGCTGACCGTGGCCGTGATCACCGCCGCGGTGGCCCTGGTCGCCGGTGCGCTCGCACGGCACGACAGGGAGAAACAGCAGGAACGCCACGCGAGTTCGGCGGCCAACGGCACGCGGAGCATGACCTCGGTCGCGAAGGGCCTGGCGGTCCCGGCCCTCGTCCTGGCCGTGCTCACGCTGGTGGCCTACATGATCACCGCCCCGCACTGGTGACTACTTCAGCAGCCGCGACAACCTGCGGTCCGCCAGCGGCTTGCCCCCCGTCTGGCAGGTCGGGCAGTACTGGAGCGAGGAATCGCTGAACGAGACCTCCCTGACGGTGTCGCCGCAGACCGGGCAGGGCTCGCCGGTGCGGCCGTGGACCCGCAGACCGCTCTTCTTCTCGGCCTTCAGACGCCCCGCCGCCAGTCCTCGTGAGCGTTCGACCGCCTCGGTGAGCGTGGTGCGCAGGGCCTCGTAGAGGGTGTGGGTCTCCTCCGCCGTCAGGGACGACGCCAGCTTGAACGGGGACATCCTCGCCACGTGCAGGATCTCGTCGCTGTAGGCGTTGCCGACCCCCGCGATCAGGCTCTGATCGCGCAGCGCCCCCTTGAGCCTGCGCCGCTCGCCCGTGAGCAGCGCGGCGAAGCGGGCCTCGTCGAAGTCGTCGGCGAGCGGATCGGGTCCGAGACGGGCGACGCCCGGGACCTCCTGGGGGTCGCGCACCACGTACACCGCGAGCCGCTTCTGGGTGCCGGCCTCGGTCAGGTCGAAGCCCTCCCCCGTCTCCAGGGCGACCCGCAGGGCCAGGGGGCCTTTGCCGGGCCGGGGCGGGCCGTCGGGGAGCCGGTCCTTCCACTGCAGCCAGCCGGCGCGGGCCAGGTGGGCGACCAGGTGGGGGCCGTCGCCGGTCTCCAGGTCGAGGAACTTGCCATGTCGGCGCACGGCCGTGACCGGCCGGCCCTCCAGGGCGGTGACGGGCGGGTCGTACGTCTTCAGCACGCTGATCGCGACGGGCAGCACACGCACGATCTCGTGGCCGACGGCCTGCTCGGCCAGGAAGTCCTTGAGCGCTTCGACCTCGGGAAGTTCCGGCATACGTCCAGAGTGCCACCCGGGGCCGACATCGCCTCGCGGTGCGTGCGCGGCGCGGCGCGGCGACGGTCAGGTCCGCTGCGGCGAGGACGCCGCGAACTCGCACCACACGCACTTGCCGCCGCCGCGCGCCTCCACCCCCCACCCGTCGGCGAGCAGGTCCACCAGCATCAGGCCGCGCCCGGAGACGCCCGACTCGCCCGCCTCACGGCGGCGCGGGAGGGCGCTGGAGGAGTCCTCCACCTCGACGCGCAACCGGCGTTCGTCTCCGGTGAGCGCCCGCAGCGTGACGATCGCCGCGCCCTCGGTGTGCATGAGCGCGTTGGTGATCAGCTCGTCCGCGACCAGCTCGATCTCGTCGGAGCGGTCCCGGGCGCCCCAGGCGCGCACGGCGGCGCGAATCATGTGCCGGGCCTCGGCGAGGGCCTCCGGGTCGCCGGGCGCCACATGCTGCTGGAGCCGGTTGCCGGCCCGGGCGCCGTCCGGGCCGCGCCGGCGCAGCAGAAGCAGGGCCACGTCGTCGTCCCCACCCCGCTCCTCGGCGACGTCGATGAGCTGGTCGGCCAGTTTGCGCACGTCACCGGGGCCGGCGGAGATGAACGCGGCGAGGGCGAGCATCCCGTCGTCGAGGTCGGCGCCGGGCTGCTCGACGAGCCCGTCGGTGCACAGCAGCAGCGTGTGGCCCGGGTCGAGCTCGATCGTGCCGACCGGGTACTCCAGGCTGCCGAACTCGGCGGACAGCCCGAGCGGCAGCCCGCCGGGCACCGCGACGCGTCGGCAGGCGCCGTCGGGGCCGCGCAGCAGGGGGTCGATGTGCCCGGCGCGCACCACCTGGACGACCCCGGTGGCCAGGTCGACCTCCGCGTACAGGCAGGTGGCGAAGCGGTCGGTGTCGAGTTCGTGCAGGAAGACCGATGCGCGGGCCATCACGGTGGCCGGGGTGTGCCCCTCGGCGGCATAGGCCCTGAGCACGATGCGCAGCTGACCCATGACGGCGGCCGCGTGGGTGTCATGGCCCTGGACGTCGCCGATCACGGCGCCGACCCGGCCTCCCCCGGAGGGGGTGCCCCCGGGCAGCGGGATCAGGTCGTACCAGTCACCGCCGATGTCGCGGCCGAGGGAGCCGCCGATGGTGGCGGCCCGGTAGCGGACCGCGACGTCGGCGCCGGGCACGCTGGGGATCGTGCGCGGCAGCATGGCCTGCTGGAGGCCCTGGGCGATGTCCTTCTCCTGCTCGTAGAACATGGCCCGTTGCAGACTCTGGGCGATGCTGCTGCCCAGGGCGACGAGGATGTTGCGCTCCTCGGGCGTGAAGCCGCGCCGGTCGCTGTAGAGCAGACCCATCGCGCCGATCGGGCGGGCCTGCACGATGAGCGGCAGATAGGCCGCCGAGGTGATCCTCAGGTCGGTCAGGTGCGGCCACAGCACGGGGTAGCCGCGGGCGAACTCGTCCGGCGACTCGATGAAGCGGGGGGTGAGGGTGCGCACGACCTCGCTCATCGGATACGGCTCGTCGATCCGGGTGACGAGGGTGCCGGGCACGAAGCTGCCCTCGGGCCCCTCGGCGATCAGCCGGATGCGGCCGGCCTCGACCAGCCCCATGACCAGGCTGGTGGCGCCGAGGTGGGTGAGGCCCTGGGTGTCCTTGAGGACGTCGATGACGTCCTGCACGGTACGGGCGTGCGCAAGGGCGGCCGTGGTGAGCTGGACGACGTTGGTCTGCTCGCGGCGCGCGTCGTCCAGGGTGTTCTCGTCCCGGCGCGCGGCGAGGTCGCCGAGTTCGTCGGTCGCGTCGCGCACGATGCCCACGATGCGGCGCGGACGGCCGGTCCGGTCGCGTCGGATGTAGCCCTGGGTGTGGGTCCAGCGCAGGTCGCCACCGCGCAGCCGCAGGCGGAAGTAGGCGCCGTAGTTCTCGCTGCCGTCCTTGATCGCCTGGGCGACCAGGGCGTCCAGCCGCATGGCCTCGTTCGGCGGGACCCGCACGCTGAGCGAGGCCGGATCGCCGTCGAATTCGTCGGGACGAACGTCGAAGATCTCGTGGGCTCGGGCGTCCATGTGGAACAGCCCCGAGTCCAGGTCCCAGTCGAAACTGCCCATGCGGTTGAGCGCCAGGATCGGATCCGGGTGGGCGGGCCAGTCGTCCGGGAGTGACAGGGCGCTCGCTCCCCGATCAGCCATGGGGCCACCTTGCCAGGGTTTGCCCGATTCTTCGACCGGGGAAGCGCGGGCCTGCGACCACCGTCAGCCGAGGACGGTGTCGACAGGGCTGCCGAAGACGGGGTCGGACGGGTCGAGCGCGTCGGACTCGTCCGGCCCGTCGGGGATCAGTCCGCCGCCGTCGGGCAGGTCGGGGACCTCCGGGACGCTCTCCGGGCCCACGGCGCCGGGGTCGATGCCGCGGTCGAGACCGGATGCGGAGTCCGGGTCGGAGTCCGGGTCGGAGCCGGGGTCCGAGAGGTCCGTGAGGGGGTCGGCGAACACGACGCGACCCTGCGCCGCCGGGAGGACGGCCTTCGGGCCCGGCATCGTGTACTTCGCTCCGTCACCGCCGCGGCCGGCGACGAGGAGCGCCGCCGAGAGCGCGCAGGCGGTGAGGAGAGTGGCAGTGGGTAGTCGCACCACGTTCTCCCGCATCGACTCGGTCCGCCCCCCTGAGGGGATTCGCCCACTATTGTCTGCTGCACTCGCCCCGGTCACGCAAGCGGAGGCATCGATCACACACCGTGACCCGAGGGCCGAGGGCCGAGAGGAGGAGCGCACGGCCATGGACTGGTTCACCGCACCCCAGTACTGGCTGAGCCGACTGGTCTTCCAGCGCGGCCTGGCCGGTGTGTACCTCGTCGCGTTCCTGACGGCGGCCCTGCAGTTCCGCCCGCTGCTCGGCGAGCACGGGATGCTGCCGATCCCCCGGTTCGTGCGGCGGACGCCGTTCCGGCGCGCCCCGAGCCTGTTCCAACTACACTACTCCGACCGGCTGTTCGCGGTCTGCGCCGGATCGGGCTGCGCGGTGTCGGCGGCCCTGTTGGCGGGCGCGGACGCCTTCGTGCCGCTGTGGGCGGCGATGGCGCTGTGGCTGCTGCCGTGGGCGCTGTACCTGTCCATCGTCAACGTGGGCCAGACCTGGTACGGGTTCGGCTGGGAGTCCCTGCTGCTGGAGACCGGATTCCTCGCCGTGTTCCTCGGCAACGACGAGGTCGCCCCGCCGGTCCTCGTGCTCTTCCTGCTGCGCTGGATCCTGTTCCGGGTCGAGTTCGGCGCGGGCCTGATCAAGATGCGGGGCGACGCCTGCTGGCGGAAGCTGACGTGCCTCTACCACCACCATGAGACCCAGCCCATGCCCGGCCCGCTGAGCTGGTACTTCCATCGTCTGCCGAAGCCGTTGCACCGCGTCGAGGCGGCCGCCAACCATGTCACCCAACTCGTCGTGCCGTTCCTGCTGTTCGCTCCCCAGCCGGTCGCGACGGCGGCGGCGTCCCTGATGATCGCCACCCAGCTGTGGCTGGTGCTGTCGGGCAACTTCGCCTGGCTCAACTGGATCACCGTCGTCCTGGCCGTGCCCGCGCTGGCGCTGCCGGGCGGCCGCCGGACGGCCCCCGCCGCACCCCTGTGGTTCGAGGTCGTGGTCCTCGCCACGGCCTCGTTCCTGCTGCTCCTGAGCTACCGCCCGGTGCTCAACATGCTCTCCCGACGCCAGGTGATGAACCGCTCCTTCGATCCGCTGCACCTGGTCAACACCTACGGCGCGTTCGGCAGCGTCAGCCGGATCCGCTACGAGGTGGTGGTCGAGGGCACGCTCGACGACGTGCCCCGCGAGGACTCCGACTGGCGGGAGTACGAGTTCCGCGGCAAGCCGGGCGATCCCCGCCGCCGGCCACGCCAGTTCGCCCCCTACCATCTGCGCCTGGACTGGATGATGTGGTTCGCGGCGCTCTCGCCCGCGTACGCCGGGGGGTGGTTCGCCGCCCTGGTGGAGCGGCTGCTGGAGAACGACCGCGACACGCTGAGGCTGCTGCGCCGCTCCCCGTTCCCGCCCGACCGGCCGCCGCGGCACATCCGCGCCCGCCTCTTCCGCTACCGGTACACGACCCGGCGGGAACTGCGGGAGACGGGCGCGTGGTGGCAGCGGACGTATGTGCGCGAGTACCTGCCGCCGACCCGTTTGGCGGGCGCGGCTCAGAGGCCGTAGACCCGCGCGGCGGTCGTCTCGAAGATCTGCTGGTGCTCGCCGGGATCGGTCAGCCGCCGTGCGACGTCGAGGACCTGCGCGTACGAGGCTGCGGTCGTGCACACCGGCCAGTCCGAACCGAACATCAGCCGGTCCGGGCCGAAGGCCTGCACCACGACGTCGGCGTACGGGCGCAGGCCGTCGGCGCTCCAGGGTCCGGGGCCCGCCTCGGTGACCATTCCGGAGAGCTTGCACACCGTGTTGGGCAGCGCGGCGAGGGCGCCGACGTCCGAGGCCCAGGGCCGCAGCACGCCGGACGCGACGGGCGGCTTGCCCAGGTGGTCCAGCACGAAGGTGAGCCCGGGCAGCGCGGCGGCCGCCCCGGCGCAGGCCGGGAGCTGGTGGGGCAGCACCACCAGGTCGTAGACCAGTCCCGCGTCGGCGACGGCGGCGAGACCCCGCCGCACGTCCGCCCGCAGCAGCCACTGCGGATCCGGCTCGCCCTGGACCTGGTGCCGGATCCCCTTGAGGAAACGGCCGCCGGGCAGCTCCCGCAGCCGGGCCAGTTCGTCGGCGACGTCCGGGCGGGTGAGATCGGTCCAGCCGACGACGCCCGCGATCAGGTCGTGCGCGTCCGCGAGGGCGAGGAACTCGGGGGTCTCCTCGGCCACGGTGACGGTCTGGACGAGGACCGTCCGGTCGACCCCGGCCGCGCGGGCCTCGGTCGCCAGGTCCTCGACGGCGAAGTCCCGCCGCAGCGGGCTGTCCCCGGCGATCCAGTCCTGATCCCGTACGGACAGGTCCCAGACGTGGTGGTGGGCGTCGACGGTCATCGCGGCTCCGTCGCGGTCATGGCAGCTCCCGGACGTCGGGAAGGTCCGCGTCGGCGCTCTCGCGGGAGGAGTCGGGCGGCACAGGGTCCGGCGCGGGCAGCAGGCCGTTCTCCCGCAACTCCTCCCAGAGCGCGGCGGGGACGGGGACGGCGAACTGCTCGGCGCAGTCCTCGGCCTCGGCGGCCGAGCGGGCGCCGACCAGGACGCTCACGACCGCCGGATGGGCGGCGCAGAAGGCCAGGGCGGCCGCGCGCAGGGGGACGCCGTGCCGGTCGGCGACGGCCTTCAGGCGCAGAGCCCGCTCCAGCAGCCCGGCCGGGGCCCGGGCGTAGTCGTATGTCGCATCCGGCCTCGGGTCCGCCAGCAGACCCGAGTTGAAGGCGCCCCCGACCACCACCGACACGCCTCGTGCGAGGGCCTCGGGCAGCAGGTCGGCGCGCGCACGCTGGTCGAGGAGCGTGTACCTGCCGGCGCACAGCACCACGTCGACGTCGGTGTCGCGGACGAAGCGGGTGAGCATCTCCGTTTGGTTCATGCCGGCTCCGATCGCGCCCACCGTCCCTTCCGCACGCAGTCGCTCCAGGGCCGGATAGCCCTCGCGGAACGCCTGTTCGGCATGGTCGTCGGGGTCGTGGAGGTACACGACGTCGACACGGTCGAGGCCCAGCCGTTCCAGTGAGGACTCCAGGGAGCGGCGCACGCCGTCGCCGCTGAAGTCCCACACCCGGCGGTGGGCGGCGGGCACCGCGAAGCCGTGGGCCAGATCGTCGCCGTGCGGCGGGGCCACGGGCTCCAGACGGCGGCCCACCTTCGTGGAGAGCGTGTACTGCGCTCGTGGGAAGTCCCGCAGGGCGGCGCCGAGACGTCGTTCCGACAGTCCGAGCCCGTAGTGCGGCGCGGTGTCGAAGTAGCGCACGCCCCGCTGCCAGGCGGCGGTCACGGTGTCGTGGGCCTGCTCCTCGGTGACCTCGGAGAAGAGGTTGCCGAGGGGCGCGGCGCCGAGGCCCAGGGCGCTGACCTGGACGCCGCTGCGGCCGAGGCCGGTCATCGGGGCTCCGCCGGGCGCAACCGCAGCCCCTGCATGCCGCCGTCGACGGCGAGCGAGGTGCCGGTGGTGGCTCCGGACAGAGGGCTCGCCAAGTAGGCGATGGCGCCCGCGACTTCGGCCGCGCCGACCAGGCGGCCGGTGGGCTGGCGGGCCTCCAGCGCGGCGCGTTCGGCGGCCGGGTCGTCGGCCGCGCCGAGCAGCCGGCCGACCCACGGCGTGTCGACGGTGCCGGGGTTGACGCAGTTGACGCGGATGCCCTCACGGACGTGGTCGGCGGCCATGGCGAGGGTCAACGCGTACACCGCGCCCTTGGTGGCGCTGTAGAGGGCGCGTTGCGGAAGCCCGGCGGTGGCCGCGATGGAGCAGGTGTTGACGACGGCCGCGTGCGCGGAGCGCCTGAGGTGCGGCAGGGCGGCGCGGGAGGTGCGGACCATCCCGACGACGTTGACGTCGAGGACGCGGTGCCATTCGGCGTCGTCGTTGTCCTCGACGGTGCCGAGGGCGCCGACGCCCGCGTTGTTGACCAGCACGTCGAGCCCGCCGAGTGCGGCGACGGCGGCCGCGACCGCCTCGCGCACGCAGGCGTCGTCGCCGACGTCGGCCCGGTAGCCGAGGAGAGGCTTCTCGACGCCCGACGGGTCGAGATCGAGGACGGCGACCCGGGCGCCGCGCTCGGCCAGGAGCCGTGCGGTCGCCAGGCCGATGCCGGAGGCGCCCCCCGTCACCAGCGCCGTCAGCCCTGCGAAGTCGCTCACGCCGTCTTCTCCTTCCTGCTTACCCGGTCGACGGCCCGCAAGCCGCCGCCGGGACGTGTGTACCGCTCGATCGACTCGCGCCGGGCGGGGATCCGGGTGTCGTGGGTGTCGTGGGTGTCGTAGGTGTCGTGGGTGTCGACAGCAGTGACGCCGGCGGTGGGCGGGGCGCCGTCGGCCGGCTCCTCATGGCTCCTCATCAGGCGGGGCGATACGATCACTGCCGCATATTTATCAGACCTCTTCCCTGCGGCGACACCCCTGAATGTCGTTTTGTCCTGGTTCACGGCTCAAGTGGTCCGATCATTTCGATGACCTGACCGCGGCGCACCGGCGACAGGAGAGGCCACGCGGGCGAGGTGGAGGAACGGCTCGGGGCCCAGATGAACACCTGAGCCCCGGCCCTCGGGTCCGTGGTCACGGAAACGCGGGCGAGGTCGACGGGAGCGGCTCGGCGGGGCAGAGTTCTCCCACGTGACTTGCTCGTACTCGCGAGTAGTAGTGGACCCCGAGGAGCTGCCGTGACCACCTGGGTCGGCCGGACCGCCGTAGAGATCGCCGCCGCCGTACGCGCGAAGGAGGTCACACCCCGTGAGGTGGTGGCCGAGCACCTCGCGCGGATCGAGCGGCTGGACGGGCGGATCGGGGCGTTCCGCGTGGTCCGCGCCGCGGCCGCGCTCGCCGAGGCGGACGAGGTGGCCGCCCGCGCCGATCTGGCCGAACTGCCGCTCGCTGGCGTGCCGTTGGCGGTCAAGGACAACCTCGCGGTACGGGGCGAGTCGACCCGTGTCGGTTCGGCCGCGACGCCGGACACGCCGGCCGGGGCCGACCACGTCACGGTGGCCCGGCTGCGGGCGGCCGGTGCGGTGGTCGTCGGCCTGACCAATGTGCCCGAGCTCTGCGTGTTCGGCACCACGGAGGGCGTCCACGGCGTCTCCCGCAACCCGTGGGACACCTCCCGCACGGCAGGCGGCTCCTCCGGCGGCAGCGCGGCCGCGGTCGCCGCCGGGATGACGCCGATCGCCCTCGGCAACGACGGCATGGGCTCCCTGCGCATCCCGGCCGCCAACTGCGGGCTGGTGGCGATCAAGCCGGGCCACGGGGTGGTGCCGGCCGGGATCGGGGAGGGCGACTGGTTCGGGATGTCGGAGAACGGCCCGCTGGCGACGACCGTCGAGGACGCGCGGCTGACCCTGTCGGTCCTGGCCGGCGCCGAGGTCACGGGGCCCGTGGAACCCGGCGCGCTCAAGGTCGCCGTCTCCGTGCGCAGTCCGCTGGCAGGGGTCACCGTGAGCAGGCCGTACACGGACGCGGCCCGGGAGGCGGCCGGGGTGCTCGTCCGGGCGGGACATCACGTGGAGCGGGCGGAGCCGCCGTATCCGCTGTCGCTGAGCGTCACGTCGCTCGCGTACTGGACGGCGGGCACGGCGGTGGACGCCGAGAACCTGGACGCCCGGCTGCTGACCCGCCGCACCCGGGTGCACGCGGCCGTCGGCCGGCGCTTCCTGAGCAGGGTGCGCGGCGGTCTCGCGCGCGAGGAGCTGCGCCGGCGTCTGGAGCCGTTCTTCGCGCAGTACGACGTGCTGCTCACGCCGGCACTGGCACGACGGTCGCCGAAGTCGGCGCCGTGGCACGAGCGGGGCTGGCTGCGCAACATCGCGGCGAACACGAACTACTCGCCGCTGACCCCGCCGTGGAACCTCACCGGCTGGCCGGCGATGACCGTCCCCTTCGGGACGCTGCCGTCCGGCGCTCCCACCGCGGTGCAACTGGTGGGCCGACCGGGAACCGAGGGCGAACTGCTGCGCCTCGCCGAGCAGATGGAGACCCTACGGCCGTGGCGAAGGACAGCGCCGCTGGACTGAGCGGAAGCGCCCGAAGAGCCCGGACGGGCCGAGGGGCGGCGAAGGCGGGCCGGTCGGAGTTTCGCATGGGCGTGGGCTGCGGGGCGCACGCCCATGCGGTCGGCGATCGCGAGGGATCCCGCGGGCGGGTTCAGTCCACGCTGGGCAGGATGTGGGGCTCGGCGAGGTCGTCCTCGTAGCCCGCGAGGCGGATCGGGGCGGAGCGCGCCCACACGTCGAGGCTCCCGAGCTCGCCGGGTCGGCGGCCGGCGCGCTCCGTGCGTTCCTTGGGGCGCTGTTCTCGATTCGTCTTCTCCGGTGTCACCGCGCACTCCTTATGTGTCGGATCACCCTCGGGGCGTGCCGGCCACTCTGCGGTCCGGCGCTGAACGCTCCCTCGGGTCGAGCTGGAGTCGGTGGCGACACGGTTGCGCCGGTGACTCCCAGGAGAGCTGGCCGTTGTGAACCGGCTTGCCCCGGACGGACGATGGGTGTGGGTGGCACTCCGTCCTGCTGTCCGTCGGCTACAGAGTAACCAGATGAGCGGGGTGCCGCTCGATAGGGCCCGAAGATTTGGGGTAACCGTGGCGAGTCACCCGTATGTCTCCGCAGGTGAATTGAACCCTTTCGGGCGCTGATGCACCTGTTGGGTTCACTCGACCGGCGTACAGCGGGGAACACCACTGCCGATCCGGGCGCGTCGTTCAGGCGGCGTTCGCCGGATCGCAAGCAGGCCATGATCTGCTGATGTGCAGAACGGCTGACTCCCGGGAGGACTGACGCATGGAGCTGCGCAGCGTCGAGGAGCTGATGGACCTGCTGTACGCGTGCCGGGGCGTCCGGGAGACCGGGCACGGCCCGGGCGCCGGAGTCGATCTTCACGACCACGCGCTGCGGACGGCCGCGCTGCTGCGTCGCAGCCGGCCCGCGGACAAGGAGCTCCAGCTCACCGGGCTGGTGCATCCCGTGGGGCAGCTGCTGCGCCCGGCCGACCCGGCCGGGCGGGCGGGGCTCGCCGCCGACGCGGTGGGTCCGCTGCTCGGACCCCGGGTCGCCCGTCTCCTACGACGGCATCCCTGGCGGGCCTTCTCCGTCGTCGACGACGACGACCTGCTCAGCCTGCGTCAGGCCGACGAGGACGGCCTGACGACCGTCTTCGACGCGGGCGTACTGGAGGACTGGCGCACCGTGCTGGAACTGGTCGCCGCACGCAACTCCCGCCTCGGGGCTGTCGATTGACGGTCCGCCGTGAGACGGTACGCCGATGACGTCGTCGCACGGGCGGTACGGTCTGCGCGGGAGGGCCGCGGTCGTCACCGGGGCCACCCGGGGCATCGGCCGGGCCGTGGCACGGGCGCTCGCCGACGCCGGGGCGCAGGTGTGCGTGAGCGCACGCGACCCGGACGACGTGCGGCGCACCGCCGCGGAACTGAACGGGGTGGGCCTGGCCGGAAGCGTCACGGATCCGGGTCATCCCGAGGAACTCACGGCCCTGTGCCTGCGCGAGTTCGGGCGGCTCGACGTCCTGGTCAACAACGCGGCGACGAACCAGCCGTACGGACCCCTCATGGACGCCGACCCGGCGCTCTGGCGGGAGGCGTTCGCCGTGAACGTCGAGGCGCCGCTGCGGCTCGTGCAGTGCGCGTGGCGCGGCTGGATGCGCGAGCACGGCGGGACGGTGGTCAACATCTGCACCGAGGGCGCCGCGCACACCGGCCCCGGCGTGGGCGCGTACGGCACCAGCAAGGCGGCGCTGCTCCACCTCACCCAGCAGCTCGCCGGAGAGCTGGGCCCGGGCGTCCGGGTCAACTCGGTCTCCCCCGGCCTCGTCCGCACCGAGATGGCGCGGTTCATGTGGGAGCCGGGCGAGCAGGAGACCGCGGCCGGTCTGCCGCTGGGCCGCATCGGGGAGCCCGAGGACGTGGCGGGGGCGGTGCTGTGGCTGGCGTCGGACGCGGCGGAGTGGATCACGGGCGCGGATCTGCTGGTGGACGGCGGTACGCGGGTGCGAAGAGCCCGCATCGCGACCTGACGGGCGCGGCGCGGGGGGCTGTGCGGCCGCGCCTGCCCCGCCGGCCGGCCGCGCCTTACTGTGCGCCCGGCCTCGCTACCACTTGCCCGGCGCGTAGTCCTTGAGGAAGACCCCGTAGACGTCCTCGCCCGCCTCGCCCCGCACGACCGGGTCGTAGACGCGGGCCGCCCCGTCGACGAGGTCGAGCGGCGCGTGGAACCCCTCCTCCGCGAGCCGCAGCTTGTCGAAGTGAGGGCGCTCGTCGGTGATCCAGCCGGTGTCGACCGAGGTCATCAGGATGCCGTCGGCCTGGAACATCTCCTGGGCGCTGGTCCGCGTCACCATGTTCATCGCGGCCTTGGCGGCGTTGGTGTTCGGGTGGCCCGCGCCCTTGTAACCGCGGCCGAAGACGCCCTCCATCGCCGAGACGTTGACGACGTAGGCCCGCCCGCTCGTCGCCTTCTTCGCGGCGTCGGCCATGGCCGGGCGGAGCTTGCTGATCAGGATGAACGGCGCCGTGTAGTTGCACAGCTGGGTCTCCAGCAGCTCCACCGGGGAGATCTGCTCGATGGTCTGCACCCAGGTGTTGGTGTCGACGACGTCGGGGACGAGGCCGCCCGCGTCGATCGCGGTGCCGTCGAGGTGCCGGGCCACGCTGGCGTTGCCCGCGACCAGCGCCAGGTCGGCGACCTGCTGGGCGTCCATGCCGCTGATG
Source organism: Streptomyces hayashii (assembly GCF_024539815.1). GTDB lineage: Bacteria > Actinomycetota > Actinomycetes > Streptomycetales > Streptomycetaceae > Streptomyces > Streptomyces hayashii. The sequence goes on from NZ_JAHHIU010000156.1 coordinate 22,306, forward strand.
CCGACGGGCAGCGCGGCCAGGCCGTCCACCGCGCCCGAGCCGAAGGCGCCGATGACGTGATGGGCAGGCAGCTCACCGGCGGGCAGCGGGGCGCCCTCGCCGTCGACCAGGGCCGCGTAGGCGGACGGCAGCCGGCGCACGGTCTGCGTCGCGTTGTTGACGAGGATGTCGAGCGGGCCCGCCTCGGCGACCCGGTCGGCGAGGGCCACGGCCTGCGCCGGGTCGCGCAGGTCGATGCCGACGACTTCCAGCCGGTGGAGCCAGCCGGCGGAGTCGTCCATGGCCTTGAACCGGCGGATGGCGTCCTTGGGGAAGCGCGTGGTGATCGTCGTGTGCGCGCCGTCGCGCAGCAGCCGCAGCGCGATGTACATGCCGATCTTGGCGCGGCCGCCGGTGAGCAGCGCGCGCTTGCCGGTGAGGTCGGCGCGGGCGTCGCGGCGGGAGCGGTTCAGCTCGGCGCAGGCCGGACAGAGCTGGTGGTAGAAGTAGTCGACCTCGACGTACCTGGTCTTGCAGGTGTAGCAGGAGCGCGGGCGCTGGAGTATCCCCGCGATCCGGCCCTCCTCCGTGACGGACGACGGCAGGATGCCCTCGGTCTCGTCGTCGATGCGCTGGGCGGAGCCGGTGGCGGTGGCCTCGGTGACCGCCTTGTCGTGGGCGGTCTTGGCGGCCCGGCGTTCCTGCCTGCGGCGCTGCTTCACCGTGCGGTAGACGCCGGCGGTGGCCCGGCGCACCGCGATCGCGTCGGGGTGGTCGACGTCCAGCTCCGCGAGCTCGTCCAGCACGGCGAGGCACACCGCGAGCCGCTCCGGGTCGATGCCGGGCCCGTACACGACCTCGTCCATGACGTCGTCCGCGATCGCCGCCGAGCCGTCCTCTGTCACCGTCATCGCGCTGCCGCTTCCCTGCTCACGTGTGCGGCGCTCCGACCGCGCCCGCCCTACGAACGGGGAATTTTACGGAGCGCCGGGCCGCTCCTCCAAACCCGTTCCCGTCAAGAGCCGCAGGCCGTGATGAGCGTCTCCACCTCGGCGGTCAGCGCGCACGCGAACCGGTCCAGGTCGGGGACGGCCTCGGCGTCGGCCACCAGCCCGTAATGGACCTGGCCGCGATAGGTCGAGACGGCGACCGCCAGGGCCTGGCCGCGGGCCAGGGGGGCGTACGGGAACACCTCGGCGAGCGGGTTCCCACCGAGTTTGAGCCCGAAGCCGGGCAGCGGAACGCTGGTGACGAGGATGTCGAACCAGAGCCGGGCGGCCTGACCGACCACGGGCCCGCCCAGCCGGTGGCCCAGCGCCGGGACGTGGTCGGCGAGCAGCGCGACGGCGCCGGCGCCGCGGCCGGGTCCCGCGTCCTTGTTGCGGTCCATGGCGGTGCGGCAGTGGGCGAGCCGGCCGAGCGGGTCCGGGTCGTCGACCGGAAGCCGCAGCACGTATCCGGAGAGCCGGTTGCCCTGGGGGTGCGCGGTGCGCGGGCGTCGCTGGGAGACGGGGATCAGCGCGCGGGGCCGCACGCCCGCGCTGCCGTCGCCGCGCTCGTCGAGCCAGCGGCGAAGCGCCCCCGCCACGACCGCGATCAGCACGTCGTTGACGGTGCCGCCGGCGACCTTGCGGACCCGGTGCACGTCGTCGATGTCGATGACGACGCCGGCGGTGCGGCGGGTGCCGGTGGACTCGGCGGTGAGCGCGGTGCTGGAGCGCACGCCCAGACCCGACACCGCGACGGACGCGCCGATGTCGAGGGCGCGGCCCACCTCGGAGACCGCCCCGCGCAGCAGGCCGGGGAGCCTGCGCACATCCGGGATCAGCGGTGCGGCGGGCCGAGCGGGCCGGGGCCGCGGCGCGGGCATGTCCATCGGGTCCAGGACCGCCGCGGCCAGGGTCAGCGCCCGCAGTCCATCGGCGAGGGCGTGGTGGAACTTGAAGAGGACGGCGAAGGACACGCCGTCCTCGCCGGGCAGCACGTGCGCCTCCCACGGCGGGCGGCCGCGCTCCAGCGGCCGCTCCATGAGCCGGCCCGCCTCGGTCTGGAAGTCGGCGGCGGGCTCGTGCAGGCGCACGTGGTGCAGCGGGTCGAAGTCCGGGGCGGGCTCGCGGACCGCGCCGCCGAAGGCGAAGGGCTGCCACACGTCCCGGATCCGCATGCGCAGTCCGGGGACAGCGGCCGCCCGGGCGGCGAGCAGATCGGCCGCGTGGGCGGCCGCCGCCGGCGACCCGGCCGAGAAGACCCCGAGTGCGCCGAGGTGCATGGGATGGTCGGCGGACTCGATGTTCCAGAACGCCAGGTCCAGCGGTGCCAGGAGATCATCAGCAGTCAAGGGCTCGCCTCGCGTCACGATGGGGTGAGTAGGCAGTCAACCTCTCACCGCTGATTACGGTCAAGTACGATCGCGCTACGCACAGTTAACATCGGATTAAGTCCGCGTCACCTGTCGTCTCACGAAACGCACCGCCGCCCACCGACCGCCCGACGCCGACCGCCGTCCGACTTCAGCCGTCTGCCGTCCGTGCGTGGCCCGCCGCCCTCTGCCCTCTGCCTACGTGACCAGCTGGCCCTTCCCCAGGGCGATCACGCCGCTCTTCGAGACGGTGTACAGCTCCGCGTCGCGCTCCGGGTTCACCCCGATGGTCGCCCCCGGAGGGACCTCGACGTTCTTGTCGAGGACCGCCCCGCGCACCACCGCGCCCCGCCCGATGTGCACGTTGTCGTGCAGGATCGAGCCCTGCACCACCGCGCCGGGATCGACCACGACGCCCGGGGACAGCACCGAGCGGGTGACCTGTCCGCGGATCAGACATCCCGAACTGATGATCGACTCACCGGCGATGCCGCCCGCGTTGAAACGCGCCGGGGACAGCTGGCCCGAGTGGGTGTAGATCGGCCAGGTGCGGTTGTACAGGTTGAAGGCCGGCCGCTCGGCGATCAGGTCCATATGGGCGTCGTAGTAGGCGTCGAGCGTGCCGACGTCGCGCCAGTAGCCCTGGTCGCGGGTGGTCTCCCCCGGCACGTGGTTGTCGTGGAAGTCGTACAGCCGGGCCTCCCCGCGCTCGGTGAGCTGGGGCAGGATCGAGCCGCCCATGTCGTGCACGGACCGTTCGTCCTCGGAGTCGCGCTGGAGTGCCTCGATGAGCGCCTTCGTCGTGAAGATGTAGTTGCCCATCGACGCGAACACGGAGTCCGGGTCGTCCACCAGGCCCGGCGGGTCGGCGGGCTTCTCCAGGAACCGCTCGACCGTCTGGCCGTCCGAGCCGGGGGTGATCACCCCGAAGGAGGAGGACTCGCCGCGCGGCACCCGGATGCCCGCGACGGTCACGCCCGCGCCGCTGTCGATGTGCTGCTCCAGCATCTGACGCGGGTCCATGCGGTAGACGTGGTCCGCGCCGAAGACCGCCACGTACTCGGGCCGCTCGTCGTAGATGAGGTTCAGCGACTGAAGGATCGCGTCGGCGCTGCCGAGGTACCAGCGCGGGCCGAGCCGCTGCTGCGCCGGGACCGGGGTGACGTAGTTGCCGAGCAGGCTCGACATCCGCCACGTGGTGGTGATGTGCCGGTCCAGCGAGTGCGACTTGTACTGCGTCAGCACGCAGATGCGCAGGATGTCCGCGTTGACGAGGTTGGACAGCACGAAGTCCACGAGCCGGTACGTGCCGCCGAAGGTGACCGCCGGTTTGGCGCGGTCCGCGGTCAACGGCATCAGCCTCTTGCCCTCACCGCCCGCCAGCACGATTCCGAGCACCGAAGGCCCACCACGACGCATGGCCGCTCCCCTCACCCTGGTTGATACCCATGGCTGCCCCGGCGCGGGGCTCTCTACGCCTGTTTGAGGATCTCCTCATACAGTCCGACCGTACGCCGGGCGATCGCATCCCAGCCGAACTCGCCGACGGCGCGGGCCCGGCCCGCCTCTCCCATGCGCCGCGCCCGCTCCGGATCGCCGAGCATGTCGTCGATCGCGCGGGCCAGGCCCGCCTCGAAGGCCTCGCCCTCGTCGTCCAGGGCGACGAGCGTGCCGGTCACGCCGTCCTCGACGACCTCCGGGATTCCGCCGACCCGGGAGGCCACGACGGGCGTGCCGCAGGCCATCGCCTCCAGGTTGACGATGCCGAGAGGCTCGTACACCGAGGGGCACACGAACACGGCCGCGTGGGTGAGGAGCTGGATCACCTCGGGGCGCGGCAGCATCTTCGGGATCCAGTGGACGCCGTCCCGGGCGCTGCTCAGCCGGCCGAAGAGGTCCCGGAACTCCTGGTCGATCTCGGGCGTGTCGGGTGCGCCCGCGCACAGCACGACCTGCGCCGCCGGGTCGATGCCCTGTACGGCGCGCAGCAGATGCGGCACGCCCTTCTGGCGGGTGATCCGGCCGACGAACAGCACGAAGGGGCGGTCCGGGTCGAGACCGATCCGTTCGAGGGCGTCGGTGCCGTGGTCGGGCCGGTACAGCGCGGTGTCGATGCCGTTGTGCACGACGTGCACCCGGTCCGATGACAGCGAGGGGTAGCAGGCCAGGATGTCGTCGCGCATCGCGCCCGAGACGGCGATCACCGCGTCGGCGGCCTCCAGCGCGCCCCGCTCGGCCCAGCTCGACAGGGCGTAACCGCCGCCTAGCTGCTCGGCCTTCCACGGCCGCAGCGGCTCCAGGGAGTGCGCGGTCACCACGTGCGGAACGCCGTACAGCTGCTGGGCGAGCCGCCCCGCGAGGTTGGCGTACCAGGTGTGCGAGTGGACCAGCTCGCAGCCTTCGAGAGCGGCCGCCATGGCGAGGTCCACGGAGAACGTGCGCAGCGCGTCGTTGGCCCCGTCGAGAGCGGACCAGGGACGGTGGCGCTGGACGCCGTCCGCGCGGCCCTCGCCCCAGCAGTGCACGTCGACGTCGACCAGTCGCCGCAGCTCGCGGGCCAGGAACTCGACGTGGACGCCGGCGCCGCCGTAGACGTCCGGGGGAAACTCCCGGGTCAGCAGTCCCACTCGCACCCGTAACCCCTATCTCAGCGACCGGTTCCCTTTCATGGTCACTCAGACGGGGCTCGTGGGGAAGAGCGCGGGGGTCGTGTGAAGCAACAGTCGCCGCACAGGCCCCCGCCGGGCGCGCGGTAATACAGGCAGCAGCTGCGGCGGCGGAAGGCGCCGCCGACGAGGACGCCGGTGCCCGCGAGGTAGGGGTGGGCGAAGAGCTCGGCGGTGAGGGCACGCGTGCGTGCGGCGACGTCGGGGCGGCCGTGCGGGCGGGCCCACTGCTCCAGCAGCCGGGCGGTCGCCGCCAGGGCCGAACCGGCGTTGCCCCGCAGCAGGCCCGCCGCGACCGGGTGGCGGTCCCGCAGGGCCGCGCCGAGGGGTTCCAGATGGCCGTCGACGACCACCCGGGCGACGGTCGCCGCGTCCCCGGGCCGGGGCCGCACCCGCGTCAGCCACAGGTCGTCCGGGGCGGCCGCGTCGGGGTCCCAGCGCAGCAGCTCCGGCGCGAGGTCGGGGACGCGCCCGTAGAGCACCGCGCAGCCCAGCGTGACGGACCACAGCCGGGCCGCGAGACCCTGCTGGGCGACGGAGGCGCCGATCCGGTCCTCCGGGGCGCGCAGGGCCCGGACGACCTTGCGCACGCGGAACGTCAGCGGATCGCCGTGGCCCTGCGGCGGCCCGCTGTCGTAGGGGTCCCCGTAGACCCGCGCGAGGGTCGGCAGCTCGCGGACCGGGCGTGCCGAGCCGTCCGCGGAGGTGTGCAGGGCGAAGAAGCCGCCGAGCGGACGGAGCGCGGCGAGATCGGGGTCGAGATTCACGAAGTCCAGTAGTACCAAGGAGGTTCGGGGTCGGTGGTCAGGGGGATCCCTGGGCCGTCACCCGCCTGGGGGAGGACGGCGCGCCGGTCGTACTCCATCGGTAGTAGGACTCATTGGGTGCTCAGGGACGACGACGGGAACAGATCGACAGGGCATCGTGTTGGTCATGGATGACGACCGTTCGCCGCGCCGGGCCCGGTGCCCCCGCCTCACGCAGAGGAGCAGCTCATGAGCGCCCTCGCGTTCTCCGTGGTCCTGTCGCTCGTCTCCGCTGTCGCGTACGCGGCCGGGGCGATCGTGCAGGAGCATGTCGCGGTGTCCTCGCCCGAGGAGGAGTACGCCCCGCTGCGCCGTCCGGGCTGGTGGGCCGCGGTCGCGCTGAACGGTCTCGGCGGACTTCTGCACGTGGTGGCGCTGGCCTACGGTCCGCTCAGTCTGGTCCAGCCGCTCGGGGCGCTGACCATCGTGTTCGCCCTGCCCATGGCGGCGCTGTTCGTCGGCCGCAGGGCCGGGGCGACGGCCTGGCGGGGCGCGATCATGGCGACGGTCGGTCTCGCGGGCCTGCTCTCCCTGGTCGGGGCGTCCGACGCGCAGTCGCTGAGCACCGCCCAGCGCGTGGCCGTGGCCGTGGTCACCGCGGGCGCTGTCGTGACCCTGATGGTCGCCGGCCGAGCCGCGCACCGGCACCCGGCCGTCCGCAGCATGCTCCTGGCGACCGCGTCCGGCATAGCGTTCGGCATGTCGTCGGTGTTCACCAAGACCGTCGCCGTCGACTGGACCGACGGCGTCTCGACCGCGGACATCCCCTCCCTGGCCGTGATCGCCGTGCTGGCCACCGCCGGCATGCTGCTGTCGCAGGCTTCCTACCGGGGCGCGGGACTCGCGGCTCCGCTGGCGACGCTGACCGTGGTCAACCCGGTGGTGGCGGCCGCCGTCGGCATCACGATGTTCGGAGAGACCTTCCGCTACGGCACCACGGGCACGGTGCTCGCGCTGGGCTGCGGTGTGGTGGCGGCGGGCGGCCTGATCCTGCTCACGACGGAGCGTCTGGAGTCCGGCCACCCGCGGGCGGCGCAGACCGGTGCCGCCTCCGCGGACCCGGCCCCCGAGACGCCCGGCACCACGCGTGTGGCGTCGACGGCCGTCAGCGGGAGCGCGAGCGTGAGGGGCGCGAGCAGGCTCCGGCTCCCGGAGCAGTCGGCCGTCCCGCCGCGGGAAGGCGCGCTCCTGAACGGCGTGAGCGACCTGCCCGACGCACCGCGGAACGACGCACGACAGGACGACGCACGACAGGACGACGTACAGCTGGACGGCACGCTGCTGGACGACGTACAGCTGGACGCCATGCGGCTGGACCGCGCGCTGCTGGACGGCATGCGGCTGAACGACGTACGACTGGACAGCGCACGACCGGGTGACCGGCCGGCGCAGGGTGACGACGAAGGGTCGGCGCCCGTGCCTACGGCGACCCCGACCGGCGCCGCGAACGACCCCGACGAGGAGGAGCCGTCCGTCCCGGACGCGCCGCCTTCGTTCTACACCCCGCTGTACGGAGGTCTTTTCGTCCCGGTGCCGGTCGTGGACCGGCACCGGGAGCGGGTCAAATCCTGACGCCACCGGCCCGCAGATAGGACAGCGGGTCGATGTCCGTCCCGAAGCCGGGCCCCGTCCGCACCTCGAAGTGCAGATGCGGGCCCGTGCTGTTGCCCGTGGAGCCGGACCGGCCGATGCGCTGGCCGCCGCTCACCGACTGCCCGTCCCGGACGGAGATCGCGGACAGGTGGGCGTACTGGGTGTAGCGACCGTCGGCGTGCCGGATGACCACCTGGTAGCCGAACGAGCCGCCCCAGCCCGCGCTCACCACCTCGCCCGCCGTCACCGCCTTCACGGACGTTCCGGTGGGCACGGGAAAGTCGACGCCCGTGTGGTAGCCCTTCGACCAGGACGATCCGGTCGCGTGGTACGGGGTTCCGGTGGCGGCGCCGACCGGCGCGACGAAGGAGTGGCCGGCATGCGCCTTGTGGGCGCCCTTGTGCTTGGCGCTCTTGGCCGGTTTTCCCTGCCCGGCGTCCGGGGAGGTCTTCGGCTTCTCCGTGTGGTGCTTCGCGCCGCCCGGGGTCCGCACGGCGCCCGCCCGGCCGTTCAGGCTGAGCCGCTGCCCCGGCAGGATGAGGTCCGGGTCGGCGCCGACGGTCGTCCGGTTGGCGGCGTAGAGCCCGCGCCAGCCGCCCCTGACCTCCTCGGCGTCCGCGATGCCGGAGAGCGTGTCGCCGCGGACGACCGTGTACATCCGCGCGGTGCCCGCCCGGGACTGCGGGGTGCTGTGCGCCCGCACGGCGTCGAGGGACGTCTTCGCCTTCGACGCCTCGGCGGTCGCCCCGCCGGACGCCTTGGAGGGCGACCCGGCCTGCTTGGCCGACGTGCCGCTCGGGTGGACGTCGGGAGTGCCACCGCCCCGGCTCAGCCCGGCCCGTCCCGAGCACACCGGCCACGCGCCCGGGCCCTGTCCGTCCAGCACCTTCTCGGCGACGGCGATCTGCTGGTCCCGGGTGGCCAGATCCGCGCGGGGCGCGTAACGGGCGCCGCCGTACGCCTCCCAGGTGGACTGGGTGAACTGCAGTCCCCCGTAGTAGCCGTTGCCGCTGTTGATGCTCCAGTCGCCGGTCGACTCGCAGGCGGCGACCTTGTTCCAGGTGTCCACGTCGGCCGCCTGGGCGGCTCCCGCGCCGATGAGCGGTATCGCCATGCCGGCGCCGCCCGCCGTGACGGTGAGCGAGGCTCGGTTGATCCTGTTCGGCTGATACCGGCGGTGCCGGCCGCGTACGGCCATGGAGATCCCCCTCGACATGCGTCAGGAGCGGCAAAAGTAAGGGCCCCGAACAGGCCATGACAAGGCGACAACCGGCCGCTCCGATTCGCTCGGGGGCGCGCGGGGGGCCCATCGGGAAACGCGGCCCCGAACCCGTCAGGATGGTCCCGAGGACGATACTGACGGGCACACCCTTCCTAGGAGCCAACCGTATGAGCACTTCAGCCCAGATCGGCGTCACGGGTCTCGCGGTGATGGGGCGCAATCTCGCCCGCAACTTCGCGCGCAACGGCTACACGGTCGCGCTGCACAACCGGACGGCGGCCCGTACTCGCGCCCTGGTCGAGGAGTTCGGCGACGAGGGCGAGTTCATCGCGGCAGAGACCGCCAAGGAGTTCGTCGCGGCGCTGGAGCGGCCCCGCCGACTGGTCGTCATGGTGAAGGCCGGTGAGCCCACCGACGCGGTGATCCATGAGTTCGCCCCGCTGCTCGAACCCGGCGACATGATCATCGACGGGGGCAACGCGCACTTCGCCGACACCCGCCGCCGTGAGCGCGAGCTGCGCGAGCAGGGCCTGCACTTCGTCGGCGCGGGCATCTCCGGCGGCGAGGAGGGCGCGCTGCACGGCCCCAGCATCATGCCGGGCGGCTCGCCGGAGTCGTACGGGTCGCTGGGCCCGATGCTGGAGAAGATCTCCGCGAAGGCGGCTGACGGTTCGCCCTGCGTCACCCACGTCGGCCCGGACGGCGCCGGTCACTTCGTGAAGATGGTCCACAACGGCATCGAGTACGCCGACATGCAACTCATCGGCGAGGCCTACCAGTTGCTGCGCGACGTCGCCGGCTACGAGCCCGCGCAGATCGCGGACATCTTCCGCACCTGGAACACCGGCCGCCTCGACTCCTACCTGATCGAGATCACGGCCGAGGTGCTCTCCCACGTGGACGCGGCGACGGACAGGCCCTTCGTGGACGTCGTGGTCGACCAGGCGGAGCAGAAGGGCACCGGCCGCTGGACCGTCCAGATCGCGCTGGACCTCGGGGTTCCGGTGTCGGGTATCGCGGAGGCCGTCTTCGCCCGCTCGCTGTCGGGTCACGCGGCGCTGCGCGAGGCGTCCCGCGACCTGGCGGGCCCGAAGGCGTCCGCGCTGGGCGAGGCGGAGGCGCAGGCGTTCGCCGACCGGGTGGAGCAGGCGCTGTACGCCTCGAAGATCGTGTCGTACACCCAGGGCTTCCACGAGATCGCCGCGGGCAGCGAGGAGTACGGCTGGGACATCGACCTCGGGGCGGTCTCCTCGATCTGGCGCGGCGGCTGCATCATCCGCGCCGCCTTCCTCGACCGGATCCGCGCCGCGTACGACGCCCGCGCGGACCTGCCGAGCCTGCTCTCCGACGCGACGTTCGCCTCGGAGATCGCGGCCGCCCAGGACGCTTGGCGGGAGGTGCTGGTGTCAGCGACGCTCCAGGGCGTGCCCACGCCGGGCTTCGCCGCCGCGCTCGCCTACTACGACGCCCTGCGCGCGGAGCGCCTGCCCGCGGCGCTCACCCAGGGCCAGCGGGACTTCTTCGGCGCGCACACGTACCGGCGGGTCGACCGCGAGGGTGCGTTCCACACCCTGTGGGGCGGGGACCGCTCGGAGGTGGACGCGTAGCAGCCGGCCTCGTGAGCCGCGGCTGTCCGCGGCACACGGGCGCGGGGGGGGGGGGGGGGGGGGGGGGGGGGGGGGG
>NZ_JAHHIU010000157.1 GCF_024539815.1 Streptomyces hayashii
GGCCGGGAGCGGTCCTCGTCGGGCGGGCGGAACGGCCGGCGGAGGGCGGGCGTTATGCGCTGCCCGCGGCGCACCGTCCGGCCGACCCGGTGCTCTTCCGCGCCTGCGCTCTCGCCTGCGGCGGCTTCCTGCTGGCCATCCTGGTCGCCGACGTGCCGTTGTGGATCGCGTCCGCGACGGCGGCGGCGGTGGCCGTCACGGCGTTCGCGCTGCGGGAGCGGCCGGCGCTGCGGTGGTCCCTGGTGCCGTGGCGGCTGCTGGTGATGGTGCCGGGGATGTTCCTGGTCGTGGAGACCTTCACGGCGCACGGCCTGCACGCCCTGCTGGCCGCGGCGGTCGGCGACGACGGCGGCGTCCTGGGCCTGTTCCGCGCGGCGGCGGTCGGCGCGGGACTGTCGAACGTCCTGAACAACCTGCCCGTCTATCTGGCCGGCGAGGGGGCGGTCCCGGTCGGCAACCACGACCAGCTCCTCGCCCTGCTGATCGGCACCGACGCCGGCCCGGTGGTCACCCCGTGGGCCTCCCTGGCGACCCTTCTGTGGTACGAGCGCTGCCTCGCGCACGGGGTCCGCGTGCCGTTGAAGCGACTGGTCGGCACGGGTGCGGTGCTGGCCGTCACGGCGGTGACGGCGTCGGTGGCGGCACTGGCCCTCACCCGGTAGCCGTGATGGTCCCGGCCGGGAGCGGCAGCGGCAGCGGCAGCGGCAGCGGCACGATCGCGCGGCGGGGGGCTCACCCGGTGGTCGTCGTGCCGGCCCGCTTCTGTGGCGCCCTGCCGCGCAGAGGGCCGGCGGCCGCCACCAGGTCCAGCAGGGACGGCAGGATCTCGGGGCGGCCGGCGACGAAGGACCGGTCGGTGTCGGGGCCGGTGAAGCCGGCGGTGAACTCGCCGCCGTCCAGCCCGCGCAGCAGCACCCCCGCCTCGCGGGCCAGCAGGGCGCCGGCCGGCAGGTCGATGGCCTCCGCGCGGTAGCCGACGAAGCCGTCGATGTCGCCCCGGGCCAGCATGGCCCAGGCGACCAGCGGCGCCCACAGCTGGAGCAGCCGGCGCGAGCGCAGCTCCAGGCTGTGCCGCAGGGCGCGGACGGCGGGATCGTCGCGGCGGACCGCGTGACCCTGGGTCCAGGCCAGGAGCGGCCCGGCGGGCGAGGGCGGCCTGCTGACCGGGGCGAGCGGGCCGGCCGGGCCGTGCGCGCCCTCGCCGTGCCGCGCCGACCAGGTCCGTCCGGTCACCGGGTCGTGCACCACGCCGACCACCGGCGCCCCCTCCACGCACAGGGCGATGCCGACGACGTAGACGGGCAGCCCGATCACCACGTTGTTGCTGCCGTCGAGGGGGTCCACCAGCCAGGTGCGGCCACCGTCCCCGCCCAGGTCACCGGCCTCCTCCGCGAGGACGCGGTCGTCCGGGAAATCGGCGCGGATCCGGTCGACGACCATGGACTCGGCCAGCAGGTCGAGGTCGGTGACGACGTCGCCCAGCACGCCCTTGGGGCGGGCCGCGAACCCGTCGGGGAACCGGGACCGCAGCAGCGCCCCGGCCGCCTCGGCGGCTGCCACCGCCGTCCGGCACTCGGCGGTGAAGTCAGACGAACGGGGGGTGGGCCTCATGGATCCTCCTGAGCGCGGCCTGGGCGATCCGGGCGGTCTGGGCCGCGTCGCACATCCTGCGGACCACCCGGTGGCCCGGGGCCCGTAAGGGGCCCAGGGAGAGGTCCGCCCGGCCGGGCATCGTCCGCCCCAGCACCAGGGTGGCCGTCGGACGGCCGTCCGGCACCACGGTGGTGTGGAACTCACCCGCCGGCAGGGCGTAGGTCTGACCCCGGGAGCTCGACTGTTCGGGACCCGGCAGACAGCGCACCAGCCGTCTGGTGGGCCGCAGTTCGTCCACCCCGGACGGTGCGCTGTGCACCTCGAACACCCGGTGGGTGGGCCGTGCGGCGTCCTCGGTCACCTCCATCCGCCGGTTGTTCAGCTCGCCGTACAGCACGGTGCTCGTCAACTCCCAGCTGTGCGAATGCACTTGACGGTCGATCAGGATCGGGTCCGTCGGCCCGAAGACATGCACGCACACGCCCTGCGGCCCGTCGCGCAGGACGGGCAGACAGACGAACCCCAGCGGATGACGCACCGCGCGCAGCGCCCGGCCGCCGGAGACGACTGCTTCGAGTTGCGATACGGCGTGCCGCACCAGCTCGACGGTCGCTCCCCGCCGTGCGGCCCGTTCCAGGGCCGGGTAGTCCATCGCTCCCCCAAGGGGCTCTCGTCGGGATCCGGCCGAGGCGGCGCTCATGTGCGGTAGGGGTCCTCCGCGCGCAGCGCCTTGTCGATGACGTCGCCGACGTCGCGGTCGGTGAAACTGGCCGGCAACGGCAGTCCGAGCCGGTCGAGCAGGCGTCTGACCTCGTCGACCGTCGGCTCCTCGCTCAGCGCGGTCGCCTCCCGCAGGTCGAGCTTGACGGCCTGCTCGCGGCTCTGGTGCAACTCGGTGACGTAGTAGTCGTACAGCGGCCGCCCCCGCTCCACGAACAGGCTGACGCGGCGCGGGTCGTCCTGGGTGATGATCAGGCAGGTGTCGGACAGGTCGAAGCGCAACGCCGGCGCCACGGAGCTGAGATGGACGTCGATCTCCAGGGTGTCCAGCCGTTGCCGGTGCCAACTGGCGGCCACGACGGTGGCATAGGACTCCTTGCGGGTGCGTTCCGGCGTCCAGCCGTCGCCGTCCCCGTGTCCGAAGGTCCGCCGGAAGCGGGCGTAGGCCTCGCACACCCTGTCGTCGGCCGGGTTGACGATGTCGATCTTCATGCTGAGGGAGCGGCGCTGGCGCTGCGCCTCCAGCACGCACTCGGGCAGGGTGACCGCCCGCAGGTAGGTCCCGGTGCCGCCCTTGAACACCCAGCGGCTGGTGCTGCGCCGGGCCCGCTCGTGCGCGGGACCCACTTCGGGGCCGGTCAGCGTGCGGACCATGGCGAGGTCCTCGATGGCCCGGCTGGTCCCGGCGGTGGCGGCCCGGATGTCGGCCATCCGGCGCCGGCGCTCGGTCAGCGATCCGTAGACCAGCGCGGCCAGCACCAGCAGGATGGAACCGGTGACGATGTCGTCGTCGAAGTTCTTGTCCGTGATGTCCAGCAGGCCCACGGTGAGGGCCACGCCGATGGCCACGAGGCCGTCCGCGTTGCGGACCGCCCAGGCGATCGAGTCCTCCAGCCGGCGTCCCCGCGGCTGCGGTGCACTGCGCGACACGACCACCCTCCCCCGACGGCGGACTCCATCGTAGGAGCAGCCGGGCCCGGACGGCTACGGTGCGTGAATCGGCCTCAGCGGCGTGCCGTCGACGCCGACGCCGACGGCACGCTGGAGGGCGCGCTGGAGGGCGTACTGCGCCGGTCCGGCCGCGCGTCCTGCGCGATCGGCGTCGGAGTCGCGCCGATGGTGCGGTCCGCGCCCGGGGCAGCGGTGCCGGCGGAGGCAGCCGGGGTGTCGGGGGCGTGCGTCGCGTCCGCCCCCCGTGTAGGGCGCTCGGCGCTCTCCGGCGGCGAGGCGGCCGGCACCGGCACGGATCCGGTGGACGGCTCTCCGGTCAGGGGCCCGGTGGACGGCCCTCCGGTCACCGGGGGCGGAGCGAGGGGCGTCGTCGGACGCGCGGGCGCGTCGGACGCCGTCAGCCGCAGCGGCAGCAGGACGGCGAACACGGCGACCGCGCACGCCGCTCCGACCCCGGCCGCGGTGCGCAGCGTCCGGCGGCGGACCGCGCCGCGGCGGATCTCCTCGTACCGGCCGGGCGGCGGGCCGAGGTGTCCGGCGGGGGGTCGCAGGATGACGGTCAGGGGGTCGTCGGGGTCGAGGTCCGGGCCGTCGTCGAAGTCGTCAGCCGGTGTGATCAAGGCTTCTCCTCAGGTGGACGCGGAGCAGTTCGCGGGCCGCGTGCAGGTCGGCCTTGACGGTTCCTTCCTTGCGTCCGGTCAGCACGGACACCTCCCGGATCGGCATGTCAGCGTAGTAGTGCAGCAGGATCGGCACCCGCAGCCGGTCGGGCAGGGACTGCACGAGCATCCGCACCGACGGGTCGGCCTGTTCGGCCGGCGGGGCGACGGCGACCTCGACGGTGACCCGGCGCACGGCCCGGCGTTCGCGTTCCAGCTTGCGCCAGTGGTCGCGGACCAGATTGGCGGCCGTGACGAAGAGGAAGCCCTGGGGCTCGGTCACCGTCGTCCAGCGCGCCCAGAGCCGGGTGAACGCCTCCGAGGCGATCTCGTGCGCCGTCTCGTCGTCATCGACGAGACGGCGGCACCAGCCGGCGAGGCGGGGGTAGAGGGCGGCGAACAGCTCGGACGCCGCCCTCTCGCGCGAACGTGAGCGTTTCAACGTTCTCCCGCAGCACTCGACGCGTCACCGGACGCCGACGCGGAGCCGGTGCTGAGCGCGGCGAAGACGATCACGTTGTCGCGGTAGCCGTCGCCGGTGCGCGGGCCGCCGCACGTGATCAGACGCAGTTCGGGCCCGCTCACGTTCCCGTAGACCTCCTCGGTGGGGAACCGCGCCTTGTCCACGGTCCGCACGCGGGTCACGGCGAACCGGGCCGTCGTGCCGTTCTCCAGGCGCACCACGATCCGGTCGCCCCGATGCAGCCGGTCGAGGTGGCGGAACACGCCGTCGCCGTACTGCCCGACCGTGACGTGGGCGAGGATCACCGACGGCCCGGTCTGTCCCGGCGTCGGCGAGTGCTCGTACCACCCCGCCCGGTCGTGCCGCTCGACCGGAGGCACCTGCACACTGCGGTCGGCGGCCAGTCCCAGCCGCATGACCGGGGTGTCGACCCCGATGACCGGGATCCGCAGCGAGACCGGCACCGAGCGCGCGAGGGGCCGCACGGGCCGGACGGCCGGAGCGGCGGGCGCCGAGGCCCCCGGTCCGCCCGCGGCGGTGGCGGTCGTGCGGGGCGTCGCGGCAGGCTCGGTCCCCTGGGCGGTGCAGCCGCTGAACAGCAGCACCGCCAGGGCCGCGAGCGCCGGGGCGCGCCTGGAGAGCGGGCTCATGCGCCGGTCGCCCTCCGGCGCCGCACGACGTAGAAGACGGCGCCGGCCGCGGCGAACGCCCCCGCCGCGCCGCCGCCGATCAGCGTGCCGTGGTTCTCGGAGGCCGGCTCGGCGACGCCGGTGTCGGCCGCTCCCCGCGGCACGACGCCGACCTGGCCCGGGGCGGCGGACGGAGCCCTGGTGGGCTCGGCCGCCTTGCCGGTCTGGGGCGCCGTGGTCGGACCGGTGTCGGCGCCGCCCGGGACCGGGCTCGCGCTGCGGGTGCTGGGAACGGGGGTCGGCGTCCCCGCGTCGGCGAGCGCGGGGGCCGCGCCCGCCAGCAGGGCCGTGCTCGCAACTGCCAGGGCGGCGAGGCCCGTTCGGGGCAGGAATCGCATGAGTCGCTCTCTTTCGTCGGTCCGTTGACGGATCGAGCGAAGAGACGAGGCAGCCCGGGACCAGGTTGTAAAGAGATGGCAAAGCCCGAACGGCCGCCCCCGACCACTCCCTGGCCGACGCCGACCGACGCCGCCGACAGGGCGACCGGGAAGGGGAATCGAGCCCGGCAGGGGGTGACAGGACCCTACGAGGGCCGCCCGCCGCGTGGCCCCGTGCCCACCGGCCCGGGAGCGCGACGGGCACGGCGGAGAACCGCCGTGCCCGTGTGCGGACGAACCCCGCGGAGCGCTACGCGTCGAGGGACGTCATCACGTGCTTGATGCGCGTGTAGTCGTCGAAGCCGTAGCCCGAGAGGTCCTTGCCGTAGCCGGACTTCTTGAAGCCGCCGTGCGGCATCTCGGCGACCAGCGGGATGTGGGTGTTGATCCACACGCAGCCGAAGTCGAGCTTCTTGGACATCCGCATGGCACGGCCGTGGTCCTTGGTCCACACCGAGGAGGCGAGGGCGTAGTCGACGCCGTTGGCCCACTCGACGGCCTGGTCCTCGTCCGTGAACGACTGGACGGTGATGACCGGCCCGAAGACCTCGTTCTGGATGATCTCGTCGTCCTGCTTCAGCCCGGAGACGACGGTCGCGGCGTAGAAGTAGCCCTTGTCGCCGACCCGTTCGCCGCCCGCCTCGACCTTGGCGTGCGCGGGCAGCCGCTCGATGAAGCCGGACACCTGCTTGAGCTGGTTGGGGTTGTTGAGCGGCCCGTACAGCACGTCCTCGTCGTCCGGCTGCCCGGTCTTCGCCTCGGACGCGGCCTTCGCCAGCGCGGCCACGAACTCGTCGTGGATGGACTCCTGCACGAGGACGCGGGTGGCGGCCGTGCAGTCCTGGCCTGCGTTGAAGTAGCCCGCCACCGAGATGTCCTCGACGGCCTTGGCGATGGCGGCGCTGTCGAGGTCGTCGAAGACCACGACCGGCGCCTTGCCGCCCAGTTCGAGGTGGACGCGCTTGAGGTCCCGGGAGGCCGACTCGGCGACGGACATGCCGGCGCGCACGGAGCCGGTGATGGACGCCATCGCGGGAGTCGGGTGCTCGACCATCAGCCGGCCGGTGTCCCGGTCGCCGGTGACGACGTTGAAGACGCCCTTGGGCAGGATCGAACCGATGATGTCGGCCATCAGGACGGTGGAGGCCGGAGTGGTGTCCGACGGCTTGAGCACCACCGTGTTGCCGGCCGCGATCGCCGGGGCGAACTTCCACACGGCCATCATCATCGGGTAGTTCCACGGCGCGACCTGCGCGCAGACGCCGACCGGCTCACGGCGGACGATCGAGGTCATCCCGTCCATGTACTCGCCGGCCGAGCGGCCCTCCAGCATCCGGGCCGCGCCCGCGAAGAAGCGGATCTGGTCCACCATCGGCGGGATCTCCTCGGAGCGGGTCAGCCCGATCGGCTTGCCCGTGTTCTCCACCTCCGCCGCGATGAGGTCCTCGGCCCGCGCCTCGAACGCGTCCGCGATCTTGAGGAGGGCCTTCTGACGCTCGGCCGGGGTGGTGTCGCGCCAGCCCGGGAACGCCCTGGCGGCGGCGGCCATCGCGGCGTCGACGTCCGCCTGGCCGGACAGCGGCGCGGTCGCGTACGCCTCGCCGGTCGCGGGGTTGACCACCTCGGTGGTCCGTCCGTCGGCGGCGTCCCGGAACTCACCGTCGATGTAGTTGCGCAGACGACGCAGCTCGGTGCTCACTGCCGGCCCTCCAGATGTGGGTGTCCATTGACTGAGACACCCACACTAATCAATGCGCTGACGTTTTCAACACCCCCGATCCCGCCAGGGCTGCGGAATCCGCAGATCTCACACGCGTAAACAACGAATTTCATCGCGTCGGCCTTGCGGAACTGTCGAGACGTCGTGCACAGTGTGGCCGTGGCCAGTCGAAGCGCAGAGCACAGGGACTCCCGCGAGTCCAGGAACGGCGGCACCCCTCACCTGGATGCCGTGAGCCTCGCCATCATCGAGCAGTTGCAGGAGGACGGCCGACGGCCGTACGCCGCGATCGGCAAGGCCGTGGGTCTGTCCGAGGCGGCCGTGCGCCAGCGCGTCCAGAAGCTGCTCGACCAGGGCGTGATGCAGATCGTCGCCGTCACGGACCCGCTCACCGTGGGCTTCCGGCGGCAGGCGATGGTCGGGATCAACGTCGAGGGGGACGTCGAGTCCATCGCCGACGCGCTGACCGCCATGCCGGAGGTCGAGTACGTGGTGATGACGGCGGGCTCGTTCGACATCCTCGCCGAGATCGTCTGCGAGGACGACGACCACCTGCTCGACGTCATCAACAAACGCATGCGCGCCCTGCCCGGCGTGCGCTCCACCGAGAGCTTCGTCTACCTGAAGTTGAAGAAGCAGACCTACATGTGGGGAACCCGATAACCGTGAGGACCCGATAACCGTGAGCACCAAGGACCTCAGCCGCACCGCGTACGACCACCTGTGGATGCACTTCACCCGCATGTCCTCGTACGAGAACTCGCCGGTCCCGACGATCGTCCGGGGCGAGGGCACCTACATCTACGACGACAAGGGCAAGCGCTACCTCGACGGTCTCGCGGGCCTGTTCGTGGTCCAGGCGGGCCACGGGCGCGTGGAACTCGCCGAGGCCGCCTTCAAGCAGGCGCAGGAGCTCGCGTTCTTCCCGGTCTGGTCCTACGCCCACCCCAAGGCCGTGGAGCTGGCGGAGCGCCTCGCCCACCACGCGCCGGGCGACCTGAACAAGGTCTTCTTCACCACCGGCGGCGGCGAGGCCGTCGAGACCGCCTGGAAGCTCGCCAAGCAGTACTTCAAGCTGCAGGGCAAGCCGACCAAGTACAAGGTCATCTCCCGCGCGGTCGCGTATCACGGCACCCCGCAGGGCGCCCTGTCCATCACCGGCCTGCCGGCCCTGAAGGCCCCCTTCGAGCCGCTCGTCCCGGGCGCGCACAAGGTGCCGAACACCAACATCTACCGCGCCCCGATCTTCGGCGACGACCCCGAGGCCTTCGGGCGCTGGGCCGCCGACCAGATCGAGCAGCAGATCCTCTTCGAGGGCCCGGACACGGTCGCCGCGGTCTTCCTGGAGCCGGTCCAGAACGCCGGCGGCTGCTTCCCGCCCCCGCCCGGCTACTTCCGGCGGGTGCGCGAGATCTGCGACCAGTACGACGTGCTGCTCGTCTCGGACGAGGTCATCTGCGCCTTCGGCCGCCTCGGCACGATGTTCGCCTGCGACAAGTTCGGCTACGTCCCGGACATGATCACCTGCGCCAAGGGCATGACCTCGGGCTACTCCCCGATCGGCGCCTGCATCATCTCCGACCGCCTGGCGGAGCCGTTCTACAAGGGCGACAACACCTTCCTGCACGGCTACACCTTCGGCGGTCACCCCGTGTCCGCGGCCGTGGGCCTCGCCAACCTCGACCTGTTCGAGCGCGAGAACCTCAACCAGCACGTGCTCGACAACGAGGCCGCGTTCCGCTCCACCCTGGAGAAGCTGCACGACCTGCCGATAGTCGGCGACGTCCGCGGCAACGGCTTCTTCTACGGCATCGAGCTGGTCAAGGACAAGGCGACGAAGGAGTCCTTCAACGAGGAGGAGACCGAGCGCGTCCTGTACGGCTTCCTCTCCAAGGCCCTGTACGACAACGGCCTGTACTGCCGGGCCGACGACCGCGGCGACCCGGTCGTCCAGCTCGCCCCGCCGCTGATCTCCGACCAGGAGACGTTCGACGAGATCGAGCAGATCCTGCGCGCCACGCTGACGGAGGCGTGGACCAAGCTGTGACGTCAGCCTGATCAGCTGATCAACACCGGCCCCGGTGTCGACCGTTCGAGTGAGAAACGGCGGCCCGGGGCCGCGTGCTGTCCGGATGCCCGCGCTCGCCTCCTTAGCGTGCCAGTGACCGATCGGCCCTGCCTTCGTTCCCCCGCACGGGGGATCGGCACGGGAACCACAGATCTGAACCGAGGTGTACGCCCATGGAGGCCCCGCCGGACAACGACGTGCTCTGGGCACGCTCCCTGCACTTCTCGCACCCCGACGGCTCCCCCGGGCTGGGCGGGGTCTCGCTGGGTGTGCGGGAGGGCGAGATCCTGGCCGTCAGCGGACCGCGCGGCAGCGGCAAGACGACCCTGCTGCGCTGCCTGGCGGGCCTGGCGTCCGCCCAGCGCGGCGAGGTCTGGTTCAACAGCGTGCCCGTGCACACGATGGGTCCGACGGCCCGCGAACGGCTGCGCCGCGACCGCTTCGGCTGGATCGACCCGGCGCCGCTCCTCGTCCCCGAGCTCAACGTCTGGGAGAACGCGGCCCTCCCCCTGATGCTGCGCGGCACCAGCCGTCGCCGGGCCAAGGCCGCCGCGCTGGAGTGGCTGGAGCGCCTGGACGTCGGCGACCGGTCCCGCTGCCGTCCGCACGAGCTCACCCAGGCCGAGCGCCAGCGCGTCTGCATCACCCGCGCCCTGGCCCCGGCCCCCTCGGTCCTGTTCGCTGACGAGCCGACGGCTCCCCTGCACCGGGCGGACCGCGCTCACGTCCTGCGTACCCTGACGACGGCCGCCCGCTCCCACGGCATCACGGTGGTCCTGGCCACCCACGACGCGGAGACGGCGGCCCTCGCCGACCGCACGGTGGCGCTGCTGGACGGGCGCCGCGTCAAGACGGTCCACCTGCCCCCGGTCACGGAGTCGGAAGGCCGGGGGGCGGCGTGCTCGCTCTCCGTCTGACCCGCAGCGCGCGTCCCGCCGTCCAGCTGCGCCGCCTGCTGGTGGCGGCGGCGTCGGCGGGCACCGGCTTCCTCCTGCTCAGCATCCTCGGCCACGCCCTGACCCACCCCGAGGCCCCGGCGGCCTCCGCGATCCGGCTGGCCTGGTGCGTGGTCCCGCTGGCCGCGACCGTCCACCTCGCGCTGGCGGTGGCCCGCACCGACCCCGGCACCCGGCCCCGCCCCGGGCTGGCGGCGATCGGCCTGGGCCCGGCCCGGCTGATGGCCGTCTCGGCAATGACGACGGCCCTGTCGACGCTGCTCGGCTCCATGCTGGCGCTGCTGTTCTTCCTCCATCTGCGCGGCGACCTCACGGGCATGCCCTTCGACGGAGCGGCCAGGGACTTCCTGGCGGCCGGCCGGCCGTTGCCGTGGCCTGCCGCCCTGACCCTGCTGGCCCTCGCGCCGGTGTCCTCCTCGCTCGCGGTGGTGCTGATGCTGCGCCCCCGGGACGCCCGGGTGGCGGCCCGGACGGCGCCACGGGTGTTCGGCCGGTTCGGGGCGTACGCGACGACGGGCCCCGCGGAGACGTTCGGCGCGTACGGCAGATTCGGCAGCCGAGCCGTCCGCCCCCTCGCCGGCCGGACCACCGGCACCGCCCCGGCGCCGTCCGCCGAGGAGGACGGCCCGCCCTCTCCCGCGAACGGCGCGCTCCCCGCCCCGGCGGACGCCGCCCCCGGCGAGACGGTCCCGAGCGCCGTGAACGGTTCCGCGCACCAGGACGTCCCAGCGGCTCGGGACATCCCGGCCCCCGACCCCACCGCCCTTCCCTGGGGCACGGCGCTGCTGGCCGTCGGTCTGGCCGTGGAGGCGTACGCCGACCGCGGCCCCGACGTCGGCGGGCTCCCCCTCCCCGGGGGCCTGCCCGCCGGCCCCGCCGCCGTCCTGGTGGGCTGGACGCTCACCGCCGTGGGCCTCGCGCTCGCCGGCCCCGGCCTGACCCACCTGTGCGGCCGTCTGCTGCAGGCGGCCCGTCCCGGCGCCCTGCGGCTCCTCGCGGGCCGCGGACTGATGCAGGAGGCATCCCGCATCGGCCGTCCGCTGGGCGTGGTCTGCGCGGTGGCCTCCGGCGCGTTCACCATGGCCCGGCTGTACGACCCGGCCGACCCCTCCTTCGGCCCGCTCACCACCCTCGGCGCGCTGGTCGTGGCCGGCTGCACCCTCGCCACGCTGCTGACCGCGGCCGTGGAGGCCAGGCAGTCCCGCGCCGACACCACGGCCGCCCTTCTGCGCCTGGGCGCGCCGGCCAAGACGCTCCGCAGCGCCGCCGCTCTGCGCACCGGCGCCCTGCTGACGCTCTTCGTCCCGCTCACCCTGGTCGTGGCCGAACTGGCGGCCCTCCCGCTGATGCGCTGAAGCGCTCCCGCACCGCGCGGAAGGGACCTGCGCGGAAGAGAGCGGCGCGGAGAAGAACCACGCAGAAAAAAATCTTCCCCGTGCCGATGAGTTCCGGGCGGCGCCCCCGTCTACCCCATCGACAACGCACACAGCAGCAACGATCCTCCGGGAGAGACCAGATGAGCGCCTCGGCCTACCAGCAGATGATCTTCGTGAACCTGCCCGTGAACGACCTCGACGCCTCGAAGAAGTTCTTCACGGAGCTCGGCTACTCGATCAACCCGCAGTTCAGCGACGACAACGCCGCCTCCGTGGTGATCAGCGACACGATCGTCGCGATGCTGCTGACCAAGCCGTTCTACTCGACCTTCACCAAGAAGGAGATCGCGGACGCCACGGCCACCAGCGAGGTGCTGATCGCGCTGAGCGCGCAGAGCCGCGAGAAGGTCGACGAGCTGGTCGACAGGGCGCTCGCGCTGGGCGGTTCGCCGAGCGGCGAGACCCAGGACCACGGCTTCATGTACGGCCGCTCCTTCGACGACCTCGACGGCCACACCTGGGAAATCGTCTGGATGGACCCGTCGGCCGTCCAGGGCTGACCGGAGCCGACCGGCACCGGGGCCGCATCGGGGCCGGAGGCGGAGACCCGGAATCCGGGGACGGCCCCGATCGCCGGCGCGGCAGTGCCTAGCATGGGCGGGTGCATCCGACGACACCCGCCCAGCCGTTCGACGGTTCCCACGACCGTGAGATCGAGTCCCTCCCCGAGTTCGACGAGGTGGTCGCGGCTCACGGCACGCTCTCCCACTTCCGCGTCCAGTCCGTCGACCTGACGGGCCGTACGGACGCCCTCCTCTCCCTCGACACCTCGGGCGCCGTCTTCCTCGGCTGCCCGATGGACCCGGCGGCCGCCGCCCGCGCGCGTGCCTGCGGCGCCCTGGTCTTCCCGCCGGTGCCCGGTCTGTCCTTCGACCCGTACCGCGGTTACGTCTACTCCCCCGACGAGTTGTTCGCCTCCCTCGACGAGGGGTACGAGGCGACCCCGGACGCCCGGACGTACGCCTGGTTCCAGCGCACGAAGTCGGACGGCGACATCTTCGGCTCGATGCTCCGCTCGATCCACGACGACGCCGTCTCGGACGCCCTGGACGAACTGCTCGTCGGCGCGCGCGTGGTGGGCGTGATGGGCGGTCACGCGATGGCGCGCGGCACCGAGGAGTACGCCGGTGCGGCCCGGCTCGGCCGTGAACTGGCCCGCGCCGGACTGACGGTGGCCACGGGCGGCGGACCGGGTGCCATGGAGGCGGCCAACCTCGGCGCGTACGCGGCGCCCTTCGACGCGGGCATGCTCACCGAGGCCCTGCGGATCCTCGCCAAGGCGCCCGGGTTCACGCCCTCGGTCACCGAATGGGCGCGAGCGGCCTTCGAGGTCCGCGCGAACTGGCCCGGCGGCGGGCCCTCGGTCGCCGTCCCCACCTGGTTCTACGGTCATGAGCCGCCGAACCCGTTCGCCGCGCACATCGCCAAGTACTTCTCCAACGCCACGCGCGAGGACGGCCTGTTGGCCCGCTGCACCGCGGGCGTGGTGTTCCTGCCGGGGGCGGCGGGGACCGTCCAGGAGATCTTCGACAACGCGACGCCCAACTACTACGAGTCGCGGGGCGAGCCGACGCCGATGGTGCTGGTGGACCGTGCGCACTGGACGGAACGCCTGCCGGCCTGGCCGCTCCTGCGGTCCCTCGCCCGGGAGCGGTCGATGGAGTCCCGTATCACTCTGGTCGACCGGATCGAGGAGGCGCCGGAAGCCCTGAAACGTCTCGGTGGTTAATAAGCGGGCAAAGCCAACCGCTCAGAGGGGTCGCTACATTGACACTGCTTATGAAACGCTTATAGACCTGTGAGCCTGCTGGGGATGGTGACGCACTCGGCTCACCCGGGGGCGCCATCTCCCCCTCCACCCCCCGCAGTTGCGCTTCCCGTAAAGGACAAACGTGTCCCTTTCCCGCCGTACCGCCGCCCGTTCGGTGCGCATGCTCGGAGTCACCGCCGCCTCCGCCGCCCTTGCGCTCAGCGCCGCCGGCACCGCGCTGGCCTGCGACATCACCGAGTTCTCGGCCGCTGCCGCCTGTGACGGCGCCAAGGGCGTCATCACCGTCACCGACAAGGACGCCACCCGCGTTCCGGCCGTCATCACCGTCTTCCTCGAAAACAACGGCGCCGACCTCCGCCAGGTCGGCACGGAGCTGACGGTCACCGGCTCGAAGAAGGGCGCCACCGTGTCCTTCGCCGAGGACTGGGAGCCGAACGCCGAGTACCGGGTCCACGTCGTGGCCGTCAAGGGCAAGAAGACGTTCGTCGACGCCGACATCACCCCGAACGTGACCACGCCGTCCAAGGCCTGCAAGGCCGACGACACGTCGACGCCGACCACCACCCCGTCGTCGACGCCGTCCTCGACGCCGTCCTCGTCGTCCTCGCAGACCGCTTCGCCGCCGGCCGGGACGCCCACCCCGTCGCCTGCGCCGTCCGACTCGGCGGGCGACAGCGCCGCGCCCCCGGCCCCCGCGAGCAACGCCCCGTCGCCCGCGGCCCAGGAGTCCAACCTCGCCGAGACCGGCGCCAACTCCAACACCGGTCTGATCGTCGGCATCGCGGCCGCCTTGGTCGTCGTCGGCGGCGGCGCGGTGTTCTTCGGGATGCGCCGCCGTGGGGCCAGCCACCGCTGACCGGCACGGTCGCCGCCACGAAGCGAGCGCGGGCGGTCCGCCCCCGATCCGGGGGCGGACCGCCCGCGCGTCCGTCCGGCCGGGGCCGCCCGCCGGTCCGCCCGCGGCCCTGTCCGCCGGCCCGCGAGCCGACGGGCTCAGCCGAACTTCGCGTTCGCCAGCCAGAGCTCCAGCACCTCGCGCTCGCCGAGCACCTCCAGCCCGGGACCGTCCAGCGGCAGCCGGCCGTAGAACGCGAGCAGCACGGACGTGAGCGGGCCGCGCAGGGCGACCGTCGTCTCCTCGTGGCCCGCACGCCAGACGACGCCCCGCTCGGTGAGTTCGACCACCCTCCCCCACGTCCCGGCCGGGGGGACCGCCGTCCCGCCCGGAAGGACCGCCGCCCCTCCTCGTCCGGCGCCCGGCTCGGCAGGCGCGTCCGTGGCGTGCAGCTGGATGGTGCGACCCGCGACGAGCAGTTCCCCGGACGTCGCGTGCGGCTCGTTGATCTGCATCCACCGCACGAGTTCCAGCCACTCGTCCACGGCGTCGGCGGCCACGTCCGCAGCCACCTCGTAGGGCAGTCCGGCGGCGAGTGCGGCGTCGGCGCGGTGCACGGTGATCTCATGGGTCATCCGGCGCGCCCAGAAGCCGCTGTCGGGCACTCCGGCCCAGCTCCACACCTTCGTGTCCGGCCCGGCCCCGCGCAGCGCGCCGACGACCAGTTCGCCGCTCTCCGCGAGCCAGGCGTCGAGCGCGGCCGCGTCGCCCACGCCGTCGGGTCCGCCGAGCAGCTCGATCCGCTCGTCCGGGATGTTCTCCTGCGCCCGCGTCCGCACCAGCGCGTCCACCCAGCGCAGGGCGCCGCCCATGTGCCGCACGAGCTGCTCCAGCGACCAGTCGGGGCAGGTCGGCACGGTCGCCGCCAGATCCGCCCCGGAGGTCACCACCGCCCTCAACTCACCGACTTGATGGAAGATTTCGTCACAATACCGGTCATGCGGGAGAGCAGTCATACCGAGCAGCCTAGGGTCCGGCCGATCAGTCCAGCACCACGGTTTCGGCCGGGTCGAAGGACACCCCCACCGTGCTCCCGACCTCCGGCGCGTCGCGCAGCGCGCACGCCGCCTCCAGCCTCGGTGCGCCCTCCGGCTGAAGGTGCAGGGCGACATGCGTGCCCCGGAAGGTGCGGGCGGCGACCGTGCAGCGCAGCCCCTCGTCCGCGTCCCCCAGGCGGACGCCCGCCGGCCGGACGAGCAGGGTGCGCGCCCCCTGGCCGGACCCGGCCGGCACCGACGTCTTGCCCCACGGGGTGACCGCGACCTCGCCCGTGACGTTGGCCTCCACCACGTTGTCGAAGCCGAGGAAGCGGGCCACGAACGCGTCCGCCGGCCGCTGCCAGACCTCCAGCGGCGTACCGGACTGGGCGATCCGGCCGTCCCGCATCACCACGACCCGGTCGGCCAGCGCGAACGCCTCGCCCTGGTCATGGGTGACGGCCAGCACGGTGGTCCCCAGCCGGCCGAACAGCTCACGCAGTTCGACGACCAGCCGCTCCCGCAGCGAGCGGTCGAGCTGGCCGAGCGGCTCGTCGAGCATCAGCAGCCGGGGGCGCGGCGCGAGGGCCCGGGCCAGTGCCACCCGCTGCTGCTCACCGCCGGAGAGCGAGGCCACGGCCCGCCCCGCCGCACCCGGCAGCCCGACGAGTTCGAGCAGTTCCCCCACCCGCTCGCCCTGCCGGTCCCGGGGCATGCCGCGCATCCGCAGTCCGAAGGCCACGTTGCCTCCGACGTCGCGCTGCGGGAACAACTGGTGGTCCTGGAACATCAGCCCGAGCTCGCGCCGGTGCGCGGGCACCCCCGCCTGGTCGCGCCCGTCGAGCAGGATCCGTCCGCCGTCCAGGGGCTGAAGCCCGGCCACGGCCCGCAGCAACGTCGACTTGCCGCTGCCGCTGGGCCCGAGCACGCACACCACCTCGTGCTCGGCGACCGCGAGATCGACGGCGTCCAGCACCGGCCGTCCACCGAACCGCACGGTGGCCCGCTCCAGTTCGAGCGCTCCCATCAGAACTCCCCCGCCCGGTCGGTCCGCAGTCGCTCCAGCACCAGCAGGGCCACCGCGCACACCACCATCAGAATCGTCGAAAGGGCCATCGCCTGGCCGTAGTTGAGCTCCCCTGCCCGACCGAGCAGCCGCGCCACGGCCACCGGCAGGGTCGGGTTGTCGGGCCGTGCGATGAACACCGTCGCCCCGAACTCCCCGAGCGACACCGCGAAGGCGAACCCGGCCGCGACCAGCAGCGCCCGCCGCACCATCGGCAGGTCGACCTCGCGCCACACCCGCCAGGGCGACGCCCCGAGCACGGCCGCCGCCTCCCGCAGCCGCTGGTCCACCGCGCGCAGCACCGGCAGCATGGTCCGCACGACGAAGGGCACACCGACCAGCGCCTGCGCCAACGGCACCAGGATCCAGGTGGCGCGCAGATCCAGCGGCGGCTCGTCGAGCGCGATCAGGAACCCGAAGCCCACGGTCACCGCGGAGACGCCCAGCGGCAGCATCAGCAGCGCGTCGAAGCCCCGGACCAGCCGTCCGGCGTCCCTGCGGGTGAGCGCGGCCGCGGCGAGGCCGCCGACGACCAGGGCGATCGCGGTCGCGGCGACCGCGTATTGGAGCGAGTTGCCGATCGCCTCGATCGGCGGGACCAGGAAGACGTTCCCGTCGTCGCCGGTCAGCGCCCGGTAGTAGGCGAACCCGGGCGCGTCCAGCGAGCGTTGCACCAGCACCGCGAGCGGCAGGACCAGCAGGACGGCGATGCTCGCGAGCACTCCGGCCAGCAACGCCCACTGCCCGGCCCCGCGCGGCCGGCGTGCCGTCGCGGCCGCGTCCACCAGGCGCAGCGCGGTCTCCCGCCGCCGCACCGTCCAGGCGTGCACGGCGAGGATCGCGCCGACGGCCGCGAACTGGACGATCGTGAGGACGGCCGCCGTGGACAGGTCGAAGATCTCGGAGGTCTGCCGGTAGATCTCCACCTCCAGGGTGGAGAAGGTCGGGCCGCCGAGGATCTGCACCACACCGAAGGAGGTGAAGGTGAAGAGGAAGACCATCAGCGCGGCCGCGGCGACGGCCGGGCCGAGCGCCGGCAGGGTCACCGTGCGCCAGGCCCGCAGCCGGGACGCGCCCAGCATCCGCGCCGCCTCCTCCTGACGCGGGTCGAGCTGCGCCCACAACCCGCCCACCGTCCGCACGACGACCGCGTAGTTGAAGAAGACGTGCGCGAGCAGGATCGCCCACACGGTGGTGTCGAGGCGCACCCCCCACAGCTCGTCGAGCAGCCCGCCGCGCCCGACGAGCGCGAGGAACGCCGTGCCGACGACGACCGTCGGCAGCACGAACGGCACGGTGACGACGGCGCGCAGCGCCTGCCTGCCCGGGAAGTCGAGACGCGCGAGGACATAGGCGCCCGGCAGCGCCACCAGCAGCGTGAGCGCGGTGGAGGCGAGCGCCTGCCAGGTGGTGAACCACAGCACGTGCCGGACGTCGGACCGCCCGAGCACGTCCCACAGCCGTCCGAAGCGCCACACCCCGCCGACGTGGAGCCCCCGGGCGACGATCGCGGCGACCGGGTAGGCGAAGAAGACCGCGAAGAACGCGACGGGCACGGCCAGGAGACCGAGCCGGGCCGCCGCGCTCCCCTTGGCCGCCTTGCGCGGGGCTACTTCAGTACGAGCGAGGTCCACGACTTGACCCACTGGTCGCGACGGTCGGCGATCTTCGCCGGGTCCATGGTCTCGGGGTGCTCTGCGGCGGGCCCGAACCGGGTGAACTCGGCGGGCACGGCCGCGCCCTTCACCACCGGGTACACGAACATGTTCAGCGGCATGTCCTGCTGGAACTCCTTGCCGATCAGGAAGTCGATCAGCGCCTTGCCGCCCTTGCTGTCGGACGCGTTGCTCAGCAGGCCCGCGAACTCGATCTGCCGGAAGCAGGTGCCGGTCGCGACGCCGGTCGGGGCGGTGGCCGGCTTCGGGTCGCCGTAGATCACCTCGGCGGGCGGCGAGGAGGCGTACGAGACGACGAGCGGCCGGTCGGCCTTGGCCTTCTTGCCGCCGGCGGAACCCGAGAACTCCTCGTTGTAGGCCTGCTCCCAGCCGTCGACCACCTTCACGCCGTTGGCCCTGAGCTTCTTCCAGTACCCCTCCCAGCCTCCGTCGCCGTACTTCGCGGCCGTGCCGAGCAGGAAGCCGAGGCCGGGCGAGGAGGTGGAGGCGTTCTCGGTGACGAGGAGGTTCCTGTAGGCGGGCTTCACCAGGTCGTCGAAGGAGGCCGGCGGGGCCAGCTTGTGCGCCGCGAAGTACGCCTTGTCGTAGTTGACGCAGATGTCGCCGAAGTCGATCGGCGTGACCCGGTGCTTCTTCGCGTCCAGCTGGTACTGGCCGCCGACCTGCGCCAGCCCCTTGGCCTCGTACGGCTGGAACAGCCCGTTGTCGAGGGCACGGGACAGCAGGGTGTTGTCGACGCCGAAGAAGACGTCGCCCTGCGGGTTGTCCTTGGTGAGGATGGCCTTGTTGACGGCCTGCCCGGCGTCGCCGTCCTTGAGCACCTTCACCTTGTACCCGGACTGCTTCTCGAAGTCGGCGAGGACGCCCTTGGAGACGGCCCACGAGTCGTGGCTGACCAGGGTGACGGTCTTGGAGTCCGCGGAACCCGCCGCCCCCTTGCCGTCCGTGGAGCCGCACGCGGACAACGCGGGCAACGCGACCAGGCCGAGCCCGACGGCCACGGCCACGAAGGTCTTGTTCTGCACTGGATTTCCTCCTGGGATGGACCAGGAAGAGACGCGGCCCCGCCCGGGTCCGCACGGACTCCGGGCAGGGCGCAACAGCTAGAGTGATGACCGAACTTCCTACCCAGAATGACCTGGGCGAGGTTCAGAGGGTCTGCGGGCCTGGGTGCCGCACTCTCAGCGCTGTGGCGCTCCCCTGTCGGAATATGAAGATGTGTACGGTTCTCAGACTACCGCTCGGTGGCCGCGAGCTGACCGCACGCCCCGTCGATCTCCTGACCACGGGTGTCCCGGACCGTCACGGGCACCCCGTGCGCGGCGATCGCCTCGACGAAGGCCTTCTCGTCCTCCGGCCGGGAGGCCGTCCACTTCGAACCCGGCGTCGGGTTCAGCGGGATGAGGTTGACGTGCACGGGCTTGCCGCGCAGCAGCCGGCCCAGCCGGTCACCACGCCAGGCCTGGTCGTTGATGTCCCGGATCAGCGCGTACTCGATGGACAGCCGGCGGCCCGACCGCTCGGTGTACTCGAACCCGGCGTCCAGCACCTCCCGCACCTTCCAGCGCGTGTTCACGGGGACGAGGGTGTCGCGCAGCTCGTCGTCCGGCGCGTGCAGGGAGATCGCCAGCCGGCACTTGAAGCCCTCGTCGGACAGCCGGTGGATGGCCGGCACCAGCCCGACCGTCGACACGGTGATCCCGCGCTGCGACAGCCCGAGCCCGTCCGGAGCCGGGTCGGTCAGCGCGCGGATCGCACCGACGACCCGCTTGTAGTTGGCGAGCGGCTCGCCCATCCCCATGAAGACGATGTTCGACAGCCGCGCCGGGCCGCCCGGGACCTCCCCGTCCCGCAGGGCCCGCATCCCGTCGACGATCTGGTGCACGATCTCGGCGGTGGACAGGTTCCGGTCGAGTCCCGCCTGCCCGGTGGCGCAGAACGGGCAGTTCATCCCGCACCCCGCCTGCGAGCTGATGCACATGGTCACCCGGTCCGGGTACCGCATCAGCACGGACTCCACGAGCGTGCCGTCGAACAGCCGCCACAGCGTCTTGCGGGTGGTCCCCTGGTCCGTCGACTGATGCCGGACGACCGACATCAGATCCGGCAGCAGCGCCTCACGCAACTTCTCGCGGGCGCCGGCGGGGATGTCGGTCCACTCCGCCGGGTCGTGCGCGTACCGGGCGAAGTAGTGCTGCGAGAGCTGCTTGGCACGGAACGGCTTCTCCCCGATCTCCGCCACGACCTCCTTCCGCTCGGCGGGCGAGAGGTCGGCGAGATGCCGCGGCGGCTTCTTGGCTCCGCGGGGGGCGACGAAAGTGAGTTCTCCGGGTGCAGGCATAACACGTCCAGTGTGGCAGATCATCGCCGGGGGCCCAGGCCGGAGAGGGGTGGGGGTGGTCACCCTCGGGTGGTGCCTGTCAGCGTTGGCGTGCGGCTGCACCCGGCGATCGCGGAGCCTCGCGAGCTGCTCTTGCGGCTCCCTGTGCGCCTTGCCTTGCGCCGTACGGTTTGCATGCGGCCGATGACTATCGGAGTCGCGCTTGGTGGACGACGGCGAACGGCCCGGAGTCAAGGAACCGCATCAAAGACTCAGCCAAGGTCATCGAGGGCCATCTGCTCCGACCATGAGGCCTGACCGGGAATATGAGGTCCCGGAATTCCAGAAGATCGAAGCGTACTGATTCGACCGGTAATAGCCTCAGAGAATGCAGACCAGCCGACCGAGGGAACAGGCTCACTGAATGATCCGCTGCCCTTGGGGGCAGTGATGTAGCAGACGGCGTCATAGAGATGGTCTGCCAGAAGCCTTTCGCAGAAGACTCCGCCGCGTTCCTGGTAGGACAGATCCAGCCATGTATCGCTCACCGGGAGCGGCGATTTAGCTGTCTTCACTGGACGGCGCGAGCCTGCATCATCTTCCATCAGATAGAGATAGCCGAGCCAGGGCGACGCTCCTCGATGCTCCTCAGAGAAAGCTCGACGGACATCCGTCGCACTCCCCACGGCTTCTTCCACTCGGTTGTTGAAGTTGTTTCCGTAAGATGGCCCGCCGAGCGCCTTCAATTCAAATGCTGCAACAAGAATTGTCCCCCAAGTGACGACTACATCCCACTTTTTCTGGGGCCGATAGAAACCTGGCAGCTCCAGCTGCGATGCGGTATGAATGCACGAATCTGGATATCCTGCATCGCGGAAGAAGTTTGCCACCAGGCTCACAATCGGGTCGAACTGCTTGCCGCCTCGGACTGAACCCTCGGTGCCTGCATCTTCATCGTCGCTCTGATCCTCGGACTCACCGTCGATCTCGCTTGACTCCGCAATGGAGACATCTTCGGCGAGTTCCTGCACGTCCACATCGGGTTCGGCGCCGGCAAGAATCGCTTCTGCCTTTTTCTTCGCAGCGGCCTTGGCTGCTTTTTTGGCGCGCGCTTTCCTGGCTTGCTCTTCTTTGATCTCCCAATACGAGCTGATTGCGACCTCAAGATTGCCGCGATCGACTGGCAAGTTTCTTCTCCTACTCCGGTAGCTCGCTGAGTCCGTACACGCGCAGCGCGGCGGCCGTCGCGGCTTCGACGTCGCGCCGCTCGAAGGCGGCCACCAAAGCAGCCCGATCTCCTTCGGTGATATCAGCGGGCGAAGGAACACGGATGCGACGCAAGTATTGAGCCTGGAAGCGCAGCGTCCCTCCTCGCATCTTGACCGCATATGCTTCCACGAAGGCCTCCGCGACCTTGGACAGCAACAGGCCGCCGAGTACGCGCATGTCCCAAACGTCGGAGACGATGTAATACAAGTTGTGGTGTGGATAGAAGTCGCCCTTGTCCAGCACCGGATGGATCGTCAGCTTCATGTCCGGGAAGAGCAGCTTAGGTCGACGAGTCAGCTCGTGATCAACCTTGTCGATCGTCTTGTACCAGCGATGAGGCTGCTTCGCTGCGACATAACGCTTACGCAGGGTCGCACCATGCTCCTCGAAGTAAGACGTGAGCCGCGGGTACCGCCTCAGATCGACCAGGTCACCGTCAGCCGTCCAAGGGTTCACAAGGTAAGTACCGTGCCAGTCCAGGCTGCCGCTGGTGGTGTCACGGACCATAGCCATGGGGAGGAGCCTGTCACGCTCTACGAGATCATTCTTCGCCGTCAGAAACACCTTGTCAGCACCGGTGGCGATGCCGATTCCGACACGTGTGCCGGTCCGCGGGTCTTCCAGCAGACCGAAGCGCTCGGTGAGGTCTTCCAACATGGCCAGTCGCGCCGGTGAGGCGGCAGGCCAGGAGGCGTCGTCATCGAACCAATGCGGCAGACGAGCGCCCTGGAATGATTCCGTTTCAGTCGACTTCTTGTCTGCGTCGAGGTACCAGGCGGCGAACTCGCGTGCTTGCTCGTCCCCGAAGTGTCGATTGGTGTCGGCCGCCACCGCCACGCCTTGTGCCCGGTTGGAAATGATGGTGATGGCTGGGTAGGCGGAGACCTGGTCGTCGAAAGCGTCGACGTCATGCATGACCAGGACCAGATCCATGCTGAAGCAGCTGTTCACCAGCTCGCGCAGACGGCGGCCATACTGATTTCGCATCCATCGGTCCGCACAGATGAAGCCCAATTTCCCGTCGGGGTTGAGGCTTCGCAGAGCCTTCTCGTAGAAGCCGACGTAGATGTCGGCTCGGCCGCCCATGGTGGAACACAGACTGCGGTAGGCCGCCATGCGATCGTCGGGTACGTCTTCGAGCCGGATGTACGGCGGATTCCCGACCACGTAGTCCGCACCGTGCTCCGAGGCGGGCTGCAGCAGGTAGTCACCTTGCTGGACCCAAGCGGTTGCTACCTGAACTGCTTCGTCAGGGCTCCAGCCTTCATTCAACAGCTCCTTCTCGACCACGCGACGGCTCGCCTGCACGCTGGGGGAGAGCAGGTCGAATGCACGGACCGATGCCAACGCGTCACCGATCGGGCGTCCGTAAGCGCGGCACGAGGCGCTGATCCGTGTCGCAGCGGCGGCCAAGAACGCCCCGCTACCGCAGGCCGGCTCGACAAGGCGCACCGTGCTGAGGTCCTTGTCGGCCGTGTAGCCAAGGAGGTCAAAGATGAGATCGACCACCCAGCGCCGCGTAAACACCTCGCCATGTCCCACAGCTTGCGGTGGGAGTTTCGGGAGGGTGCGTACGCCGGTGCCATGGGTGGGGAGAGTGGTCACGGCGACGACCCTACTAGCCGGGAGCAACGGCCGTGACTGCTGTCGCCCGGTGTGGCACTGGCCCACGTTGGCCGGGCCAGTGCTCCAGCCGTAGATCGTGATCTTGCTGCTTGAGCGGCTTGTCGTCGGTAGTGGCTGATCTGGGATCGGGCCTGGTGGCGGCCTCGCCAGACGGACCAGCCGAGCGGGTGGACACGGTCGTAGACGCGTTGGATGCGGTCGGGGTCGGAGGTCCGGGAACGCGGGCCGCCACGACCTCCCGCAGCTCGGCCTCCCCCAGCGTCGCCACGTGGGTCCCGTCCCCGGCCCACTCGGCGATGGTCCAGCAGGCCTTGCGCGGCAGGCCCGACAGCAGGCCGAGTACCGACTTGCGGGCTCGGCACCGGGATTCGACCCGCGTGAACCATCCCGCTATCCGGCTCATCAGGCCCTCGAACGCCTCCTGCCAATGGGCCGGGACTACGCTGCGACCTGCGGCCACCACGTGATCTTCAGTCTTCACACACCGATGATCGACGGTGGCCGCACGCGTCTCAGCGCGTGAGGCTCGCGCAGCGTCTGTCTGCCGTCCAGTGTCTGGAGGACTTGTGCAACGTGGCGAAGTCTGGTGGGTCCAGTTCGACGAGCGAAGGTTGGTCGTACTGCTGTCGGGAGACGACGCGTCCGGGATCCGGGTGATGCAGGTCGTCGCTCCGGCGGGCGTCGACATTAGCGGTCTGGGCATCGAGGTGACGATGGGCGCCGATGAAGGAGTGCCGTTCGAAGGCGTGCTGCGGCTCGCGTTCCCGCGTCCAGGCTTCACCCCTTGCACGTGGCTGACCACTGTGTCACGGGACGACCTGATAGAGCGGGCGGCCGTCCTGTCCTCGGCGAAGCTCAGCGAGATTGACGATGCCCTCCGACTCGCTGAACAAGCGCAGGAGCAGACCCCGGCGACGACCGCGAAGCTCAGCGAGATGAGGGACGCCCTCCGTATCGGTGAACTCGGGTAGAGGGAGAAGGAGCCGACGGCGTGAGCGGTCTCGGCCAGATCGTCGACGCTGTCCGACTGTCGCCTCGGCGCCACTCGGGCCCAGAGGGCCCGGTCATCGGCGGAACGATCCGCATGAAGACGTGCCCGCGGTGGAATCTTCACCCCACGCGAACGGCGAGGTTCCAAGAGGTCGCGGGTGCCATGGGGGCAATTTCTCGCATATGGGATTGGTATCAGTTCAGCGCCAATGCCCCTCAAAGACGGGTCGCAGAGCGAGAGAATCGCGATGAGGAGGTGAAAATCCGGCGACGCGTTTTATTGACCTTACCGATCCAGGAGT
This sequence comes from Streptomyces hayashii, assembly GCF_024539815.1. Classification (GTDB taxonomy): domain Bacteria; phylum Actinomycetota; class Actinomycetes; order Streptomycetales; family Streptomycetaceae; genus Streptomyces; species Streptomyces hayashii. The sequence continues at coordinate 24,525 of NZ_JAHHIU010000157.1, forward strand.
CATCGGACCGGGAGCGCTTGATCAAGGCGGCACAGTCGGCCGCCATCGGCGTTTTCCTTCCGGTATGGATGCGTCAGAGGCACGACAGGTTCGCTGTCGTCGGGGCGGGAATTTTCAGCGCAGGCAGCGTCGCACTCCTCTTATGGCTGCTCAACGGTGACGCTATTTCAAATGGTTTCATAGACCTGCACCCGTCGAGGAGCTCAAGACTCTCAGTCGTCGAGCAGACTGAAATACTGGTTATCCTGGTGGGGGCCGGCGCTCTATGGGTCGGCCGTCGCGCAGCCCTGTTCGTTCTACGGGAGCGGCTTCACGCAAATCCGGAACCAGAAAGGAGCGGACTTGATTTTCCGCTCATCGTCTGGGTGTCAGCCATAGGCGTTACGATCGTCGGTCTGCCGTGGGTGGCATTCACCGCATCCGCTCACTACCGGGAGTGGCCGATCGGGTGGCAGGTGCTCCTAGGGGGTGGCCTTCTCCTGGGTTTCGCCCTGCGCCGTTGGGCGAACGCGTTCTGGCGCCTTCTTGATCGGCACGCACGCACAGAGTACGAGGAATCCATTGACCAGGTTGTCTGGCAGCTTCATTATCTCGCCTGGATTCTGCATGTCAGAAGACCTCAGTACCTCAAACCGCACATCCTGAGACAGGTTCGAACCCTGATGGGCGAAGCGGCTCGAATCATTGAGCTGAATCCCGTGCCCATCCGAACCGCACATTGGCGAGAAAGAACGCTGCGCAGACATATCCGCCGCGATCACGCTCGCGTCGCCGCCGCCCTACGTGAGCTCAGTAAGGATGTTGCGACCGTCCACTCCGTCGAACAATACGACCGCGTGTGTGCGGCCGTTCTGGCCGGCGCGATTTCAGCCGCCCATGGGAATTGGGATGAACTGCTGGAGAATGCGCCTGAAGTCACTCTCACATCCCGTTCAGCGCGCAGCATTCGCAGGGCAGCCCCCGCTCTCACGCTCATAGCCGCAGCGTTGGTGATCCCAGTCCTGCCCGGCGTCGGACCCGCTTCTGACGGAATTCGCGTACTTCTGCTTGCCACTGCGGTTTTCACAGCTCTTCCATCTGACAACGCCACGCGCGACGTCATCAGAGGAGCACTGGACAAGGCGCTTCTGAAAGGTTCAGGTGCCGAGACGGCGAAAAACAACTAGAAGAGACACCCGCCGATCGCGCCTTCGCCGACCTCCACCTCGTCATCGCCGTCCGGCGAGGCGTACGCCGGCTCCAGTACCGCCACGACGTCATCGACGGCTGCCTGCGCCGGACCCGGACCACGCGCCCCACCATGACGACAACAACGCCTGACGACCCTGCTGAACCGCCTCAGAAGAGGTCCAGCAACTCCACCAGCGACGCCACGGAAGGCACTTCCGAAGGGGCCGAGTCCCGGCAGACCGCGCGCCCCTCGTATCCGAGTGTGATCGCGGCGGCGACCAGACGCGGGTCGTCGTCGACGAACAGGCACTGCGCGGGAGCGAGATTCAGCGCGTTGCTGGCCTGGTGGTACATGCGAGGGTCGGGCTTCCTGCAGCCGAGTTCGAAGGAAATCGCGTACGCCTCGAAGAACTCCCCGATCCCCAGCGCCGCGTGCCCGTCGGCCAGTCCCGGCCAGGCGTCCGAGACCACCGCCATCCGCACGCCCCGCCGGCGCAGCCCATTCAGGGTTTCCATGACGTCCGGATAGATCTCCAAGACCGTGGTCGTGGGGACTTCACGGCCCAGGTCGGCGAGGAGCCGAGGTGTCGGGTCCAAGCCGAGGTGGCGGAGCATCACCCGGTGGTAGTCGTCGTAGTCGGGGGTCGAGGACGAGGCGGCGAAGAACCGGTCGCCGACGGCGATGGCCGCCGCGAACCGTTCCGACGTGATCGCGGGGTGGTGGGAGAGGACGGTCTCCTCGAAGTCCACCCGGGGGTTCCACCGTCCGCCGACCGGGCGGATCAGCACGCCGCCCGAGTCGAAGAGAACGGCGCGGAGATCCCCGGAAGGGGACGGTTGTGGCGTCATCCGCCCAGTCTGGGGAGCGGACGCCCGCGGGTCGACCCCTGTGCCGTCGGACACCGGCGACCACGCCGGGCTCGGCCCGTCTCTCGTAGTGGCTCGATCCTGGTTCCGGCTGACCATCGCCGGCTTCGCGCCCATGACCGCCGCCCATCACTCCGACGCGCCACTCCGACGCGCCCGGGTGTCCATCCGGACGCCCCGGGCGCCTCGCCGTCGGAGACTGTGCCGGTCGATCGCTGTGCCGGTCGGACGCCATGCCGGTCGGACGCTATGCCGGCCGGTGCTCCAGCCGGTCCTTCAGCAGGCGCTCGTTCACCGGGAACTCCTTGCGGACCTGACGCCGGACGACGAGGGGCACGAGGAGCTTGCCCATGCCCTTGCCCTCGAAGTCGAGGTCCATGATCACGCGGGAGCGGCGGCCCTCGTCGATCGGGAGGATCTCCCCGTGGAAGTGGCCGCGAACGGGTCCGTCGACACCCTGAAGCGCCCAGGCGTGCGGCGGGTCGTACTCGGTGTACTCCATGGTCATCGGCATTTCCCTGCTGCCGACGTGCCGTGTGACCCGCACCCGGGAGCCGACACCGGTGGGCCCGGGGTCGAGTTGCTCCGCCGAGACCGCGCTCGCCTGCCATTCGGGCAGGTGGGAGGGGTCGATGACATAGGCCCATACGTCATCGGGAGTGGCGTCGACGTCGATCGATTCATGGAAGTCGGACATGGAGCCCGCCCCCTTTCGGAGTCGTCCCCCCTGATTCAGGGCGCTCCCCCGTGTGCGGCCTTCACCAGAATCGTCCCACCGGGTCGGCTTCGGGACCACGGCAGCGGGCCCCCGTCCCGGACGATCAGGACGAGGGCCCGCAGGAGCCGGTGTGCGCGGGTCAGCCGGAGCCGACGAACAGCACGAGCAGCAGCCAGACGACCGGAGCCGTCGGCAGCAGCGAGTCCAGCCGGTCCATGATGCCGCCGTGCCCCGGAAGCAGCGTTCCCATGTCCTTGATCCCCAGGTCCCGCTTGATCATGGACTCGCCGAGGTCGCCGAGCGTGGCGCTGGCCGCGACCGCGAAACCGAGCACCAGGCCCTGCCACCAGGCGCCGTCGTCGATGAGGAACTCCATGCACAGCGCGCCGACGACCATCGCGAACGTCACCGCGCCGAGCAGGCCCTCGCGGGTCTTGCCCGGGCTGATGCGCGGGGCCAGCTTGGTCTTGCCGAAGCGCCAGCCGACGGCGTACGCGCCCGTGTCGCTGACGACCGTCAGGACCAGGAAGGTCATGACGCGGAACGCTCCGTCGTCGGCGGTGAGCATCAGGGCGACGAACGTCGCCAGGAACGGGACGTAGAAGGCCGCGAACACGCCGGCCGTGACGTCCTTGAGGTAGCCCTCGGGTGGTTCGGTCATCCGCCAGACCAGCACCGCGAGCGCGGTGAGGGCCATGGCGACCCAGGCGCCCTCGGGTCCCCGGACGTATCCGGCGACCACCATGGCGGCGCCGCCGACCGCGAGCGGCACGAGCGGCGCCTTGATGCCCTTGCGCTCCTGCAGCCTGCTGGTCAGCTCCCACAGGCCGACGACGACGGCGACCGCGACGACGCCGACGAACACGGCCTTGACGACGAACAGCGACGCGACGATGACGACGCCGAGGCCGACCCCGACTCCTATGGCCGCGCCCAGGTCTCGGCCCGCGCTCTTCTTCTGCGGCGCGGGCGCCGGGTGAGGGGCGTCGGGCATGGGCTCCGGATTCTGCGGCGCCGCCGCAGGGGGCTGTGCCGTCGGGGTGTCGTCGCCGTGGGCGGCGAGGCCGTGGGGCTCGCCGCCGTAGGGCGCGTTGCCGTAGTTCTCGTCGTGGAACAAGGGGCCGCCCAGCCGAGCGGCCCCCCGGTCGTCATCCTGGTTTCCGCCGTGTGCGGGTACGTCGGGGACGATGGGCATGGGGCGAGTCTGCTGCGCCTCAGGCGCATCGTACGCGGGACCCGCCGGGGCGGCCCCCTGGACAGGCCCCTGGTCGGCGGGCCCCCAGTACCCGGCCCGCGACCCGGCGTGTGGCGGTGAGCCCCAGGAAGAGTCGTTCATCAGACCTCAAGCAGCTCCGCTTCCTTGTGCTTCAGGAGCTCGTCCACCTGAGCGACGTACTTCGCGGTGGTGTCGTCGAGCTCCTTCTCGGCACGGCGGCCCTCGTCCTCGCCGACCTCGCCGTCCTTGATCAGCTTGTCGATCGCGTCCTTGGCCTTGCGGCGGACCGCGCGGATGGACACCTTGGAGTCCTCGGCCTTGCCCTTGGCGACCTTGATGTAGTCGCGGCGGCGCTCCTCGGTCAGCTCGGGGAACACCACTCGGATGATGTTGCCGTCGTTGCTCGGGTTGACGCCCAGGTCCGAGTCGCGGATCGCCTGCTCGATGTTGCGCAGGGCGGTCTTGTCGAACGGGGTCACGACGGCCATGCGCGGCTCCGGCACGGAGAACGAAGCCAGCTGGTTGATCGGCGTCGGCGCGCCGTAGTAGTCGGCAACGATCTTGTTGAACATCGCCGGGTGCGCACGGCCGGTGCGGATCGCGGCGAAGTCCTCCTTGGCGACCACGACGGCCTTCTCCATCTTCTCCTCGGCCTCGAGGAGGGTCTCTTCGATCACCACTTGCTCCTGCGTGTCTTGAGTAGGCCCGGCTGCGGATCCTTGCGAGGGCGGCGGCCGGCTGCGTCGCGTCTTCTTCCTGCACGGTTCCCGTCCGGCAGGACATTGTCCATCCTCGGACCGAAGTCCGTCCCCCGGTCAGACGTTGCCGCGGAAAACCGGGATGGCGCCGGTCAGGACCGGCTGCCTTGCTCACCCACGAGCGTGCCGATCTTCTCACCCTTGACCGCGCGGGCGATATTGCCCTCGGCGAGAAGCTCGAAGACGAGGATCGGCAGCTTGTTGTCGCGGCACAGCGTGATCGCGGTCATGTCGGCGACCTTGAGGTCGCGGGTGATGACCTCGCCGTACCCGAGGGCGTCGAACTTCACGGCCGACGGGTTGGTCTTCGGGTCGGAGTCGTAGACGCCGTCCACACCGTTCTTGCCCATGAGCAGCGCCTCGGCGTCGATCTCCAGGGCGCGCTGGGCGGCGGTGGTGTCGGTCGAGAAGTACGGCATGCCCATGCCGGCGCCGAAGATGACCACGCGGCCCTTCTCCAGGTGGCGCACGGCCCGCAGCGGGATGTACGGCTCGGCGACCTGCCCCATGGTGATGGCGGTCTGCACGCGGCTGTCGATGCCCTCCTTTTCCAGGAAGTCCTGGAGAGCGAGGCAGTTCATGACGGTGCCGAGCATGCCCATGTAGTCCGAGCGGGCCCGGTCCATACCGCGCACCTGGAGCTCGGCGCCGCGGAAGAAGTTGCCGCCGCCGATGACGACCGCGATCTCGGCGCCGTCGCGGACGACGGCCGCGATCTCCCGAGCGATCTTGTGCACCACGTCGGGGTCCACGCCCAGGCCTCCGCCGCCGGAGAATGCCTCACCGGACAGCTTCAGCAGAAACCGGCCGTGCAGTTTGCCGTCGTCGCTCTTCTGGGCCTTGGTGGTCATGGGAGATCCCGCCTCTTTCACCTGGTGCACATACGAAGAAGGCCATTGCCGGTGGGGTGTCGTGGGCAACCCGTGCGCGGCAATGGCCTCCTCGTCAGATCTGCTGTCGTCCGCCACGCGTGCGCGTGACGGCGTACCGGACGACTGCACCCGACCCTATCGGGCCGACGCGTCGATCGCGGTACGGACTCAGATGCCGACCTTGATACGCGTGAAGCGCTTCAGGGTGACACCGGCCTCGTCCAGGACCTTCTGGACGGACTTCTTGTTGTCCAGCGCGTACGGCTGACCGAGCAGCGTGGCGTCCTTGAAGAAGCCGTTGAGGCGACCCTCGACGATCTTCGGCAGGGCGGCCTCGGGCTTGCCCTCGGCGCGGGTGGTCTCCTCGGCGACGCGGCGCTCGGACTCGACGACCTCGGCCGGCACGTCCTCCTTGGAGAGGTACTTCGGCGCGAAGGCGGCGATGTGCTGGGCGACGCCCTTGGCGATCTCCGCGTTCGGCTTGTCCAGCTCGACGAGGACACCGATCTGCGGGGGCAGGTCGGGCATCGTGCGGTGCATGTAGGCGCTGACGTAGCCGTCGGTGAACTGCGCGAAGCGGTCCAGCACGATCTTCTCGCCGAGGTTGGCGTTGGCCTCGTCCACGAACGCCTGGACGGTCTTGCCGGCCTCGATCTCGGACGCGAGCAGCGCGTCGAGGTCGGCCGGGGAGGTCTTGGTGACGTGCTCGGCGATCGCGGTGGCGACGGCCTGGAACTTGTCGCCCTTGGCGACGAAGTCCGTCTCGCACTTCAGCTCGACGAGGACGCCGGAGGAGTTGTCGTCGGCGATGATCGAGACCACGGCGCCGTTCTCGGCGGAGCGGCCCTCGCGCTTGGCGACGCCCTTCTGGCCCTTGATGCGGAGCGCCTCGACGGCCTTGTCGACGTTGCCCTCGGCCTCGTCCAGCGCCTTCTTGCAGTCCATCATGCCGGCGCCGGTGAGCTCACGGAGCTTCTTGACGTCAGCGGCGGTGTAGTTCGCCATGATCTGTGAATCTCTCTCGGAGTTCGAAGTCTCGAAGATCTACGAAGATCTGGGGGCTGTGGGTGAACGGCGGGCGGCGCACTGGGCGCCCCCCGCCGTCACTTCATCCCTGGGGCCGTGCGGACGCGACGGCGACCGTACGGCTCACGGCCTGAATCAGGCCTGCTCGCCCTCGGCGGCCGGAGCGGCCTCGGCAGCGGGAGCCTCGTCGGCCGGAGCCTCGTCGGCCGGAGCCTCGGCAGCGGGAGCCTCGGCAGCGGGGGCCTCGGCGGCCGGAGCCTCGGCAGCGGCCTCGGCGGGCTTCTCGGCGTCGTCCGCGGTCTCGGAGTCGGCCTTCTTCTCGCCCTCCAGGAGGTCGCGCTCCCACTCGGCCAGCGGCTCGCTCGCGGCCTTCTCGCCCTTGTCGCCGGTGGCGACGCCGGAACGGGAGATGAGGCCCTCGGCGACGGCGTCGGCGATCACGCGGGTGAGCAGGGTGACGGAGCGGATCGCGTCGTCGTTGCCCGGGATCTTGTAGTCGACCTCGTCGGGGTCGCAGTTGGTGTCGAGGATGGCGACGACCGGGATGTTGAGCTTCCGGGCCTCGCCGACCGCGATGTGCTCCTTCTTGGTGTCCACGATCCAGACGGCGCTGGGCACCTTGGACATCTCGCGGATACCGCCGAGGGTCTTCTCCAGCTTGGCCTTCTCACGCGAGAGGACCAGGAGTTCCTTCTTCGTCAGACCCGAGGCGGCGACGTCCTCGAAGTCGATGAGCTCAAGCTCCTTGAGGCGCTGAAGGCGCTTGTAGACGGTCGAGAAGTTGGTGAGCATGCCGCCCAGCCAGCGCTGGTTGACGTAGGGCATGCCGACGCGGGTGGCCTGCTCGGCGATGGCCTCCTGCGCCTGCTTCTTCGTGCCGACGAACATGACCGTGCCGCCGTGGGCGACGGTCTCCTTGACGAACTCGTAGGCGCGGTCGATGTACGACAGCGACTGGAGCAGGTCGATGATGTAGATGCCGTTGCGCTCGGTGAAGATGAAGCGCTTCATCTTCGGGTTCCAGCGACGGGTCTGGTGACCGAAGTGGACGCCGCTTTCCAGCAGCTCCCGCATCGTGACGACGGCCATGGCCGTTCTCCTTGTTTTTCTCGGTTGTGCCGCGGGGGCCGGACGGCTCCCGCGCCTGACGCCCGCGATGCGCCGAGCCACTGAGGACCGAGGGGCGCGAGTACCGGAGAACCGGCCGGAGCCGGTCCCCGATACCGGGGCGTGCGAAGTCGACCCGGTGACCCGGATCGCCAGAAGAAGTGTACGGGACCCGGGGGGCGCCGGGTGACGCCGCTGTCCACAACCGCGAGGCGGTCCACAGGGCCGGGCGGTGACGGGCAAAATGCGGAACGGTTCCCGCATGCACGCGAAACGACTCCTCGGCTGCCTGGCCCCGCTACTGACGATCATGATCCTGGCGTCCACGGGCTGGGCGACCCCGCTGCCCCCGCC
>NZ_JAHHIU010000158.1 GCF_024539815.1 Streptomyces hayashii
ACCCCCGGAGGGCCCCCACCATGCGCTCGCACCTGCTCAATGACACGACCGCGGAGCACTACCGCCGCTCCGTGACCGAAGGAGTAGAGCGGGTGGCCGCCAAACTCGCCGCCACCGACCGTCCGTTCACCGGCGTCACGGTCGACGCCCTCGCGCCCCGCATCGACGGGATCGACCTCGACCGGCCCCTGGGCGACACCTCCGCCGTGCTCGACGAGCTGGAGGAGGTGTACCTCCGCGACGCGATCTACTTCCACCACCCCCGCTACCTCGCCCACCTCAACTGCCCCGTGGTCATCCCCGCCGTGCTGGGCGAGGCGGTCCTGTCCGCCGTCAACTCCTCCCTCGACACCTGGGACCAGTCGGCCGGCGGCACCCTCATCGAGCGCAGACTGATCGACTGGACGTGCGCCCGCATCGGCCTCGGCCCCGCCGCCGACGGGGTGTTCACCTCCGGCGGCAGCCAGTCCAACCTCCAGGCCCTGCTGCTGGCCCGTGAGGAGGCGAAGTCCGACTCCCTGGCGAGACTGCGCGTCTTCGCCTCCGACGTCAGCCACTTCAGCGTGAAGAAGTCGGCGAAACTGCTGGGTCTCGGCCCGGACGCCGTGGTCACCGTCCCCGTCGACCACGACAAGCGCATGCAGACGGTGGCGCTCGCCCACGAGCTGGAGCGCTGCCGGAAGGACGGCCTCGTCCCCATGGCCGTCGTCGCCACCGCCGGCACCACCGACTTCGGTTCCATCGACCCGCTCCCCGAGATCGCCGAGCTGTGCGCCCAGTTCGGCGCCTGGATGCACGTCGACGCCGCCTACGGCTGCGGGCTCCTCGCCTCCGTGAAGCACCGGGACCGCATCGACGGCATCGAGCGGGCCGACTCCGTCACCGTCGACTACCACAAGTCCTTCTTCCAGCCCGTGAGTTCCTCCGCCGTGCTGGTCCGGGACGCGACCACGCTGGGTCACGCCACCTACCACGCCGAGTACCTCAACCCGCGCCGCATGGTGCAGGAGCGCATCCCCAACCAGGTGGACAAGTCCCTGCAGACCACCCGCCGGTTCGACGCCCTCAAGCTGTGGATGACCCTGCGCACGATGGGCGCCGACGGCATCGGCGCGCTCTTCGACGAGGTCTGCGACCTGGCCCTGGACGGCTGGCGGCTGCTGGCCGCCGACCCGCGCTTCGACGTCGTCGTCCGGCCCTCGCTGTCGACCCTCGTCTTCCGCTACGTGCCCGGCGCCGTCACCGACCCGGCCGAGATCGACCGCGCCAACCTCTACGCCCGCAAGGCCCTGTTCGCCTCCGGCGACGCGGTGGTCGCGGGCACCAAGGTCGGCGCCCGCCACTACCTGAAGTTCACCCTGCTCAACCCCGAGACGACGACCGACGACATCGCCGCCGTCCTCGACCTGATCGCCGGCCATGCCGAGCAGTACCTGGGAGAGTCCCTTGACCGCGCTTGCTGAATCCCCGGACGCCGTCCATGACTTCGTGGGGATCGGGCTCGGCCCCTTCAACCTCGGACTGGCCTGTCTGACCGAGCCCATCGCCGAACTCGACGGTCTCTTCCTGGAGTCGAAGCCCGACTTCGAGTGGCACGCGGGGATGTTCCTCGACGGCGCCCACCTCCAGACCCCGTTCATGTCGGACCTGGTCACCCTCGCCGACCCGACGTCCCCCTACTCCTTCCTCAACTACCTGAAGGAGAAGGGCCGGCTCTACTCCTTCTACATCCGCGAGAACTTCTACCCGCTGCGCGTCGAGTACGACGACTACTGCCGCTGGGCCGCGAACAAGCTGACCAGCGTCCGCTTCTCGACGACGGTCGCCGAGGTGACCTACGACGAGCGCGACGAGCTGTACGCGGTGCGCACCACCGACGGGGACGTCCACCGCGCCCGGCGCCTGGTCCTCGGCACCGGCACCTCCCCGTACGTCCCGCGGGCCTGCGCCGGCCTCGGCGGCGACTTCCTGCACAACTCCCGCTATGTGCAGCACAAGGCGGAGCTGCAGAAGAAGGAGTCGATCACCCTGGTCGGCTCCGGGCAGTCGGCCGCCGAGATCTACCTCGACCTGCTCTCCGAGATCGACGTCCACGGCTACCGGCTGAACTGGGTCACCCGCTCCCCGCGCTTCTTCCCGCTGGAGTACACCAAGCTCACTCTGGAGATGACCTCCCCGGAGTACGTCGACTACTTCCGGGCGCTCCCGGAGCAGACCCGCTACCGTCTCGCCGCCGAGCAGAAGGGCCTGTTCAAGGGCATCGACGGCGATCTCGTCGACGAGATCTTCGACCTGCTCTACCAGAAGAGCCTCGGCGGCCCCGTCCCCACCCGGCTCCTCACCAACTCGGCCCTCACCGGCGCGAGCCACGCCGACGGCACGTACACCCTGTCCTTCCGCCAGGAGGAGCAGGGCAAGGACTTCGAGCTGAGCAGCCAGGGGCTCGTGCTGGCCACCGGCTACCACTACGCCGAGCCCGAGTTCCTCGCGCCGGTGCGGCACCGACTGCGCCGCGACGCCCACGGCAACTTCGACATCGGCCGCAACTACGCCATCGACACCACCGGTCGGGGCGTGTTCCTGCAGAACGGGGGCGTGCACGCGCACAGCGTCACCTCGCCCGACCTCGGCATGGGCGCCTACCGCAACAGCTACATCATCCGTGAGCTGCTCGGCACCGAGTACTACCCGGTCGAGAAGACCATCGCATTCCAGGAGTTCGGCGTATGACCATCCCCGCGGCCGTCGGCCGCCTCTCCCTGCGTCCCCTCGACCCGCTGCGCGACGCCGAGCTGCTGCACCGCTGGGTGACGCACCCGAAGGCCGCCTACTGGATGATGCGGGACGCGACGCTCGCCGACGTCGAGCGGGCCTACATGGACATCGCAGCCGACGAGCACCACCACGCGCTCCTCGGACTGCACGACGGCGAGCCCGCCTTCCTGATGGAGCACTACGACCCCGCCCACCGTGAGCTGGTCGGCCTGTACGAGCCGCTCCCGGGCGACGTCGGCATGCACTTCCTGGTCGCCCCGACGGACCGGCCGGTGCACGGCTTCACCCGCGCGGTGATCACCGCCGTCATGGCGCACCTCTTCGCGGACCCGGCGGTCCGGCGCGTCGTCGTCGAGCCGGACGTCTCCAACACGGCCGTGCACGCGCTCAACGAGGCCGTCGGCTTCGTGCCCGAGCGGGAGATCCGCAAGCCCGAGAAGACGGCGCTGCTGAGCTTCTGCACCCGCGAGCGGTTCACCGCGGCGACGGGGGTGACCGCATGAGCCTCGCCGACGCCGTGGCCCACCTCTCCCCCGAGCACTGGGCGAAGGCCAACCGTCTCCTGGTGCGCAAGGCCCTCGCGGAGTTCGCCCACGAGCGGCTCCTCACGCCGGAGGAGCTCGACCCGCCCGACGAGAAGGGCGGCCGGTACGTCGTCCGCAGCGACGACGGGCTGACGTCCTACCGGTTCACCGCCGTCCGCCGCGCCCTCGACCACTGGCAGGTGGACGCCGGCTCGATCACCCGCATCCGCGGCGGAGCCGAACTCCCCGTCGAGGCACTGGACTTCTTCATCGAGCTGAAGTCGGCCCTGGGCCTGAGCGACGAGATCCTGCCGGTCTATCTGGAGGAGATCTCCTCCACCCTCTCCGGCTCCTGCTACAAGCTCACCAAGCCCGAGATCACCTCGGCGGACCTGGTCCGCGCCGGGTTCCAGGCCATCGAGACCGGGATGACCGAGGGCCACCCCTGCTTCGTCGCCAACAACGGGCGGCTCGGCTTCGGCGTCCACGAGTACCTGTCGTACGCGCCGGAGACGGCGAACCCGGTCCGGCTGGTCTGGCTGGCCGCGCACCGCTCACGCGCCGCGTTCACGGCGGGCGTCGGCATCGCGTACGAGTCGTTCGTGCGCGAGGAGCTGGGCGCCGCGACCGTCGACCGGTTCGACGCGGTCCTGCGCGAGCGCGGCCTGGACCCGGCCGACTACCTCCTCATCCCCGTCCACCCCTGGCAGTGGCGGAACAAGCTCACCGTCACCTTCGCGGCCGAGATCGCCCGCGAGCACCTGGTGTGCCTGGGCGAGGGCGACGACGAGTACCTGGCACAGCAGTCCATCCGCACCTTCTTCAACCGGACCCACCCCGAGAAGCACTACGTCAAGACGGCCCTGTCCGTGCTCAACATGGGCTTCATGCGCGGACTCTCGGCCGCCTACATGGAGGCCACCCCGGCCATCAACGACTGGCTGGCCCAGCTCATCGACAACGACCCGGTGCTGAGGTCGACCGGTCTGTCGATCATCCGCGAGCGGGCCGCCGTCGGCTACCGGCACCTGGAGTACGAGGCCGCGACGGACCGCTACTCGCCGTACCGCAAGATGCTCGCGGCGCTGTGGCGGGAGAGCCCGGTCCCGGCGCTGCGCGAGGGCGAGTCGCTCGCGACGATGGCCTCGCTGATCCATGTGGACCACGAGGGCCGGTCGGTGGCCGGCGCGCTGATCGAGCGCTCCGGCCTGGCCCCCGCCGAGTGGCTGCGCGCCTACCTCCAGGCCTACTACACGCCCCTGCTGCACAGCTTCTACGCCTACGACCTGGTGTTCATGCCGCACGGCGAGAACACGATCCTCGTGCTGAAGGACGGCGTCGTACAGCGGGCGGTCTACAAGGACATCGCCGAGGAGATCGCCGTCATGGACCCGGACGCGGTGCTGCCGCCCGAGGTCCGGCGCATCCGCGTGGACGTCCCCGAGGACAAGAGGCTCCTGTCGATCTTCACGGACGTCTTCGACTGCTTCTTCCGCTTCCTCGCGGCCGACCTGGCCTGCGAAGGCGTCCTGGAGGAGGAGGGGTTCTGGCGCACGGTCGCCGAGGTCACCCGCGCCTACCAGGAGGCGAACCCCGAACTGGCCGACCGGTTCCGCCAGTACGACATGTTCGCCCCCGAGTTCGCCCTGTCCTGCCTCAACCGCCTCCAACTGCGCGACAACCGGCAGATGGTGGATCTGTCCGACCCGTCGGGCGCCCTCCAGCTGGTCGGAACCCTGAGCAACCCCCTCGCCGGGTACTGATCCGACGCGGCGGGCGTCCCCGGGCGCCGTCCTCGGGGCGCCCGCCGCCGTGTGCCGGGCCCGGCCGCCGTGTGCCCGGCCCGGGGCGGTGGAACAATCCCCGCATGGCGGAAATCCTGCAGAAGGACGGCACGTGGATCTTCGACGGCGACGCCCTGAGGTTGACGCCGGGACGGGACAGGAACGTCGGGCCGCTGCGCCGGGAGCTGGGTGAACTCGTCGTACCGCTGCGAGCGTTGGCGGGTGTGTCGTTCGAGCAGGGGAAGAGGGGCGGACGGCTGAGGCTGCGGCTTCGGGACGGCGCGGATCCGCTGCTCCAGGCGACCGGCGGGCGGCTGGCCGAGCCGCACGATCCCTACCAGCTGCTCGTCGAGGCCGACCGGTACGGCGTCGCCGAGTACTTCGTGGACGAGGTGCGCCGCGCGCTGCTGCTGGACGAGGTCCCCGCCGGCCCGGTGGACGCCTATCTGCTCCCCGGCCCGTCCGTGCCGCTGTCCGTCTCCGCCGGGGACGGCACCGCGAGCTTCGACGGCGAGACCGTACGGCTGGAGTGGAACTGGAAGACGGAGGAGGCCAAGGCCTCCGCCGGGCCCCGCACGCTGTCGGTCACGGAGATCGACGGCGTGGAGTGGCAGCCCGCGGTGGGTCTGGAGAACGGCGCACTGCGGTTCCGGCTGCGGCACGCGCCCGTCACGACCCCGCCCAAGTACGACCCGAACGCCGTGGAGCTGTGGGGCTTCAGGAAGGACCCGCTGATGGCCCTGGTCGCGGCGGCCGTGCAGGCACGGCTCCCGCATCCGGCCGCGACCGCCGAGGACGCCCCGCGGCCGCAGCTGCCGGGGCCTGCCGCCGAGGGCGACCACGACGCCCTGCTGCGGCGGCTGCGCGAGCTCGGCGAGCTGCACCGCGACGGCGTCCTGACGGACGACGAGTTCACCCTGGCCAAACAGGCGGTCCTCAAGCGCCTCTAGCGCGGACGAGGACCGCCTGCCGGTCGGCGCCGGAGCCGGCCGGCCGGGGGTGCGCGCCCCGCCTTCCGGGCGCGCGGCCCCGGCTACTTCGCCCGGCGGGCCACCGTGAAGTGGTCGATCCGGTCGCCGGTCTCCGCGATGCCCTGGACCTTCAGGGTCGTGTAGTGGCCCTTGGGCGCGGGGGTGACGTCCACGCGCAGGAACGAGTAGTTCAGGTAGCGCACCCGCGACCAGGCGACCGTCTCGTTCTGCTTGCCGTCCTTGAGGTTGACGAACGAGGCCACCGAGTCGACCTCGTTCTCGTGGCCCTCGTACGAGTCCGGCGCGGTGAAGGCGTACAGGCTGCGGCCGGCCGCGCCCGCCGTCACGTAGACCACGCCCTCGGTCTCCGGGTAGGCCGTGCCGCCGATGGGGAGCTTCTTGGTGACCGTGTTGCCCTTGATGACGTCGGTGCGCTCGTACTGGTGGTTGTGGCCGTTGATGACCAGGTCCACCTGGTACTTGTCGAACAGCGGCACCCACTCCTGCCGCACGCCCCCCTCCGAGGCGTGCGCGGTGGAGGTGCAGTACGCGCAGTGGTGGAAGAACACCACGACGAAGTCGATGTCCTTCGCGGCGCGGAACTTCTTCAGCTGCGCCTCGAACCACTTGGTCTGCGTGCCGCCGGAGATGCCGAGGTTGGCCGGGATCTCGAAGGAGACGTCGTTGGGGTCCAGCGAGATGACCGCCGTGTTGCCGTAGACGAAGGAGTAGACGCCCGGGAGGTTCTTCCTGTCGGGGCCGTTGTCGGGCAGGTTCCAGCGGGCCTCCTCGCCGCCGTAGCCGTTGGGCGAGTACCAGGCCTCCATGTCGTGGTTGCCGTACGACACCATCCACGGCACCGACTTGGAGACGGACTCGGTCTGGGCGAGGAACTGGTCCCAGGTGCGCGAGTCGAAGACGGTGTCGGAGGTCTTGCCCTGCCCGGCGGGGTCGCCGTAGGCGATGTCGCCGGCGTGCAGGTGGAAGGCCGGGTTCTGGCCGAGGATCAGGCTGTCGTTGGCCAGCGCGTGGTAGCTGACGCCCTGGTCGCCGAAGGCCGTGAAGGTGAAGGGCGCCTTGTGGGCGGGGGCCGTGGTGAAGGTGCCCAGGGTGCCCAGCAGGTGCGGCGCGGCCGGGTCGAAGCCCGCGTGGCCCACGCCGTAGTAGTACGTCCTGCCCGGCTTGAGGCAGGTGAGCTCGGCGTGCACGTAGTACTGGGTGTGGTCGCCGCTGGCGCCGACGCCGGCCGGGGTGTACAGGGTGCGCACCTCGGCCTCGATCTTGCGGGAGAGGTCCCAGGGGTGGGCGCCGATGCGGATGAACGGCTTCTTCACCGCGACCGGCACCTGCCAGGAGACGGTCATCTCGGTGCGCGGGTCGTTGCCGTAGGCGAGGTGGCGGCCGAAGGGGGCGACGAGGGCGCCGTCGACGGTCTCGGTGTGCGAGAGCGGCTGCGTGGGAACGGCGGCCTGCGCCGTGGCGCCCGTGACGAACGCGCCACCGGTGACGGCGCCCAGCGTGACCGCGCCGCCTCTGATCATCGTGCGCCGGGAGAACTTGGCGCGCAGGTACTCGTGCTGCTCCGCCATGCTCATGCGGTCGGCGAGCTGCTCGGGTACGCCCATGCGAGGAGTGTCCATGACGTCTGAAACTCGTCGGTTCCGGCGACGGCCCGCAAGACGCCGAATGGACGGTTCGCGAACAGCGACCCATAACACATTCAATGTTCCCCCAAGGCTCCCCCACAGGGCCCTGCCCGAAATCGGGCACGATTCTTGCGAAACCGGCTCGCGTACCTCAGGATCTACCGGGTGCACGACGAACTCGTTGATCATCTGACGCGCTCCACGCCCCTCCAGCGGGGCGAGGCGCTGCGGGTGGTCCAGGACGTGCTCGCCTACTTCGACGAGACGACCGAGGACTTCGTCCGTCGCCGCCACCGCGAGCTCCAGGCCCAGGGCCTGGTGAACGCGGAGATCTTCGAACGGATCGAGGCGGACCTGAAATACCGTGCGGTGGCGCCGCCCGAGCTCACGCTCAGGCAACTGCGACGCATCGTCTACGGCTGAACCGAAGCTTGGGGATACGTATATATGTGCGGAATCGTCGGATACATCGGGAAGCGTGACGTCGCTCCCCTGCTCCTGGAGGGCTTGCAGCGCCTGGAGTACCGCGGGTACGACTCGGCGGGCATAGTCGTCACCTCCCCGAAGACGGCCGGCCTGAAGATGGTCAAGGCCAAGGGCCGGGTGCGCGACCTGGAGGCCAAGGTCCCGGCGCGCTTCAAGGGCACGACCGGCATCGCCCACACCCGCTGGGCCACCCACGGCGCCCCCTCCGACGTGAACGCCCACCCGCACATGTCGGCCGACCTCAAGGTCGCCGTCGTCCACAACGGCATCATCGACAACGCCTCCGACCTGCGGAAGAAGCTCGAAGCCGACGGCGTCGAATTCCTCTCCGAGACGGACACCGAGGTGCTCGTCCACCTCGTCGCCCGCGCCCAGGCCGACAAGCTTGAGGACAAGGTCCGCGAGGCGCTGCGCGTGGTCGAGGGCACCTACGGCATCGCCGTGATGCACGCCGACTTCTCGGACCGCATCGTCGTCGCCCGCAACGGCTCCCCGGTCGTCCTCGGCATCGGCGAGAAGGAGATGTTCGTCGCCTCGGACATCGCCGCGCTCGTCGCCCACACCCGCCAGATAGTCACGCTCGACGACGGCGAGATGGCCACCCTCAAGGCGGACGACTTCCGCACCTACACCACCGAGGGCACCCGCACCACGGCCGAGCCCACCACCGTGGAGTGGGAGGCCGCCTCCTACGACATGGGCGGCCACGACACCTACATGCACAAGGAGATCCACGAGCAGGCCGACGCCGTGGACCGCGTGCTGCGCGGCCGCATCGACGACCGCTTCTCCACCGTGCACCTCGGCGGCCTCAACCTGGACGCCCGCGAGGCGCGCCAGATCCGCCGCGTGAAGATCCTCGGCTGCGGCACCTCGTACCACGCGGGCATGATCGGCGCCCAGATGATCGAGGAGCTCGCCCGCATCCCCGCGGACGCCGAGCCCGCCTCCGAGTTCCGCTACCGCAACGCGGTCGTGGACCCCGACACCCTGTACATCGCCGTCTCGCAGTCCGGTGAGACCTACGACGTGCTGGCGGCCGTCCAGGAGCTGAAGCGCAAGGGCGCGCGGGTGCTGGGCGTGGTCAACGTGGTCGGCTCGGCGATCGCCCGCGAGGCGGACGGCGGCGTCTACGTGCACGCCGGCCCCGAGGTCTGCGTCGTGTCCACCAAGTGCTTCACCAACACGACGGTGGCCTTCGCGCTGCTCGCCCTGCACCTGGGCCGCACCCGCGACCTCTCGGTGCGCGACGGCAAGCGGATCATCGAGGGTCTGCGCAAGCTGCCCGCCCAGATCGCCGAGATCATGGAGCAGGAGGCGGAGATCGAGAAGCTGGCCGAGGAGCTCGCCGAGGCCCGCTCGATGCTCTTCATCGGCCGCGTCCGGGGCTACCCGGTCGCCCGCGAGGCCTCGCTGAAGCTGAAGGAGGTCTCGTACATCCACGCCGAGGCCTACCCGGCCTCCGAGCTCAAGCACGGTCCGCTGGCCCTCATCGAGCCCGCGCTCCCGACGGTCGCGATCGTCCCCGACGACGACCTGCTGGAGAAGAACCGCGCGGCCCTGGAGGAGATCAAGGCCCGCAGCGGAAAGATCGTCGCGGTCGCCCACCGCGAGCAGGAGAAGGCCGACCGCACGATCGTCGTCCCCAAGAACGAGGACGAGCTCGACCCGATCCTCATGGGCATCCCGCTCCAGCTCCTCGCCTACTACACGGCGAAGTCGCTGGGCCGCGACATCGACAAGCCGCGCAACCTGGCGAAGTCGGTCACCGTCGAGTAGTCGCCCGCCGGGGCGCGGGAGACCGCGCGGACACCTGCCACCGGCCTTCGGCGGCCGACCGGCGAACGGGCCCCCTGTGCCGCCACCGCGCACAGGGGGCCCGCTCCATTCGCCGGGGACGCCCTTCTCCCCGGCGCCGGCTGCCGATTCAGCCCGCGGCCGTCACGCCGGGACGGGCAGCACGCCGGGAGAACGCAGTGGGCCAGTGCGCCAGAGCCGCCGTCGCCGCGTACCAGGCGACCGCGCCCGCCGCGACGGCGAACCAGCCGCCCACCTTGGTGAGTCCGTCGCCGTCGGTGAACCGGGCGACGGCCATCAGCACCAGGCCGACACAGAACAACCCGTAGGCCGCCTGGCCGAGTTGGTCGCCTCCGGCGAGGGTCAGGGAGAGCGCCACGAGGGCGAACAGGAGCAGGAAGAGCCCTGCGGCGTTGTCGGAGGCCTGGGCGCCGGCGGAGACCGCCCAGGTGAACCAGAAGGCGCCGAGGACGGTGTAGGCGGTGCCGGCGGCCACGTCCCGGTCGCGGAGGGCGAACAGGCCGGCGACGAACAGTGCGACGCCGCCGACGTAGTGGGCGATGGATACGGCGTCCGCAGCCGTCACGCCGTCGATGAGGTCGGTGTACCCGAGTCCGAAGGCCAACAGGGTGACGCCGAGGGCGAGTCGGCCGGCGATCGTGACGGTGCTGCTTCCCGCAGAGACGTCGTTGTCCACGGCAAGCTCCCTTCATGCATGTGCAGTTGTGTGAGCGATATATGCCCTTCACAAAGGCACAAACACCCCTACGCGCCAGTAGTTTCATGCAGTGCGCACCGGGGACCCGGAGTACCCAGATCTCATCTCACCTGGGAGAACGGGGAGTTACGGAATGACAACGACGGGCCGCCGGGCCCGCTTGGCGAGCCGGCCCGCGACGGAGCCGAAGATCCGGCCGACGAGGCCGTGCGTGGACCCGACGACGATCGCGTCGGCCTCGTACTCCCGCCCGACCTCTTCGAGTTCATGACAGATGTCGCCGCCGCGTTCGACGAGGATCCAGGGCACCTCGGCGAGGTAGTCCGCACACGCGAGCTCCAGACCGAGCACCTCGGTGCGGTGGTCGGGCACGTCGACGAAGACGGGCGGCTCGCAGCCCGCCCACACCGTGGTGGGCAGCCGGTTGGCGACATGGACGATGATCAGGCCCGATCCGGAGCGATGGGCCATGCCGATGGCGTACGCGAGAGCGCGTTCGCTGGACGTGGAGCCGTCGAAACCGACGACCACCCCGTGCTTGAAGGCGGGATCGCAGGAATGACGTGCCTCTTCAGCCGCCAGGGGCTCGGCCGCCGTGGGATCGGCGACGGGCCGCTTGCGGTCCGCGGGTTCGTAGAATTCGTGACCGGCCATGGCTGTCTCGGCGTATCGATCCTTATACGGGTGGGACGGCGGTGAGCGGCGGAGCTGTCCGGGAATCATCTTCCCAACCCCATACCCTCAAGGGTACGGCGGCACGCCTCCTGGGCCCAGTGCCCGCACGCCCCCGGTGGGGGTTCCAGGGAGCATGCACGAGCGGACGCCCGTAACGCAATGGTTGCTGCCCCGTACAGGCGGTTTGCACAGGATTCACTGCGACCGGAACCGCTCCCGGCAGTGACCGACCGCCCGAACAGGCGTTGAACCCCCTGAACCGCCGCCCCGCCGACCGAGCCCTCCGGCACCGGCGCCGCACGACCCCCGTCGCAGCACAGGCCGCCGCCGCCCAGGAAGGAGCCCGTCCGATGCCCTCGCCCCGCGCCACCCCCGAGCACCGCCCCGGCGACGACCGGACGACCGACCTGATCCGCTGGGCGGCCTTCAGCTGTGTCCTGGTCCCGGTGGTCCTCCTCTGGTACGGCGCCTCCCTCGCCGGGGCCGCCGGCACCGCGCTCGGCCTCGCCGCCGTGACGGCCGTGTGCCGGGTGCTGCTGCGCCGGTCCGAGCGGTGTGCGGCCCGACTGCTCGTCGAGGAGCCCGCGCCCGAGGCGCACCACCGGGGGCGTCATCAGCGCACCGGAACGGGGTCCCATCGCGGAGGGCGTCGCCCCGGGGGAAACTCACCGGTCGGTTGACCGGTTTTCACGCACGGACCCGAATGTTTTCAGCCAACTTCCGGTAAGTGTGCATCCCTTGCCGTAACCACCCCCCACCCCCCGTTCCACCTGCACGGAAAGGGGCTCGGGGGACCTGCCCACCCTACGGGGATTGGCCACCACACCGAGGCGCACTTCCCTGCACGGCCCACGAGTGCAACGCTTCGTGATCGAATGCTTCACGCCAAGTTGCCATGTCGACAATGTGCCGGGTGGTGAACTGGCCACGTCGGCATTGTGCGACACGTTAGATTCGATCTTGACTGTCTACGGCGGGGGACTCGTGCAGGACCGAGGGGAAACGTGCAGGAGCGACACAACCGAGGAGCCGCGACCACCGAGGGGGGCTTAGCAGGATGAGCCACGACTCCACTGCCGCGCCGGAAGCCGTGGCCCGGAAGCTGTCCGGGCGACGCCGCAAGGAGATCGTCGCGGTGCTGCTGTTCAGCGGCGGCCCCATATTCGAGAGTTCCATTCCGCTGTCGGTGTTCGGGATTGACCGCCAGGACGCCGGCGTACCGCGCTACCGCTTGTTGGTGTGCGGCGGAGAAGAAGGCCCGCTGCGGACCACAGGGGGCCTGGAACTCACCGCACCACACGGCCTGGAGGCGATCTCGCGGGCGGGCACGGTCGTCGTGCCGGCCTGGCGTTCGATCACGTCGCCACCGCCGGAGGAGGCGCTCGACGCACTGCGTCGGGCGCACGAGGAGGGCGCCCGCATCGTGGGCCTGTGCACCGGCGCGTTCGTGCTGGCCGCCGCGGGCCTGCTGGACGGCCGTCCGGCCACGACCCACTGGATGTACGCGCCGACGCTGGCCAAGCGCTATCCGTCGGTCCACGTGGATCCACGAGAGCTCTTCGTGGACGACGGCGACGTGCTGACGTCGGCCGGCACCGCGGCCGGAATCGATCTGTGTCTGCACATCGTGCGGACGGATCACGGTAACGAGGCGGCGGGCGCGCTGGCCCGGCGTCTCGTGGTGCCACCGCGCCGGTCGGGCGGCCAGGAGCGCTACCTCGACCGTTCTTTACCCGAGGAGATCGGCGCCGACCCGCTGGCCGAGGTCGTCGCCTGGGCGCTGGAGCACCTCCACGAGCAGTTCGACGTGGAGACGCTGGCGGCACGCGCCTACATGAGCCGGCGCACCTTCGACCGCCGCTTCCGGTCGCTGACCGGCAGCGCGCCGCTCCAGTGGCTGATCACCCAGCGGGTGCTGCAGGCGCAGCGTCTGCTGGAGACGTCGGACTACTCGGTGGACGAGGTCGCGGGCCGCTGCGGCTTCCGCTCGCCGGTCGCGCTGCGCGGCCACTTCCGCCGCCAGCTCGGGTCGTCGCCGGCGGCGTACCGGGCGGCGTACCGGGCGCGCAGGCCGCAGAGCGAACGGCCGACGGACAGCGAGCCGTCGTCACCGCCGCCACCGCCGCCGTCGCTGCACCCCGAGTCGCCCGGACCGGTGCCTCCGCAGATCCGGCGCACGGCCGCCGCGACGGCCGGGGCGATGGGCCCGTCGGCGGCCCTGGCGTCCGAGCACGCGCGTGAGACGTACGCGACCTCGCGGGCGAGTGTGCCGGGGCAGCGCAGCGGTATGTGAACGACCCCGGACGCGGGACGCCTCAAAAGGCGACGTCAGCTTTAGGGTGGTCGCATGAACGATCGCATGGTGTGGATCGACTGCGAGATGACCGGCCTCTCGCTGTCAGACGACGCTCTCATCGAGGTAGCCGCCCTCGTCACCGACTCCGAGCTGAACATCCTCGGCGACGGTGTGGACATCGTCATCCGCCCGCCGGACCGGGCGCTGGAGACGATGCCGGAGGTGGTGCGTCAGATGCACACCGCGTCCGGACTGCTGGAC
Source organism: Streptomyces hayashii (assembly GCF_024539815.1). GTDB lineage: Bacteria > Actinomycetota > Actinomycetes > Streptomycetales > Streptomycetaceae > Streptomyces > Streptomyces hayashii. Next base: position 13,934 of record NZ_JAHHIU010000158.1, read on the forward strand.
GAGCTGGCGGGCGGCACGACGCTCGCCGAGGCCGAGGCGCAGGTCCTCGCCTATGTGCGCGAACACGTGAAGGAGCCGGGCAAGGCACCCCTGTGCGGGAACTCCGTCGGCACCGACCGCGGTTTCCTGGCCCGGGACATGGCGGCCCTGGAGAACTACCTCCACTACCGGATCGTCGACGTGTCCTCGATCAAGGAGCTCGCCCGGCGCTGGTACCCGCGGGCGTACTTCAACAGCCCGGAGAAGAACGGCAACCACCGCGCCCTCGCCGACATCCGCGAGTCCATCGCGGAACTGCGCTACTACCGCGAGGCCGTGTTCGTGCCGCAGCCCGGCCCCGACTCCGACACCGCGAAGTCGATCGCGGCCAAGCACGTCCTGCCCGCCGGGTAGGCGTCCGCGACGACGTTCGGACGGCCTCGGGAAAAGCCGTGCGCGAGCACCCCTTCGGACCCTGTACACTTTTTCTCGGCCGGTAGGGAGACCACAAAGTCCAACTGCCGGGCGTGGTGGGTGTAGCTCAGCTGGTAGAGCACCTGGTTGTGGTCCAGGATGCCGCGGGTTCGAGTCCCGTCACTCACCCTGAGCGATCAGCCGGTGACCTCCTGTGAAGGAGGTCACCGGCTGATCGCGTTGTAGGGGCTCACGTTTGTACGGGGGCCCGCGGTGCACGGGCCCCCGCTCCAGATGTCAGGACGAAGCCCGCTCCACCAGCTTCGTCGCCAGCACCACCTGCCGCCGCTCCGGACCCCGGGACACCGTCGGGCGGCTGTCCGCGATCTCCGACAGCAGCAGGTCGATCATCCTGCGGCCCATCTCCTCGATGGGCTGGCGGACGCTGGTGAGCGGCGGGTCCATGTGCCGGGCTATGGCCGAGTCGTCGTACCCGACCAGCGCCACGTCGTCGGGGATACGACGGCCCTGCTCGCGCAGGACCTGGCGGGCGCCGGCCGCCATCACGTCCGAACCCGCGAAGACCGCGTCCAGACCGGGACGCCGGTCGAGCAGTGCGGTCATCGCGCGACGCCCGCCCTCCTCGGTGAAGTCGCCCTGCTCGATGAGCTGTTCGTCCGCCGCGTGGCCCGCGTCGCGCAGCGCCTCGCGGTAGCCGTCGACGCGGCGCTGGGCGCCGTACACGTCGAGGCGGCCGGTGATGTGGGCGATCTCGCGGCAGCCGCGCGCCAGCAGGTGCTCGACGGCGGAGCGGCCACCGCCGTAGTTGTCGGAGTCCACCGACGCCAGCGACTCGCGCGCCGACCTCGGGCCGCTGATCACGGCCGGGATCTCCAGCTGGTCGAGCAGGTCGGGCAGCGGGTCGTCGGCGTGCACGGACACCAGCAGAACGCCGTCCACCCGGTGCGCGGCCAGGTACTCGGCGAGCCGGCGGCGCTCCTTGTCGCTGCCCGCGAAGATCAGCAGCAGCTGCATCTCGGTGTCCGACAGCTCGGCCCCGACGCCCTTCAGCATGTCCGAGAAGTAGGGCTCCGCGAAGAAGCGGGTCTCCGACTCCGGGACGACCAGGGCGATGGCGTCCGTGCGGTTGGCGGCCAGGGCACGGGCGGCCGTGTTCGGGACGTATCCGAGTTCGGCGACCGCCGCCTCGACGGCCGCGCGGGTCGCGTCGCTGACCCGGGGCGAGCCGTTGATGACCCGGGAGACCGTGCCGCGACCGACGCCGGCACGAGCGGCGACCTCCTCCAGGGTCGGCCGGCGGCCGCCCCGGCTCCGCCCACTGCTGACCGCCATGGTCGCCGCCTTCCGTTCGCAGCATTCAGGCCAGGAATGTAACAGTCGTCGCCCGGCCCTCCCCGGCCCATTCTCCCTCGCCGAACGGCGGTTCCCCGCACCGGGCCGCCTGGAGGCGCGGCGGGGACGGCGGGCGTCACGGCGGCGCCCGTCCCGGGCCGGCGCCCGCGCCCCGGCCGGGCCCCGCCGCCCTGTGCCTCTCCCGCCCACCGCCCTGCGCTCCTCCCGCCCACCGCCCTGTGCTCCGCTCGCTCACACACGGGCCTCGCAGGACGACGTGCGAGGCCCTGACGGGGTTCGGCGCCGGGCTCCGGGACGGGCGGGGCTCACTCCTGCCCGGCGGCCGGCAGCGCGTTGCGGCGGATCACCTCGGCGTACCAGTGGGCGCTCGCCTTGGGGATGCGGCGCTGAGTGGAGTAGTCGACGTAGACGGCGCCGAAGCGCTTCGAATAGCCGTAGGACCATTCGAAGTTGTCCAGCAGGGACCACAGGAAGTAGCCGCGCACGTCGGCTCCGTCGGCCACCGCCCGCCGGACGGCCTCCAGGTGGGCGTGCAGGTAGGCGATCCGCTGCGGGTCGTTCACCCGGCCCTCGGGAGAGACGTAGTCGTCGAAGGCGGCGCCGTTCTCGGTCACCATCAGCGGCAGCCGGGGGTACGACGCGGCCAGGCCGGTCAGCAGGGTGTGCAGCCCGTCGGGGTCGATGGCCCAGTTCATCGCGGTGAGCTGGTCGTTGGCGAGGTGGAAGTCGACGTGCTCGGAGCCGGTCCACGGGGAGTGGTCGCTCGCGCCGTGGCCGTCGTTCTTGGCGCCGGTGCCGTTGCCCGAGGAGACCACGGTCGGGGCGTAGTAGTTGACGCCCAGCACGTCGATCGGTCGGGAGATCTCCTCCAGATCGCCGCCGTGCACCAGCTCCGCCCAGTCGACCAGGTGCGCGGTGTCGGCCATCAGGTCCTCGGGGTAGGCGCCGTCCAGGACGGGACCGGTGAAGATCCTGTTGCCGACGGCGTCGATCCGGCGGGCGGCCTCGGCGTCCTCGGGACTGTCGGTGAGGGGGCTCACCTGGTGCAGATTGAGGGTGAGGGAGGTCCGCGCGGACGCCGGCAGGTTCGCGCGCAGCGCCCCGACCGCCAGGCCGTGGCCCAGGTTGAGGTGGTGGGCGGCGCGCAGGGTGGCGGCCGGGTCGGTGCGGCCAGGGGCGTGCACGCCGGAGCCGTAGCCGAGGAACGCCGAGCACCAGGGCTCGTTGAGGGTGGTCCACAGCCCGACGCGGTCCCCGAGGGCCCGGCCCATGATCTCCGCGTAGTCGGCGAAGCGGTGCGCGGTGTCTCGCTGCGGCCAGCCGCCCGCGTCCTCCAGCTCCTGCGGCAGGTCCCAGTGGTAGAGGGTGGCGACGGGGGTGATGCCCGCCTCCAGGAGCTCGTCGGTCAGCCTGCGGTAGAAGTCGAGTCCCCGCTCCACGGCGGGGCCGCGACCGGTGGGCTGAACCCGGGACCAGGAGACCGAGAAGCGGTACGCGCCGAGACCGAGGTCCTTCATGAGCGCCACGTCGTCGCGGTACCGGTGGTAGTGGTCGGCGGCGATGTCACCGGTGTCGCCGTTGCGCACCTTGCCGGGTGTGCGGCTGAAGGTGTCCCAGATGGAGGGGGTCCGGCCGTCCTCCGCGGCGGCGCCCTCCACCTGGTACGCGGCGGTGGCGGCGCCCCAGACGAAGCCCGACGGGAAGGAGGTGTCTGCGGCCGGCTCGGCTTTGGTCTCGGTTCGTACGGCAGTCATGGAGAGAACGCTCCCAAGTGGCGTGAGGAAGAGCCGGACGTGATCCGGCGATGGGGGGAAGCGGACGGGGCACGGCACTGGGCGCCCGGCCGGGCACGGCCCGCGGGCGGGGCGGGCCGTACGGAACGGCGAACGGGGGGTGCGGGCGTCGTGCCGGCACCCCGGCGGTCGCCCGGATCAGCCCTTGACTGCGCCCGCCATGATGCCGCCGACGATCTGCTTGCCGAAGATGACGAAGACCAGCAGCAGCGGCAGGGTGCTGATCAGCGCTCCGGCCATGACGATGCTCTGGTCGGGAGTGTAGGAGGCGCTGAGCTGGCCCAGGGCCACCTGGAGGGTGGGGTTCTCCTGGTTCAGGGCGAGGAAGGGCCAGAAGAAGTCGTTCCACGCCTGCACGAAGGTGAGCATGCCGAGGACCATCATCGCGGGCCGGGCGGCGGGCAGGACCACGTTCCAGACGATGCGGATGTTGGTCGCGCCGTCCACCTTGGCCGCCTCGATCAGCTCGTACGGCAGGGCCTCCAGCAGGTACTGGCGCATGAAGAAGACGCCGAACGCGCCGACCAGCGTCGGGAAGATCACCGACTCCAGCTGTCCGCCCCAGCCGATGTCCGCCATCATCATGAACAGCGGGACGACGCTGAGCTGCGGAGGGATCGTCAGGGTGGCGATGACCGCGGTCATCAGGGCGCCGCGGCCGCGGAAGCGCATCTTGGCGAAGGCGTATCCGGCCAGGGTGCAGAAGAACAGGGTGGCCGCGGTGATGCAGCCGGCCACGATGAAGCTGTTGACGATGGCCTTGCCCAAGTGGGCCTGGTCCCAGGCCGCTTGGAGGTTGCTCCACAGCCGGCCGCCCGGCAGGAACGGCGGCGGGCTGTCGAGGACCCGCTGCTGGTCGTGGGAGGCGGCCACCAGCGTCCAGTACAGCGGGAAGACGGAGCCCAGGCCGACGACGATCAGGGCGGCGTAGGTGAACGGGCCGCCCTTGAGGTGCTGGCCGGCGCCGAGCTTGAAACGGCCGCCGCCCTTGTCGGCGGAGGCGGGAAGCGGTGCCGGGGCGAGGTCCGGCACGGTCTTGGTGGGACTGGTCGTGGTCATCGATATCGCTCCCGTCAGGCCGCGCTCTTGCGCACGAACCGGCCGACGATCCAGTTGATCAAGGCGATGAGCAGCAGCAGGACGAGCATGGCCCAGGCCACGGCGGCCGCCGGGCCCAGATGCCCCAGCTTCCAGCCGTAGTTGAAGAGATAGATGCTGAGGGTCTCGTACTGGTGCTCGCTGCCTCCGACGGCGCCGATCGTGCCGCCCTGCAGCAGCAGCGGCTCACCGAACAGCTGCATGGATCCGATCGTCGAGATGACGATGGTGAACAGGATCGTCGGTCGCAGCGAGGGGATGGTCACCTTGCGGAACTGCTGCCAGCGCGTCGCACCGTCGATCGACGCCGCTTCGTACAGATCGGTGGGCACGGCCTGCATGGCCGCCAGATAGATCAGGGCGTTGTAGCCGGTCCAGCGCCAGATCACGATGACGGAGATGGCGATCTTGGACGTCCACTCGCCGTCGCCCCAGTCGGTGTTGCCGATGCCGACGAAGTGGAGCACCCAGTTGAGCAGGCCGCCGTCGGCCCGGAAGACCAGGGCGAAGACCAGGGCCGCGGTCGCCACCGAGGTCGCGTACGGGGTGAGGATCACCGTCCGCCAGAACGTGCTGGCACGCAGCTTGTAGTTGAGCAGGTGGGCGAGGCCCAGCGCCACGAGCAGCTGCGGGACGGTGGAGAGGACGCCGATCACGAAGGTGTTCGTGACGGCCGTCCAGAACTCGGAGTCCTGGAGGATCCTGGCGAAGTTGTCCCAGCCGACCCACTCGGACTGGTCGAGGCCCGTCATCTCCACCCGGTGCAGGGCTATCCAGCCCGTGTACAGGAGCGGGTAGAGCCCGAAGGCGCCGAAGATGAGGAAGAAGGGGGCGATGTACGCGTACGGCGACGCCTTGTCGTCGAAGCGCCACAGCCGCGTACGCCACGCGCTGGGCGGGTTCGACGTGGCGCCGGAGCCGCCGGGTGGCGGGGTGTGGGCACCCCGTGTGGGGGTTGTCGTTGCCACGGAGGGAGTCCTTCCCTGGAGAGCTGGGCCGGGTAGGGGCGGAAGGCGGGTTCACGGGCCGGGCGCCGGCCCCGCCGCCCGCGCGGATCGGCGCGGTGGCGAGCGGCCCGCGTTCCGGCGGCGATGTCGCGCCCCCTGCCCGCGCGGAGCCTGTCACGCGGCTCGTGCCGCGTCGCCGGGCGCCGGCCGCCGGCCCCGGGCGACACGGTGCCGCGGCGTCCGGCGGGTGTCCGCCGGACGCCCGGACGCCGCGCGGCGGACCGGCGCCGGACGGCCGACCTGGTGTGGACCACCTCCGCGCCCGCGGCGCGGGAGCCACAGCAGGGCCCCGCGCGCCGCAGCGCGGTGCGGGCGGCCTGTGAGGCCGCCCGCACCGGCGGATGTCAGCCGATCGCCTTGTCGATCGTGTCGGTCGCGGCCTTCCACGCGTCAGCGGGCTTGGTGCCGCGCTTCTCCATGTTGTTGATCTGCGTGGAGATGGTGTCCTTGATCGTGGCGTCCTTCGGGCCGAGCACCGTCTCGGGGATGGCCTTGGCCTCCTCGGCGTAGATCTGGCCGATCGGGGCGTCGCTGAAGTAGGGGAGCTTCGCGTCCTTGACGTCGGCGAGCTCGTAGGCGCCCTTGTTGGACGGGAAGACGCCGATCGCCTTGAAGACGGCGGCCTGCTGCTCCGGAGCGGTCAGCCACTTGACCAGCTCCGTGGCCTCCTTGGTGTGCTTGCCGCCCTTGGGCACGGCCAGGAAGGAGCCGCCCCAGTTCGCCGCGGTGGCGCCGGGCGCACGGCTGATGTCCCACTTGCCCTTGAAGGCGTCGCCGGAGTTGATGGAGATCTGGCCGGCCATCCAGGCGGGGCACGCCACGGTGGCCACGGTGCCCTTGCGCAGCGCCGCCTTCCAGGGGTCGGTGAACTGCGGCAGACCCTGGGTCAGCTTCTTCGACGCGGCCTCGGCGGAGAGGTTCCAGGCCTGCTGCACGGAGGGGCTGTCCTTGTAGATCGCCTTGCCGTCGGCGTCGTAGTACTGCTTCGGGGACGAGCCGACGACCGCGTTGTACATGGCGCTCGCGGAGTCCATGAAGAAGGTGCCTGCGGGCGCCTTCGCCTGGAACTTCTCGCCGAGCTTGATGTAGTCCTCCCAGCCGCCCTTCACCGCGTTCGCGACGGCTTCGCGGTCGGCCGGCAGGCCCGCCTTCTCGAACAGGTCCTTGCGATAGCACAGGGACATCGGGCCGATGTCGGTGCCGGCGCCTATGACCGTGCCGTCCTTCGCGGTGGCCTGCTTCTCCTTCCAGGAGACCCAGTCGGCCACGTTGATGGTCTTGCTCAGGTCGGTGAACTTGGCCGCCTGGGTGTCGACGACCTCCTTGATGCGGCCGACCTCGATGCCGGTGACGTCCGCCAGACCGCTGCCCGTGTTCAGCTGCTGAAGAAGCTTCGGGTAGTAGTCCTGCTCGTTGGCGGTCGTCTCCTCCGTCACCGTGATGTTCGGGTGCAACGTGTGGTACTTCGCGAACAGACCGGCTTCCTTGTAGCCGAACTGCCCGAAGTCGGCCACCTTGAGAGTGATGTTCCCGTTGGAGTCCGAGGCGTCCGAGTCGCCGTCGTCGCTGCAGCCGGTCAGCAGCAGCGCCGAGGCCGTCAAGACCGTGGTGGTCAGGGCCGCTGCTCTGCGGCCGCGACCGCCGCTGGTACGGGTGATGCGCATTCCACTACTCCTTGTTCCAGTGGGGAACGGGATCTCAGGAATCGGACCGCCGGGGTTCGACGCTCCCGACCTGCCCTCTCGATTCGAGCGGTGGCCAGCCCACAGCACATGGCGTGCGGTGAAAACGTGCTGGTCAACGGTGCGCCATGTGCGTCAGAGGGAAGGGCTGTTGGTAGTTCGGTTCGCGGAGGAGAGGGCCCCCGACTGTCCGTGGGACCGCTCCCACGCGGCATGCCGGAAGACTCCTTGCTGCCGGACCGGGTGTCAAGACTTGAAAACGGCGTTGTTGCGCAAGCGTGTTCTCTGCGTCACGTGAATGTGTCGCACCGGACGGGACGCCCGCCCGGACGTCGACCGGACCTCCCCGGGAATCACGCAGGTCACGAAGGGGTCGGCGGGAGAGGAGGCAGCCCGGCTCCGCTCGCCGGCGTCCGCGCCCGGATTTTCCGGCCCGGAACGAGGCGGCTCCGGAAGGGTCGCCGGAAGGTGAACGATCAGCGCCGGGCCGCGCCGGAGCGAGCCGCCGCCGGGCGGTCCGGGAATCGGCGCGGCCGACGGGACCGAGGGGCGCGGAGCGGATCGCGGCCGCGGCGCGCGGTCGCACGGGAGGGGAAAGCGGAACGGGACCCGAACCCGCTCCGCCGGAAGGCGGGGCGAAGAGTCGGACCTTTTCCCCTTCTCCTTGCGGCACCCCCCTTTTGCCGTGGGAGCGCTCCCATGCATAATGGGCGCTCACCCGACTCACGGGAGCGACCTCATGCCCGACCTGATGACCGCGGCCTTTCCCCCTTCCTTCCTCTGGGGCGCCGCGACGTCCGCCTACCAGATCGAGGGGGCGGTGCGGGAGGACGGCCGTACGCCGTCGATCTGGGACACCTTCAGCCACACGCCGGGCAAGACGGCCGGCGGCGACTCCGGTGACATCGCGGTCGACCACTACCACCGCTACCGCGACGACGTGGCGCTGATGGCGGACCTCGGCCTGACGGCGTACCGCTTCTCCGTCTCGTGGTCCCGGGTGCAGCCGACCGGCCGCGGGCCCGCGGTGCAGGTGGGCCTGGACTTCTACCGCCGCCTGGTCGACGAGCTGCTCGCCAAGGGCATCAAGCCCGCCGTCACCCTCTACCACTGGGACCTCCCGCAGGAACTGGAGGACGCGGGCGGCTGGCCGGAGCGCGACACCGCCCACCGGTTCGCCGAGTACGCGCAGATCGTCGGCGAGGCGCTCGGCGACCGCGTGGAGAACTGGATCACGCTCAACGAGCCGTGGTGCAGCGCATTCCTGGGCTACGCGTCCGGGGTGCACGCGCCGGGCCGGACCGACCCGGCGGCGTCGCTGCAGGCAGCCCACCATCTGAACCTGGCGCACGGGCTGGGCGCCTCGGCGCTGCGCTCCGTCATGCCGGCCCGCAACACGGTGGCGCTCAGCCTCAACTCGTCCGTCGTGCGCCCGCTCTCCCCGGGAAACGCCGAGGACCTGGCGGCCGTCCAGAAGATCGACGACCTCGCCAACGGCGTCTTCCACGGCCCGATCCTGAAGGGCGCCTACCCGCAGACGCTGCTGGCGGCGACCTCCTCGGTGACGGACTGGTCGTTCGTCCTCGACGGCGACCTGCGCAGCATCAACCAGCCGCTGGACGCGCTGGGCCTGAACTACTACACGCCCACCCTGGTCTCGGCGGCCGACGCCGAGCCGAAGGGGCCGCGCTCGGACGGCCACGGCTCCAGCGCCCACTCCCCCTGGCCGGGCGCGGACGACGTCGCCTTCCACCAGACTCCGGGCGAGCGCACGGAGATGGGCTGGACGATCGACCCGACCGGGCTGCACGAGCTGATCATGCGGTACGCAGAGGAGGCCCCGGGCCTTCCCCTCTACATCACGGAGAACGGCGCGGCCTACGACGACAAGCCCGACGCGGACGGCCGCGTCCACGACCCGGAGCGCATCGCGTATCTGCACGGTCACCTGAGCGCGGTGCGCCGCGCGATCGCGGACGGCGCGGACGTCCGCGGCTACTACCTCTGGTCCCTGCTCGACAACTTCGAATGGGCGTACGGCTACGAGAAGCGGTTCGGGGCGGTGTACGTCGACTACGCGACGCTCGCCCGCACCCCGAAGTCGAGCGCGGTCTGGTACGGCCGGGCGGCGAGGACGGGCGTCCTGCCGGAGGCCGAGACGGCCTGACCACGAAACCACCTGCCCGGGGGAAGGGGCAGGGGAGGGGAGGGCGCGGCAGGTTGTGGGGGCCTGCCGCGCCCCGGCCGTCCGGCGGAGGCCGAGCCGGGCGGCGCGGCCGAGGGGCTGCGCCCGTCACCGCAGCACCGTCAGCGACACCACCGCGACCAGGGCGGCGACGGCGACGGCCGCCCAGGCGAGGGCCGTGAGCCGCTGTCTGCTGGGTCGGCCGATCACCTCGATGCCGGCGGCTCCGGGGAAGACGTAGTAGACGCGGTCCGGGTCGGTGGGCAGCACGACCCTGGCCAGAGGCAGGCAGCGCAGCTCCACCCGGCGTCGCACCTCTCCCTCCTTCTCCACCAGGAGCGGCGCGATCTGCTTGACCTGGGCGTCCTCCAGGAACTCCGGGAGGCTCTCGGAGGGCGAGGACAGGACGGCCGTGTGCCAGCGCCCGGCGCCGTCCGCCTTCAACCGGGTCAGGGGCGGATAGACGGGTCTGAGTCCGTCAGGGGTCGGCGTGTGGGTGATCACTCCCTCGGTCCACACGGTGAACCTGCCGGTGCCCCCGCACTTCTCGTGCCGCAGACGTTTCGCGCCCTTGCACGTGCCGCAGACGGCCCGGCCCGTGCCGGCGCAGATCGGGCACTTCAGCTGCCGCTCCCCCAGGCACTTCGGGCACGCCACGTCGGGGCGCCGGCACCGTCTGCACGCGGCGCGCTCCTGCGCTCCCTCGGCGCGGGGCCGGTGCGGCCGGGCCCGGCGGGTGCGCGGGTGGCCCGTGCCGTCGCACTCCCAGCACGCGTCGGGGCCGCCCTGGCAGACGTCGCACTCGACGTGCCGGGCGCAGCGGCTCCCGCCGCGGCCCGCACAGCCGCGGCATTCCTGCCTGCCGTCGACGCAGTCGCCGCACGGCTCCTCCGCCAACGAGCCCTCCCGCACGAGCTCGACCCGCCGCGCGCTCGCCGGATCGTCGGGCGGGGTGACGGGATGGGCGTCGAGGTCGGTGTACGTCGGCCGGCCCGCGATCGCGCTCCGCTTGCCCTTGACCCTCATCGCGCGCTCGGTCCGCCGCTCGACGGAGCGGACGATGCGGCATTCGAGGACCGACTGCCAGGACAGCGCCGCCGCTCCGGGAACGGTGAGGTGGGCGGCGGCGCCCGGCCGGGAGACGTACCGTTCGACCGCCTTGAGCATCTCTTCCTCGGACGGTGCCTTGGCCAACGCGCTTCCTCTCCCCGACGGGTGACACTCGCGGGAAGAGCAGGGTAGGAGGCCCCCGACCGGCCGACAAGAGGGCCTTGTGGCCCGGTCACGTCAAGCGCGGCTCCCGTACCACCGCGACGCCGCCGGGCGGGACCGTCACCGAGCCGTGCGTCGCCGGTTCTCCGCCGAGGAGTTCGACCGCCCCGGCCGCCACCGCCACTTCGGCTCCCGTCCCGCCGTGGTCGATGAGGAAGAGGTAGTCGGCGTCGCTCCCCCGGCGCCGGGCCGCCTCCACGCCCGCCGGCACGTCCGGGAGCACGGCTCGCACGCCCGCTTCCTCGCGGATCCGGCTGAGCAGCGCCGCCAGCGTGCGCGGGTCGGGCAGGGTGGCCAGGTACCAGGCGGCGCCGGCGCCGTGCGCATGGCGGGTGACCGCGGGGACGCCGGCCAGGGGACCGTCCGTGTACGAGGTCACCGTCTCCGCGCCCGCCGGTCGCACGCGCTCCGACCACAGGGACGCCGTGCCGCCCCCGCTCAGCCCCACCGTCTCCCCCGGCAGCAAAGGGAAGAGTTCGTCCGTGCGGACGCCGAGCGCCTCGCGGAACGCGCCCGGGTAACCGCCCAGCCGCACATGGCAGTTCTCGTCGACGGCACCGCTGTGGAAGCCGACCGCCAGGGTCCCGCCCCGCTCGGCGAACGCGGTCAGAGCGGCAGCGCCCGCGTCGTCGACCAGGTACAGGCTCGGCGCGAGGACGAGGCGGTACGCCGACAGATCCGCGTCGGGGCGGACGAAGTCCACGGCGACACCCGCCCGCCACAGCGGCTCGTACCAGGACCTCACCAGCTCCAGGAAGCGGACCTGCTCGCTGGGCTGCGACGGAAGTTCCAGCGCCCAGCGGGCGTCCCAGTCCCAGACGATCGCCGTCTCGGCCGTGCCCGTGCTGCCGCGTACCTCCGCCAGCGCCCCGAGATCCGCGCCGAGCGCCACGACGTCCCGCCAGATCGCGCTGTCCGTGCCGGCGTGCGGCAGCATCGCCGAGTGCCACTGCTCGGCGCCCGCCCTGGCCGCCCGCCACTGGAAGTACGCGATGCCGTCGGCGCCGCGCGCCACGTGCGCGAGGGCGTTGCGGCGCAACTCCCCCGCCCTCTTGGCCCGGTTGACGGGCTGCCAGTTCACGGCGCCCGTGGAGTGCTCCATCAGCAGCCAGGGACGTCCGCCCGCGAGCGAGCGCACGAGGTCGCCGCTCATCGCGATGTCGATCTCCGACTCGGGGTCGGTGGAACGCAGGTAGTGGTCGTTGGAGACGACGTCCAGCTCCGGCGCCCAGCGCCAGTAGTCCAGCGCGTCGAAGTTGTACATCACCATGAAGTTGGTGGTGGCGGGCACGGCGGGAGCGGCGCGTGCCAGCACCTCCCGCTCGGCCGTGCACAGGGACAGCAGTTCGTCGCTGCAGAAGCGGCGCCAGTCCAGCCGGTGGGTCGGGTTGGGGACCGCGCCCGTCGCGCGCGGCGGCAGGATCTCGTCCCAGTCGTAGTACCACTGGCTCCAGAACGCGGTGCCCCAGGCGTCGTTGAGCACCGCCAGGTCGTCGCCGTACCGGGCCCGCAGCCAGCGCCGGAAGGCCTGCGCGCTCGTGTCGCAGAAGCACTCCGCGTTGTGGCAGCCGTACTCGTTGTGGACGTGCCACATGACCACCGCCGGGTGGCCGGCGTACCGCTCCCCGAGCACGCCCGCGATCCGCAGCGCCGCCTCCCGGTAGGCCGGACTGCTCGGGCAGAACGTCTGACGGCTGCCGTACGACAGCGCGCGGCCGTACCGGTCCACCGGCAGCGCCTCGGGGTGGGCCCGGAAGAACCAGGCCGGGGGCGCGGCGGTCGGGGTGGCCAGGTCCGCGGCGATGCCGTGGGCGTGGAGCAGGTCCAGGACGCGGTCCAGGCGGGTGAAGTCGTACACGCCCTCGGAGGGTTCCAGCAGCGCCCACGAGAAGATGTTGACGCTCACCATGTTCACGCCGGCCTCGGCCATGAGCCGCATGTCCTCGGCCCAGACCTCCTCGGGCCACTGCTCGGGGTTGTAGTCGCCGCCGTAGGCGATGCCGGGGACGTTCAGGGGGCGCTCCATCACCGGCCTCCCGACAGCAGCCGGCGCGTGGTGTGCACGCCCCACTCGTCGAGCGACAGCAGCCGGTCGCTGGAGGCCATGAGTCCGCCGGTCGCCGCCACGTGCGCGGCCCACCGCTCACGGGTCTCCACCGCCGGGCGGGCCATCAGGCAGTCGGGGTCGTTGGTCCACAGCCGGCCGTGCTGCCACTGGCGGCCGACGCCGGTGAACTCGGCCGCGTCCTGGCCGGGCTGGCTGTGGTCGTCGGCCTCGGGGCGGCGGTGCGGGGCCGTGTCGGGGCTGACCCGCATGGCGTCGAACAGGCCGAGGGAGGGCAGGATCGGCGCGCCGCAGCCCAGCAGGTACGCGTCCGGGCCGATGGCCTCGCGGATGAGCGCGATGCCACTGCGGTAGGCGGCGATCGCGTCCATGTGGTCGTCGTGCCGGACGCCGTCCAGCGCGCCCGCGTACAGGAAGTCGACCTTGAAGTAGTCGTAGCCCTCGGCGCTCAGGGTCCGGAAGACGTCCGTCAGGTACGCCGCCGCCCCGGGGTGGGTGGTGTCCAGGACGCGCAGGTCGTGGCCCCAGTTGCGGCCGGCGTGCGCGAAGCCGCCGTCGGGGTCGCGGACCAGCCAGTCCGGGTGGGCGGTGGCCAGTTCGGCGGCCGGGTCCACCAGGAACGGCGCCGTCCAGATGCCGGCCCGGCGGCCGCGCGCGCGGATGGCCTCCGCGATGCCGGCGCGGGAGCGGAAGCGGCCGGAGAGGGTGAGCCAGTCGCCCAGGGACCGCTGGTAGCCGTCGTCGATCTGGACGACGTCGACGGGCAGGTCGAGGGTGTCCATGGCGCGGAGGTTCTCGTGGATGTCGTCCTCGGTGACGGCGGTGAAGTACTCGTACCAGGAGCACCAGACGGTGGGCGCCGGACGGGGGGCCGCGAGGCCGAGGCTGTGCGCCCAGTCGGCGAGGGCTCCCTGGATGCCGCCGGGGCCCACGTAGGAGTAGAAGTCCACCTTTCCGTCGGCGCTGAACTCCGCCTCTCCGTCGCGTACCTCCAGCCGGACGGAGGGCACGGCGGCCGTCGGATCGGCCGCCGCGCACACCACGACCGGCCCGTCCTCGCCGCGGGGAGCGAGGGCCAGCAGCCCCTCGCCCTGGAAGACGCCCGCGGGGACGGTGACCCCGGGGCGGTAGCAGACGGTCGCCCAGTTGGCGTTCGTCGGACGGTGCGGGCGGGCGTCGAGGGCATAGGCGCCGCTCGGGCTCCAGGACTGCCAGCCCTCCTCGTGGACGCGCGCGCGGCGCGGGTCCACGGGGACGGTGGCCACCGGGGTGAAGGGGTGGTGCACGGTGGTCTCTTTCACGGAAGAACGGGCTCAGCCCTTGTTGGCGCCGAGGGTGAGGCCGCTGACGAACTGGCGCTGGAGCACGAAGTACACGATCAGGGTGGGGATCGCGGTGAGCAGGGCGCCGGCGGCGACCAGGTTGGGGTCGGTGAAGTACTGGCCGGAGAGGTTGTTCAGGGCGGAGGTGATCGGCATGTTCTCGCCGGTGGAGATCAGCACGATCGCCCAGAAGAAGTCGTTGTAGATCCAGATGGACAGCAGCGTGGCCAGGGCGGCCATCGCGGGCTTGCACAGCGGCAGCACGATCTGCCAGTACATGCGCCACACCGAGGCGCCGTCGACGAGGGCGGCCTCGGTCAGCTCGTGCGGCAGCATCCGCATGTAGTTGCTGAGCACGAACGCGCAGAAGCCGGACTGGAACGCCACGTGGATCAGCACCAGGCCGAGCGCGGAGTCGTAGAGCTTGCCGCTCACCGTGATGCCGGGCAGGTCGACCAGGAGGTACAGGCGGTACAGCGGGGTGATGATCACCTGTTGGGGCAGCAGGTTGCCGGCCGTGAAGACCAGCAGCAGCGCGATGTTGAGCCGGAAGTCGAAGCGACTGACGTAGAACGCGACCATCGACGCCAGCAGCAGCGTGAACAGCACGGCCGGGACCGCGATGATCAGCGTGTTGCCGAAGTAGTGCATCATGTCGGACTGCTCGAACGCGTTCTTGAAGTTGTCGAGGCTGAGTTTGTCCGGCCAGGAGACGTACCCCTTGTCGCTGGTCTCCGCGTAGGGGCGCAGGGCCGCGAAGACCGCCCACAGCAGCGGGGCGAGCCAGGCGAGCGCCGTGACGACGAGGAAGGTGTGCAGCAGGACGCGCGCCGGGCGGACGGGGGCGCGCTTCTTCGCCACGAGGGCCGTGCTCATGCGCGCCGCTCCTTCCGGAAGGTCGCGATCAGGTAGGGGATGATGACCGCGAGGGAGATGACCAGCAGGACGACGGCGATCGCGGAGCCGTAGCCGATCCGGCTGGACTCGCCGATGATGTTGTTGGTGATCAGGATCGACAGCAACTCGGTGCCCTGAGCGCCCTTGTTGAAGACGAAGACCAGGTCGAAGGCGCGCAGCGCCTCGATGATCGTCACGACGAGGACGACCGTGTTGGTCGGGCGCAGGGTGGGGAAGACGACGCTCTTGAACGTCTGCCACTCGTTCGCGCCGTCCAGCGAGGACGCCTCCCGCAGCGAGGGGTCGACGCCCTTCAGTCCGGCCAGGTACAGGATCATCATGTAGCCGGTGTGCCGCCAGGACGCGGCGACCAGCACGGCCCACAGGTTCAGGTGCGGGTCGCCGATCCAGTCGATGTAGTGGCCGGGCTTGTTGGCCCCGATGAGGCTGTTGATCAGGCCGGTGTCGGGGTTGTAGATCAGCTGCCAGACGAACCCGGTGACCGCCAGCGACATGACGACCGGCAGGAAGAACGCGGTCTGGTAGACCCGGCTGAAGCGGATCTTCTTGTCCAGTTGCGTGGCCAGGAACAGGCCGAGCGGGGTGGGGATCAGGATGAGCACGACGAACCAGATGACGTTGTGCTCGACGGCCGGCCAGAACTGCGGGTTGTCGGTGAACAACTGCTTGAAGTTGTCCAGGCCGACCCACTTGATGGAGTCGAAGCCGATGCCGTCCCAGGTGGTGAAGGCGAGGGCGATCGAGGCGAGGGCGGTGACCCAGACCAGGGCCACGTGCAGGACCGTGGGCACGCCCGCCATGAAGGCGAGCGTGATGCGGTCACGGCGGGTCAGCAGGCGCTTGTGCCCCTGCGGGACCCGCTTGCCGGCAGGCGCGGGGCCCGGGGGCGGCACGGGGGCCGCCTCCGGGCTCTTCGAGGAGGTGTCGATGCTCATGAGGACGCGAAGATCGTCTTCTTCTGACGCTCGATCGAGGACAGCAGGCTGTCCACGCCCTTGGGGTTCTGCAGGAACTTCTGCAGGCCGGGCTGCATCACCGTGGAGGTGAAGTCCGGGCGGGAGTCGCGGTCCATGAACTGGGTGAGGCTCTTGGCCTCACTGATCATGGTGTACGCCTTCTTCTGCAGCGTGCTGTACGACGAGGTGTCGGCCTTGCTGGAGGCGGCCACCACGCTGGAGTCGGCCTTCAGGTAGACCTGCTCCGCCTCCGGCGTGCCCAGGAACTCCATGAGCTTGACGACGCCGTCGTGGTTCTTCGGGGCCTTGCTGACCATGAAGCCGTCGGTGGGGGCCTCGACGGTGTCCTGCCCGTACGCGGAGTTGATCTCCGGGAAGGCGAAGAAGTCGAGGTCGTCCAGGTCGGCCTTGTCGGTGAACTGCTGGGCCACGAACGAGCCCAGCATGTACATGCCCGCCTTCTTCGACACCAGCGTCTGCGCGGCGTCCTGCCAGGTGCGGCCCATGAAGCCGTCCTGGTGGTAGGGCAGGAGCTCCGCCCAGTGGTCGAAGACCGCCTTCACCTTCGGGTCCGTCCACGCTTCCTTGCCCGCCATCAGGGACTTGTGGAAGTCGTAGCCGTTGAGGCGGAAGTTGATCTGGTCGAAGGTGCCCATCGCCGGCCAGGCGTCCTTGTCGCCGAAGGCGATCGGGACCAGGCCGTCCTTCTTCATCTGCTTACACAGGGCGACCAGCTGGTCCCAGGTGGTGGGGATCTGGTAGCCGTGCTGCTGGAACACGCTCTTGCGGTAGAAGAGCGCCCACGGGTACGTGTACAGCGGCACGAAGTAGTACTTGCCGTCCTCACCCTTGGACAGCTGCTTCATCGCGTCGGGGAAGTTGCCCCCGATCTTCTCCCACACGTCGTCGATCGGCGAGGCGAGCTTCTTGGCCGCGAAGAACTGCATGCGGTAGCCGGCGAACCAGTTGAACACGTCGTCCGGGGTGCCCTGGAGGTAGGAGTTGATCTGCTCCTGGAACGTGTTGTGGTCCTTGGTGTTCACGTCGACCGCGATCCCGGACTGCTTCTTGAAGGCCGCGTAGATCTCGGCGAAGGCCTTCTTCGGCACCGCGTCGGAGGCGTTGGAGCCGAGGGTGACGGTCTTCGGGTCGGCGGCCGAGCCGCTGGAGCCGCAGGCGGACAGCAGCGGCATTCCGGCGCCCAGGACGACCGCTCCGCCTATGCCCCGCAGCAGGGTGCGGCGGCTCGCGGAGGGGAGGGAGAGGCGGCCCGAGGGGGAGAGGTGATGCATGAACGGCTCCTGACGCGAGGTTCAGCCATGAGGGCGGCTGAAAGCTGATCACAATCGACCAGAAATCAACTCGACCGAACACGAGGTGGCGCAATAACAGCCGCATGTCCGGTCATGCGTCAAGAGCCGTCGCTTTCATTTGTCGAAACGTAATCGACACACCTTGATCACTCTTTCTCTACATCCTTGATCATTTGGCCGCTGTGTCCGGTCACCCGAAGGCCGCGAAGGCCTTCGAGAAGGCGGAACCGGCCTGGAGGATCGAGCTGCAGGTGGCGTCCGCGGAGCCCTTGGCGCCGCCCGCGCACTGCTTGTCCCGTGTCGCCGACCACATCGACAGCCACCCCAGACCCTTCGACTTCGCGAAGGCGACGAGCTGGTCGGCGTCCTCGACCGTGAAGACCTCGGAGGCGACGTCGTTCACGCCGATCATCGGGGTGACGGCCACCGCTTTCCACGCGGCGCTGTCACTCAGTCCGAGCACGCTCTTGACCTGGGCCTGGGTGGCGGTGGCGGCCTGCACGGCATAGGCGCCCATGTCACCGCTGTAAGCGGAACCGTAGTCCATCGCCATGACGTTGACAGTGGCGATGCTCACGTTGTTGGCCTTCGCGTCTGCGATCAGAGTCACACCGGCCTGGGTCAGCCCCTCCGGCATGACCGGCAGGGTGAACGACACGTCGAGGCCGGGGTGCTGCCGCTGGAGCTTGGCTATGGCCTGCGCGCGCCGGGTGTTCGCGGCGGCGTCGGGCAGCGCCCCGCCCTCCACGTCGAAGTCGACCTTGGTGAGCCGGTAGGCGTCGACGGCCTTCCCGTACGCGGCCGCCAGGGCGTCCACCGAGGGGCAGGTCGTGGCCAGCTCCGAGCCGGAGGCCCCGCCGAAGGAGACCCGCACGTCGCCGCCCCTGGCGCGCAGCGCCCCGATCTGCGCGGCCACACCGTCGCTCGCGAGGTCGCTCACCCCGCCCCACTTCGGCGTGCAGCCGCCGCCGTCGGTCACGAAGGCGAGGTTGTAGTCCCTGACGCCGGTCGCGCTCGTGTTCGCGAGGAGGTCGAAGGCGGGGTAGAGGGACGTGTCGACGTAGGGGGCGAAGCCGGCCCTGGCGGGGGCGCCGGTCCCGGGGCTGCCGCTCGCGCTCGGGGAGGGAGAGGCGGGAGGGG
>NZ_JAHHIU010000159.1 GCF_024539815.1 Streptomyces hayashii
CCCGCACCCGCACCCGCACCCGCACCCGCACCCGCACCCGCACCAAGAAGCCCGAGAACTAAGGAACCCGCAATGCACAGATCCTCCCGGCGCCGTCTCGTCGCGGCGATAGCCCTGTCGACCGTCACCGCAGCCGTCGGCACCGCCTGCTCCTCCGGTTCGGGCGCCACCGACACCAAGGGCGCCGGCAGCGGCAGCTACACCGTCTGGGACCCGTACCCCCAGTTCGACAAGACCTCGGCCTGGGCGAAGCTGCTCGACGACTGCGGCACCAAGGCCGGAGTGAAGATCAAGCGGACCGCGTTCGACACCAGCGACCTCACGAACAAGGCGCTGCTGGCGGCACAGCAGGGCAACTCCGCGGACGTCCTCATCGTCGACAACCCCGTGGTGTCGACCCTGGCGGAGGCGGGCGTGCTGACCTCCACCGACGACACCAAGCTGGACGTCTCCAAGGTCGACCACAACCTGCTTGCGGCAGGCCAGTCGGGCGGGAAGACGTACGGCGCACCCATCGGCGCCAACACCCTCGCCCTGTACTACAACAAGGCGGTCCTGAAGACGGCCGGGGTGGACATCTCCTCGGTCAAGGACTGGAAGTCCCTGACGGCGGCGCTCGCGAAGGTGAAGGGAGCGGGCAAGAAGGGCATCACGTTCTCCGCGATCGGCACGGAGGAGGGCAGCTTCCAGTTCCTGCCCTGGTACTGGGGCTCGGGAGCCCAGCTGACCGCACTCGACTCCGACCAGGCGGTCTCGGCGCTGTCGCTGTGGAAGAACTGGCTGGACAAGGGCTACGCCCCCAACTCGGTGATCAACAACACCCAGACGACCAGCTGGCAGGAGTTCGCGACCGGCGACTACGCGTTCGCGGAGAACGGCACCTGGCAGCTCGCCAACGCCGCGAAGGCCGGCTTCGACTACGGCGTCATCCCCGTCCCCGCCGCCACCGGGGGCGATGCCGCCGCCCCGGCGGGCGGTGAGTTCGTCACCGTCCCGGTGCAGGACGACACCGGCCATTACGCCACCACACAGAAGCTGGTGTCCTGCCTGAGCAGCAGCCAGAACCTGCTCGCCACCGACTCGACGCTGTCGTACGTGGCTCCCACGGCCGAGGTCCAGGACAAGCAGGTCGCGGCCGCCCCCGGTCTCAAGCCGTGGGTCGACGCGGTGCACGCCGCCAAGGGACGTACCAGCGACGACCTGGGCACCAAGTACCCCAAGATCTCGGAGCAGTTGTGGAAGGCCGTGCAGTCCGCCCTCAGTGGGTCCGCGTCTCCGAAGGACGCGCTGACCGCAGCCCAGTCCGCCGCCAAGTGACCAGGACCCCGGCCAGCCGATGAAGCACACGACAACGTCGCCGGACCGCCGGCCGGTGCGCGACCGGAACGGGGCGGCGACCGCCGCCCCGCCCCCGGCCCGCACGCCGACCCGGCGCCGTCCCGCCTCCCCGCAGTGGGCCGCCTGGGCGTTCCTGACCCCGGTGACCCTCTACCTCGTCCTCTTCTACGCCTATCCGCTCTACCGCAACATCGATCTGAGCCTGCGCCACTACACCGTCCGTTCCTTCGTCCGGGGCGACGCGCCGTTCACGGGCCTGGCCAACTACCGGACCGTCTTCGACGACCCGACGTTCGCTCCGGCGCTGCTGCACACCGCGGTGTTCACGGGTATGTGCCTGGTCTTCCAGTACGCGATCGGCCTGGGGCTCGCCGTCTTCTTCAACCAGCACTTCCGGCTCTCCGCCACCCTGCGCGCGCTGTTCCTCGTGCCGTGGCTGCTGCCGCTCATCGTGTCGGCGTCGACCTGGTCGTGGATGCTCAACAGCGAATCCGGCATCGTCAACGCCGCCCTGCACGCCGTCGGCATCGGTCCGGTGAACTGGCTGACCTCGCCGTCCTGGTCGCTGGCCTCGGTGATCATCGCGAACGTCTGGATCGGCGTCCCCTTCAACCTGGTCGTCCTCTACAGCGGTCTTCAGTCCATCCCCGTCGGCCTGTACGAGGCGGCCGCGCTCGACGGAGCGAACGCCTGGCAGCGCTTCTGGCGCATCACGTTCCCCCTGCTGCGGCCGGTGTCCGCGATCACCCTGCTGCTGGGTCTCGTCTACACGCTCAAGGTCTTCGACATCATCTGGATCATGACCAAGGGCGGTCCGGCCGACTCGTCCACCACCTTCGCCACCTGGTCCTACCAGCTCGGCTTCGGCAACCTGCTGCCCGCCTTCGGCCCGGGAGCGGCCGTCGGCAACCTGCTGGTCGTCACCGCCCTGGTCTTCGGCCTGATCCACGTCCGGATCCAGCGAAAGCAGGCACTGTCATGACGCACGCACGGACGGTCCCGAACCGCCGGCGCTCCTGGGTGAAGACGGCCGTCGGACTCCTGCTGACCGCGGTCATGCTCTTCCCGGTCTACTGGATGCTCAACGTGTCCTTCACCCGCGACCAGGACATGCGCAAGAGCCCGCCGGACCTGTTCCCCGCCCACGCGACCCTGGAGGGCTACCGGGCCGTCGTCGACCAGCAACTGCCCTATCTCGGCACCAGCCTCGTCATCGGCCTCGGCACGGTGGCCCTGACCGTGGCGCTGGCCGCGCCCGCCGGCTACGCGCTGGCCAAACTGCGCCCACGCGGCCGCGGAGTCCTCAACTTCGTCCTGCTGGCAGCCCAGATGATCCCCGGCATCATCATGGCGATGGGCTTCTACGCCATCTACCTTCAGCTCGGCCTGCTCCAGTCGGTACCCGGCCTGATCGTCGCCGATTCGACGCTGGCCGTCCCGTTCGCCGTCCTCATCTTCACCGCGTTCATGTCCGGCATCCCCGGCGAACTGCTGCAGGCGGCGAAGACGGACGGAGCCGGACCGCTGCGCACCTTCTGGGCGATCGTCCTGCCGATGAGCCGCAACTCCGTCGTCACGGTGTCCCTGTTCGCCTTCCTGTGGTCCTGGTCCGACTTCGTCTTCGCCAGCACCCTCGTCAACGGCGGCGCCCATGAGCCGATCACCCTCGGCATCTACCACTACATCGGCAACAACAACCAGCAGTGGAACGCCATCATGGCCACCGCCGTCGTGGCCTCGCTGCCGGCCGCGGTCATCCTCGTCCTCGCCCAGCGGTACGTCGCCGCCGGAGTGACCGCCGGCGCCGTCAAGGACTGACACCGGCGCCGGCCCCGTCGCCGCGCACCACTCGTGCCGCCGCGCTCCCCACGAGCCGCCGCGTGAGCGCCGTCGCCCCGCGCGGCGGACCGCGAACCGCCGACCACCCCCGCACAAGAAATGAGTGCCGCCTCCATGACCGCCGCACCGGCCGGCCCGGCCTTCTCCGTCCACGACATACCCTTCAGCACGCACGGTTCCTGGTTCGGCATCTCTCCCGTGCTGGCGGAGAAGACGCGCGCCGAGGACCTCCACCTGGTCTCGCACCAGAACGGCATGCACGCCGTCCTGCGCCTCGTCCCCCTCGACGCGGCGACGGGCGAGCGGGCGGAGACCGCCGTCGAGGCGACGCCGGGCCTGCTCGGCTGGACCTGCGCGGCCGGGTGCATGGACCTCGCCTACGAGAAGCCGGACACCGTGCGCGTGCACGGCGAGGGGCTGGACCTGCTCGTCACCGCGGCGGCGCGTTCCCTGACCCCCTTCGGCGGGATCTACTTCTACCGCGACCCGGTGGACGACGCGCACGTGTTCACCTCCTACGAGACCGGCCGCCGCTACCGGATCACCGTGCTGTCGGGCAGGGTCGCCGCCGTCCGCGGTTCCCAGGCGCTGGGCGCAGGCGACCGCGGCCTCACGGTCACCGCCGGGGCCGACGGCTCGTGGGAGGTCGCGGTCGAGGAACTCGACGCCGCGCGACCGCCGTTCCGCTCCACGGCGACGTTCGAAGAGGTCCGGGAGGCCGCGCGGGAGGCGTTCGCCGGCTTCGCCGGCACGGTCGCCCCCTGGGGCTCGGCCGCCACCCCGGCCGCCGAACTCGCCGCCTACGTGGTGTGGTCGGCGACCGTGTTCCCGGCCGGCCTGGTCACCCGGCCCGCCGTGCTGATGTCCAAGCACTGGATGGACAAGGTGTGGAGCTGGGACCACTGCTTCAACGCCCTCGCCCTGGCCCCCGGCTGCCCCGAGCTGGCCTGGGACCAGTTCTCCCTCCCCTTCGACCACCAGGACGACAGCGGCGCGCTCCCCGACTCCGTCACCCACTCCGAGGTCCTCTACAACTTCGTCAAACCGCCCATCCACGGCTGGGCCTTCGGCCACCTGCGCCGACGGCTCCCCGAGCCGCTCACCCGGGCGCGGCTGACCGAGGCGTACGACCGGCTGACCCGCCTGACGGACTTCTGGCTCACCGCGCGGCGCGCACCCGACGCCGCCCTGCCCCACTACCAGCACGGCAACGACAGCGGCTGGGACAACGCCACCACCTTCGACCCCGGGCGTCTCGCCGTCACCGCCGACCTCGCCGCCCTGCTGATCCTCCAGCTCGACGAGCTGGCCCGGCTGGCCGAGGAACTGGGCTTTCCCGAGGACGCCCGGCGCCGTGCCGCCACGGCCGACGCCCTCCAGGCGGCCCTGCTCGACGAACTGTGGGACGGCGAACGGTTCCTGAGCCGCCCGGCCCACGGCGGAGCCCGCACCTCCAGCGCCAGCCTGCTCGATCTCATGCCGATCGTGCTCGGCGACCGTCTGCCCCACGCGGTCCGCGACCGGCTGGCCGAACGGATCGAGGCCCACCTCACCGCGTTCGGCCTGGCCACCGAACACCCCGCCTCCCCTCACTACGAGCCCGACGGCTACTGGCGCGGCCCCATCTGGGCCCCGGCCACCGTCCTCGTCGAGGACGGCCTGCGCCGCGCCGGGCACACCCGTCTCGCGGACGAGGTCAGCGCCCGCTTCCGCGCGCTGTGCGAGACCTCGGGCTTCGCCGAGAACTTCGACGCCCTGACCGGCGAGGGGCTGCGCGACCGCGCCTACACCTGGACGGCGAGCAGTTACCTCCTCCTCGCCGAAGCACACGCCCGCCGGGACGGCCGCTGACACTCCCCCGGCCCGGGATTCCTCTTACTCGCCCGCGCGGCGCCGCAGCCGCAGACCCGCGGGCGACACCCCACCCGCACGTCCGGCACGGGGGCCGGCGCAGCACCAGACAGCTCCATCCCTGAAGGGACGTAAGCACATGCCAAGAACCGGGCAAAGGCGCCCGACCACAGGACGCCTCCTCCATGGCATCACCAAGTCGCTGCTCTCGCTGGCCGTCGTCGCCGGCGTCACCACCGTGACGGCGACGCCGGCCTCCGCGGCCACCCCCACCCTCACGGTCGACCTCGGCACCACCACCGGAGCCTTCCGCGGCGGCGCGTCCGGGGCGCTGTACGGCCTGTACGGGCCGGACGTGCCGACGAACAACCTCATCGAGGGAATGGGGCTGCAGACCACCAACACCAAGTACCAGGACGGCCAGCAGCACCCCGGCTCGGACGCCCTGGAGATCGCCAAGCCCTTCGTCGACAGCGGCGGCAGAGACGTCTTCATCTACATGACGGACGTGTACCGCAACACGTACGAGCGCGCGAGCTACGCGGAATACCAGACGAACGTGAAGAAGCAGGTCGAGCAGGCGAAGGCCAGCCCCTACGCGAGCCACATCGTCTTCGTGCCCTACAACGAGCCCGACATCGGCTGGTTCAACGGCATGCGCACCAACTCGACCGCGCTGGCCGCCTTCAACTCCGAGTGGCGGCAGACCTACGACTTCATCAAGGGCATCTGGCCCCAGGCTCGGCTGGCGGGGCCCAACAGCGCCGGCTACAGCGACTCCTCCCTCAGGGGATTCCTCACCTACTGCAAGGCCAACAACTGCCTGCCCGACGTGGTGACCTGGCACACCCTGGGCAGCCCGGCCGACGTCCGCGCCACCGTCAACGCCTACCGTGCGGTGGAGACCGCCGCGGGGATCACCTCCCCGATCACCGTCAACCTCAACGAGTACGCCCACCGCTACCATCTGACCGACCCCGGCCAGATGGTCCAGTGGATCGCGGGCCTCGAAGACGAGAAGGTCGACGGCAACCTGCCGTACTGGAACATCAACGGCAACCTCGGCGACTCCGCCGCCGCCCAGAACACCCCCAACGCCCAGTGGTGGCTGTACAACTGGTACAGCTCCATGAAGGGCGGCGACACCGTCAAGGTCACCAGCACCGGGGCCGACGCCGCGTACACCCTCCAGGGCGTGGCGAGCCTCGACGCGGTCAAGAAGCAGGCCCGCGTGATCCTGGCCGGCGGCGGCACCAGCGGCGCCTCCAGCACGGTGATCAAGAACATCGACCCCGCGGTCTTCGGCAGCACCGTGCACGTCAGCGTGTTCCAGGACCGCTACAGCGGCTACATCGGCGCCGCGGCCACCCCGACCCGGCTCTCGGACGCCGACGTCGCCGTGGGCTCCGACGGCTCGATCACCCTCCCGCTCACCCTCGACGCGATGTCCGCGTACCAGGTGATCGTCTCTCCAGGTGGCACCGGCAGCGCCACGGCCTCCGACAGCACCTGGACGGGCACGTACGAGGCAGAGAACGCCACGCTCAGCGGCAGCGGCTACAACATCAACACCGAGGGCACGACCGGCAACGTCGCCAAGTTCGCCACCTCGGGCAGCAAGGACGTCGGCGGTCTGCGCACCGGCTCGACCACGGTGATCTCCTTCCCGGTCTCCGTGCCCACCACCGGCGACTACGACCTGTCGGTGTTCGGCAACAGCTACGCCAAGGACGCCGACGTCAAGGGCCCGACGGACGTGTACATGCGGGTCGACGGCGGCGCCTCGACCAGGATGGACCTGCCGGTGGGCTTCCAGTGGGTGGTCTGGGGGCACAGCGACACCACCGTGCACCTCACCTCCGGCAGCCACACCATCACCCTGGCCACCACCGGTGACAACGGCGCGAAGACCACCGGCGACGCCCTCGTCGACAAGATCGACCTGAAGTACAGGAACGCCGCCGTCCAGGGCCCCACGCTCTACGAGGCCGAGCAGGCGAACCTCTCCGACAGCGGCGCCGCCGTCTACGCCTCCCAGGGCCAGTCCGGCGCGGGCGCGGTGAACCTCACCTCCGGCAGGACCGCCACCTTCTGGGTCTACTCCGCGCAGGACGGCTACGCCGACCTGACAGCCCGCTACCGCAACACCGGCCGGGCCGCCCTCACGGTCAACGGCAGGACCGCCGACGACCAGATCCTCTCCGGCACGACGACCAGCGCCTGGTCGACCTCCACCGACCGGGTCCACCTGACCGCCGGCATCAACAAGGTCGAGGTCGCCGGCACCAGCGGCACCCTGACCCTCGACGACCTGGCCGTCACGCCCTTCGGCGCCACCTCCGCCGTCACCACCGGCAACGTCGTCACCTACCAGGCCGAGAGCGGCGCCCTCACCGGCACCGCGGCCGCCGACACCACCTACAGCCAGGCCCGCGGCGGCGTGGTCAAGGGCATCGGCAACGGAACCGCCAACTCCCTCACCCTCGACGTCGACGCGCCCACGGCCGGCACCTACGCCATGACCATGCGCTACGCCAACGCCGAGGAACTGCCCTCCAACCACTACAACCCCGACCTGTACGCCGAGCACGCCGACGTCAGCGTCAACGGAGGCGCCGCCACCCGCGTCAACTTCGCCAGCACCCTGCACTGGAACCAGTTCGCCACCCACACCGTCCCCGTGACCCTGGCCAAGGGCGCCAACACGGTGAAGTTCACCGCCTCCCAGCTCTACAACTACGACGGCACGACCATCGGCGTGGTCTACTCCGGCGGCGGCAGCGACATCGGCCAGCCCATGCGCTCCAGCTCCGCGCCTCACCTGGACGAGATCTCCTTCGCACCGCAGAACCTGCACATCGGCGCCGCGACCGGCTTCTCCTCCACCGCCGTCGCCCAGCACAGCTCGCTCTGCCTGGAGAACCCGGGCCAGTCCACCGCCGACGGCACCCAGTACCGGCAGAACACCTGCACGAGCGGCCAGGAGCAGATCTTCGACTTCCACCCCGTCAGCGGCGCCACCGACACCTACACCGTCGTCAACCACTCCAGCGGCAAATGCCTCGACATCTCCGGGATCTCGACCGCCAACGACGCCGCCGTCCAGCAGTGGACCTGCACCGGCGGCAACAACCAGCGGTTCACCCTCCGACCGGTGACCGCGCTCGGCAACAGCCACGACTACCAGCTCGTCGCCGTGCACAGCGGCAAGTGCGTCGACGTCAGCACCATCTCCACCGCCCCCGGCGCCCTCGTCCACCAGTGGACGTGTGACGCGGCGAGCGCCCTGACCACCAAGAAGAACCAGATCTGGCGGCTCAGCGGCAAGGACTGACCCGACGCGCACCACCGCGAACGGCTGAAAGACCGGGCGTCGGCCCGCCGGCACGAACCGGCGGGCCGACGCCCTTCGCGCAGGGGCGGACACCCGTCGTCGCACGCCGGGCAGACGGATCCGCGGCGCCCTTTCGCCTACGGCAGGCGCCAGTCCACCGGCGCGACCCCCTGCCCGGCCAGCAGTTCGTTCGCCCTGCTGAACGGGCGCGAGCCGAAGAAGCCACGGTCCGCCGACATCGGGGAGGGGTGCGCGGACTCGATCGCGGGCAGGTCCCCTAGCAACGGCCGCAGATTACGCGCGTCACGCCCCCACAGGATCGACACCAGCGGCTTACCGCGCCCGGCCAACGCCCTGATCGCCTGCTCCGTGACCTCCTCCCAGCCCTTGCCCCGGTGCGCCCCCGGGCTGCGCGGCGCGGTGGTGAGCGCCCTGTTGAGCAACAGCACACCCTGCTGCGTCCACGGCGTCAGATCCCCGTTGGACGGCCTCGGCAGCCCGAGGTCGGAGTGCATCTCCCGGAAGATGTTCTCCAGGCTGCCCGGCAGCGAACGCACCTCCGGCGAGACCGCGAAGCTCAACCCGATCGCCATCCCCGGCGTGGGGTAGGGGTCCTGGCCGACGATCAGTACGCGGACGTCGTCGAAGGGCTGCTGGAAGGCCCGCAGGACGTTCGCCCCGGACGGAAGGTAGGTCCGTCCGGCCGCTATCTCGGCCCGGAGGAAGTCCCCCATGGCCGCGATGCGTTCGGCCGCGGGCTCAAGGGCCTTCGCCCAGCCCGCTTCGACAAGTTCGTGCAGAGGTCGTGGTGCCACGGCGCGTCACTCTACTGGCTCGCACGGACCCCCCGCATACGCGGGGAAGTCTCCACACGGGGCCGGCTCCCGGCCGCTACTCTTCCTGCGCGTCGAGAGCTGCGCGCCGGTCGAGCAGATCGCCCGGCAGCCCGCCGGGAAGGTCGCCGGGAAGCCCGCCGGGAAGGAGAAGAGCCTTGTTCCGTCCAGTGCGCCGGCCGCTCCGCCACGGTCGCCTCCCCGGCCGTCCCGCTTCGGCCACCGGCCCCGACCGGACCGACGACCTGCTGATCGGGCAGGCCGGCCGACCGGCGGGCGGGTGCCCGCCGTGACCGCGGGCGCCGGTACGGGCGTGACCGGAGACGGCGTCCTCGCCGTCGACTCGGGCGGTTCCGGGCTGCGGGTCGCCCTGGGGACCACGGGCCGGGGCGCGTTGGGCCGGCGCTCGTCGCCGGGGCCCGTGCGCACCGGTGCGCGGGGCATCGACCCCGATGATCTGCTGGCCCGGCTGGCGCCCCTGGCCGGGGCGTTGGCGGCCGAAACCGGCGCTCCGCCGCCGACCACGGCCGTCGTGGGCGCAGCGGGGTTCAGCACGCTGGGCGACGCGCTGCGGGCCGAGCTCCCGGCCGCCCTGGCCCGGGAGTTCGGGGTCCGTACGACCGCGCTCGTCGCCGACGCAGTCACCTCCTATGTCGGTGCGCTCGGTGCGCGGCCCGGGGCCGTGGTGGCCGCGGGCACCGGTCTGATCGCGATCGGCACGGACCTGACGGCGTGGCAGCGGGCGGACGGCTGGGGGCATCTGCTGGGCGACTGCGGGAGCGGCGCCTGGATCGGGCGCGCCGGCCTGGAAGCCGCCCTGCGCGCCTACGACGGGCGTCCCGGCGGCTCGGTCGCGCTGCTGGCCCGGGCGAAGGAGCGGTTCGGCCCGCTCCCGGGGCTGCCGGGGCTGCTCTACCCGCGCTCCGACCGCCCGGCCGTCCTCGCCTCCTTCGCTCCGTGCGTGGCTTCCTGCGCCCAGGACGACCCGGTCGCCGCGGACCTCCTGCGCGCGGCGGCCCGGCACATGGCCGGGTCGGCCGCCGCGGTGTGCCCGTCTGCCGGAGAGCCTCTGATCGCCCTCACCGGGGGCCTGTTCGAGATCGGCGCGCCGCTCCTCGTCCCGTTGGAGGAGGAGCTGGCGAGAGCGCTGCCGCACGCCCGGCGCGCGCCTGCCGAGGGCGACCCGTTGGACGGCGCCCTGCGCATCGCCGTGGCGCTGGCGACGGACACGTTCGCCTGGCCTTACGAGGACACGCTGTTGTCGGTGGCCCACCACCCGTAATGCATCACGCGCAGGGAACGTACGTCACCCGACAAAAGGGGGATTACTCCCTCAGGGGTCAAGTCACCCGGAAAACACGCTGATCACTTCTGATCCGTACGTAACTCATCAGACAAAAGCGGACGGATACCGCTCACGTGCACCCTCCCCGAACAGGGGAGCCCAAGAAGCCAGTAACATGCCACGCCATGAGCTCCCCCACTGGGCCCGCGTCCGGCCTGCCAGTACGAATGCCGCGACCTCGCCAGCCCGGGCGGCACCGCCGACCCGAGCCTCTGGCGGCTCCCGAGGGCGCGCCGGCGCTCGTCCTCGCGGTACCGGGCCCGCCCGGCGCCGCCACCCGCGGCCTCGCCGAGGAGATCGTGAGCATCGCCCGCTCCGAGCTCCCCGGCCTCGACGCGCGCATCGGCTACCTCGACGGGGAGGACGCCCAGTTCCCCTCCATCCAGTCGGTGCTGGTGCACGCCGCCGACGAGCGCACGGCCCGCTTCGAGCAGGCTCGTGCCGCCGGTCTGGACGTCAAGGAGCCCGACGGCCCGGTCGCCGTGGTCGTGCCGCTGCTGGCCGGGCCCGACAGCGCGCTGCTGCGCCAGGTCCGCCAGGCCGTCATGGAGAGCCGCATCGCGGCCGAGCTGACCGACGTGCTCGGCCCGCACCCGCTGCTCGCCGAGGCGCTGCACGTGCGGCTGTCCGAGGCGGGTCTGGCCCGCGCGGACCGCGCCCGGCTGTTCACCGTGGCGACGGCCGCCGACGGGATCATCCTGGCCTCCGTGGGCGGCGACGAGGCCGTGCAGGCCGCCGGGATCACCGGCATGCTGCTGGCCGCGCGCCTCGCCGTGCCGGTCATGGCCGCGGCCCTCGACCAGGAGGGGTCCATCGCCTCCGTCGCGGAGCAGCTGCGTTCCTCCGGCTCGCAGCAGCTGGCGCTGGCGCCGTACCTGATCGGCCCGGAGATCGATGCCACGCTGATCGAGGAGGCGGCCAAGGAAGCCGGCTGCCCCGCCGCCGAGGCGCTCGGCCCGTACCCGGCCATCGGCAAGCTCGCTCTGGGCAAGTACACGACCGCCCTCGGCATCGCGCCGCCGCAGCCGCAGGGCGCGCCGGTCCGTTGAAACAGCCGTTAGGACGCCATCGGACGCGTAGGGCCCGCTCCGGGCGAGGAGCGGGCCCTACGCGTCTGTGAACCGGCGGTCGCGCCCTTCGGCGCCGGCCGGCGGTGGTTCGCGTGCGTGTCGGCAGCGGCTGCCGGAGCTCAGCCGAGGACGACGCAGGACGCCGCGGGGACCGCGATGGAACCGCCGCGCCGGGGCACGCCGGTCGACGGGTCCAGACCGAACCAGGTGACGTCGCCGGAGCGCTCGTTCGCGACGTAGAGGAAGCCGCCGGACTCGGCGACGGCCCGGGGCCAGCGCCCGGCGCAGGGCACCGTGCCGACCAGCCGCAGCGCCTCCCCGTCGCCCTCCACGGCGAACACCGAGAGGACGTCCTCGCCGCGGGTCGCCGTCCACACGAACCGGCCGTCGGGCGAGACGACGACGCCGGAGGGGTAGGCGTCCCCGGCCGGCGCGCCGGGCAGTACCGCGGCCTCGGCCAGGGGCTTCAGGGAGCCCTCCGCGGCGTCCCAGCGGCACACGGTCACGGTCGGGGTGAGTTCGTTGACGACGTAGGCGTACCGGCCCTCGGGGTGGAAGGCCAGGTGGCGCGGGCCGGAGCCGGGGCGCAGCGCGTGCTCGCGGTGCAGGACGGGGCTTCCGTCGCGCAGGGCGCACACCCGCACCGAGTCCGTCCCGAGATCCACGCTGACCGCCCAGCGACCGCTCGGGTCGGGCTGCACCTGGTGGGCGTGCGGCCCCTGCTGGCGCCGCGTGTGGGGGCCGGACCCGGAGTGCCGCAGAACGCCGGAGGCGACCCGGGCGAGGGCGCCGTCCGCGCGGACGGGCACGGCGGTGACGCTGCCCGAGCCGTAGTTGGCGGTGAGGACGTGACCGTCGAACACGCTGAGGTGGGTGGGGCCGCTGCCGTTCACCGGCACCGGCGCGCCCGCGGGCTCCGGTACGTCGCCGGTGACCCGGTAGGCGGCCACCGCGCCGTCCGGGGTCTCGCTGACCGCGTACAGCGTCTCCCCGTTGGCGGACAGGGTCAGGTAGGAAGGGTCGGGGACGCCGTTCACCCTGCTCAGGACGGTCAGCGCCCCATTGGTCGGATCCACGGCGGCGGCCACGATCCCGGGCCCTCCCGCCGCTGTGAACGAGCCGATGAACGCGCGCCGTCGCCTTCCGCCGAGGTCTGCCACCGCTGTCCCCTCCCGGGTCGCCGCTGCCGCTGCTGACGCTGCTGCTCGGGGTGACGGTAGCAGTCGATCAGCAGCGGTCTAGACCAGGCACGCTCGCCCGTCCGCCCCCGGTCCGGGACGCTCAGGCCCCGACGGGGGCGCGGCCCGAGCCGCGAAGGGGCCCGGCGAGTTCGAGGAGCGCCTGTTCCAGGGCGTGCAGATGCGCCAGCACCGGCTCGGCGGGCGCGCTGTGCGATGCGGGAGTGGCCCCCACCGGGCTGTGTCCGCCGCCGGTCGAGGGGGCGGTGAGCGCCTCGACCGCGGTCTCCACCCGCCGGCAGGCGGCGACGAGCCGGGCGTCGTGCGAGGCCTCCGGGTCCGCGGCGACCGCGGCCAGCCCCCGCATCTCCCGGGCGCAGTCGTCGAGCAGCGCGAGCACGTGCCGCGCCCGCCCCTTGCGCGCCCGCAGCGGGCTGAGCGGATGCACGAGCGGGGCCAGCGACATGCGGACCCGCGCGAGGATCTGCTCCAGCTCGGCCACCCGCAGTGCCGGGTCCGCCGTCGGCGAGCCGGCGAGCCGCGCCGCGGCCTCGGCGGTGCAGACGTGCACGCAGCGCAGCGCGCGCTCCACCCAGGCGTCCGTCACGGAGTGCGTCGTGACCGGGAGCACCAGCAGCACCGCCAGCACTGCGCCCAGGGCTCCCACGGCCGTCTCCGCCGCCCGCAGGGCGAGCAGGGCGGGGTCGAGCAGGCCGAGCAGGCCGTACAGCGCGCTCGCCATGACGGTGACGGAGAGCATCATCCAGGTGTAGGAGACCGCGGCCGTGTAGAAGATGCCGAAGACGGCGACGGCGACGACCGCGGCGGACGCCACCGGCTCCCCGTGCAGGGGCACGGCCACCACGAGCCCCAGGGCGATCCCGAGGACCGTTCCCAGGAACCGCCGGAAGCCGCGGACCAGCGTCTCGCCGCGTGAGGCGGTGTTCACGAACACCCACCAGGTCGCTCCCACGGCCCAGTACCAGCGCTGGTCGGAGAGTGCCTGTCCGACCATGAGGGCGAGCCCCGCGCCCACGGTGGCCTGCACGGCCTGCCGGGTCGTGATGCGGGCGAGCCCGGTTCCGCCGGCCGGCGGGACGAGGACGGCGGCCGGCGCCGGTGAGCGCCGCTCGTAGCACCACGCCCCGAACCGCACCGCCGACGACGCCGCCAACGAGAGCGCCACGGCCGCGTAGAGCTCCGGCAGCCGGGCCGGGACGGTGTGCAGGAACTGCGCGGCGAAGAAGGTCATGAAGGCGAACACGCCGAGCGAGTGACCGCGCGGACCCCACCGGCGTGCGTAGCCTCCCGCGCCGACCACGGCGAGGAAGGCGAGGTCGCGGGCGACGGGGACGTCGTGCAGGAAGGCCGCGAGAGTGAGCACCGGCAGCCCGACGACGGGCAGCAGCGCGGTCGTCACGGCCTGCCCGCGCACCGTCGCGTCGGTCACCGTGAACAGCGCGAGCAGCGCGGCCAGCCCACCGGTGACGGCCGCCGCCGGAGTGTGTCCGGCCGCTCCGCACAGCGCGACGGCCGACCCGATGCCGAGCACGGCCCGGGTCGCGAACCTCAGTCGCACCCGCCCCGGATCCGGTGCCGTGAACGCCCTCTTCAGCAAGCTGCCCCGCCCTTTCCCCACCCTGATGCGCCTACGCGTCCCCGCGTCCTGCGACACGACCTGCGAAACGACATGAGAAAGGCGCCGCGGAGTCCGCAGCGCCATCGACCCCACCATCTCAGCATCTGACGGGCGAGTGGTTCAACCGGAGCCGAAGAGACTGTGCCAACGGCCCAGTCCCTCCTCTTCCTGCGCGGCCGACGGCCGGCCAACGGCCCACCGGACCCCGGCCGTCGCGCCTGCGCCCCGATCGGCTCGTTCCGCCCTGCCGGCCGCCCAACCCCCTCGACCGCCTCGGCCCCTCGATCGCCATGGCCCGCTCGCACCTCGCCGGGGCGTTGGTACTGTCGCGCTGATCAGCGCGAGCGAGCGAGGGGACAGGGCGACGACATGGCCGTGGACGAGCTGGACACCCGCATCCTGCGTCTGCTGCTGGAGCAGCCGCGCACCAGCGTGCGCGAGTACGCCCGTGTCCTCGGCATCGCGCGCGGCACCCTGCAGGCCCGCCTCGACCGGCTGGAGCGCGACGGCGTGATCACCGGCACGGGACCGTCGCTCTCCCCCGCCGCGCTGGGCCACCCGGTGCTCGCGTTCGTGCACATCGAGGTCACTCAGGGCCGCCTCGACGACGTGGGCGACGCGCTGGCCTCGGTGCCGGAGATCGTCGAGGCGTTCTCCATCACCGGCGGCGGCGACCTCGTCACCCGGGTCGTGGCCCGCGACAACGAGCACCTGGAGGACGTGATCCAGAAGCTCATCGGTCTGCCCGGCGTGGTGCGCACCCGCACCGAGGTCGCGCTGCGCGAGCGCGTGCCGCACCGGCTGTTGCCCCTGGTGGAGTCGATCGGGCGGGCAGCCGCGAAATAGCGTCCCTCGGCGCACCTTCCGCTCCCGCCGCCACCGTCGACGCCTCGACGTCGCCCTCCGGCGCCGGCGCGGCGGTCGGGGAGCGGGCGGTGGACACCGCGCGCGGAGCGACCCGCGTGCGCTGACGCCTTCAGGACGGATGCACGGGCGCTACGAGCGGCGTCGGGGCTTTCCGCCGCCGGTGCCGCGCCGGCTCCCGCCGCCCTTCGTCCCGCCGCTCTTGCCCCCGCCGCCCTTCGTCCCGCCGCTGCGGTTACGGGCCCCGGCGGCCGTGCCGCGACGCGGGGCGCCGCCCGGCTGCGGCTTACGGCGCTCGTCCTTCTTCTGCTCCGCGGCGGGGGTCTGCTGGGCGCGGCCCCGCGTGCTGTTGACCGTACGGCCCCGGACGATGCCGATGAAGTCCTCGACCAGGTCGGTGGTCGCGTCCTGCGGCCAGGAGAGGGCGATCTCCGACTGCGGGGCGTCGACGAGTGTGCGGTAGGTCAGGTCGCGGCGGTGGTGCAGGCGGGCCAGGGACTGGGGGACGACCAGGACGCCGATGCCGGCCGCGACCAGCTCGATCGCGTCCTCGGTGGTCGCCGGGCGCTCGAAGGCGGGCTCGCCGGGGGGCTGCTCCCAGCCGACGACGTCGTCGAGGGGGTGCAGGACCACCTCGTCGGCGAGGTCGTCCAGGGTGATCTCCTCGGCCGCGGTGATCACATGGTCCTTGGGGACCACGACGACCGTCGTCTCGGTGTACAGGGGGATGGCGCTGTACACGGCGCGGTCGACGGGGAGGCGCACGAACGCCGCGTCGGCGGCGCCCTCGCGCAGAAGGCCGTCGGCCTCGGCCGGAGACGTCTGCAGGAGGACGAGACGGATGTCGGGCAGCCGCTCCGCCCAGATCCGGGCCCATTTGGCGGGCGTCACTCCGGGGACGTACGCGAGCCGGAACGAGGGGGTGTCCGCGGAGTCGGTCATCCCGCCAGGTTACCGGCTGTGGTCGGGGCTCTCCGCCGCGGCCGATACCCTGGACTGCATGAAGTCGCAAGCGAACACCCAGACGATGAAGGCCGCCACCGCGGCGAAGAAGCTGGGTGTGCACCTCCCCGCCACGCCCGCCGAGTTCCAGGACGGCGTCGTCACGCGCGCCGAACTGAACGAGCTCCAGGCGAACCCGCCCGCGTGGCTGGTCACGCTGCGCGAGACCGGACCTCACCCCCGCCCGGTGGTCGCGGCGAAGCTGGGCGTCTCGATCGCGGGCCTGGCCCGCGGCGGGGTGACCGAGGCGCTCACCACCGAGGAGATCGAGGCGATCAAGGACGCCGGGCCGGAGTGGCTGGAGAAGGAGCGCGCCACGCAGGCCGAGGTCCGCAAGGAGACGGTGCGGATCAAGAAGCGCAACGCGGAGCGCGCGGAGTCCTGACCGGACGGCGGGCCCGAGGCCCTGTCCGACCCGTGCGGGAACCGCCCGCCCCGCCCTGCCGGGCTCGGTGAACACTCCTCGGTCGCCCCGGGGCCCTCGCT
This sequence comes from Streptomyces hayashii, assembly GCF_024539815.1. Taxonomy (GTDB): domain Bacteria; phylum Actinomycetota; class Actinomycetes; order Streptomycetales; family Streptomycetaceae; genus Streptomyces; species Streptomyces hayashii. Next base: position 16,780 of record NZ_JAHHIU010000159.1, read on the forward strand.
TTGACTACGATCTGGGCAGGTTCACCGACGTGGGTGTTTCGAGGTTGCTGGGGGTTGGGATGGTTGCTGGTCGTGTGGTGCGCTTCGACAGTCAGCGCGGTTACGGGTTCATCGCGCCCGACGACGGCGGGGAGGACGTCTTCCTGCACGTCAACGACATGTTGATGCCCGAGTCCCAGGTCCGCCGGGGCATCGTGGTGGAGTTCGAGATCGAAGAGGGCGAACGCGGCCCGAAGGCGGCCGGGGTGCGGCTCGCGCGCGGTGCGGACGGCAAGCCCCTCGCCGCCGACGACGACGTCCTGTGCGATGTGCTCAGCGCGGACGAGTTCACCCGGGACGTCACCGAGGCGCTGCTGACCGCGGCGCCCTCGCTGACCGGCGAACAGATCCTCCAGGTGCGCGCCGGGCTCGCACAGTTCGCGAAGAACAACGGCTGGATCGAAGGCTGATCCGCACCGCCTCCCGCGTGACCGGATCCGTCTCCGGATCGGACGCCGGCCGCACGGCCCGATGACGTCGGCCCCCGCGGTGACCTGCGGACTTCATTGCGCCGGTCACCGCGGAGCCGTTCCCTGCCGCCTCCGGAACCCCGTTGTCAGTGGCCTGATCTACAGTTCCCGACACTTGATCACAGCGGGTGCGGGAGGCACGCATGGGGTGGGTGTCGGCGGGCGGCTACGAAGTCGCTCTGGATGACGGCAAGGTGGTGTGCCGCAACGCGGCCGGGCGGCGGTTGAAGTCCGTGCCGCCCAAGATCGCCGACGAGCCCGCGGTGGTGGGGCTGCGTCAGCTCGTCGAGTGGCTGGAGCGGCACAAACAGCGGTGCCTGGCCGACGTCGAGCGGTGGATGGTGCGTTCGCTGCCCGTTCCCTTCGCCGTCGTCGCCCATGTGTGGCCCGACCCCGCCTGGCAGGCCGCCCTGCGCGACCTCGTCGTCACCGGGGACGACGGCGAGGTGGCGGGATTCCTGCGGGACGCCGACCCCGAGCGTGGCCTCGGCCTGGTCGACCTCGACGGCGACACCGTCCGCATCGCCCCGGACCTCGTGCGGCTACCGCACCCCGTGCTTCTGGACGACCTGGAGGAGCTGCGGGAGTTCGCCGTGGAGCTCGGCGTCGAGCAGCGCGCCCAGCAGCTCTTCCGCGAGGTGTGGCGGCGGCCCGTCCCGCTCGACGCGGACGGCACGTCCGTCGAGGAGTACGCGGGCGGCGCCTTCAAGGAGCAGCGGTTCCTGCACGGCAGGGTCACCCAGCTCGGATACCGGGTGCGCGGCGGCAACGCCGTGACGTCCGTCCTGGAGGACGGCCGCACCGTCGAAGCCCGCGTGTGGGTGGGCGACTACGAAGGCTACGAGGAGGCCGAGACCGGCCCGCTGACGTTCACCGATGGCGCGGGCCGTGCGCTGAAGCTCGGCCAGGTCGGAGCGGTGGCGTGGTCGGAGGGCATGCGCATGGCGGCTTCGCTGTACGCCGGGCGCGACATCGAGGACGAGGAGCGGGCGGCATGACGACCCACGACGAGAACACCGCCGCCGTCCTGCTCGAAGCGGGCGCCGTCCTGCCCCCGGGCAGCACGACCCGCGAGGACGCCGACACGCTCACCGTCCGCACCTACGGGCATCCCGCACTGGACGACCGCAGGATCGTACGCCTCGTGCCGGGCACCCTCGGCGAGGCCGAGGACCTCGCCCTGGACTTCCTCGGACTGACCCGCGAGGCGCACACCCCCGAGGTCGGCCAGGTGCGACGCGAGACGCTCGGCTTCCCCGCCTGGGCTCTGGTCAACGACCCGGCCAACGGCCACCACGCGCTGGCCCTGGTCAAGGACGTCGAGCGCCTCGCACGACAGGCCAAGTCCCGCCCGGGCAACGCCAAGGACGGCTTCGAGGAGCTCGGCGCCCGGCTCGGCCGCGCCGTGCCGCACTTCCTGCCCACCTACTACGAGCACGCGGCCCGCGTCTTCCTCCAGCACGAGAACACGACGTACGCCTCCGCCTTCTTCGGCAAGGCCCGTGAGGCCGAACGGGTACACGCGCTGACGGTCGACGAGGAGCGGCAGCGGGCCGTGTTCCTGGAGTTCGCCTTCGCCGGCGCGCTGACGGTCAAGGCGCTCAAGGAGCATGTCCGGGCCCTCGCCGCACGGCTCGACCCGGCCACCGCCTGGGCGCAGTTCCGGCAGCTGACCGTGGAGCGCTGCGCCGCCGGCATGCCGCCGTACGCGTCGCTGCCGCAGGACGCGCGCGGGCTGATCAAGGCGGCGGGTCTGGACCGGGTCGCCGAGGAGTGCGCCCTGGTCGCCGACCTGCTCGCCTCGCCCGCTGCGGTCCGGGCCCCGGCGTCCTTCTGGAACGCCTACCGGTCGACCCTCGCCGTCCTCGCCGGGCGGCAGCCGCAGGTGCGGAACCGGCTGCTGGAGATCATGCCGTCCGGTCTGGGCCGTTCCGTCGAGGACGACGAGTTCTGGCTCGCGCTGCTCGCGGAGTGCGGCGCTGACCTGCTCCTCACCGGTGAGACGACGTCCGACGTGGACGCGGCGGAGTGGCTGGGCCGATGGGCGCTGCACCGCAAGCACGGCGGCACCGTGAGCAGCCGCTCCCCGGCCACGCTCGCCCTCGTGGAGCGCATGGCGCCCCGGCTGCGTGAGCTGGGGCGGCCCGTCGACCTGTGCTCGGGGCGCTGGCACGCCGGCGCCGACCTGGACCTGCTGGACCTGTGCGTGGCGCAGGGCGTGCCGCTGGCCCTGCCGGCCGCCGACCGGGTCGTGCACCTCTCCCTGGACCGCTGGCTGCGCGAGTCCCGCGGCGGTCGGCGCGACCTGGCGGCGACCGCGGCCGATCCGCGTTTCCGACGCCTGCTGTACGCCGGCATCGGCGCCGTCAGCGGGATCCGTCCCGATTCCGAGGTGCTGGAAGGGCTGGCCGCCCACCCCGTGCTCGGCGACGTGCTGCGGGAGTGGCTGGACGACGCGGCCGGGGACCTGGCCTCGGCAGTCGGTCTGCCCGCCGCGCGGGCGGCGCTGGAACGGCTGCGTCCGTTCCGCGCGGTGGCCGCCCGGGTCAGCCCGGCGGCCGTGGCGCGGGTCGCCGCGCGGGAGGTCGCGCCGCTGCTCGGACACACCCTGCGCGCGGGCGTGCTGGACGAACTGGGCTGGCCGGCGCTCGACGAGGCGCTGCGCCGGATCGACGCCGAGACCAAGCCCGGCCGTGATCACGACAACCCGATGACCGTGCAGGAGGCGTGGCCCGCGCTGATCGTCTCGCGTGAGCACAAGGTCTTCGTCGTCGGCCCGCAGGAGATCCTGCTGGAGCACGACCTGCGGGTGCCCACTCCCCCGAATCGCTGGCAGCGTCCGTCGTTCCGCTTCACGGACGGCGAACTGCTGGTGATGTGGCGGCAGGACGGCAAGCAGTTCGGCTACTGGTCCGCCCGCCCCGCCGACGTGTTCCCGCTCGGCGGCGAGCAGATCCCCGCCTACTGGTACGGCAGCAGCGAGGCCGGCGCCCCCTCCATCCCCCTGCCGGGCGGCGGGCGCGCGGGCGGCGGGCGCACTCTGCACGCCGGCGACACCGTCCTGCCCGCCGGCCGCCGCGTCCTCGGCGACGGCACCTCGTACTGGCGGCAGGGCCGGCAGGGACGGCAGCAGGTCTGGCTGGAGTACGACCCGGCGACCGGCACGCACGGGCGTGCCTCGCTGCCCGCCTTCCTGCAGTCCGGCATCCGCGAGGACGCGACGCTGGTGCAGGAGAACTGTGAGCTGCTTCCCCTCCAACCGGGCCTGGAGCAGACGCCGTTCGGAACCGACGGCACGGTGCTCGGCCGCTGGGTGCGCACCGGGGGCGAGGGCGGTGACGCGCGTACGGTCGCCGGCACGCCGGACGGCCGGACCGTCACCCTTCCCTGGTCGGACGGCCGGGCGCCGGGCGTTCCGCTCGGCGCGCTGCGGCTGCCCGGCGGGGCCGAGCCCGTCGCCGTCCGTCTCCACCGCCAGATCGCCCTGTACTCGGGCGACGACACCTGCGCCACCGGCGAACTGGGCCGGCTGACGCCGATGGAGCGCGGCGGCGAGTTCGCCGCGGGCACCCGGTTCGTCCCTCCGGCCGAGTACTGGCACGCGCTGCGCCCGCGCGACGAGCGGGCGTCGGCCGCGTTGCGCGCACTGACCGACGAGCAGGCGGGCGAGATCGTGCGGGCCGCGGCGCAGGCGCTGGCCGAGCGGAAGTCCGTGCTGGCCGCGGCGGGGGCGGTCGACGGAACCCCGCAGAGCCGGTCGGCCGCCCCGACGGCGGACGAGGTCGTGCAGGAGACCGTGTCCCGTCTCCTGCCGGAACTGGGCGACCGCAGGCTGGTCACGGGGGTCGGCGCGCTCGTGCGCGCGGTGCTGCGGCTCGCGGTGTCGACCACCGCGTTCGTGACGCCTCCGGTCGACCCGCCGAAGGCGGAGAGCAACCGGATCAACGGCATGTTCGCGGACCTGAAGCCCGAGCACGGCGACGACCAGACGCTGCGCGAGGCCGTCGCCGGCCTCTCCCCGATGCAGGGGTGGTGGGGCGGCGAGACGCGCTGGGCCACACTGCGGCAGATCCGCGCCGTGAACCATGTGCTGTCCGGGAAGCCGGCCGACGGCAAGGCCCTGCCCGAGGCCTCCCGGTCGGCCGGCGTCCAAGACGGCTGGCGCAGCGACGAGTTCACCGTTCCCGGTCTCGGCCCGGTGTGGACGCCCGTGCTGGACGTGCTGCGCCCGCTCGCGTACCGGGCCGCCTGTCCGACGACGACCGTGCAGCACCGCGAGGCGCTGCTCCTGCTGCTGGAGGCGATCGCCGACGGGCCGCTGGCCGCGTCGTCGGGCCTGCTGCGGGAGATCGTGCTGAGCGAGCCGCACGAGAAGCAGGAACGTGTCGGTCAGGTGCTGCGCCGGGACGGGCGCACGGTCGTCGTCCTCGGCTGCCAGAGCATCGACCGGCAGACCGGGCGGGTGGACTGGCTCGCCCTCGACCACGATCCCACCGGCCGTTTCGGCGCGACGGCCCACTTCACCCTGGCACGGGAGGGCGCGCACCCCGCGGTGTACCCGGCCGAGGCGCTGGCGGCCGTCACCGCGCTCGTCCGGGACAAGGGCCCCGCCCCCTGGCAGGCGGACGCGCCCGCCGCCCTGGCCGCCGCGACACACGGGCGGCTCGGACCCGTCCAGGCCGCGCTGCTGCTCGCCGGCAACCCGCCGCAGCTCACCGACGAGGTGATCGCGGCGACCGGGCTGAAGCCTCGTCAGAAGCAGCTCGGCGACGCCCTGTTGTCGTCGGTTGACGCCGGCGACCGGGCGGCGCTCGTCGGCGCGCTGCTGCCGCAGGCCCCCGGTGATCTGTGGACGGCCGGGCCGGACACGCGGGCGGCGGGGCGGGTGTGGGCCGATCGGCTCGCCGGGGTCGTCCGGCTGCCCGAGGAACTCGCCGGGGAACTCGCCCTCGACGGCGTGCCGACCGGCGCGGTGGAGGAGGTCCTCAACCCCCGGCTCACCCCCTGGATCCACCGCACCACCGTGCAACGGCCGGACAAGGACGGCAACCTCGTCGCGGAGGACCCCGCGGCACTGCCCGGCCGACACCATTTGACGCGAGCGGTGGCCGCCCTCGCCGGGCTCGCCTACTCCCTGCCGTACGCGCACCCGCTGCGGGCACTCCTCCCGGAGAGCCTGGCCGCGCTGCGCCGCCGTGTGGCCGATCCGGGGCTGCTGATCGATCTGGACGTCGCCTGGACGGACAAGGGCACCTCGACCGCCGTCGAGCTGCGCAAGGCGTACGGGCTCGGCGCGGCCGGGGGCGCCGACGCGCACGGTCTGACGGCCGCGGGCGAGGCGCTGGCGCTGCGGCCGTGGTACGGCGAGCAGGAGACCGTACTGGTGCGGCCCGGTGCGCTCGACGGCCCCGACGACCCCGTGTTCGGGCTGGTCGAGGGGCTCGTGGGACCGGGGCGGGGCCAGGGCATGCACGCCCTGCGGACGCTCCTGGGCGAGGACCTCGCCGACGCGGTCGCTGCGGGGAGCGATCCGCAGGGACCCTCGGGCCAAGCGCAGGACCCGACCTTCAGCGTGCCCGAGCTGGTCGCCGAGGTCGCCGCGCAGCTCGGTCTGGGCGCGGACGCGGCAGCGCTCTACCTCCAGTTGCTCGCCCTTCCGGACCCCACGGACCGCAACTGTGCGCGCTGGACCGGCTGGCGTCCGGCCCGGACGAAGAAGGCCCGCGCCGAACTCGCGGCGGGCGACCTGGTGGTGGAGGCCAAGCGGGCACGCGCGGGCCGGACCCTGTTCCTGCCCTGCGGCTGGCTGGACCTGAAGTCTCCGGCCCTGCCGGTGGAGATCTGGAAGGAGGGCCTCTACCCGGTGCGCGCCCATGTCCGCGCCGTGCCGCTGGTCCCGGTGCCCGAACTCTTCGCACGCGCGTGGGGCCGCGTCCGCTCCGGTGACGTCCCCGCCTACGAGGAGCTCACCACCCGGGCCACCCGCAAGGGCCGGCGCCGATGACCACCGCCCCTTCTCACCTGGAAGAACCCGCGCCGATGACCGCCACCGCCCTGTCCCCCGCCCCCGAGCGCCAGATCGTCCCGCCCGAGGACCGGTACGCCGCCGAGCTCGCCTTCCTCGCCGCGTACGACGACGGGCCGCGACCGCCGGCCTGGCGGCTCACCCCGCGTGCCGTCGTCACGTTCGTGATGGGCAGCGACGGCCGGGCCCTGAAGCTGCCCGAGGGCGTCGGGACGCCGGACGGTGCGCCTCGCCGGCTGGTCGTCGAGGGCAAGTTCGTCGGCGACCGGGCATTGGTGGAGCGGTGTGTGGTCACCCTCGCCGGTGAGCGCGGGCTGCTGCTCGTCGGCGAGCCCGGCACCGCCAAGTCGATGCTGTCCGAGCTGCTGTCCACCGCTGTGTGCGGAACCAGCGGCCTGGTCGTGCAGGGGACGGCGGGCACCACCGAGGACCAGCTCAAGTACGGCTGGAACTACGCCCTGTTGCTGGCGCAGGGGCCGAGCCGACAGGCGCTGGTGCCCTCGCCGGTGCTGGCCGCCATGTCCCGGGGGGCCATCGCCCGCGTCGAGGAGGTCACCCGCTGTCTGCCCGAGGTGCAGGACTCCCTGGTGTCGCTGCTGTCGGAGCGGCGCATAGCGGTGCCCGAACTCACGGGCACACCCGATGCGTTGGCGCACGCCGCCCCCGGTTTCAACCTGATCGCCACGGCCAACCTGCGCGACAGGGGCGTCTCGGAGATGTCCGCCGCCCTCAAGCGCCGCTTCAACTTCGAGACGGTCGGCCCGATTCCCGACCTCGACGCGGAGACCGCGCTGGTGCGCAGTCAGGCCCGCGCCTCGGTGGAGCGGGCCGGAGCGCCCTTCCAGGTCGACGACACCGTCCTGGAGGCCCTGGTCACGGCCTTCCGCGATCTGCGGGAGGGACGCTCGGCGGAGGGCTGGGAGGTGGAGCGGCCGTCCACGGTGATGAGCACCGCCGAGGCCGTGTCCGTCGCGGGCGCGCTGGCCCTCGCGGCGGCCTACTTCCCCGGGGACCGTGACGTCCTGGGCCTGCTGCCCGGCCATCTGCTCGGCGTGGTCCGCAAGGACGACCCCGCCGACGCGGCCCGGCTGCGCGGCTACTGGGACGGCCCGGTCCGCCGCCGCGCCGAGCAGGGTTCCGCCACCTGGCGCACCCTGTGGGAGCTGCGCACGGTGTTGGAGGGCTGACGGCCGTGTCCCCGCACCCCACCACGACGGGCGCTCCGGACGAGGCGCTCGTCGCGCTCACCGATCCGGCCGGGCCCTACCTCATCGGCGTACGGCACCACGCGCCCTCGCTGGCCGCCGCCGTGCCCGCGCTTCTGGACGAGGCCGAGCCGGACGTGCTGCTCGTCGAGCTGCCGGCCGAGATGCAGGAATGGCTCCCCTGGCTCGGGCACGCGCAGACCCGGGCCCCGGTCGCGCTCGCCGCCGCTCCCGGCGACGCCAGGAGCGGCGGGAGCCCGGCGTTCTATCCGTTCGCCGACTTCTCGCCCGAGCTGGCCGCCGTGCGCTGGGCCGCCCGGCACGACGTCCCGGTAATCGCCTGCGACCTGCCCCTCGCCGACCGGGCATGGGGCGAGGGGCGCGACGGCCCGGCGTCGGGAGAGCCCTTCGGGCTCGCCGGAGCGCTGCGGGCCCGCCTCACGGGCCGCCCGGGGGACGACCTGTGGGACCGGCTCGTCGAGGCGGCCGCACCGGGCTCGCCGCCCGAGGCGCTGCGCCGGGCCGCGCTCCTGACGGGGTGGGCGCTGCGCGAGGACGCGGCCGCCTCGGGCGGGGTGGCAGAGCTGGACCTGCGGCGGGAGCGGTGGATGCGGTCCCGGATCGCCGAGGCCACCGCAGCGGGCGAGCGGGCCGCCGTGCTGGTCGGCGCGTTCCACGCGCCGGCGCTGAGCGGCCCGGCTTCGGCCCGGCTCGCGGCGCCCGCCCCGGCCGACGTGGCCGCCGCCCGCGCCGGCGTCCATGACGACGTCTGCGCCACGGTCCACGACGACGTCTGCGCCGAGGCCGACGCCGAGTCCCACGCCCCGGCCGCAGCGCGGCACGACGCCGTCGGCACGCGGCGGGACACCTGGGTCACCTCTCTGATCCCGTACGCCTACCACCTGCTGGACGAGCGCTCCGGGTACCCGGCCGGCATCCGGGATCCGGAATGGCAGGAGATGGTGCTCCGGGCCGCCGGTGACCCCGCCGCCCTGGAGGAGGCGCTGACGCGGGCGGCCGTGCGGGTGTGCGCGGAACTGCGCGGTCTGGGACATCCGTCCGGGCCGGCGGACGCCCGGGAGATCAGCCGGCTCGCCTCGGACCTGGCCCGGTTGCGCGGGCTGCCCGCGGCGGGCCGGGGCGAATTGGTCGAGGCGGTGCAGACGGTCCTCGCCCAGGGCGAGCCCTACGGGCGGGGCAGGGCCGTCGCGCGGGCGATGGAGCGGGTGCTGATCGGCACGCGCACGGGACGGCCGGCCCCGGACGCGCCGCGCAGCGGGCTCGCCCCGGCGGTCGAGGCCGAGGTCGCCGCGCTGGGCCTGCCGGGGCCGGAGAGCTCCTCGGGCGCCGCCCGGGACCTGCGGCTCGACCCCCTGCGCTCCGACCTCGACCGGCGCCGTGAACTGCTGCTGCGCAGGCTGACGGTGTGCGGGGTGCCGTACGGCGAGCCGAAGGACGTCGTCGGCGCGGGCGGCGCCCAGGCCCTCACCTCCCGCTGGGAAGCGCGCTGGACGCCCGCCACGGCGGCCGTGCTGAGCGCCGCCGGGGTCCGCGGCGTGACCCCGGCCCAGGCCGCCGAGGGTGTGCTGCGCGAACGGCGACGCGCGGAGCTGGAGGAGGGCGGACCGACGGCCGCGCAGGTTCTGCGAGGACTCGCGGAGGCCGCGGAGTGCGGGCTCGACGCGCTCACCGACGAGCGGCTCGACGATGTCGCCGACGTGGTGCCGCAGGCCGGCACGCTGCCCGAACTGCTCGCCGCGCTCTCCCTGTCGGACCGGCTGCGGGCCGGTCACGTGGCAGGACTGGGGCCCGACGACGGCCGTGCGGCCCGGACGACGGCCGTCGCCGAAGTGCTCACCGCGGCGGCCGTGCGCCAGGTGGACGGTCTGACCGGCTCCGAGGACCCTGCCGACGCGCACGCCCTGCTCGAACTCGCCCATCGCGCAGACCTCGTAGGCGGCATCCGGCTCGTCGACGCCCTCGCCCGGCTGGCCGCCGAAGGCTCCCCGCTGATGCGCGGCGCCGCCGGAGCCGTCCGGGTGCTGCTGGGTCAGGAGGACGCCCGGGTCTTCGGCGACCGGGTGGCGTCCTGGGTCGACGGTGCGGTCGACGCCGAGTCCCGGTCGGGTCTGACCGCCCGGCTGAGCGGCCTGCTGACCGCCGCCGGACCGCTGCTGGAGGCGGCGGCTCCGGCCCTGGAGCCGCTGCTCGACCGTGTGTCGGAGCTGCCCGACCGGCAGTTCCTGGACCGGCTTCCGGCGTTGCGCGGGGGCTTCGACACCCTCAGCCCGGCGGCCCGCGATCGTCTGCTGGCTTCCGTGGAGGAGCGCCTGGGCGCCGGACGCGTGGCCGACACCGACGGCCTGGACCCGGCCGCCCTCGCCGTCTGGGCGGGGGCGGACCTGGCCGCCCGCGCCGCCCTGCGGTCGCTGGGACTGCTGCCCCCGCGGGGCGTCGACGCACACGCGTCCACCGGACCCGCGCTCACGGAAGCCGCGTCCACCCCGCAGCCGTCCACCCCTCCCCCGTCGCCCCGACCAGCGTCCGCCTCGCCCTCGTCCGCCCGGCCTGCGGCCTCTGGACGCGCGTCCACCGATCCGCCGGCCGTCCCCGCACCCGTCCCCGCCCTTCACGCACCCGCACCCGCCGCCCGGCACGTGGTCGGCGCGGCCGGGGAGGGCTTCGGCGTCGGGCAGGGGCGGGAGCCGGGAGGAGGTCCGGAAGAAGGCCCCGGAGAGGTGGGCCCGGAAGAGACCGCGGGAGAGGACCGCTTCCTCGCACCCGCCGACCGCTGGCGGCTCGTCCTGGGGCGACGCGCCGACCGACTCCCGCCCGCCGCCCGCCCGTTGGCCACGGCCCTGGACGAGCTGTACGGCAGCGGGCGCGGCGAGGGCAGCCGGGGAGACCTGTCGGGCCGAGGGGCGGCCGGCGGCCGGGAGGCTCCGTATCCGGGGGTGCGCGAGTGGTCACAGGAGCTCGCCGCGCTCTTCGGGCCGGGCATCCGGGAGGAGGTGCTGGCGACGGCCGCGGCGGCGGGCCGCGACGATGTGCTCGCCGAGCTGGACGCCGACAGCGTGCGCCCCTCGGTCGATCTGCTGCGCACCGTGCTGCGGCACGCGGGCGGACTGCCCGAAGCCCGGCTGGCCGCGCTGCGCCCGCTCGTGCGCCGGCTGGTGGAGGCGCTGACCCGGCAGCTGGCCACCCGGCTGCGTCCCGCACTGCACGGCACGGCACTGCCGCGGCCCAGCCGCCGTCCGGGCGGCGGACTGGACCTGCCCCGGACCCTGCGGGCCAATCTGGCGACCGCGCGGCGCGGACCGGACGGCACGGTACGGGTCGTCCCCGAGCACCCGGTGTTCCGTGCGCGGGCCCGCCGGTCGGCCGACTGGCGACTGATCCTCGTGACGGACGTGTCGGGGTCCATGGAGGCGTCCACCGTGTGGGCGGCGCTCACCGCCTCGGTGCTCGCCGGGGTGCCGACCCTGTCCACCCACTTCCTGGCCTTCTCCACCGAGGTCATCGACCTTACCGGCCATGTCGAGGACCCGTTGTCGTTGCTGCTGGAGGTCAGCGTGGGCGGTGGTACGCACATCGCGGCGGGCCTGCGGCACGCCCGCGAGCTGGTCACCGTGCCGTCGCGCACTCTGGTGGTGGTCGTCAGCGACTTCGAGGAGGGCTACCCCCTCGGCGGGCTTCTCGCCGAGGTGCGTGCGCTGGTCGGGGCGGGCTGCCACGTGCTGGGCTGCGCGAGCCTCGACGACTCCGGCCGGCCGCGCTACTCCACGGGCGTCGCGGGTCGGCTCGTCGCAGCCGGCATGCCCGTCGCCGCTCTCAGTCCGCTCGAACTGGCCCGCTGGGTAGGGGAGAAGATCGCATGAGCCAGGGCCTGTTGCCGCCGGTCGCGCCGTCCGTCACCGCCGAACTCGTCGAGGCGCTCTCACCCCGGCTGCGCAAGCGGCTGGACGCGGGGGTCGCCAAACTGGCGGCTCGTCCGGTGATCCGGGAGGGCGACACGATACGGATCGCCCTCGACGACGACACCGAGCTGGAACTGCACGTCGTGGGCGGCACGGTGACCAGCGCGGACGCGATCCGCTGCGGGTGCCTGCTCGCCCCGGACTGTCTGCACCGAGCGGCGGCGGCCTCGGCCGCACCGGTCGACACGTCCGTCCCTCCTGCCGTCTCCTCCTCGCCCTCTGGCTCTCCCTCTGTCGCGCCCTCTCCCTCCGACTCGGCCCCTGCCTTTGCCTCTGCTTCTGCTTCTGCCTCGCCCTCTGGCTCCGCCCCCGCTTCCGTCCCTGCGCAGGAGGGGGGTTCAGAGAGCGCGGGCGTGCCGGAGCCGACGGAGACCGAGGCCGCTCTTCCCGGCCAACTCGTGGCCGCTCGGGCCGTGTTCGACGCCGTCGCCGCCATGCTGGACGCCGGCGCGGACGGATCGGGCGCCGTGCTCCAGGCGGAGCTCCTGCGCGCCGCGCACACCGCGCGGCTCGCGGGACTCCCCCGGGCCGCCGCGTCGGCGGTCTCCGTGGTCAACGAGGTGCGCGCGGCCCGCTCCGCCGACCCCGCGCACCGGCTGCCCGATCTGGTCGAAGCCCTGCGTGCCGTCCTGGGCGTTGCCCACCGGCTGCCGGCGGCGCGCGGCCCGGAGCTGGCCGAACTGCGCGGCACGGTACGGCAGCCCTACACCCCGGACGGTTCCCTGCGCCTGTACGGGCTCTTCTCGGAGCCCATACTCACGGTGACCGGGTACGCGGGCGCGGTCACCTGGACCGCGGACGCCGAAGGCCGCCTCTACACGGTCTCCGATGTGGCGCCCGGCGGGCCCGGCCGGGCGACGGGCGCAGCCGACCGCGCCGTCCGCATCGGCGACACCGCTCTGACCCATCGTGAACTGTCGCGCGCGGGGCTCGCGGTCACCGGGGCGACCGTCTCCCCGACCGGTCGGCTGGGTGCGGGGGCCGGGGTGCGGGCGGTGCGCGCCGGCGGCGCCGCCTGGAGCGCCGGGCCACTCGACCGGCTGTGGGCGACGCCCGTCGCCGAGCAGGTCGCCCGGGCTCTCCGAGGCGCCCATGACCTGCTGTTCCTGGACGTCACCCTGGCGGGCACGGTCCGTGAGGCCACGGGCGACTGTCTGCTGGCCGACTGCGCCGGTCTCGCGCTGCGACTCGTGACGGCTCACCAGGACCCGGCGCTGCCGTACCGCGACAACCTCCGTCTGCTGGCCGCCGCCCGGGGCAGTCGGCTGCGGATCGTGGCCCGGCTCGTTCCGGGTCCGCTGCCGCGCGCGCTGCTGCTCGCCGCCGAACACCCGGCCGACCCAGACGCCCGGGTCGACCTGGGGCTGGATCGTCTCCAGAACGGGGACCTGCCCACGGCGCCCCACCTGCCCACGGCGGCGGGCGCGCCCGCCCCGACCCGCACGGCGGACGAGGCCCCTTTGCACCTTCTGCGCCGCCGGGTGCACCAGGCGGTCTCCGGGGGCCGCCGGGTGCTCGCCTTCCCGGCCGGCGCGACCGGCGACGGCACGCGTCTGCGCCGCGTCGGCCTGGGCACCGCGGCCGACCTTCTCGACGAGTTGCACGCGGCCGCGGCGGACCGTTCACGAGACGCCTTCGGCCGTCTGCTCCCGGCCGACACGGACCGGTTCGCCCGGGCCTGGCTGGCTTCGTCGGTCTACGCGGCCGAGGCCGAACGGGCTCTGTGCGCCGCGGCGTGGGGCGCTGACGGCATGGCGGCGACCGTGTCTCGCCGAACCCGGTCGGCCGAGCCGGCCAACTAGGCCAGGATCTGACCTCTATCGCTCCTATGGTGGTCCTACGACCGCGAACAGCACTCACGGAAGAAGGCGACCCATGAGCAAGAGCACCTCCCTCGACGAGACCGCCGCAGCGCCGACCGTCAGCCGCGAGCGCGCCGACCTGCTGGAGGCGCTCGCCAAGCAGCGGCACTTCCTGCGCTTCACCGCCCGCGAGCTCACCGACGAACAGGCGGGAGAGCGGACCACGGTCAGCGAGCTCTGCATCGGCGGGCTGATCAAGCACGTGAGCGCGACCGAACGAGGCTGGGTGGACTTCATCCTCGAAGGCCCGGCGGCCATGGGCGACTTCAGCGCCATGACCGAGGCCGACTTCGCCGCGCGGGCCGACGAGTTCCGGATGCTGCCCGGCGAGACGCTGGCCGGCGTGGTCAAGGAGTACGAGGAGGTGGCCGACCGCACCGACGCGCTGGTCGCGTCCCTGCCCGACCTGGACGCCGCCCACCCGCTGCCGAACGCTCCGTGGTTCGAGCCGGGCGTGCAGTGGTCCGCCCGCCGGGTTCTGCTGCACATCGTCGCGGAGACCGCCCAGCATGCCGGTCACGCCGACATCATCCGCGAGGCCCTGGACGGCTCCAAGAGCATGGGCTGAGCATCGGCCCACCGCGGGCCCGGGCGATGGGCCGAGGATCCACGCACCCACCGTGCGGGCCCGGGCGCCATGCGTCCGAGGCTCGCACGGTCCGGTGGTGCCCGCCCTTGACGCCCTTCTGTGTGACCGGTCACAATTCTGGCATGAACGCGACCGGTCACACAGCGCGTCCCGCGAGCATCCGGGACGTGGCGACAGCGGCCGGGGTCTCCTACCAGACCGTCTCCCGGGTGATCAACGACCATCCCAGCGTCAAGGCGGCGACCCGTGAACGCGTGCTCGCCGCCATCGACGAGCTCGGTTTCCGGCGCAACGCCACCGCGTTCGCCCTGGCCCGTGGGCGCAGCCGCGCCGTGACCGTGCTCACGGCCGACACCATCCACTACGGATACGCCTCGATCCTCCAGGGCATCGAGGAGGCCGCCCGCGCCGCTTCCTACACGGTCGGGATCGGAGTCCTGGAATCGGCGGAGAAGTCCGCGGTCGCCGCCGTGGTCCAGCGCGCGGCGGACACGGGCGGCGGGTCGATCGTGATCGCTTACGACCCGGCCGGCGTCCGGGCGTTGAACGCGGTCCCCGCCGAACTGCCCGTCGTCGGCGTGGTCGAGACCCCCGCGGGCCCACCCGCCGACGACCGCCCGCGGGTGTGGACCGACGACCGTGAGGCCGCCCGTGAAGCGACCCGGCACCTGCTCGCCCTGGGCCACGAGACCGTGCACTACGTGGCGATCCCGTCCAGCACCCGGCGCACCGGGGCCCGCAGCGCCGGCTGGCGCGACGCCCTCCGCGAGGCGGGAGCGCCGCGACCGCGACCGCTCCAGGGCGGCTGGAGCCCGGCGGACGGTCGTGCCGCGGGCCGCAGGCTCGCCGCGGACCCGGCCGTCACCGCCATCCTGTGCGGCAACGACGACCTCGCGCTCGGCGTGCTGCGCGCCCTGCACGAGGCCGGCCGGTCCGTGCCGGGCGAGGTCAGTGTGGCCGGCTTCGACGACGCCCCGCACGCCGCCCATCTCACGCCGTCCCTGACGACCGTACGTCTGGACTTCACCGGCCTCGGCCGGTCCGCCTTCGCCTTGTTGCACGGGGTGCTGGAGGAGTCGGCGCAGATCGCCCCGCACCCCGTCTCCGCGCCGGAGCTGGTGGTCCGGGAGAGTTCGGGGGTCGCTCCGGCCCGGGACTGAACGCCGCCACGACGCCCCCGCACACGCCCCCGCACACGCGGCAGGGACTCGCGCACCCCGCGAAGGTCCGTACGGGCCGTACCACGACACGCCGACGCCCACCCATGGCCGCAGGTCCGTCACCTGAACCCCCGCCCCGTCCCCAGCGCGACGCGGCACGACCCGCACCCCGCACC
>NZ_JAHHIU010000160.1 GCF_024539815.1 Streptomyces hayashii
GGCATGAGCCGGGACCGGGGCAGGGGCCGGGGCCGCGTCGTCGCCGAACACACCGCGTGCGGTCCCCGTCGCGGTCCCCGCGCCCTCGTGATCGGCCCGCCGCACACCGCCGGAACCGGCCGCGGACTCGTCGCCGTCGCCGGATCGGGGGTCGTGGCCGAATCGGGCGTCGTGGCCGGTCGGTCGGCGGGGGTGCGGCGGCGCGGGGAGGCGGTCGAGGTCCGCCATCCGGTGGCGGAGCTCGGCGCACCGGGCGGTGGCGCGTTCGTGGTCGTCGCGGGCCCAGGCGAGGTCGAGGCGGAGAGCCTCGGCCTGCTCGTGGGTGGCCGCGGAGGCGAGCCGGCGGCCGAGGTCGGTGAGCCGGTCGGCGGCGTAGCGCTGCTCGCGGAGCATCACGTCGAGCCGGTCCCCGAGCGCGTCGCGGCCGCCGGGGCGGGCGTCGTGGTCGGCGAACGCGCCCGCGTGCAGGTGCCGGAGCCGTCGCGCTTCCTGGGCGGCGGCCTCGGGGCCGTGTGCGGCGGCCAAATCCTGGAGGAGCGCCTCCACCACGTCCCAGGGCGGCACCTCACGCCCGTCGAGGCAGGCCTGCATACCGTCGGGATCGCGCTGCCAGAACACCGCGCACCAGCCGGCGCCCTCGTCCAGGCGCGCCAGCAGTGCGTTCAGGTGGTTCACGAACTCCCGCACCCGGCCCGGGAGTTGATGCACAGTCATCGCTGGACTCCCGCCCCGACCGGAACACTCCGGTTCGTAGAAAACACCAGTCGTGTTACAGCGGGGCTACGGGGAGTTTTCGAAGCGGACGCGACCGCATCACCGTGCGGCCCCGAGCGGGGAGCGCCGGCGGCGGGATCCGGGCCTCAGACGGGGGTGAGCGCGCACAGCCCCGCCAGCTCGTCCATGGACAGGCCGAGCACACGGGCCAGGGCGGCGACGGTGAAGAAGGCCGGGGTCGGCGCCCGTCCGGTCTCGATCTTGCGGAGGGTCTCGGCGGAGATGCCCGCGCTCGCGGCGATCTCGGTCATGCTCCGGCCGCCGCGCGCTTCGCGCAGCAGCCGTCCGAGCCGCTCGCCGCGCTCGTGCTCTTCGGGGGTCAAGGGGGTGCGCACCATGACCCCATTCTAATACCGGTATAGTAATTGGCATGGTAGAGCTGAAGACGGACACATCGATCGACGCCATGTACGAGGCGGGCCAGGTCGTCGCACGGGCCCTGACGGCTGTGCGCCGGGCCGCCGACGTGGGCGTCTCCCTGGTGGAGCTGGACGAGGTGGCGCACGACGTGCTGCGGGAGGCGGGGGCGTCGTCGCCCTTCCTCGGTTACCGGCCGTCGTTCGCGTCCACGCCTTTCCCCGCGGTGATCTGCGCGTCCGTGAACGACGCGATCGTGCACGGCGTCCCCACCCGCCACCGGCTGCGCGACGGCGACCTGGTCTCGATCGACTGCGGCGCCGAGCTGAACGGCTGGGTGGGCGACTCCGCGATCAGCTTCACCGTGGGCCGGGCGCGCCCGGAGGACGTCCGGCTCGTCGAGACCGCCGAGCGCGCCCTGGCGGCCGGCATCGAGGCGGCGGTCGTCGGCAACCGCGTCGGCGACATCGCGCACGCGATCGGCACGGTCTGCCGAGGGGCCGGCTACGGGATCATGGACGACTTCGGGGGCCACGGCGTGGGCCGCCACATGCACGAGGACCCGGCGATCCCGAACGAGGGCCGGCCCGGCCGCGGGCCGGCGCTGCGCCACGGCATGGTGATCGCGATCGAGCCGATGCTGATCGCGGGAGGCGGGGACGACTACCACGTAGCTCCCGACGGCTGGACCCTGCGCACGAACGACGGTTCGAGGGCGGCCCACACGGAGCACACGGTCGCGATCACGGAGAGCGGCCCGCGCGTGCTGACGCAGCGGGGCTAGGTCCGGGAGGGCTCGGCGGGGCCGGGGGACGGCGAGCACGCGGCCGTACGGCAGGCGGGGACGGGACGGCCGGAACCCGCGAGACGCGCCGGTCCCGCAGGGACTGCCGGCCGAGCAGCCGGGACGGCACGGAACCGGGCCGCGCCCGGTTCGTGGACCGGGTGGCGCGCTCGCCGGGGAGCCGGAGCGGAGCCGCTGCCCGACCGCGCGGGTGGCGTGCCGCGCGTCGCTCCGGGGCGGGGGCGGGGGCCCGGTCGCCTCCGTCACGAGGTCCGGACGGGTGCCCTCCCGGCCGCGCAGGGGTCGCTCCGACAGGCCGCGGTCGGCCGCTCCGCGCGCCGCCGGACCGAGGACTCCTCTGCGCGTGCCCGCCGTGGGCGACCGTGCGAAGGTGGGTGTGTCCGCCCCAGCCGAGGGCGCCCGGCACCGCATCGCACGTCCATGGAACGGAACGCCATGACGAACGGCTTCACCGGCCCGGAGGGCTACGGCGACTACGGAGACCCCTACGGCGAGTTCCTGGCCCGCTTCTTCGGCGGGCCCCGCCCCGGCCCCCGTCAGATCAACATCGGCCGGCTCCTCAGCCAGCCCGCGAGGGACCTCGTCCGCGGCGCGGCCCAGTACGCCGCCGAGCACGGCAGCAGAGACCTGGACACCGAGCACCTGCTGCGTGCGGCCCTGACGGCGGAACCGACCCGCACGCTGCTCAGCCGGGCCGGCGCCGACCCCGACTCGATGGCGACGGAGATCGACGAGCGGTCGGGCCCGGCGCAGCACCCACAGGGGGAAGCTCCGCCGCCCACCTCGCTGTCGCTGACCCCGGCCGCCAAACGCGCCCTCCTGGACGCGCACGACCTGGCCCGCTCCCGGGGCGCGGGGCACATCGGCCCGGAGCACGTGCTCAGCGCCCTCGCCTCGAACCCGGACTCCGCGGCCGGGCACATCCTCAACGCGGCCCGCTTCGCCTCCACGGGCATGCCGTCCGACCCCCCGGACACCTCGACCGCGGCCCGTGCCGCGGAACGTCAGCAGTCCACCGGCACGCCCACCCTGGACAAGTACGGGCGCGATCTGACCGAGCTGGCCGGTCAGGGCCGGATCGACCCGGTGATCGGCCGCGACGACGAGATCGAACAGACCATCGAGGTCCTCTCCCGGCGCGGCAAGAACAACCCGGTGCTGATCGGCGACGCGGGCGTCGGCAAGACCGCCATCGTGGAAGGGCTGGCCCAGCGCATCGCGGAGGGCGACGTGCCCGACGTCCTCCTGGCCCGGCGGGTGGTCGCCCTGGACCTGGCCGGCGTGGTCGCGGGCACCCGCTACCGCGGCGATTTCGAGGAGCGGCTGAACGCCATCGTCGACGAGATCCGCGCGCACTCCGACCGGCTGATCGTGTTCATCGACGAGCTGCACACGGTCGTCGGCGCGGGCGGGGGCGGCGAGGGCGGCTCGATGGACGCCGGCAACATCCTCAAGCCGGCGCTGTCCCGCGGCGAACTGCACATCGTGGGCGCGACGACGCTGGAGGAGTACCGGCGGATCGAGAAGGACGCGGCGCTCGCCCGCCGCTTCCAGCCGATCCTGGTGCCGGAGCCGTCCGTCGCGGACGCGCTGGAGATCCTGCGCGGGCTTCGCGACCGTTACGAGGCCCACCACCAGGTCCGCTACACCGACGGCGCGCTCGACGCGGCGGTGGAGCTGTCCGACCGCTATCTCACCGACCGCCGGCTGCCCGACAAGGCCATCGACCTGATCGACCAGGCGGGCGCCCGGGTGCGGCTCGGCGCGCGCACGAAGGGCACCGACGTACGGGCCATGGAGCGCGAGGTGGAGCAGCTGGCCCGGGACAAGGACCAGGCGGTCGCGGACGAGCAGTACGAGGAGGCCACCCGGCTGCGCGACCGCATCGTGGAGCTGAAGGCGGCCATCGAGCGGGCGAGCGGCGAGGTCACGGTCGACGAGGGCCGGGATCTGGAGGTCACCGCGGAGGCGATCGCCGAGGTCGTGTCCCGGCAGACCGGCATCCCCGTCGCGAGTCTGACCCAGGAGGAGAAGGACCGGCTGCTCGGTCTGGAGGAGCACCTGCACGACCGGGTGGTCGGCCAGGAGGAGGCCGTGCGGGTCGTCGCGGACGCGGTGCTGCGCTCGCGCGCCGGGCTCGCCAGCCCGGACCGGCCGATCGGCAGCTTCCTGTTCCTCGGCCCGACGGGCGTCGGCAAGACGGAACTGGCCCGTGCGCTCGCCGAGGCCCTGTTCGGCAGCGAGGAGCGCATGGTCCGCCTCGACATGAGCGAGTACCAGGAACGGCACACCGTCAGCCGCCTGGTGGGCGCCCCGCCCGGCTACGTCGGCCACGAGGAGGCCGGACAGCTCACCGAGGTCGTCCGCCGCCACCCGTACTCGCTGCTCCTGCTGGACGAGGTGGAGAAGGCCCACCCGGACGTCTTCAACATCGCGCTGCAGGTCCTCGACGACGGCCGGCTCACCGACTCGCAGGGCCGCACGGTGGACTTCACCAACACCGTCATCGTGATGACCAGCAACCTGGGCTCGGAGGCGATCACCCGGCGGGGCGCGGGCATCGGCTTCGGACCGGGCGGCGCGGACGCCGCCGAGGAGGCGCGCCGCGAGCAGATCCTGCGGCCGCTGCGCGAGCACTTCCGGCCGGAGTTCCTCAACCGGATCGACGAGATCGTCGTGTTCCGGCAGCTCACGGGCGAGCAACTGCGCCGGATCACCGACCTGTTGCTGGAGAAGACCCGCCAACTGGTGCAGGCGCAGGGCCTCACGGCCGAGTTCACCGCCGCCGCCGTCGACTGGCTCGCCGAGCGCGGCTACCAACCCGAGTACGGGGCCCGGCCGTTGCGTCGCACCATCCAGCGCGAGGTCGACAACCGGCTGTCCCGGCTGCTGCTGGACGGCCGGGTCGCGCAGGGAGACCGGATCACGGTGGACGTCGAGGACGGGCGGCTCGCGTTCCGCACGCGGCCGCCCGTCCCCACCGCCGAACTCTGAGCGCTACGGCGCCGGGCGGACCACCTGGGCCGAACCGCCGCCGCGTCGTACGGTCTCGGCCGCGGCCAGCCACTTGCCGTTCGGCAGCCGCTGCACACCCGTCGCCGCGCCGATCTCCGGGTTCGGCTTGAAGGAGTGCCCGATGGCCTCCAACCGCGCCCGCACACCGGCGGGGCTGGTGTCGTCGTAGAGCGCGGGCTCCAGTTCCGTCTGGGCGGCGTTGCGCTGGCTGGCGCGCGGCGCGGCGATCGCGTCGACGAGCGGCAGACCTCGGTCGAGGAACTCGGTCAGGGTCTGCAGCACGGTGGTGATGATGGTCGCGCCGCCGGGCGAGCCGAGGGCCACCACCGGCCTGTCGTGCCGGTCGAGCACGATGGTCGGCGAGATGGACGAGCGCGGCCGCTTGCCCGGGCCGGGCAGGTTCGGGTCGTGGACGGCCGGGTTGGCCGGTGCGAAGGAGAAGTCGGTCAGCTCGTTGTTGAGCAGGAAGCCGCGGCCGGGCACGGTGATGCCGCTGCCGCCGGTCTGCTCGATGGTGAGCGTGTACGAGACGACGTCGCCCCACTTGTCGGCGACGGTGAGGTGCGTGGTGTTCTCGCCCTCGTAGGTCGTGGGCGCCCCGGTGCCGCCGGCGCCGCAGGCGGCCGGGTGGCGCGGGTCTCCGGGCGCCAGCGGGCTGGTGAGCACCGCGTCGTCCTTGATGAGGCAGGCGCGCGAGTCGGCGTACTTCTGCGACAGCAGTTGCCGGGTGGGGACGTCCTCGAAGGCGGGGTCGCCGACCCAGCGCCCGCGGTCGGCGAACGCGATCCGGCTGGCCTCGATGTAGCGGTGCAGGTACTGCGTCTCGCTCGCCTTGGCCAGGTTCGTGCGCTCCAGGATGTTGAGGGCCTCGCCGACCGTGGTGCCGCCCGAGGACGAGGGCGCGATGGAGTAGACGCCGAGGCCGCGGTAGGAGGTCTTCGTGGGCGCCTGGAGCTTGGCACGGTAGGCGGCGAGGTCCTTCGCGGACAGTTCGCCGGGCCGGGCGTTCCAGCCGGAGGCCGGGTCCACGGGCGGATGGTTCACCGTGGAGACGATGTCCTCGCCGAGGTCGCCGCGGTAGATCGCGTCGACGCCCCGGTCGCCCAACTCCTTGTAGGTGCGGGCCAGATCGGGGTTCTTGAACGTCGAGCCGACGACGGGCAGCCGGCCGCCGGGCAGGAACAGCTTCGCCGTGTCCGGGAAGGCGCGGAAGCGGGCCTCGTTGGCGGCGGTCTGGGAGCGGAAGGTGTCGTCGACGGTGAAGCCGTCGCGGGCGATGCGCTCGGCGGGCCGCAGGACGGCGCCGAGCCGTTGGCTGCCCCACCTGCTCAGCGCCGTCGCCCAGGTGGCGGGCGTCCCCGGTGTGCCCACGCTCAGGCCGCTGCTGACGGCGTCCGCGAAGGCGAGCGGCTTGCCGTTCTCCAGGAAGAGACCGGAGTCCGCGGTCAGCGGGGCGGTCTCCCGGCCGTCGATGGTGTGCACCGTACGGGACTTGGCGTCGTAGTAGACGAAGTAGCCGCCTCCGCCGACCCCGGAGGAGTAGGGCTCGGTGACGCCGAGGGCCGCGGCGGTGGCGACGGCCGCGTCGACGGCGTTGCCGCCCTTCCTCAGCACCTCGATGCCGGCGGCCGTGGCGTCCGCGTCGACGCTGGCCACGGCGCCGCCGTAGCCGACGGCGACCGGCGTCTTCCCGACTGCCGTCCGTTGTGCGGCGGGTGGCGCGGCGGCGGGCGGCGCCGCGGCCCCCACCGTGACCACGGCGGCCGAGACCGCCAGGACCGACAGTTTCCGCGCGACAGGGCGACGCATCCGTACCTCCAGTCCGGGACCGTCCGCGCAGCGTAACCACATTCGGGGGGTCCCGACAGACTCCTTCGAGGCACTGTCATACGACTGCCACACCTCGAACACGGGTACGCCCCGGGCGTGCTCGCCCGCTAGCATGCGCGCCCATGAACGACGACGTGCGCAACATCGTCCTGGGCGTCATCGCGGCGGGGGTCAGCGCCGCGCTCGGCTGGGTCGCCCGGACCTACCTGTGGCGCCGCAGGCTCCGGCGCAAGCAGGCGTTCTTCGGGCTGCCCGAGAACTCCGAGTGCCTGCTCGTCGTCAACCGCGACGCGGGCAGCGCCGACCTCGCCGTGCACCGGCACGACGTGTTCGCGCTGCTGGAGCTCGCCGCGCTGGTCAAGGACTGCGGGGCGGGCGCCGAGGTGGTCACCCAGGACTCGGCCCGGCAGGGGTTCGGGGAGCGGACGGAGTTCTGCATGGGCGGGCCGGGGTCCAATCGGCGGATGGCCGCCCACCTTCAGGCCATGCTGCCCGGGGTGCGCGTCAACACCGACCGCGAACCGGGTCCGGACCGGCTGGCGTTCCAGATCGGCGGCGAGCACTACCGGATGGAGTCGGGCGTCACCGAGTACGTGCTGCTGGCCCGGCTCACCGCGGGCCAACGGCGGGGCGGGCGGCCGGTGTTCCTGTTCTGCGGCCAGCGCGCGATCAACAACCAGGCCGCCACCCGCTATCTCGTACGCCATCACGAGCGGCTGGCCCGCAAGCACGGCGGCGGTTCCTTCGTCCTGCTGCTGAAGGTGATCAACTCCCAGGCGTACGGGCCCGACGTGGTCGAACTGGTCGACGATGTGACGCGTGCGGCCCAGGCCCCGCTGCCTGCGACGACAATCGTTACTCCCACGTAACTTACCGACGGGTTACCCGCGGTCGCCACCGAGGTTACCGTCGGGTCACTTTGCGACGCGGGAAGTTGAGGAGTGAATCGTGGGACAGCACCGCAGGGCTCTGCGCACGACCGCCGCGGGCGCCGTCTCCGCCTCACTGATCGCCGGCGGGATCCTGGGCCTGGCGCCCGCGGCCCACGCCGCCGTGAACGACGTGCGTTACGTCGACATCGCCGGGGACGGCGGCACCGTCCTCAAGGCCAACGTCGTCACCCCGGCCGGGGCCGACGGAACCCGCCGCTACCCGCTCGTCGTGCTGCCGACGAGCTGGGGCTTCCCTCAGGTCGAGTACCTCGCCCAGGCGCAGCGGCTGGCCGACTCGGGCTATGTGGTGCTCAGTTACAACGTGCGGGGCTTCTGGCAGTCCGGCGGGGAGATCGACGTGGCGGGCCCGCACGATGTGGCCGACGCCTCCGAGGTCGTCGACTGGGCCCTCGCCCACACCCCCTCCGACGCCCGGCACATCGGTATGGCGGGCGTCTCCTACGGCGCCGGGATCAGCCTGCTGGCGGCCGCCCATGACCCGCGCGTGCGGGCCGTCGCCTCGCTCAGCGGCTGGGGCGACCTCATCGACTCGATCTACTCGGACCGCACCCAGCACCTCCAGGCCGCCGCCGTGCTCGACACCGTCGGCACGGTCGCCGGGCGGCAGAGCGCCGAGTCCCGGGAGGTCTTCTCGGCGTTCCGCTCCGGCGACCTGACGAAGGAGAAGGACCTCGTCGCCTGGGGGAAGAAACGTTCCCCCGCGACCTATGCGGACCAGCTCAACCGCAACGGCGCGGCGGTGCTGCTCGCCGGCTCCTGGGGCGACACCATCTTCCCGCCCCGCCAGTCCGCCGCGTTCTACGAGCAGCTGACCGGCCCGAAGCGGCTGGAGTTCCGCCCCGGCGACCACGCGACCGCCGAGATCACCGGTCTGTTCGGGCTGCCCAACGACGTGTGGACGGACACCGAGCGCTGGTTCGACCATTACCTCAAGGGCGAGGACAACGGCGTCGACCGCGAGCCACCCGTACGCCTCAAGTCCCGTACGGGAGGCGGGTACGAGGGGTATCCGGACTGGAAGTCGGTGGGCGCGACGCGCAGCAGGATCGCCCTCGCCGGCGCCACCACCGTGCACACCAACGTGGACTCCGGCGCGGACGCCGGGACCGTGTTCCTCTCCAGCGTCCTCGACCAGATCGCACACCTGCCCCCGGTCGCCTCGATCCCCCTGCTCCCCCGCCGCTGGGCCGCCGTGTGGCAGTCGCAGAAGTACGCCACGACCCAACGGGTGCGCGGCTCCTCGACGTTGCACACCACCGTCACCCCGACCGAGGAGAGCGGCACCCTCGTCGCCTACCTGTACGACGTGGGGCCGCTCGGCCTCGGCAAGCTGGTCGACAACGCGCCGTACACCTTCCACGGGCGCACGCCCGGCGAACCGTTCGGTCTCGACCTGGAGATGTTCTCCACGGCCTACGACGTCCCGGCAGGGCACCGCCTCGCTCTCGTCGTCGACACCGTCGACCCGCTCTACATGGAGCACAACCCGTCCGGCGCGCGGCTGACCTTCTCCTCGCCGGCGAACGACCCCTCGTACGTGTCGGTTCCGCTGCGCGAGCAGTGATCTCCGGCCGCTGCCGGGGCGGGCGCGCCCCGTGGCTGCCGCCGTCCGGGTTCAGTGCTTGAGGATCTTGGAGAGGAAGTCCTTGGCGCGGTCGCTGCGCGGGTCGGTGAAGAACTCCTCGGGGGTGCGGTCCTCGACGATGCGGCCGTCGGCCATGAAGAGCACCCGGTTCGCGGCGGAACGCGCGAAGCCCATCTCATGGGTGACGACGACCATGGTCATGCCGTCGCGGGCCAGTTGCCGCATCACCTCCAGCACCTCGTTGATCATCTCGGGGTCGAGGGCCGAGGTGGGCTCGTCGAACAGGAGGGCCTTGGGATCCATGGCGAGGGCGCGGGCGATGGCCACGCGCTGCTGCTGGCCCCCGGAGAGCTGAGCCGGGTACTTGTCGGCCTGGTCGGCGAGGCCCACCCGGTCGAGCAGCTCGCGCGAGCGCCGGTCCGCCTCGTCCTTCTTGCGCCGACGGACCTTCACCTGCCCGAGCGAGACGTTCTGCAGGACCGTCTTGTGGGCGAAGAGGTTGAAGGACTGGAAGACCATGCCGACCTCGGAACGCAGCCTCGCCAGGCTCCTGCCCTCCTCCGGCAGTGGTTGTCCGTCGAGGGTGATCGTGCCGGACGCGATCGGCTCCAGCCGGTTGATCGCGCGGCACAGCGTCGACTTACCCGACCCCGAAGGGCCGATCACCACGACCACCTCCCCCCGGCCGACGGTGAGGGAGACGTCGTGCAGGACATGCAGCTCCCCGAAGTACTTGTTGACGTCACGCAGCTCGATCAACGGATCGACGGCCATGCGCAGCCCTACTCACTCTCAGCTGTGTCGTGGTCGCCGCAAACTATCCACATAAGGACGAGGTGAAGAAGCGACACGCATTTTGCGGCCATTAGCCGTATTTACCGCAGTCATGGAAGTCATTTCAGTGCGCGGCTCAGCGCTCGGCCACCTCCGCGTACAGCCGGGACAGCTCGGGGGTCCCGGTCGAGGCCCACTCGAACCCGGCCGCGACCACGTCGATCTCCCGGCCGGACGTCAGCCGCACGACCGCCTCGCCGCCGGGCCTGATCGCCCACGCGGCGCCGGGCACCGTGCGCACGACGACCGTCCCCAGATAGAGCCCCGCGTCATGGCCGAACCCGGGCAGGTTCTCCTCGTCGTCGCGCCAGCGCGGCGGGAGCTGGTCCAGCGCCTCCAACGAATCGGCGGTGTCGTCGAGTCCGATCCCCTCCCGGGCCGCGTGGGAGCGCAGCACTTCGCATTCGGAGAGGAGTTCGGCGATCCCCTCGGGGTCCTCGGCCAGCACCGCCGCCCGGTGCTTCTTGCTCTTGTTGCCCAGGAAAGGGATGTTCATGAGCCCAGCGTGACACCGGCCCGGGCATGCGCACCACAGGCGCGCTGGCACGAACTCGGCCTCCCCTCTCCCCCCGGCAGCCGCGCGGCGCCGGGACGCAGGGCCGGGGCGGTCCGCCTACACGTCCAGGTCGACGACGACAGGGGCGTGGTCCGAGGCGCCCTTGCCCTTGCGCTCCTCACGGTCCACATAGGCGTCCTCGACCGCCTTGGCGAACGGCTCGTTGCCGTACACCAGGTCGATGCGCATGCCGCGGTTCTTGGGGAAGCAGAGCTGGCGGTAGTCCCAGTAGGTGAACGGGTGGTCGTACTTCAGGGGGCGCGGGACGACGTCCGCGAGGCCGGCCCCCCGCAGGGACGCCAGCGCGGCCCGCTCGGCCGGCGTGACGTGCGTGGAGCCCTCGAAGGCCGCCACGTCGTAGACGTCGTCGTCCGACGGAGCCACGTTGTAGTCGCCCAGCACCGCGAACGGGCGGCTGCCCGCCGCGTCCCCCGCGACGGCCGCCCTGAGCGCCTCGAACCACTGCAGCTTGTAGGCGTAGTGCGGATGGTCGACCTCGCGGCCGTTGGGCACGTACACCGACCAGACGCGGACCGGACCGCAGGTCGCCGAGATCGCCCGGGGCTCCGGCGCGCCGTCGAAGCCGGGGTCGCCGGGCAGCCCCTTGACGACGTCCTCGACGCCGACCCGGGAGATCACCGCCACGCCGTTCCACCGGCCGGTGGCGTGCACCGCGGCCTCATAGCCCAGCTCGCGCAGCTGGTCGCGCGGGAACTGCTCCTCGGCGACCTTGGCCTCCTGCAGGCACAGCACATCGGTGCCGCTGCTCTCCAGCCAGGCCAGCAGCCTCGGCAGGCGGGCGGTGATCGAGTTCACGTTCCAGGTCGCGATGCGCATGCCTCACAACCTACCGGGACCCACCGACAGTCACAGGGCCGTGCTCTCCCCCGGCGCCAGCCGCAGGTGCTCCGCGCCGCCGAGCGCGCCGATCTGGTTGTCGTAGATCGGACGCGCGAGGTCGGTGAGCAGGGCGTCGTGGATGTCGTAGGCGCGCTGCGGCTTCACCTCTCGCACATAGTCGATGACTTCGGAGATCTTGCTCCAGGGGGCCATCACCGGCAGCATCAGCGTCTCGACGGGCCGGTCGGGGACGGTCAGCGCGTCGCCGGGGTGGAAGACGCGGCCGCCGTCGACGAGGTAGCCGACGTTGGTGATGCGCGGGATGTCCGGGTGGATGACGGCATGCAGCTCACCGTGGACCTGCACGTCGAACCCCGCGGCGGTGAACGTGTCGCCGTGGCCGACGGTGTGCACGCGGCCCGGGAAGGCGGCGGAGATCTTCTCTGCGACGGACCCCAGCGTCCACACCTCGACGGCCGGATCGGCCTCCAGGGCCGTCCGCAGCCGCTTCTCGTCGAAGTGGTCGAGATGCTCGTGCGTGATCAGGATCGCCTCGGCGTCGAGGGCCGCGTCGTCCTCGCTGAAAGCGCCCGGATCGAGGACGAGGGTGCGCCCGTCCTTCTCCAGGCGGACGCAGGCGTGCGACTTCTTGGTCAGCTTCATGGGTCCATCCTGCCTCCCGGACCGGAGGGGCCGTTCACCCGGTGGGCGTCGTCTCCTCCCGGATGACCTGCTGCGCCACCCGGAACGCGCTGTTGGCCGCGGGCACGCCGCAGTACACGGCCGCCTGGAGCAGGACCTCCTTGATCTCGTCCGGCGTGAGACCGTTGCGCAGCGCGGCCCTCGTGTGGAAGGCGAGCTCCTCCAGATGGCCGCCCGCGACGAGCGCGGTGAGCGTGACGCAGGAGCGCGAGCGCCGGTCGAGGCCGGGACGGTCCCAGATCTCACCCCAGGCGTAGCGGGTGACGAACTCCTGGAAGTCGCCCGAGAAGTCGTCGGCCTGTGCGAGCGCCCGGTCGACGTGGGCGTCCCCGAGGACCTCTCGGCGCACCTTCAGACCCGCGTCGTAGGGGTCGGGGCGGCCCAGGGCCTGCGGCGGCCGGGGAACCGGGGCAGGCGCGATCTCCGCGATGGCCAGCGGCTGCGGAGGCTGCTGCACCTGCTGGGACTGCTGAGGCGGGTTCGGCAGCGCTCTGACGGGGATGCCGGGGATCGCCGTCTGCCCGGTGCCGGAGTCGTAGGCGGGCTGCCAGGCGGTGGAGAAGTGCCGGACCAGCAGGTCGGTGACGGCCGCGGGCTGCTCCACCGGCACCAGGTGCGAGGCGCCGGGCACGACGGCGAGACGGGCGTCCGGGATGCCGGCCACCAGGGTGCGCGCCTCGGCGGGCCCGGTGACCTGGTCGTCGGAGCCGACGAGCACGAGGGTGGGCGCCCCGACGCGCCCGATCTCGGCCCGCACGTCGAACGCCGCCAGGGCCTCGCAGGCCGCGATGTAGCAACCGGGGTCCGTGGTGCGCACCATCTGCACGGCCCACTCGGTGATCGCGGGCTGCGCGGCCGCGAACCCGCTGGTGAACCAACGGTCGGGCGAGGTGCGGGCGATGGGGTCGAGGCCGTTGGTGCGCACGATCACGCCGCGCTGACGGAATTCGTCGGCCGTGCCGAACCGCGGCGAGGCCGCGATCAGCGCGAGGGAGGCGACGCGTTCGGGGTGCCGCAGGGCCAGCTCCACGCCCACCGCGCCGCCGAACGCGCAGCCCGCGTAGCCGAAGCGCTGGACTCCGAGCCCGTCGAGGGTGGCGAGCAGCCGGGCGGCCAGATCGGCGACCGAACCCGCCGGATAGGCCGGCGCGCCGCCGTGGCCCGGCAGGTCGAACCGCAACACCCGCCACTGCTGCGCCAGTTCGGGAACCTGGCGATCCCACATGTGCCATGTGGTACCCAGTGAGGGACCCAAGATCAGGACCGGAGCGTCTTCTGGCCCGTCAAAGCGGTATTGCAGGGGGTTCGGTGGTGTCTCACTCACGCCCCAGACCCTCTCACGTCTCACGGACGCCCCTATAACGCAGGGGCGTGGGAAACCGGTCTGACCAGTTTGAAGACCTCGCGGGCGGCATACCGTTTGAGGCATCGGATGATCTCGCATCGGGTCTTGCCCTCCTGGGTGCGGCGTTCGTAGTACGCCTGGGTGCGCGGGTCGTGGCGCAGGCGGGTGAAGACGATGCGGTGCAGGGCCGCGTTCGCCTGGCGGTCGCCGCCGTGGTTGAGGCGGCGCGTGCGCCGCCGGCCGGAGGAGTACTCGATGGGACTGACTCCGCAAAGGGCAGCAAAGGACGCCTCGGTGTTCAGCCGCTCAGGATTGTCCCCCATGGTGATCAGCAGGGTAACGGCGCTGTCC
The DNA here is from genome assembly GCF_024539815.1 of Streptomyces hayashii. Lineage (GTDB taxonomy): Bacteria > Actinomycetota > Actinomycetes > Streptomycetales > Streptomycetaceae > Streptomyces > Streptomyces hayashii. The sequence continues at coordinate 13,948 of NZ_JAHHIU010000160.1, forward strand.
GGGCCGATGCCCACCGGTGCGAGCAGTTGTGGGGCGTGGTATTCGACGAGCCGAGTCAGGCGCTGGTTCAGCTCATCGATCTGCCCGGTGAGCTGCTCAATGCGCTCGGCGAGCATGCGCAACGTCAGGTGGGTGGCGTGAGTCACCGCGTTTTCGTCTCCCCCGCCGCCGGGTAGGCCGAGGCGTGCGCAGGTTCGGAACAGCTCGCGGTTGCCCAGGCTGGACAGCTGTTCCCGTAGGGCGGGGTCGGCAATGACCAGAACGGCTTTGAGCTGGTTGATCGCCTGGGTGCGGGCCTTGACCGCGGAGTCCTTGGCGAGCTTGAACAACCGGGCACTGTGCACCGGACCGTCGCCGGACTTGGCCTGGGCCCGGGCGCGGCCGCTGAGCACGGCCCGCGCGGCGGCCTGAGCGTCGAGCGGGTCCGACTTCCCGAGCAGCCGACGGGCCGAGCGGTCGGGCCGGTTCACTTCGAAGACCTGAATCTGCTGGGCCAGCAGGTAGCGGGACAGGCCCGCGCCGAAGGTCCCGGTGCCCTCCACACCGGCCCGGCGCACCGTACCCAGCTTGCGGGCCCACACGAGCAGCCGACGGTAGCCGGCCGCCGTCGCGGGAAAGGACTCCGTTCACAGGATCTTCCCGAGCGGGGAGATCACGGCGGCAACATGCACCTCGCCGTGCGTGTCCACGCCCAGGACGACCTCGCGCCGAACGGGCGGATCCGTGCTCGAGGAGGTACTGCGCTGTCTGGTCGTCATGGTGGTTCGCCTCCCGCGTGGTGGCGTGCTGGGTGGATGGCACCGGCCTGCTCGGGCGGTCTGAACCGTGATGGCGCCTGAAACTCGGCAAGGCCCCTATTGGGACACGCCCTGTGGCTCGGTGGCAGGCAGCATCCCGCAACGGCAGCCGACAGGTCCGTGACTGGACACTTCGGTCATAGATCTCACGAGTCAGACCCCCGCCCGGGACGGCATCGCGCCACCATCCCATCGATCCCGGCGCATCGGCTCGTCCCGACCACAGCCGGATGGCTTCGCCCGAACCAGTGCTCAACCTGGGCGGAGAAGGCTGAAAATGGGTTGGCTCCCCACCCACTTGCGACCGGCAACGGCAGACCGCCTCGTGACCCGCTCTACCAAGCACCTTGCAGCGCCATCACACGGACGGCTTCGACGGTGGGCTCTACGAGACCGCGGCCTGAACGGCGGGGGCCCGCCCATCCTCCCGTCTCGCTCCCGCCAGAAACCGCAGGACATGCTCAAACCCCTCCGCCCAACAGGCCGAACCTGATCCCGGCCGAGCACAAGAGCACACGAAGGCGAGCGGCGCGATCAGGTGTCGCCAGCCGCAAGAGCGACGACCCGGGCGCCGACGTCATCGGCCGCCTCACCAACGGCCTTGAGTCAAAGCCTGTCCGCACTCGATCCCGGGTGTCGGCGCCGAACTCTCCGTCCACCAGCTCGGCCAGGCGATCACCGAGGCGGCTCTCCTCGTTGGGCCGCCATCGGCCATAGCTCCCTGATGTCGTCACGTGGTACCGCCTGTGGGGTGGAGGCTGAACCGAGCGCGGTGCGCTTCGCGGGCTTGCAACGCTTCAGGTGCTCGGGCACTCCCAGCCTGTGAGCGACGGGAGACCCAGCGCCTCGGCCGACGTGGGCGGGCGGCGGTCACCGGTCGGCCCATGGCAGTGCCGACCTGGCCCACAGGGCCGCCTGGTGCGGGGACGCGTGCGTGTCGACACCGAGGACGTGGATGCTTCCGAGTGCACCCCGCGGTCCACTGACCTGGAGGGTCCGGTGGGAGTGACCACCGGAACACGGGTGGACGATCGCTGCACGCGGGTCGGCGCTCGGGGTGTAGCCGGCACCGTAGGTGAGGAGTTGGTGGACGTCGCCCGCGCCGACGCCATAGCGGTCGTAGCGCTTGTACTTGGCGTCCACCGGCAGCAGAGTGCGCGCGGACGGGGCACGCCCCGGAAGGCTGAGCAGTACGTCGGGCCGGAAGGTCGAGGTGCTGCCGAGATCGCCGCGGACGGTGATGCCTGTCGCACCGCCGCTGGGGACGGCGTGCCCGCCGTGCGGGGCGGCGGCCTCGGTGGCCAGACGTCGGACGACGGCTTCCCAGAGGGCGGGCATGGCCAGCAGGAGGCCGTCCGTCGTCATGCCGTCGTCGGTGAGGAGGTCGGTCACACCGCCGCCACGCAGGAGCAGGCGTGCCCACGTGTGCGCGGTGCGGTAGCGGGCGTTCAGGCGTGTGTACCGGGTGCGGTCCAGGGCGCGCAGGGCGGCGTTGGGGGTCGGGGCCTGCGGGAAAGCGTCGGCGATGGTGTGAAGGTCGCGGGCCAGGTCGGGGTGTGTGGCCAGGGTGCGGGCCACCCGTAGCGCGGTCCCCAGGACGCGGTTGTCCCAGATGTCCGCCTCCCGGTCGAAGGTGCGGACGTGCAGCTGGTCCAGTTGTCCGTAGCGGCTGGACACCTGGGCCGCGAGGTCGAGGCGTCCCCGTAGGACGGGTTCCAGGCTCTGACGGCGTACGTAGTCTCGGCGCAGCCCTTCCCGGACCAGTTGCTCGCACTGCTCCAGCAGGGCCGCCGCCACGAGGTCGGCGTAGCCGTCCGGGCCGGTGGCCCAGCGCCGTGCCGTCGCCGGGAGCGGTGTCGGCGCGCGGAGGGCATAGGCGAGCCAGTTCATGAGCTGCTCGCCCGGGATGGCGAACTTGGGCTCGATGACCAGGCGGATGCGGTCGAGCACCAGGATCCCGACGGTCGCGTCGGCCTTGAGCCGCCACCCGGCAGGGGCCTGGTCCAGGCTGAGGCAGCCACGCGTCTGGAGGGCGCGCAACCGCTCGACGTCCCGGGGGGTGAGCTGGTCAGCCCCCAGCAGTGCGGCTCCGTACTCTGCGAGCCGGACCTCGGTGCGGTCAGGCATCGGGGCCCGGCGTGCCGCTGGTGAACTCGGTCGCGAGCGCGGCGACGAGGTCCTGCGGCGACATCAGCGCGGGGCGTCCGGTGTCCGCGTCGACGAGGCCGCCGAGGATGCGGTGCAGCAGGTCGGCGCGACCGAGGCAGTAGTCCTCCAGGAGCGGGATCACCTCGTGGTGGAAGGCGGCGGCCAGGTCGTCCTCGGTGGCGATCGGCTCGCCGTTGCGCAGCAGGTAGGCGTGCCCTATCTGGTGGTCGGCGTCGAGGTGACGGGCGATACGGGTGTTGAGGGACTCGAAGAACTCCGCCAGTTCGAGGGGGCCGACGGTACCGGAGACGGCGTCAGGGTCGGGGCCGACCGGGAGGAAGGCGAAGCGGCGGCGTACGGCGGCGTCCAGGTGGCTGATGCTGCGGTCCGCCGTGTTCATGGTCCCGATGATCCGCACGTTCGGCGGCACGGAGAAGGTGCGCCTGCTGACCGACAGGGCGAGGGGCAGGCCGCGCTTGTCGAGTTCGAGCAGGGTGACCAATTCGCCGAAGATGCGCGGTAGATCGCCCCGGTTGATCTCGTCGATGATCAGCAGGAAGGTCTCGTCCGGGCGGGCTGTGGCCTGGGCGCACAGGCTGTGGAACACGCCGTCGGTGAGCGCCAGGGTCAGCCCGGGGCCGGTGGCGCTCAGGTCCGGCTTGAAACCCTCCACGAAGTCCTCGTAGCCGTAGGACGGATGGAAGGTCACCATGTGGATGCGGCCGTCCCGCAGCATCTCGGCCTGGGCCGCGGCTCGCCGGTCCGGCGTCGAGTTGAGCGCGTCCGCACGACCGGCGAGGGTGAGGGCGGCGCCGAGTGCGAGCCGGGTCTTTCCGGTGCCGGGAGGCCCGTGCAGGATCACCTGGCCCTTGCGCTCCAGCGCCTCCAGCACGCCCGCGACATCCTCGGGCAGCGTGACGGGGCCGCCGGTGTACGACTCCGTCGACTCCACGCCCGTATCCGCGAGACCCGTGGTGATCCTGGCGAAGAGCGTCGGCGGCACCTTGGCGAACGTGGACCGCCAGCCGTGCTGGGGCTTCGACAGCTTCCGCGCGTGGGAGACGTCCCAGGCGACCGGGACGACGTGCTGGTACTCGGAGTGGTCGGCGTCGAAGCGGTAACTCCCGCTGACGGTCCCGGTGGCCAGAACCTCGTCCATCCCACGGTTGGCCACGATCCGGTCCCCCGCCTCCAGGTCCCGGAACGCCAGCAGTCGCCGGGCGAGCGTCAGGCTGCCCCCGCTGCTGCGCGGCCAATACGCGTCGAGCGCCTGCTTCAGCTCGGTATCGCTCTGGTATTGGCCGAGGTCGCCGAGGTCGTCCCACCCGACGCGGATCACCCCGCCGTCACGGCACTCTTCCCACAGCCGTCCTCGTTCACCGGGGGCGATCTTCCAGACAGCGCGCTGCTGCGGACGGGGATCGAACTTCGCGTACAGGAAGTGCATGATTTCCTGTCCGCTCCAGCCGTCGAACTCCGGCTTCGCGCCGACGAGTTCCAGCAGCCTTCGGTTGTTGCGCCAGGCCGGCGCGTCGGGCTGCGAGGAGCCGCCCAGCAGAGCGACAAATCGACGCAGGTGCTCGCCAGCGTAGATGGGCAGGAAGTGCTCGGGGAAGTAGGTGGCCAGGGACTTGGTCACCAGCGTCGGACCGAACCGCAGGGCCTCAAGGTCGTCCACGGCCTCGAAGTCCGCTGCGGACACGGCCTCGAAGGCCCGCACGAACTGCCCGCGCAGCTCCTCCCACGCCTCCTGCGGTTCCATCCCGCGCAGCGGCGCGGCCACCCGCCACTCGCCGGAGTTGTGGTGGTACATGATGTGCTTCGCCGCGCTGCCGCCCTTGATGCTGCCGAGGTTCGGGGTACCGAACTCCATCAGCCTGCAGTACGTCGGTCCGCTCCCGGACTCGGCCGCCTGCCCCAGGGCGTAGCGCGACAAGGGCAGTGTCGGCCACTCCTCCAGGGGGAACTGAGAGAGCACCTGCTTGCGTTCGTCCTCGGCGGCTGTCCCACTGTCCGGCACGCTGCTCCGGTCGAACGCCGCCGCTGCCGCCCGTAGGTCCATTTCGTCCGCCATGAAGGTCATCATGCCGGATCATCAACCTTTTGAGCGGGGCAGTTGAGGGCGAGCCTGGGAGGCACTGAAAGCCTGGAACGGTTCTGGGAGGGGGACGGTTGGGGTAGATCCCACCCCTGCCCAGAGCGGGCAGGCGTCGGCCGGCTGACCACGGTTCGAGTCGTAGCCCCATCGAGCCCGGCCGTCGCTGCCGCGCAGTGGTCAGTTCCTCGCGCGCACCGTGTGGGGTGGTGCCTCCACAGTGGCCTGCGGACTCCGCGCGAACCCTTCCGCCGTGTGTCATGTGCCATGCTGTGGCGGTTTTCAGAAGGAGAGGATGAGATGACAGAGAAGCCGCTGACTCACAAGCAGGCGCTCGCCACGCTGATCCGGGCGCTGGGTGGCACCTGGGACACCGAACGTGCCGTGCTGGCCCTGCGAGTCGCCGGGTACCGGCCGGCGGATGACGAAGCCGCGGGCAAGGAGGCCCGCCACAATCTGCGCGAGCTCGCCAAGGACGGTCTGATCGTGAGACCGGACCCGGACCAGGCCGTGTACCGGCCGGCGTAGTCGTCACCGCGGGGGCTCGGGCACTGACCCGTCAAGCGCTGGCAGGCTCTTGGAAGCCCTTCGTCTTGATGTGCGCGATGGCTGACGGATGACTGGTCAGCCACTCACCGCACACCCGCCAGTGGTGAATGCTGCCGTCGCTGAACTCGGTGCGCACTTGCGCGACGAGCTTGTGGTCGCAGTCGCCGCGCGAGGCCATGGAACAGATCACGTCCTCGTGTTGCCCAATGGCCGGTATGTACGGGTGGATCGACAGGATCGGAGAGCGCATCTCCCGCGCCGCATGATGCATGGTGCGGAGGGTAACAACGCGACACCGTAGTTGCTCCGCATCACGGACGCTTCCCTCACCTCACCTCACCTCACCGCGGCCACGGCCTCGATCCGCACTGATCCGCCCGGCGCTGCCACCAGCGAGGCGTCCAGGCTCGCGGCCGATGGAACACCGCCCTCGCAGAGGCGACCAACCCCACTGCAGCACGAAGCTCCCGACCCGCACCCGCCGTGGCAGAACAACCAGGGTGCGCCGGCAGCGTGAGCGCCAGTGGGGCCTCCGCGAGCCTTTGCGTGGAAGGTCCGGAGCCGGCAGAGTTCGCGGTCGTTGACCTACTCCGCCACTGTCCGGCCCGGTAACATTCGGCCGCGAAGCGGACGGAGGGGGACCATGTCGGCGTCCGGGGACACGGGGCACCAAGGGAACGGCGGACGCAGCGGGTGCCAGGAGGATGTCGGGCGCGGCGGGCACAGCGAGGCCAGGATCGCCGTAGCGGCGGTCGACGACCACCCGGTGGTCCTGCTTGGCCTGCGGACGTACTTCGCCGAGCACACGGCCGACATCGAGCTGGTACATGTGGCGCCCGGCGTGGACGCGCTCCTCGCCGGGCTGCACCCCCCGCCCTCGCCTGCCGGCCCGTCGGCGGGCGCCCTGCCCGGTGCACCACCGGACTCGTCTCCCGGCGCACTGCCGGGGATGCTCCCGGCGATGCCCTCGGTGGTCCTGCTCGACCTGCGGCTGCGAGACGGCAAGGCCGTCGACGACAACGTCCGGCGCCTTCGGGCCGCCGGAGCGCGGGTGCTGGTCTTCACCACCGAGCACCGGCCCGCCGCGGTACGCAAGGCGCTGGACGCGGGGGCCGCGGGTCTGGTGCTGAAGGAGGACCCGGAGGCGCGACTGGTGGACGCCATCCGCGCCGTGCACGGCGGGGAGCCTTATCTGTCCAGTCGGCTCGCACACGCCATTGTCACCGATCCGCGCGGTGCCGTCCGCCTCAGCGGTCAGGAGCGCCGCGTCCTGGAGCTGATCGCCCGGGGTCTGCCGCACCGTCAGGTGGCGCGGATGCTGCACATCACCGAGGACACCGTCCGCACGTACCGCAAGCGTGCCATCGAGGCGTACGCCGCCGCGGGCGAAGGGCTGCTGAAGGACAACCGGCAGCTGGTGTGGCGCGCCGTGGCAGACGGCCACATCGACCTCGCGCTGAGTCCGGCGGATGACCTGCCGGACACCCTGGGGTGGTGACACCGAACCCCGAGGCGCCGCGTCCGGGAACCTACCGCCATGGCGTGTGGTCCGGTCTTCAGCGCGCGATGGCGGCGGTCACGGCGCTGTTCGTGGTGAGCTGGTCGATGCTGCTGGTGTCATCGGGCGGACGGCTCGCGCCCGCCGTTCTCGCCACCACCGTGGTGTTCACCGCGCTGACGGCCGCCCTGACGGTGCGCGGCGCACTCGTCCTGCTGGGCCGTAACGATGTCTGGGTGGCCGTGGGTGTCTCGCTCGTCACGGAGGCTGTGTTCGCGGTCGAGCGGCCGTCGCTGATCGTCGTCGGGCTGCGCTGCGAACCCACCGCCGCCACCGTGCTGCTGGCGATCGGGTTCGGACCGCGCCGGATCGCGTGGCCGGTGTCCTTGGCGGTCATCGGCGCGCAGATCGCGGCGAGTTGGCCGATGGACGGTCCGGCTGCCGCGGTGCAGGGCACCTGGCCGGTGCTGGCCGCCGCGGTGGCGGCCGCGGTGCTGGGCCCACTGCTGCGCACCGCCGGAGCCCGTGCCGACGCCGCCCAGGAACAGGCACTGACGGCAGGCGCCACGGCCGCACGCGCGCAGGCCCGCCGGGAGGCGCACCACCGCTTCCAGGACCTGCTGCACGACGAGGTGAGTTCCGCGCTGCGGGCGGTCAGCATGCCGGGGATCGCCACGACGCAGGTGAGGCAGGCATGCCGCAGTGCCGTGGACGCGCTGCTGCGGGTGCCTGCTGCACCAGGGCAGGCCGCTGACCTCGCGGCCCTGCTCACCAGGCTCACCGCCGGAGGCGGGCCGCCCCTGAGTGTCGAGGTCTCGGGTGCTGTCCCGGTGCCCGCCGAGGTGGCCGAGGCCGCCCTGGGGGCGGCGGCCGAGGCGGTGCGCAACGCGGTCCGGCACGCCGGGGCGCGGGCGCTGAAGGTGCGGCTGCGCGGGGACGAGCACGGCTTCGTGCTCTCCGTCGCCGACGACGGGGTGGGGTTTTCCCCGGCCGGGGTGCAGGTGTCCTCGGTGGGACTGCGGAAATCGGTGCTGCGGCGGATGGCCGACGTGGCAGGCACCGCGGAGGTGCACAGCTCCCCCGGCGACGGCACCACCGTACGGCTGGTCTGGCAGCGCGACCGGGCGCGGGCGGTACACACGGGCGAGTTTGGTGGGGCCGTCGCAGAAACCCCGGACCGGATGGCGAGCATCCGCGCCGCGGTCGGGGACGTCCGCCGGCCGCTGGCCGCGGTCTGTGTCCCCTATCTGCTCGCCACCGGGGTCGTCGCCGCGATCCACACCGTACGGTCCCCGCAGGTCAGCTGGCTGATGGTGTGGTACGTGCTGCTGGCCGCGGTGACGGTGGCGTTGCTCTTGCGCGCCCGGACGGCGATCGGGGGGCGTGCGGCCGCTGCCGCGAGCGCCTTCGCCGTCGGCGGGGCGGTCGGCAGCTTCCTTGTGATCCCCACGTCGGGCATCGCCGACGACACCTCATGGCCGATCGGCGCGGTCACCCCGCTGCTGACCATGCTGGTGATCGTCCGGCCACCCTGGGAAGCCCTGCTGGCCCTGGTACTGGAACAGGCGGGGGTCGTCCTGGTGCTGCTGGCCGGGCCGCCGTTCGCCGACTCATGGGGCGAGAGCGTGGCCAAGGCCGTGCCGGCGTTGTTCGCCCCGGCGCTGGGTGTCGGCATGGGGCTGGCCATCGGGCAGACCGTGACCCGGCTGGGCGCGGCGGTGATGCGAGCCAACGCCGAGCGGGCGGCCTCGGCCGCTGCCGAGTCCGCCCGGCAGGCCCGCGAGGCGATGCACCGCAGACGCCTGGCCGACCTCGACGAGGAGATCCTTTCCTTCCTGCGCCGTACCGCCTCCGGGGATCTCTCCCCGCAAGCGTCGCAGACACAGGTCCGGGCGCGGATGCTGGATCTGGCTGTCCGCGACGAGTTGCACCTGCCCGGTGTGCTCGGCCGTTCCACTCGTGAACTGCTGGGTGCGGCGCGTGCCGAGGGCTGCGTGGTGACCATCCAGTCGGACGCCGACTATCCGCCCCCGCCGGATCTGCTGCGTCGCCTGCTCACCTGCGCGCTGGGCACGGGCCCCGCCCCGAGTGACCTGATCCTCAGCGTGGAACCCCGGCCGAGCGCGCTCCTGGTCAGCCTGGTGACGCTGCCGGGAGATCCGGCGCGGGCCGCCGCTCTGCGCAAGGCCCTGACGGGGACCTCCGCGGTCGTTGAGGACGGTACGGAATCCACCTGGGTCGAGGTCTCCACTCAAGCGGCCGGCGTCGTGGCCCCGCCTACCGCTGTCCCCATCGATGGGGACAGCGCGATCGGTGCCCCAGCGGCAGGATGACCGTACGACGGGCGGCCGTTCGGGGGACGGCCGCCCGTCGGTGACAGGTACGCAGGCCGAACCGTACTGCGGTCGGCCCCGGGCGGTCCTGACCGGGACGGCCATTGCTCCACCCGGTCCGCAGGGCCCCGAAAGAGAACGGGAGGTGGCCGTGGCCACGGCTGAGGAATACGAACGGGTGCTCCGCAAGGCAGAGTTCGGGGGCAAGCTCAACCAGCAGGAACTGGACCTGCTCAAACGTCTGTACCGGGAGGCCGGTGAGCGCGGAAACCGCGCACGCAAGATCATCGACGGCTGACCGGCCCGCGGTCGGCCACCGGGCGTCCGCAGCGGCTCTCCGTGACCGGCCGCCTGCCCCGACTCGGTACTCACGGCCTTTCACAGCAGAACGGAACCAAGGAGATCATGGTGGGGTTCTTCGGCAGCAAGTCCAAGCGGTCCTCGGCAGTACGGGACTGGTCCACCGGCCCGCTGGTGAAGCAGAGCCCCCTCGCGGCCGATGCGCCCGACGTGCTGGCGTTCGCCGTCGAAGCGGCCAGGCAGGCGGACCGGCCGAGCGGTGTGGACATGGAGAAGGTGCTGGGGGCGATCGACAGGATGCTGGCGGGCCAGATGGACGCCTACGCCGGTGCGCTACCGGGACTGGACGCCGGACAGATGGCGCAGATGCGCGAGGCGCTCTACGCCAGGCCGGACTTCCGCTTCGAGATGTTCTTCGACGGGCTTACGTACTTCGGGTCGAGCGGCATCGCGATGTGCAACGGGCTCGTCGAGCAGTGGGGGACGTTCCAGTCGGTGGTCGTGGGCCTCATCGAGAAGGGCGAGTTCGACCGGGGCTGAACGAACCGGCAGCCGGCCGGTCGACGCCGCCCGGCCGGCTGCCGGTTCGTCCTCGCGACACTGCGGGCTGACTGGCCGGTACCCACGTTCCCCCGTCAGCCGCGCGGGCCCACGGCGGCAGGTCCAGATCAGGCAGGCCACCGGGCCGGTCGCATCACGAGAGCCGGAGTCATGCGCAACGCGATCAAAGTCCTGTTCGCCCTCGCCTGCTTCTACATCTTCTGGACGTTCCGCAACACCACGCTGGGGCAGAGCAGTTTCATAGCGTCCGTCATCGGCCTCTTCATCGACGACTGGTTCTTGAACCACCTGCGCGGCGGTGGGGCGCACCGCACCAGCGGGCCGCAGCGGCACGCGGACGCGCCACAGCCCCACACCAGCGACGGCGGGCGGCCTCCGGGCGGCGTAGGCGACTACCCCGCGGTCATGGTGACATCCGTACTGTCGGCCGTCATGGCGGATTCCTTCTTCTTCACCACCTGGCTCGACCTCCCGCCGGCAACGGGTTCGGCCGGCACCAGCGGCCTGGCGGTCGTGGTGAAGGTCGTCGCCTCCGTACTGGCCATCGCCGTGGCGGTGCTGGCGCCCGTGGTCCTCGCAGCCTGCACGTACCTGACCTGCGCGGAGTGGCTGGCCGACCGCTCAGGCAGCCCCTACCGCAACGGCGGATGCCTCGCCCTCTTCCCCGCGGCCCTGCTGGGCATCGCGGCATATGGGCACTTCCACCTGGCCTACGACTTCTACCAGTTCCTTGGGGTGCTCCGACCGCAGGGCTAGACCTGACCGCCGCACACTGCGGGCTGTGCCTGGCCTGCTCGTGGCGCAGCACCCGCGCCTCGCACGAGGGCCGGTACGCGAAACGGAAGATCGTCAACGCGCTGCTCCACCGGAGCCGCACCGGCGCTCAACGGTACTGCCGGCCGCCTCGAACAGGTCCTCGTCGGCGCAGAGCTGGTCCAGGACGAGGATGACCACGACCCGCAGCAGGCTATACGTCTGCCGCCACGCCTCGTGCGAAGTCACGGGGCCCACCGCCATGCCGAGGACCGCCGCAGGGACGGCGCCCGCCGCTTCCGGCCGGCCTCGCAGCCGAACTACGCCGAAGGCCAGCACGGCCAGCAGCAGGACGGCCGAGACGGTCTCGGCAACACACGGTGAAACACCCTGGAACCTGCTTGGGTTCGCCAACAACGCCGTCCAGTGGGTTCCCATGCCCTGCCCCGATCCTCCTGGCGCCCTATGACCGTGTGCCCCGCCGCCCGGCGTGGCGGGTGCCGACCGGCGCGTGTGAAGATGAGCCGCGCCGGGACGGCAAGGGGGGCTCCGGGTGGACGCGTGGGTGTGTGAGGCGTGCGGGGGCGAAGTGCCTCAGACCGAGGACGAGACCACAGCTGCGGCGGTGCGCAGACACACACGCACGACCGGGCACCCACCGTCGAGCGTGCGCAGGGAACTGCCCGGCGGGATCAGTCAACGGTGGCGCACTCCCGAGGACCGGGAGCCGGACAGGCAACGGCAAAACGAACAGGACCGCGGACAGCTCCACCGCGCCCGTCCGGTCGGCCGCGGAAAGCCCGAAGCCCATGCCGGGAAAGGCTCCGCATCGGGCAGAGCCGGCCAGGCCGGCAAACCCTGGTCGGCCGTGCCGACACACCGGGCCCTCGGGTCACTTCGTGACAGTGCTCTGCTGCAGACCCTGCTCGCTACGGTTCTCGTACTCGCCCTCGGGGCACTGGCGATCGTGTCCATCAGCGGAGCGGAAAGCGCACAGTCGTCGGCGGAGACCACAGCGAGTTCGTCCGCCCCCTCGAAAAGCCCGCTTCGCAATGCGTTCTCGTTGTCCAGCCTCGAAGGCGGCACATGGGGTGAGGCCCGAAATGTCATGGAGGACAGGTCGGGCGGCGGCGAGATCAGCGTCCTGGAGCATGGGACCGGACTTCCACTGACGTTCGCATACAGCGGCGATCCGCAGCGCGACGAGTGGACGGTGTGCACCGCGAATTTGACCAGCGGCACCTTCGACGAGCCGGGCTGGCTGGTCACCATGGAAATAGCGAGCCCCGACGACGGCTGCCTAACGGGCGCACTCGAGTCCCAAGCCACGGCAACCGACCGGTACGGCGATGGATCCGAGACCGCCGCCCCCGAAGCCCGGGACAGCGACTCCGGGCAAGGGGTGCATCCTGGTTCGTGGTGCGGTGATCCCGGAGCGTACGGCTACACCGGTGCCGGAACCCGTATGCAGTGCCGGTACGGTGCGGGCAACGACTACCGGTGGCGTCGCGCGGGCTGAACGAGCGGCCGAGCCCGCGCCGGGCGGTCGCACGCGACGCCTTACGACGGCCGGAGGGGATCACCATGGGGTTGGCCATGTGCCCGTTGTGCAGCGACGACGAGGACATCGAGGTGGTACAGAACCTGGAGGGCGGGCGTCGGCGCGTCCGGCACCGGTGCGGCTTCGCATGGGAGCACGGGGAACCGACCGACCCGAAGAAGCAGCCCTCCCGCTCCATCAGTGAGCTCAAGGCCCGATTTCCGAAGTCCGGGGACGTCGAGCCCGGCGTACTGGAACGCGCGAACCGGCTCAAGGCGCAGTTCCTCGCCACCAGACCGGGCCTCGAGCCCGAGGTGGCGGCCTACTGGGAGAAATATCAGCAGATCTTCTCGCGCGAGGGACTGCGCACCGGCGACCCCAAGGCACTCAAGGACTTCGCCAACTCCGACGTCGGAGCCCACCCCGGCAACCAGTCCATGTTCAACGCCGCCTGGAACGCCATGGGGGACGCCGATGCCGCGGAGTCGACCCGCCGGACGATCGAGTACCTTCTCTACGGCCCCGACGACGTACCGCCCGAGGACCGGCTGCAGCAACTCCTCGACAGTACCTGCTCGTTCGCCATGACGGGCTTCAAGGAAGCCCTCCTCACAAAGGTTCTCTGCGTCATGGAGCCGGACAGGTTCCTGTCCGTCCTCAAGTACACGACGGAGGCGGGCGGCAAGCGCGAGATCGCGCGGATGGTCTACGGGCTGGATCTGCCGGCGCCGGAGTCGGTGAACTGGACGCTCGGCCGGCTCGTTTTCTGGAGCAACGGCCTCCTGCGCGAACTCGTCGGCGAGGGATTCGCCAACCAGCAGCACTCCGCCGCATTCCTGTGGTGGGCCAAGGACCAGCCCGGGGCACCCTGGTGAGCGAGCGGGGCTGGCGCTGGCCGGCGCGGGGCGGGGCGGGCGCCGGCCTCGCCTGCCGGCCCGACCACGTCTCACGACTGCCCCTAATAATGGAGGTTACGACGGCACAGGTCTGACCAGGTGCGCCGCGGAAGTCTCGACGCACCCCCGGCCCTGGGCAGGAGAGCCTCGACTTCTCGGACTGACACCCGCCCGGCCTGAGTGCCTGACGCCCGTAACATCAACGGAGTATTTGCACGCCGACGCCCCGCCGCAGCAGGCCGACGGGGCGTCGCCGTATCAGGTTCCCGTCTACACAGGCCCCCCGGAGCAACCCGACGAGGGTCCTCACGTGTCACACAGCCCCTATGAGCGGGGGCCTAGCTGTATCTGTTTGACCAGGTGGAAGACCTCCCGGGCCGCGTAGCCTTTGAGGCAACGGACGATTTCGCGCCGGGTCTTGCCTCCTTGATGTGGCGCTCGTAGTAGCCCTGAGTGCGCGGGTCGACCCGAAGACGAGTGAATACGATGGGGTGGAGCGCGGCGTTGGCCTGACGGTCGCCCCCACGGTTGAGACGACGGAACTGCCCGGCGTCCCGAGGAACGCTCGACGGGACTGACCCCCTACAGCGCGGCGAAGGACGCCTCGATGTCCAGCCGTTCCGGATTGTCCCCCACCGTGATCAGCAGAGCGACCGGCTGTGTCACGAGCCGGGCAGGTCCAGAAGTCGTGGGCCAACGCGATGACGATGATTCACCCCGCCTCCTGTATGGAGGTCCGCGCCCCACTCGACCAAGCCGTCATCGCCTCCACCCTCACGGGCCGCGTGCTTCGGGTTTCTGTGGTGGAACACCTCACCCGCCAAGTTCCTGGGTGACACCGGCTCGCTCGCCCTCGGTGGCGCCCTGGCGGGCCTGGCCATCTGCTCTCGCACCGAACTTCTGCTCGGCCTGAGGGGCGCCCTGTTCGCCCTGATCACCCTGTCCGTGGTCATCCAGGTCAGCTCATTTCCTCGATGAGGACGGCTGTCGCGGAAATAGCCGCCGCTGTGCGGGAGTTCGCCGAGCAGTTCGGGCGGCATGACTTGGAGCCCACGCGGCGGACCGGTCACATCCTGGTCTCCAACAAGGGCGACCGTGACCCGCTTGCACCTGGAGGGGCCTGGGTGCGTCCGATCGGGTCCGTGCAAGCGACACCATGTCAGACGATGCAGGCCGGACATCGTCGCCCTTGTGGCTGGTGGAGGTGCCACCCGGAGAGGCTCCCCGATCCGCGCTTGCGGACACCCGAGCAAGATCAACGGATCCCGATCCTAGCGACGAGTTCGACTATGACCATCTGTCTTTAAAGCGCCCTTACTTCGCCCCTCCCCCAGGCGTATCGTCCTTCGCGTTCATTCGAACGAGTGTTTGACTCAACTAGAGGAAGGATGCAGCGCTTCGTGTCTGTCTACCAGCGCTTATCGAGATCAGGCGTACAGACGGGGGTCGCTCTGGGGGCCTGCCTGCTGATGGTCTCCGCCGTGCCCGCGGCAGCCGCCACCACCGCCCAGCCCGACCCCTATGCGGCGCCGTCAACGCGCCCGGCGGCCGGTCCGGAAGTCACCTCTCCCGCAGCGGGTTCGCGTCCCGTCTCCGGCAAGAACCCGTCCGCCGGTCCGCAGTTCAAGAAGAGCGGTGACACCTGGAAGGTCATCAGCCCCGATGTCGTATTGAAGAACACGGTCACCGACGCGGACGGCGACAAATCCACGGTCACGTTCGAGGTCTACACGGCCAATGCGGACGGCACACCGAAGGCCCAGGTCAACATCGACGACTCCAACTCGTACGGAGTGGGAGTGTCCGGCTACGTCGCCTCAGGGGCGACCGCTCAGTTCAAGGTCGCCTACGGCAAGCTGAAGCCTGGCCTCAACTACCTCGTCCACACGTCGGCCTTCGACGGCAGCCTGTACGAGACGACCTGGTCACCCTGGGCGAAGTTCCGCATCGACCCGTACGTGACGTTTCCCGCGCCGCAGCAGGCGGAATCGACGATCGACCAGGCCGAACAGAAGATCGTCGAGTTCACCCGGACCGATCCCGGCGGCTCCGCCACGTCATCCGCCCCGTTGTCGTCGCCGGCGCCCACCCTGGGCGACTTCGACAAGAAGAACTGCTCCACGACAGACCAGCAGGATCGGCGCGTCTGCTTCACCATGACGAAGCCGGACAAGAGCAAGAAGAACGGCCCCGAGCCCGGCAAGACCAAGGAGGCTCCCCAGAGCCTCAACCGCGCCGCCCTCGACCCGACCCCGGGCGGAAACGACGCGGTCGACCTGGTCGACTGGTGCACCGCCGCCACTGACGGCCTGGACTACATGAACCGCACCGAAGCCTGTCTGAAGGATCTCGGGGAGGGAGAGCTGTGGTTCTTCGACTCCGACCCGGAAAAGCCGGCGATCGGACGCGCCACCTTCAAGTTCGAGCAACGCATGAAGACCTACCGCAACAAGTCGGAGAGCGGCAGCGACTTCGGGGAATTCGACCAACAGATCGTCATCATCCCCACCTACATCGACCCCGCTCTCGAGGGCGTCTCGATGAAGTGGAACATCGACTCATCGTGTGCCGCCTGCGACGTCGCTCCCATCCAGTGGCTGGATGACGGCGCCAACCCGACCAGCGGCGCGCACTGGACCTACGACCCCACAGGCGGCTACTACGGCCGTTGGGGAACCGTGGTAACCCGGTGGACCGGCACCGGCAAGGAACAGATAAACCTTGGCTGGTCGATCACCGCGAGCGTGGACGCGAGCAACTCCCTGAAGGCCACCGCCGACTTCGGCAGCAGCGGTATCGACAGCGTGCGGGAACTCGCCCCGCGCTGCGACAACATTCTCGCCGTGCCCGCGCCCGGCTGCGTGCTGCCGTTCTTCAAGCCGACCTACACCGTGGACACCAACGCCTACCCGGCGGCCGGGGCCTACTACTGGCTGATGCAGGAGAAGATGCCCGACCATGCCGGATCGAAGAAGTGGGACTCGCTTCTTCACTACCTCGGCCCGGACACCACCGTCACCAACCCCACCACCGGCGGCCCGTGGACGAGCACCAACAGCCGTAACAAGATCTGCGGGAGCGGAACCACCAAGTTCATCCCGCACCCGGCTGACGCGTCGGTGGGGTCGACCGACTGCGACGAGTACGCCATGGCGTCCAGCCACGAGAGCGGCGGCTTCCCCGGCGGCGTCAACCAGGTGAGCGACGGCAGCAAGTGCGCTCAGCTCTTCACGGAGAAGATGGCCACCCCCGCCGCCACCTTCGGGATCCTCGCCGACACCCGGACTGCCACCAACGGCCCCGCTGGAACGGAGCGGTGCGGACGTGCCGGCATCAACTCAGGCCAGAACCAGGGCGCGTTCAGCGACCTGAACCCCGCGACCTGGCGCCTGCTCGACGGCGACGGTTTCTTCGTCTCCAACCCAGGATTCGAGCACTGCGCGAACGCCAACACCACCTGCAGCTGGCGCAGCCGGTTCTAGCCTCAGTCAGGAAAACCCAGGAGGGCCGGATGCATGTCCGGCCCTCCTGGGCCGTTGCGGTCCTATCCGTTCCACGGCTCCCACACGGCCGCCGCCTCCTCGCTGTCCGGCGGCCCCCATACCAGGGCTTCGCGGATCAGACCCGGCTTGTAGCCGGCGGCCAGAGTCGGGTACTCCAGCCTGTCCGCGACCTCTTCGAGAAGCATGGTCAGAGACGTGTCCTCGACCGTGCGTACAGCCGTGTCATCCCATCCGCCGGTCTCACCCGTCTCTGCGTCGAGGAACCTGCCGAAACTCAGGTCGGTGACACTCCACGCGCAAAACGGCAGCCATGACGGCCTCCAGACCAGCGTCTCCGGATCGCGACGGGCCTGCCTGCGCTGGTTGTCCATGTGCCACTGATACGACCGCGCCACCGCCTCAAGGTCCAGCAACGCCCAACCCTGATCAGGGATCAGACCGGCCGCCGGAACATCCCAGCTCCCTGCGCACAGGCGCCACAGCGCCCGCAGCTCTGCGGGGGCCCGCACGCCGATGGATTCCTCCAGGGCCGCAATCTCGTCCTCTGACGCGCCCGGCCTGAGCGCGTCGTGTGTCGCGGGGGCATGGCGGGCGAGCCACGTCTCGATCCGCTGCCACGCTTCGCTGATCTGCCGTGCCTGCATCACGTCCTCGCGCGGGCCCGCTCCCTCACTGGCGTTCTCAGGCATCGTTACGCCTTTCTTGTCGTGGTCGGCGGACAGATCAACATGCTGGGGCCGCCTCCTCCTCGGGCCTTTGCGTGCTCTATCCCCATGGCGTCTCCGGCCACAATGAACGCCCCACCGAGAGAAACGCGCCTGCGATCGTACAGACTTGCGGCGGTCGCGCACGTGGAAGCGGCAAAGCCGAGGGATCAGCTACTTGCGACGACCGGCCCATCACCGTATACGACGTGCTGGCCTCCCAGGCCGGGACAACTTCGACCACGCGAGCTTCTGGTGCCAGACGGACCCGGTCTTCAAGAGCGAAGCCGTAGGTCATGAAGGGGATGCATGAGCTGCACTGAGATTTGTGGAGTCCCTGATGCCAGGGTTACGGTCCTGGCGAAGGAGATCCACCAGCACCATGCC
>NZ_JAHHIU010000161.1 GCF_024539815.1 Streptomyces hayashii
GGGCGGGCTCGGGCGTCCGGTCGTTCCGGACGTCGGCGGCCGGGGGGCGCTGTGCGACGCCGAGCGGCATCTCAGCGCCCACTGGGAGCGGCTTCGGCCCCTCTACCCGCACGTCTCCGACACCGCCGCCCCACGCCACCACGACCGGTAGCCGGTAGCCGGTAGCCGGTAGCCGGGGGCCCGCCGGGCTACAGGTAGTCCCCCAGGCGGGCGACCGTGTAGCCCTGCTCCTGGATGTGACGCAGGAGGTTGGCCGTCATCTCCGTCATCGTCGTGCCCTTGAGCTCGGAGGGGCCGCGGAAGTGGGCCAGGATGATGTCGCCCGGGTGGAGCTTCTTGTCGCCGCGCTGGTACTGCATGTTCTTGATCTGCATGGACTCGCGCCACAGGACGATGCTCTCGATGCCGCAGGAGGCGGCGGCCGCCCGGGTGTCCTCGTTGTAGTTGCCGTACGGCGGACGGAACAGCCGGGGCGCGGTGCCGTAGTGCTCCTTGAGCTTCTGCTGCTGGCCGCAGATCTCCCGCTTCTGGGCGGCCGCGCTCAGGGTGCGCATGTTCGGGTGCGTCAGGGTGTGGTTCTGCACGTCGGCGCCGAGTGCCTGGAGCGGCTTGAAGTAGCCGTAGTCGGCGCTGATGGCGGCGTCCGTCAGGAACATCGTGAAGGGGATCTTCAGCTCGCGCATCATCGTCACGAACTGCGGGTCCTTCTCGGCGCCGTCGTCGAACGTGAGGAAGACGATCTTCTGCGTGGTGGGTATCTCGCTGATCACCGGCACCCCGCCGCCGGCGGCCTTGCGCCCCGCGGGCTTGGTGGCGGGAGGGGCGGGCGGTGCGGCGAGCGGCTTGAGACCCCACTTGCGGTACGCCGCCCGGACGGCCTCCCGTACCGCCGCACCGGCCTCGCCCCGCGCGGCCCGGGTGGGCGACGAGGAGCGGTCCGGGGCGGCCGAGCCGGAGTCGGAGGCCGAGGAGGACTGGACCGTGCAGCCCGTGGCCAGTCCCGCCGCGAGAAGGAGACAGGCCGCCGCTGCCGTCTTGATCCGCCTGTCCACCGTGCGCCACCCCGAGTCGTCCGTACGCCAGCCTGTTCGACTTGCTTGACGCCGAACTGATGTCCGAGGTTCCACGCTCTGGCCTGCGGATCCGCGCGCGGGAACCGCCACGGCCGGGTGATGTGTCGTTCGTCTCGGCGCCGGACGCGGCGTCGCTCGCCGACGCCCGCGCCCCGGCGGGCGACACCGGCCAGGACAGCGCATCGGGGCAGGTCACAGCTCCGCAACGGGAGCGGTCCGCGGTGACACCGCATCCGTGACGGGGGAATATCTACGGCCGCGACAGGAGAAATAGTCTTCGCGCGCGACGGTTATTCCCCGGACCGGAACTGGGTCGGAATTATTTTCCGCACGAGCAGAATGACGCCGTGCTAGTGTCGAGCTCAGTTGCAGTTGTGGTTGCCTTGAGGTTTTCCGACGGGTTGATCATCACGGCGACCGGAGTCCGCACAGGGCGGAACTCCGAGCACCGTCCCGAAGGAGATAGTTATGGCTACCGGCACCGTGAAGTGGTTCAACGCGGAAAAGGGCTTCGGCTTCATCGAGCAGGACGGCGGCGGCGCCGACGTCTTCGCCCACTACTCGAACATCGCTGCCCAGGGCTTCCGTGAGCTCCAGGAAGGCCAGAAGGTGTCGTTCGACATCGCGCAGGGCCAGAAGGGCCCGACGGCCGAGAACATCGTCCCCGCCTGACACAGGCGCTGACGCATACTTCTTGCAGCTGGGGCCCGCACCTTGGGGGTGCGGGCCCCGGCTTGCTGCATTTCCGGGTGCTTTCCTCCCCGTCCGCCGGTACTCCGGCCCCGTTTTTCGGCTCGTTCCCGCGATTTTCTGCGCTGTTCATCCCGCTGCGGAATTCCTTGGCACGCGCCCGTATCAAGGAAGGTTTCTTCATGAACCGTGCGCAGAAAACTCGCACTTATGACCGTTTCGGAAGCTCGGCCGGCAGCCGTTTCGGCGGCGCTCGCCGCTCCTCCGGTCCCAGCCGCCGACCGTCCGCTCCGCAGGGCGAATTCGCCCTGCCGAAGACGGTCACCCCGTCGCTGCCCGCCGTCGAGGCGTTCGCCGACCTCGACCTGCCGGCCCCGCTGCTGGCCGCGCTCGGTCAGCAGGGCGTGACCGTGCCGTTCCCGATCCAGGCCGCGACGCTGCCGAACTCGCTGGCCGGCCGTGACGTGCTCGGCCGCGGCCGCACCGGCTCGGGCAAGACCCTCGCCTTCGGCCTCGCGGCACTGGCCCGCACGGAAGGCCGGCGCGCCGAGCCCCGGCGGCCCCTCGCGCTCGTCCTCGTGCCCACCCGCGAGCTCGCCCAGCAGGTCACCGACGCGCTGACCCCGTACGCCCGCTCCCTGCGGCTGCGGCTGGCCACCGTGGTCGGCGGTATGCCGATCGGCCGGCAGGCCAGTGCGCTGCGCAACGGGTCCGAGATCGTCGTCGCGACGCCGGGACGGCTCAAGGACCTCATCGACCGCGGCGACTGCGCGCTGGACGACGTCGCCGTCACCGTCCTGGACGAGGCCGACCAGATGGCCGACATGGGCTTCATGCCCCAGGTCACCGCGCTGCTCGACCAGGTGCGCCCCGAGGGCCAGCGGATGCTGTTCTCCGCCACCCTGGACCGCAACGTCGACCTGCTCGTCCGCCGCTACCTCAGCGACCCGGTCGTGCACTCCGTCGACCCGTCGGCGGGCGCGGTCACCACGATGGAGCACCACGTGCTCCATGTGCACGACGCGGACAAGCACCGCACCACCACCGAGATCGCGGCGCGCGACGGCCGGGTGATCATGTTCCTGGACACCAAGCACGCGGTGGACCGGCTGACCACGCACCTGCTGAACAACGGCGTGCGCGCGGCGGCCCTGCACGGCGGCAAGTCCCAGCCGCAGCGCACCCGCACCCTCGCGCAGTTCAAGACCGGGCACGTCACCGTGCTGGTGGCGACCAACGTCGCCGCGCGCGGCATCCACGTCGACAACCTCGACCTGGTGGTCAACGTGGACCCGCCCAGCGACCACAAGGACTACCTGCACCGCGGCGGCCGCACCGCCCGCGCCGGCGAGTCCGGCAGCGTGGTCACCCTGGTGACCCCCGCCCAGCGGCGCGGCATGACCCGGCTGATGGCCACGGCAGGCATCTCCCCCCAGGTCACTCCGGTGCGTTCGGGCGAGGCCGAGCTGAACCGCATCACCGGCGCCCAGGCGCCGTCCGGCGTCCCGGTCGTCATCACCGCGCCGCCGGCCGCGAAGCGGCCCCGCCGCACCGGGCCCTCGTCGTCCTCGTCGTCCTCCCCGGGGTACCGGGGCCGGCGCGGCACGGGCCGGCCCGACCGGGATTCGGCGCAGCGCGGTGGCCGACGGCGTCCCGTCGCCGACCCGGCGGCCTGATACACCGGCACCCCCGTCACCCCGTCCCCACCGCCGCGCCGTGTGCGCGGCGGTGGGGACGGCCGTTTCGTCCACTTCGCCAGGAGGCATCTTTGACACCGGTTCGCACGCGACAGCACCGGGCGGACTCCGCTCTCGCGACCAGGGTCCACGGCATGGAGCCGTCCGGGCCCCGGGTCCTCGACGACATGACCGTCGAGGTGGCCCTCTCCCTGATGGCCGGCGCGGGAGTCGAGTACCTGATCCTGTGCGACGGGGACGACCAGTGCACGGGCGCCGTCAGCCGCGCCCGGCTCACCGTCTTCCGGGACACCCCCGCGTACACGGACCGGGTCCGTCTGCGTGACGTCCCCGGGTCGCAGCCCGTCTGACGCGTGACGCGCCCCCGCCGCCCCGGGCCGCACGGCGAGAGCGCCGCACGGCGGACGGACGGCGGGCGGGCGGACGGCGGGCGGGTGGACGGCGGCAAAACGGCCGAACCCCCCGGCGCGCCCCCGGACAGGCTCTAGCGTGGGGCCATGACAGCGAGTTGCCAGGCCTGCGGGAGCCCGATCGAGAGCGCGGGCGGCCCCGGCCGGGTCGCCTCGTACTGTTCGCAGGCGTGCCGTCAGCGCGCCTACCGGGAGCGCCGGCGGCCGGACGGAACACCCGTCAAGGAGCTGGTCTCCGACATCGGGGACCGGCTCGTGCGGCTGCGGCTCCGACCGGAGCTCGCCTTCCACGCCGACGTCGAGGCACTGTCGACCCGGTTCGCGCAGCTGCGCCGCCTCGCCCGCGAGGCGCGTCAGGGACGCGAGGAGAGCGAGGCTCGGCAGGCGGGTGCGGGTGAGGCGCGCCCGGGGGACGAGTCGCTCGCGGAACGTCCCCCGGAAAACGTCACGCCGGACGCCGTGACGAATTCCCCTCGGACGCCTCCCGGTTCGCGGGGGACGCCGTCCGGTGAGGACGCCTTCACCTCCCTCGTGGAGGGGCGCCGACGTGAGCTGCGGGTGCACTGCTACCGGCTGCTCGGGTCCTACGACGAGGCCGAGGACCTCACGCAGGAGACGTTCCTGCGGGCCTGGCGAGCGCGGGACACCCTGGAGGACGTGGCCAACGTCCGGGCCTGGCTCTACCGGATCGCCACCCATGTCTGCCTCGACTTCCTGCGCAGGCACAACCGTCGGCCGGCGCCCTACGAGCCCGTGCCGGGCCTGGACTCCGGAGACGGACCGCCGCCCCCGCGGCTGCCCTGGCTCCAGCCGTTCCCCGACGACCAGCTGCCCGAGACGCCCGCGCCGCAGCTCCGCCCCGACGAGGAGGCCGTGGCCGGCGAGACCCTGGAACTGGTCTTCCTGACCGCCGTTCAGCTGCTTCCGCCACGCCAGCGTGCGGCGGTGATCCTGCGTGACGTCGCGGGCTGGTCGGCCCAGGAGACCGCGGACCTGCTGGGCTCCACCCTGGCCTCGGCGAACAGCGCCGTGCAGCGCGGCCGTTCGGCGCTGCGGGAGGCGCTGCCGGGGCGGCGCGAGGACTGGTCGGCCGCGACGCCCAGCGCCGAGGACCTGAAACTGGTCCAGCGGTACGTGGACGCCGTCGCCCGGGCCGACTTCGACGCCATGGTCGACCTCGTCCGGGAGGACGCGGTCCTGACCATGCCCCCGAACCCGTTCTGGTTCACCTCGCGTGACGCGCTGTTCGCGTTCGTGCGGCCCAACATCGACCCCGCGTCGCCGGCGTTCTTCGGGCACTGGCGGCTCATGCCCGTCCGGGCCAACGGGCAGCCGGGGGTGGCCGGTTACCTGCGGCGGCCCGGGACCAGCGTGTTCCGGGCCCAGCTCATCGACGTCCTGCGGACACGGGAGGGCCGGATCGCCGAGATCACCACCTTCGAACCGCATCTGTTCCCCGCGTTCGGGCTCCCCATGACGCTCTGAATCCCGGGCCGGCCGATGAGTTTTCCCGGCAGCCGCGTCCTACGGGTGACGGGCGCACACGGCGCCCCGGTCCGAGGAGCGGATGAACATGGTCAAGAGCCTGGAGAACAAGGTCGCGGTCGTCTACGGCGGAGCGGGATCGCTCGGCGCGGGAGTGGCGAAGGCCTATGTGGAGGCGGGGGCGCGGGTGTTCCTCGTCGGCCGCACGGAGGAGACGCTGCGCAAGGCGGCCGCCGAGACCGGCGCGGAGTACGACGTGCTGGACGCACGGGACGAGCAGGCGGTCGAGGCCCACGCGACGTCCGTCGTCGAACGGACCGGCCGCTTCGACGTCTCCTTCAACCTCGTGCCGCGCGGGGACCTCCAGGGCGTGCCGCTGACCGAGATGTCGGTCGAGGACTACACCCGGCCGGTCGTGCAGGGCATCGCCTGCCAGTTCGTCACCGCGCGGGCCGCGGCCCGCCGGATGACCGCGCAGGGGTCGGGCGTGATCCTCTCCCTGAACAGCGGGTCGGCCAACGGCACCCCGATGCTGGGCGGAACCGGCGCGGCCGACGGCGCGATGGACGCGCTGATCCGCCAGTTCGCCCAGGAGGTCGGACCGGCCGGGGTCCGGGTCTGCGGGATCTGGACCGCCGGCGTCGTCGACACCCTCACCCCCGAGAAGCTGACGGCCGCGGGCGCGCCTGCCCAGGACGAGGCCGCCGTGCAGGGCATCCGGGCCCACCTGGACGGTATGCGGATGACGAAGCGCTCGCCGCGGATCGCGGACATCGCCGCGCTGGCGACGTTCCTCGCCTCCGACGCCGGGGTCGCCGTCACGGGCACCTGGGTCAACGCCACCGCCGGAATGTTCCCGAGCTGACCGGGGCGCGGGACGCCCGCCGTTCGCCGCACGCGTGTCCTCGCGCGTGTCCGGCGGCGGTCTTCAGGGTCCCCACGGCGACAGCGGCCCTCGCAGCGGTCCTCGAAGCCCGGCTCCAGGCCGGCCGGGGTGTGCGCTGCGAGGCCGGACTACGGGTTGAGGACGACCTTGCCCGCGACCGTGCCGGACTCGGCCAGGCGCAGGGCCTCGGCGACGTCGGCCAGCGGGTAGCGGGCCGCGATCCTGGGAGTGACGTCGCCCCGCTTCAGGGCCGCGAAGAGCTCGGCGAGGTCCGCGCGCAGCCGGGCCCGGAATCGGTTCTCGGACAGGGCGCGGCCCGCCCAGACGTTGAAGAAGAAGGCGCGGCGGCGGTTGGGCAGCGCGTTCCACAGCCACAGCCGGCCGATCAGCTTGAGCACGGGCCACTGCTGGGAGCCCTCGTCGTCCCGCGTGGAGGCGGTGCCGTACGAGACGAGCGTGCCGCCGGGCGCGAGCAGCTTCCAGGAGTCGACGATGCCCCGGCCGCCGACGTGGTCGAAGACGGCGTCCACGCCCCCGGGGGCGAGTTCGCGGACGCGGGCGGCGACGTCCCCGGCGCGGTGGTCGACGGGGGTGATCCCCTGCTCGCGCAGCGCGTCGTGGTGGCGGGCCGACGCCGTGCCGATCACCCGCACGCCGGCCGCCCGGGCGAGCTGGACGAGGATCGACCCCACGCCGCCGTTGGCGCCGTGAACCAGGACGGTCTGCCCTGAGCGGACCCGCGCCCTGCGGTGCAGCATCTGCCAGGCGGTGATGCCGTTGACGACCAGCGTCTCCGCCTCGGCCGGGTCGATCCCGTCGGGCACCGCAACGGCGTCGGCCGCGTCGACGAGCACATGGCTGGCCCAGGCGCCGACCTTCACCAGGGCCGCCACCCTGGCGTCGGCCAGGTCGGCGGCGACGCCCTCGCCGGTCGCCAGCACCGTGCCGACCAGGTCGTAGCCGGGCACGAAGGGGAACGGCGGCTGGTCGTAGTACCGGCCGCGGCGCATCTGCTGCTCGGCGAAGGAGACCCCGGTCGCCTCCATCCGGATCAGGACCTGACCGGGGCCCGGGGTGGGGACGGTCCCGTACCGGACCCGCAGCCCCTCGGGCTCGACCTTGCCCGGCAGGACGATCTCGACGAGTTCTTCGGCGGTGTTCATGACGGCCTCCCGGGGGTTCGTGATCGGCGCGGCGCGTTAGCCGCGCTTGCGTTCGTTAGAAGTTCTAACGCATCACCGGAGTCACTGTCAATAACCTTCGTGATAGCCTCTAACTGTCGATGAGGGGAAGGCGGCAGGCCATGGCGGAGACGGGTACGTCCACCCCGCGAGAGCGCTACCGCGCCCAGGTCCGCGCGGAGGTCAAGCAGCGGGCGTGGGAGCAGATCGCCACGGCGGGGGCGTCCGCGCTCTCCCTCAACGCGATCGCCAAGCAGATGGGGCTGAGCGGGCCCGCGCTGTACCGGTACTTCGCGGGTCGGGACGAGCTGATCACCGAGCTCGTCAGGGACGCGTACCGCAGCCTCGCCGACGCCTTCCGCGCGAGCGCGGCCGCCGGGACCGGCCTCGCGGGACTGGCGCACACGCTGCGCGCCTGGGCCCTGGCCGACCCCCAGCGGTACTTCCTCGTCTACGGCACGCCGGTCCCGGGCTATCACGCGCCCGACGACGTCACCGCGCTCGCGTCGGAGATCATGACGAGCCTGCTCGACGCGAGCGCCGAAGCTCCGTCCGACGGCCCGGCGACCCCGTTCGCCGCAGGGCTCGAAGGCCTGGGCCGGGAGTGGGCGGACGGCCACCCCGCCCCGCCCGCCGCCCTGCGCCGGGCCCTGGCCTTCTGGACCCGGCTGCACGGCGTCCTGTCCCTGGAACTCGCGGGACACTTCACGAACATGGGCTTCGACCCCGCGCACCTCTTCGCCGCGGAGCTGACCACCCTGACCGGCCCGACCGCCCCCTCCGACGGCGGGAGCCGGTAGGACCGCGGCCCGGAACGCCGGAAGGCGGCGCACGCCGACCCGGTGTCGGAGCACGCCGCCCTGCGGCCGATCGTCGCGGGCCCTGCGGTCACTTCGGGTCGCGGCTGAACTGCGCCGTGGACCAGCGGTAGCCGAGCGCCGTCAGGCCGACGCACCACGCGACCGCGAGCCATCCGTTGTGACCGATCCCGGTGCCGAGCAGCAGGCCCCGCAGGGTCTCGATGGCGGGCGTGAAGGGCTGGTACTCGGCGATCGGCCGGAACCAGCCCGGCATCGAGTCGGCCGGGATGAAGGCGCTGGAGATGAGCGGCAGCAGAATCAGCGGCTGGGCGCTGTTGGCGGCCGCCTCGGCGTTCGGGCTGGCCAGGCCCATGCCGACCGCGATCCAGGTGAGCGCCAGGGCGAACATCGTGAGCAGTCCGAACGCGGCCAGCCACTCCAGGGCCGTGGCGTCGGTGGAGCGGAAGCCGATGGCGACGGCCACGGCGCCGACCACGGCCACGCCGGCCACGCACTGGAGCACGCTGCCGACGACGTGCCCGACGAGCACCGACCCGCGGTGGATCGCCATCGTGCGGAAGCGGGCGATGACGCCCTCGTTCATGTCTGTGGCGACGGACACCGCGGTCCCGATCACGGTGCCGCCGACGGTCATCATCAGGATGCCCGGGACGATGTACGCGATGTAGTCGGAGCGGTCGGCTCCGCCGATGCCCGCGCTCATCACGCCGCCGAAGATGTAGACGAAGAGCAGCAGCAGCATGACGGGCGTGAGCAGCAGGTTCAGCGTGAGGGACGGATAGCGCCGCGCGTGCAGCAGGTTGCGGCGCAGCATCGTCCGCGAGTCGCGCACGGCGAGGGAGAGCCGGGTCGGGCGGGCGGGGGCCGGGAGGGTGCTCATCGGACGGACTCCTTGGACTGGTGGGGAAGGGCGGCGCCGCCGGTCAGGGCGAAGAACACGTCGTCGAGGTCGGGGGTGTGCACGGTCAGCTCGTCGGCCTCGATGCCGGCGCGGTCCAGCCGGTCGAGGACGGAGCGCAGGTCGCGCTGGCTGCCGTCGTTGGGGATCTGCAAGGCGAGCGCCTCGTCGTCCCTGGTGACCTGGCCCAGGGCGGAGACGGCGCTCCCGTACGCGGCCGGGTCGGAGAAGCGGAGCCGCACGTGTCCGCCGGGGATCAGCCGCTTGAGCTCCTCGGCGGTGCCCTCGGCGGCGATCCTGCCGCCGTCGAGGACCGCGATCCGGTCGGCGAGCTGGTCGGCCTCCTCCAGGTACTGGGTGGTGAGGAAGACGGTGACGCCGCCCGTGACCAGCTCGCGGATGATCTGCCACATGGTGTGGCGGGAGCGCGGGTCCAGGCCCGTGGTGGGCTCGTCGAGGAAGATGATCCGGGGGCCGCCGACCAGGGTCATGGCGATGTCGAGGCGGCGCTTCATTCCGCCGGAGTAGGTCGAGGCGGGCTTCTTCGCGGCCTCCACCAGGTCGAAGCGCTCCAGCAGCCCGGCGGTCACCCGCCGCCCCTCGCTCCTGGAGAGGTGGTGCAGGTCCGCCATGAGGAGCATGTTCTCCTCGCCGGTGATCAGCCCGTCGACGGCGGAGAACTGCCCGGTGACGCCGATCGCGGCGCGGACCGCCTGGGGATCGGCGGCGAGGTCGTGACCGCCGACGCGGATCTCGCCGGAGGCGGGGTCGGGGGAGACGAGCGTGGAGAGGATCTTGACGGCGGTGGTCTTGCCGGCCCCGTTCGGGCCCAGCAGGGCGAAGACCGTCCCTTCGGCGACGGCCAGGTCGACGCCGTCGAGCACGGTCTTGTCACCGTAGGACTTGCGCAGCCCGTTCGCCGCGATGGCCAGGTCGGTCATGAGGGTTCTCCTTCAGGGGCTGCGGGTGCAGGCAGCGGGTCAGGGGCTCGGAGGCTGCGGGGCTCAGAGGCTGCGGGCGGTGATGTCGCCGTAGGCGGTGGTCGCGTGGATGTTCAGGGCGGCCGCGCCGTCGGCGTTCCGCAGCGCGTTGTGGACGCGGCCGAAGCCGGTGCCGGCGTCCAGGGAGGCGGAGACCCCGCGGGCGGCGCCGACGGAGATCCCGCCCGCCTCGGTGCGCAGCGTGACCGTGCCGCGCACGGCCTCCGCGACGCTGATGTCGCCCTTCTGGGTGCTGATCTCCGCGGGTCCGCC
Source organism: Streptomyces hayashii (assembly GCF_024539815.1). Classification (GTDB taxonomy): domain Bacteria; phylum Actinomycetota; class Actinomycetes; order Streptomycetales; family Streptomycetaceae; genus Streptomyces; species Streptomyces hayashii. Next base: position 10,395 of record NZ_JAHHIU010000161.1, read on the forward strand.
CAGCCGGCCGACCGTGACGTCGCCGGCCAGGAGGGCGAGCCGGGCGCCCGCGGTCTCGTCGAGCTTGACCGAGCCCTGCGCGCCGTCGAACACGACGTCGCCGAGCCGTCCGACGCCGCGGAACTCGCCGCTCGCGGTCTTCGCCTCGACGTGCGACCCGGCGGGCAGCTGGACCGTCACCTCGACGGCCCCGGAGCTGCCGAGGATCCGGCTCCTCGCCGGAGCGGCCCCGATGCGCAGGACGCCGTCGGCGTAGTCCACCTCGATCCGCTCCGCCGCCTTCACGTCGCTGCCGTTGGAGGCGTCCGCGGGCAGGACCTCGACCGCGGTGTCGGACCGGTCGGCGGCGATGAACCGGATGCGTCCCGCGGGGACGTCGAGGACGGCGGACACGGGGGCGGGGGTGGCGAACTTCTGCATCGTTCTCTCCTTTGACGGCTGACCGCCTTGTGCGGACTGACTGTTTCCGACAGAGCAAAAGCTACGTTGCGTTCACTGATCTCTCAATAGCTTTGTTGCACTGAAGATACATACTGACAGCTCAGAGCACACATATCGTTGCAACGGTCCTGAATTTAACGCAACGGAATGCCCGTGAGCGTTGCAATAAGATGGAAGCGAACGCTATGCTGGCTCCCGGCACCGCCGAGCGGGAAACGGCGCACGAAGCACGAAGGAGACCGCGATGCCGGGAGGCAGGCTCACCCAGCAGGAACGCCAGCAGATCGCGCTGGGCCTGGCCGACGGCCTCGCCTACGCCGAGATCGCCAGGCGTCTCGACCGGCCGACCTCGACGATCACGCGCGAGGTGATGCGCAACGGCGGCCCCGCCTCCTACCGCGCCGACCTGGCCCACCGCGCCACCGAGCGCCGCACCCACCGGCGCCGGCCGGCCGCGCCCCGGGGGGCGGAGGCGCTCCCGCAGGCCCACGGGCGCGACCCGGAGGCCATGCGCGAGTACGAGGAGCTGTTCACCACCGTCCTCATAGGGTCGGGCACGCCCACGATGATGGCCCGGGTCCTGGCCTGCCTCACCCTCACCGACTCGGGCAGCCTCACCGCGTCCGAACTCGTCCAGCGCCTCCAGGTCAGCCCGGCGTCCGTCTCCAAGGCGATCGCGTTCCTGGAGAGCCAGGGTCTGGTGCGCCGGGAACGCGACGAACGCCGCCGCGAGCGCTATGTCGTCGACGACGACGTCTGGTACCAGTCGATGCTGGCCAGCGCCGAGGCCCTGCTCCGAGTCGTCGCGATCGCCCGGCAGGGCGTCGGCGTCCTCGGCGCGGGCACGCCCGCCGCCGCCCGCCTGGAGAACATCGCCCGCTTCCTCGACTTCGTCAGCGAGAGCACCGCCCGCGCGGCGGAGCAGGCCCGCGCGATCCTCTCCACCCCGCCCGAATCCCCATCGGCCGAATCCCCGTCGGCCGAATCCCCGTCGGCCCCATCCCCGTCGGCCGGCACGCCCTCCGCCTGACCGCGGGAACGGGACGATCGGGCCGGTGAGACCTTCCGCGCCACGGCGAAGGCCCGGGTCGCGGGGGGACCCGGGCCTTCGCGCCCGTCAGGCTGCCCGCCGGCTCCACGGCCGGCAGGCGGCGTCGGTCACAGCGTCACCTGTTTGCCCCCCAGGGTCACCACGAGACGGCCGTCCGAGGCGAAGGACCAGCCGAGGGCGCCCGAGTAGGAGGCGCACCGGGAGCCGTTCGTTCCGGCCCAGAACTGGTTGGTGGCGTCGGCGTCGCCGACGGTCTTGTCGTTCGAGCCGCTGACGCCGAACCTGCACGAGGTGTTGCCGCGGAACACCGAAGTCCCCACGTCCCACGAGTAGTTGCGCTGGGCGTTGTCGATGCTGAGGTTGTTCGACACGGCCATGGAGCCGGGGTTGCTGTTGTACGTGAACCCGTGGTGGCCGTTGTGGAAGGCGATGCTGCGCCGGACGACGTGGTTCACGGCGATGTCGTCGCCGCCGAGCTTGAAGCCGTTGCGGTCGCCGTTGGAGTTCACGGTGCCGTCGGAGAGGGTGCCGTTGCCGTAGGAGAGGGAGTCCTCGATGGTCACGGGACCGATCGGACCGGTGTCCGTCTTGGTGAAGAGGTCCCAGCCGTCGTCGATGTTGTTGTGCGAGACGGAGTAGCGGAAGACGTTGCCGGCGCCGGTGGTGAGCTTGGCCGCGAAACCGTCGGCGTCCTCTCCGTCGGAGTCGGCGTTGTCGTGCGACTCGGCGCTCAGGACCAGGTTGTCGGACGGCCACTGACTGCTCGGCGTGGTGGAGGCGATCCGGCCGAGCTGGAGTCCTGTGTCCCGGTTGTAGGCCGTCACCGTGCGCTCGATGACGTTGTGGCTGCCGCCCACGTAGATGCCGTTGTCACCGGCGTGCTGCACGGCGAGGCCGTACACGTGCCAGTACGAGCCGAAGAGCTGAAGCCCCCGGTTCGAGGCGCTCTCGCTCTGCGCCGAGAAGTCGAGGACGGGCTTCTCGCCCGGGTAGGCGGACAGGGTGGTGCGGGCGGCGGCCGTGCCGTTGCTGGTCTGCGGCACGGTGACCGTCGAGCCGTAGGCGTAGGTCCCGCCGCGCAGGTAGATCGTCCCGCCCGCGGACACGCGACTGATCGCTGAGGTCAGGGTGGTGGGCGCGGACTGGGTGCCGGCCGCGCCGTCGACGCCGGCCGGCGAGACGTAGATCGCGCCGCCGGCGGGCGGGGTGGTGCCGCCGTCGGCGGTCGCCGCGTCGACGTAGTCGACGTTGGGCAGCCCGGCGGCGGTGGTCGGAGTGAGCCGGATCGTGTTGGCGCCGGCGTTCAGGGCGACCGTGAGGGTCTTGGTGACCCAGGTCGACCAGGCGCCGGTGGCCTCGAACGACGGGGTCTGGACGGCGGCGCCGTTGACGACGAGCGAGGCCGGGCGGGCCGCGGCGGCCCCGTTGGCGAACCGAACGCTCAGGGTGGCCGTGCCGGCCGTGGCGGCGTTCACCGTGAACTGGGCGTAGCCGCCGGTCGAGTTGGCGCCGTTGCAGAATCCGCTGCCGGAGTAGCCGGTCCAGTCGGAGTCGATGGTTCCGGTGCAGACCGCCGGGGAGGCCTCCGCCTCGTAGCGGGCGGTGGCGGCCTGTGCCGGGGGGCCGGACAGCGCGACGAGCGCGCCGGACACCAGACTGACGCACGCCATGACGGATCTCAGCTGCATGTTCATCTCCAGGAACGGGGCGAGTGCGGGTCGGCCGAACTGGAAAGCGCTTTCTCCCGGAAGTTAGATGGCTGATATGGACGCGTCAAGAGTCGCGTACTTGATCCTTGTTCACATGGGTGGACGCACAAGGGGGCGTCCCCAGGGCCCTCAAGGGATCCGTGCAGGAGCCTCACACAGACTGCACACAAGCTTGCGAATGACTCGTTAGCGTGACGGCCGTTCGATCCCACGTGCGAACGTGACCAGGTCGCGGCCCCCCACGGGGTGTCGGCACGTCAACTCAGGAAGACCGCAATGGACTACTGCTCCTCGTGTCGTCGGCATCTCAACGGCGCCCTGGTGTGTCCCGGATGCGGGGCCTACGCCCCGGACATCGCTCCGGTCACGGCCCACGACCGCGTCGTCCCGGCCCGGGTCGCGCAGCCGACGTACACGACCACGTACACGGACCCCACGCCGTGGACGGAGCCTTCACGCGGTCCGGCCCCTGTCGCAGCGCGCGCGGCCGCCCCCTACGCAGCGTCGACCCACGCATCGCCCTACGCGTCGTCGGACACGTCGTTCGACGCGTCGCCCGTGGCGTCCTCCGGGCCGGGCGACGAGCCCTCCGTGGAGCCGGCGCCGGCCGCGCCGCGCGGGCGCGCCGCCCGGCGGCGTCAGCTGGCCCGCTGGAAGAAGCACCAGCGCCGGGCCGTCGTCGCGACCGCCGTCGCCCTCGTCGGCGGCGGGCTGACCGTCGCCGCGCTGGACCGGCAGGGCGGCGACCGGACACAGGCGGCCGCCGCGCCGGAGCTCCCCACCACGTCGGGCGGGGAGGAACCCACGTCCGACCACACCCTCCCCACGGTGACCCGGTCCGACGCCCACCGTCCCCCCGCCTCCACCCTCGCCTCGCAGTCGCCCGCGACCGAGCTCGGGGGCGAGCGGTACACGCCGGCGAACCCCCGCCCGGACACCGCCGCCTCCGCGCCCCGGACCCGTACGACGGGCCGGTCCGCCTCGGGGGCGGGCGCGGGCGCCTCGTCCTACGACGCCGCGGTCACCGCCCCCGGCGGCTCGACCGGGCAGCAGTCCTCCACCTCGTCCGGGTCCTCCGGGACGTCCGGGACCTCCGGATCCTCCGCGAACGGGGGCACGGGCGCGTCGGACCCGGCCTCGACGTCGAACTCGTCGTCGAACTCGGCCTCCCAGCCGGCCACGGGTTCCGCTTCCGGCTCCGGCTCGAACTCCGGCTCGGGCACCTCGTCGTCCCAGACGAACCCCGCGCCGGCGTCGACCTCCCCGTCCGGGGTCTGTCTGCTGGGCCTGCTCTGCCTGAGCTGAACCGGCCGTCGCCGAGCCCGCCCGCCTCGCTGCCGCGGGCTCGGCCAGGTCCGTGGAGCCCACCGGAACTTATCCGGTCGGCCGGTAGTTTCTACGTTGCTGTAGATGTTGGCGCACCTGTGGTGCGCATACCGAACCGAACCGACCGTCTGGAGTTCTCATGGCCCTGTGGGACCGCTTCAAGGAGTCCGCGTCGACGATGCAGACCCAGCTCGTGGCGAAGAAGAACGACCTCAAGAGCGGCGCCTTCCGCGACGCGAGCATGGCGATGTGCGCTCTCGTCGCGGCGGCGGACGGCACCGTCGACCCCACCGAGCGGCGTCGGGTGGCGCAGCTGATCGCCACCAACGAGGTGCTGCAGAACTTCGACGCCACGGACCTCCAGCGGCGCTTCGACGACAACCTGAACAAGCTGACCGCCGACTTCGACTTCGGCAAGGTGAGCGTGCTCCAGGAGATCGCCAAGGCGAAGAAGAAGCCGGCCGAGGCCCGCGCCGTCATCCAGATCGGCATCGTGATCGGCGGCGCCGACGGCGACTTCGACAAGACCGAGCAGGCCGTGGTGCGCGAGGCGTGCTTCACCCTCGACCTGCCGCCGCACGAGTTCGACCTCTGAGTCTTCCTCCGCTCTCCGGCCGGACGGCCGCCCACGACGCCGGGCGGCCGGGTTCGTCCGGAGCGACCGACGGATCCGCGGTGCGGGAGGGCTCGCGCGCTCTCCCGCACCGGTCAGCCGACGTCGGTCAGGCCGGTCGCGCGGCCGTGCTCGTCCCAGCGGACCTCCAGGACGCGGACGACGGCATCGCGGTCGAGCGGCCCGAACACGTGCGGGAAAAGGGTGTCCTCCGGCACGCCGGGCGGCGGCGCCGGGGCGGCGGCCTCCCACTCGCACCGCGCGGTGAGCCGACTCTCGTCCAGGACGAGCGCCAGCAGCGGCCTCGGGGCGGTGCGGTAGAACGCGCCGGCGACCGTGAGCGTGGTCTCCTCGTCCGGCGAGCAGTGCACGAACCCGTCCTGCGCGAGGGAGACCGGCGCGTAGGGCCGGTCGGGGTCGGCGTTCCACTCGGCGAGCGGTACGACGTGATAGATCATGGTGCGGTTCTCCCGTTGACGTCCTGCCGACCGCCGCGCCCGTGGCCGGCGACACCGGTGGGTGCACGGGTCGATGCGCCGGTCCGTGCACCGGCCGATGCACCGGTCGGATCACGATGTGCTCCGCCACACAGACTCCGCATGCCGACCTGTGCTACCGTGATAAAAGTGGCAGTTTCGGTTACCAGAGGCTTTTGAGTGCTCTTCGACCATACGTCGACGGGCACTCTTTTTGTTTTTGGGGCTTTCCTGATCCTGCGACGCCGGGTCCGCAAGGTGTGGACTCCGGGCATTGCCCCAAAGGAGATACAGCATGGCATCTGGCACCGTGAAGTGGTTCAACTCGGAAAAGGGCTTCGGCTTCATCGAGCAGGAGGGTGGCGGCCCGGACGTTTTCGCCCACTACTCGAACATCGCCACGTCCGGCTTCCGTGAGCTTCAGGAAGGCCAGAAGGTTACCTTCGACGTGACGCAGGGCCAGAAGGGCCCGCAGGCGGAGAACATCCTCCCCGCCTGAATCGTCTGACGTCTGTTTCAAGCGGACGACACGGCCGGGGCCCGCACTCTTGAGTGCGGGCCCCGGTTCATGGTGTGTCGCCCTTTCGAGGAAGGTCACGGATGAACCGCAACAGCTCCGTCCGCTCCCGTACGGACCGGCGCCAGGGCGCCCCGTCCCGTTCGGCCAAGGCCGGGCGGAACGGACGCGGGAGCCGTCCCGCCGCGTCCGGCGGTGAGTTCGCCGTGCCCGTCACCCTCACTCCGGGGCTGCCGGCCGTCGAGTCGTTCACCGAACTCGACATGCCCGAGCAGCTGCTGACCGCCCTCGGCTCCGAGGGCGTGACCACGCCGTTCCCCATCCAGGCCGCCACGCTGCCGAACTCGCTGGCCGGCCGGGACGTCCTGGGCCGCGGCCGGACGGGCTCCGGCAAGACCCTCGCCTTCGGGCTGGCCCTGCTGGCCCGCACCGCCGGGCAGCGGGCCGAGCCCCGTCAGCCGCTGGCCCTGGTCCTCGTCCCCACCCGTGAGCTGGCCCAGCAGGTCACCGACGCCCTCACGCCCTACGCCCGCTCGCTGCGGCTGCGGATCGCCACAGTGGTCGGCGGTCTGTCGATCGGCCGGCAGGCGAGCGCCCTGCGCGGCGGCGCCGAGGTCGTCGTGGCCACGCCCGGGCGGCTCAAGGACCTCATCGACCGGGACGACTGCCGACTCGACCGGGTCGCCGTCACGGTCCTGGACGAGGCCGACCAGATGGCCGACATGGGCTTCATGCCGCAGGTGACGCAACTGCTCGACCAGGTGCGTCCCGGCGGCCAGCGCATGCTGTTCTCGGCGACCCTGGACCGCAACGTCGACCGGCTGGTGCGCAACTACCTGAACGACCCGGTCGTCCACTCCGTCGACCCGTCGGCGGGCGCCGTCACCACGATGGAGCACCATGTGCTGCACGTGGAGGACGAGGACAAGCACGCCACGACGACGGAGATCGCCGCCCGCGACGGGCGCGTGATCATGTTCCTGGACACCAAGCACGCGGCGGACCGGCTGGCCAAGAAGCTGCTGGCGGTCGGGGTGCGCGCGGCCTCCCTGCACGGCGGCAAGTCGCAGTCCCAGCGCAACCGGACCCTGGCCCAGTTCAAGGACGGTCACGTCAGCGTGCTGGTGGCGACCAACGTCGCGGCCCGCGGCATCCACGTCGACAACCTCGACCTCGTCGTCAACGTCGACCCGCCCGGCGACCACAAGGACTATCTGCACCGGGGCGGCCGTACGGCCCGCGCGGGCGAGTCCGGCACCGTCGTCACACTGGTCCTGCCGCATCAGCGCCGGGAGATGACGCGGCTGATGGCCGACGCCGGCATCACCCCGCAGACCACCCGGGTCCGCTCCGGCGGCGTCGAGCTGAGCCGCATCACCGGCGCGCAGGCGCCCTCGGGCGTGCCCGTCGTCCTCGCTCCTCCGGCCGTCGCCGAGAGCCGTCCCGCGCGCGGCGGCGCGCGCAAGGGCTCCGGCTCGGGCCGTGACGGCGGCGCACGGGGCAACGGCAACGGTGGCGGCGAGCACAACGGCAACGGCTCCGCTCCCCGTGCTCGGCGCGCCCGCCCCGCCCAGGGCCGTCGGCGCTCGCCCGCGGGCGGCAACGGCACGGGCGGCCGCTGAGGCGGTACGACCGCGCTCAGCGGCTCATGTCCCTTCGCCTGCGCCCTTGTTGGAGTGGCCCGCGTCACAGCCCGTGGGCCGTCGGCCTGGTGGGATGAGCGGATGCGTACCGCACTCACCGCCCTGCGCGGCTTCCTGCCGGCGTTCGTGGTGCATGTGCTGATCGGTCTGCCGACGGCCGTCGTCGTGCTGTGCGCACGCTGGTACCTCGCCCACGGGCACTGCGACTACGGCGACCTGCGCCGCCGCGACCTCGATCTGTGCACGTACGGCCAGATCGAGAACAGCGGCTTCGTCCTGATCGCGCTCGTGGCGTCCTCGGCGTTCGTCGCCCTGCTGCTCGTCCTCTTCGACGGCCTCGGGCCCCTGCGGGCCGGCCGTCCGGTCCGGCCCCGGCTGCTGACCCTCCCCGCGATCCTGCTGCCCTACGCGGCGTACGTCGCACTCGCCGGCTGACGCCCCCGGGGCGCGGCGACCCCGGGGCGCGGCGACCCCGGGTCGTGGCGACGCCGGGTCATGGCGGCAATGGCTGTGACGCGCGCGATCACGTCCTCGGGTCGACCCCTTCCGCGCCCGGCAGGGGTCGAAGAAGGGACGGACGACGGACGACGGACCACGACCGCTGACGGCGTCGGCCGCGTGCCCCCGCTCACTGCTCCAGCGCCTCACGCAGCTCCCCCCTGCGACGGATCCCCAGCTTCTTGTAGGTGCTGGTCAGATGGGTCTCCACCGTGCGGCGGGCCAGGTGCAGCAGATGCGCTATCTCCGTGTTCGTACGGCCCTCCGCCGCGAGTTCGGCGACCCGGCGCTCGCTGCCGGTGAGGGCCGCCGAGCCGGTGTGCGCCGGGGTCGTGCGGCGGGCGCCCGCGGTGCGCAGGGCGTGCTCGGCATGGGTCAGCAGACGGACGTTGCCCAGGCGTTCGGCGCGTTCGGCGCCCTCGCGCAGGTGCTCGCGGCCCCTGGCCCGGTCGCCGGCGTCGGTCAGCTGGCGGCCGTGGGCGAGCAGCGAGGCCACCAGCTCCGCCTCGGCCGGGGAGTCGCGCAGCACGGCCACCGCCTCCGCGCCCAGTTCCAGGCCGCGTCGGCCGCCGGTCGCCCGGCCCAGGACGCGCAACGCCCGTCCCAGGGTGCGCGGGGTGCCCCACGCGCGGGCCAGCCGCAGTTCCTCCGCCGCCAGGGTCAGCGCCTCCTGGGCGTTGCCCAGGGCCAGCCGGCACTCCGCGGCCGCCGTCCGCCACGGTGTGACGACGGGGCTGAGGACGGCGCGCGCGGACTGGCGGCGGCCGCACTCCAGGAAGTCGTGGAGTGCGCCGGGGACGTCCCCCTCGGTGAACCGCAGCATGCCCCGCGCGTAGAGGAAGCGGTTCAGCTCCCAGGAGTCGGGAGCGTCGCGCAGGGCGAAGGCGTCCGCCAGCCGCCGGGCCTCCTGCGTACGGCCCGTCTCCACCAGGGCCAGCAGGGTGTGCGCGTCGGCGTTGGCCGGGCCGCGTCCGACGCGTCGGGCGTGGGCCCCGGAGCCGGAGGCGAACAGGACGCCGTACTCTCCGCGCGCCGCCGCCGTGTCCCACCTGGTGTCCAGCAGGGCCTGGGCCATCGGGTGCAGCAGGGAGGGGTGCTGTCCGGCCAGGCCGCGTTCGACCAGCCGGTCCGCCTCGTCGAGTTCGTCGGCCCACTGGGCCACCGCCGCGGCCGTGCCCAGCAGGAACGGCTCGGCGAGGGGGTCGGCGGGCTCGGTCAGCAGGGAGCGCATGCGTCGCATCGCCTCGCGGGCCGTGATGTCCCCGGCCGTGGCCGCGTACCGCACGAGCAGAGCCCGGCCGGAGGCGCCGACGAGCTCCGGGGAGCGTTCCGCGGTCTCGGTCACCCAGCGGTAGGCCTCGCCGCGGACCGTCTGGTCCTGGTCGGACAGGAGCGCGGACGCCGTCTGCAGCGTGTGGGCCAGGTCGGCGTGGCCGTCCGCCAGCCGCGACTCCAGCCGGCGCAGCGCCGCCACCGCCGTCCGGACCTCTCCGCGGCCGGCGAGGGCGGTGCCCAGGGCGATCGCCGTGCGGACCTGGTCGCGGGGGTCGGCGGGCAGGTCCAGCGCCTCGGACAGCCGCGGGATGCCGGCCGGGGCGTCGGCGCTGGCGTACTCCAGCGAGCCGAGCTCCGTGAGCAGGCGTTGGCGCAGATCGTCGGGGAGCGGTTCCTGCAGGGCCCGGCGCAGATAGCGGACGGCGTCGTCGGGCCGTGCCTCACGGGCTGCGACGGAGCCGGCGTCGCGCAGCACGCGCAGGGCCCAGGGCAGGCCGGCCGGCGCGCTGCCCAGCAACTGCCGTGCCACGGCGTCGATGTGGTCGCCACGGCGCAGCATCGCCTGGGCGACCGCCCGGTGCGCCTCCTGACGGCGGGCGGTGGACCAGCCGCCGAGCACGGCGTCCCGCAGCAGGGGATGCGCGTAGCGGGGGCGGCCGGACGGGTCGGGGCGCAGCACTCCGAGCCGCGTCATCGCGGTGAACCAGCCGGTGACGCGGGCGGGGTCGGCGCCGGAGGCGTCGGCGACGAGGGCCGCGAGGGAGATCCCGGGGGCCGCCGGGGCCGCGCTCCCGCCGCCGTCGGCGGGTTCGGCGTGGTGCGCGGGGTGTGCGGGGTCGACGGCGTGCTCGGGGTGCTCGGCGTGAGGAGCCGGAACGGCGTGGGGTGCGTGCTCGGAGTGGGATGCGGGAACGGCGGTCGTCGCCTGTGGCGGGCGGGCCGCGCGGGCGGCGGGCCCGTCCGCTCCCTCTGCCCCGTCCGCCTGGGCCATCTGCTCCAGCGCCGCGAGCGTCCGCGCCACCTCGGCCGTCGCCGGTCCCGCGCTGTCCAGCCACCAGGAGACGGCCGCCGGATAGGAACCCGGGTACAGCGCGGCGCACGTCGCGGGGACGGCGGTCGGCGGCGGGGCGCCGTCGAGGTCGTCGAGGAGGGCGTGCAGGAGCAGGGGGACGCCCGCCCCGGCCCGCACGCAGTCCGCCGCCCACCGGTCGGAGGCGGTCGGGAAGGCCGCCCGGACCAGGCCGGCCGAGGCCTCGTCGGTGAGCGGGGCCAGGGCGTGGGTGCGCACCAGGGACGGCGAGAGGGCGTGGGCGAGGCCGGCGGGGCGCGGCGCGATGTCGTACTGACTGCGCTCGGTGGCCACCAGCAGGACCGGTAATCGGTCGATGCGGCGGGCCGCCTCCACGAACCAGCGGCGCGAGGCCTCGTCGGCGAGGTGGACGTCGTCCACCGCCATCATGAGCGGGCCCCGGTCCGCGTACGAGCGCAGCAGCCGCCACAGCCGCGCCGCGCTCCCCCGGTCCTCGCCGCCGGGTGCGACGTCCGCGAACTCCGGCACCGGGCCCAGGAGATGCAGGACCGAGGAGAACGGCAACGCGGTGTCCTCGGGGGAGCAGCGGGCGCGCAGGACGCGCAGGCCGACCCGGTTCGCGTGCGCGGTGGCGGCCTCCAGCGCGGCGGACCGGCCCGTGCCGGTGGCCCCGCGCAGCAGGACGAGCCGTCCGGAGCCGGCACGGGCCCGCTCGACCTCCGCGGCGAGCAGTGCGTGGGCGTCGTCGCGTTCTCGCAACGGTGCGGTCATGCCTGCCTCCTGCTGTCGGGTACGTCGGACATGCACGGGTGGAGCGCGTGCGGCTCGGCGCCCGTCTCCGGAGCCGTTGTGGCGAGGCTCACGAAGCCCCGCAGCGCACCCGGTCCTACGCCGCTGACCTGCAACCATCGCACCGAACCGTGGTGTTCGGGGGCTTGCTCTCGTGGTCGGCCCCGTGGTGCTCCACGATTGCGCTCGCCACGGGAGGCGCAGAAGTCTGGACCATGCCCACCCGCCACCGGTCCCCGCCGGACCGCGGATCCGTGAACTTGGGGGAAACGGTTGCTCAACTCACCCCGGACACCAGAGACCGGCGCCCGGCGGCGGATTCCCGTGGCCGTCCAGGCGTCCGACCCGATCTCCCGCGAGGGCGCCGTCGGCCAGTTGCGCGGACGGCCGGAGGTCGAGGTCCGCGAGGACCTCTCGTCCGCCCCCGGCACGGTGGCGCTGCTCGTCGAGGACACCCTGGACGAGGCGGCGCTGACCCGGCTGCGGCGCATCGTGCGCAGCGAGGGGGCCCGCGCGGTGCTCGTCGTGGGCACGATCCGCGAGACCGAACTGCTGGACGTCATCGAGTGCGGCGTCGGGGCCATCGTCTGGCGCCGGGAGGCCACCGCGCACCGGCTGGTGCAGGCGGTGGTGGCCGCGCAGCGCGGTGACGGCGACCTGCCCGCCGACCTGCTCGGCCGGCTGATCAGCCAGGTGGGCACGCTGCACCGCGGTGCGGCGGGCCGGCCCGGCGCCCCCTCCCTGGGACTCGCGCCCCGGGAGGTGGACGTCCTGCGGCTGGTCGCCGAGGGCCTGGACACCGGAGAGATCGCCAGCAAGCTGTCCTACTCCGAACGAACCGTCAAGAACGTCATGCACGGACTCACGACGCGGTTGCATCTGCGCAACCGGGCGCACGCGGTGGCATATGCCCTCCGAGAAGGCTACATCTGACCGAACGGGCAATCGAAGGCGGACACGCGGGCAGCGGCCCTGCCCGGTCACCGACCCCGGCGCGCCTCTCGGAACCCGGGCCGTCCGGGGCACGATCGGTGCGCGGCGGGCGCGGCGGGCCCACGGGCAAGGCAGTCGGACAGGCAAGGCAGTTGAGGAGCGCGACGGTGATCCACGAGGTGGACGAGGTCCTCAAAGGCCTGCTGGAGGGCGGCGCGCTGGCCGGCTCCGGCATCGACGTGTCGTTCGAGGCCCCGACCCGCGACTGGGCCGCCCGGCGCAACGCCCCGGTGATCAACACCTACTTGTACGACATCCGCGAGGACGTCTCCCGCCGGCAGCGCGGCCAGATGGCGGTGCGCGACGAGCGGGACATCGTCGTCAAGCGCCGCCAACCGCCGCGCTGGTTCCGCCTGTCGTATCTGGTGACGGCGTGGACGCGGACACCGCAGGACGAACACCGGCTGCTGTCGGCGGTGTTGGCGACGCTGCTGCCGCGCGAGCTGATCACCGCCGACGAACTCCCCGGCTCCCTCGGCGCGCTGGGCCTGGCCATGCCGGTGACGGTGGCCGGCATCCAGACCGAGTCCCGGTCCCTCGCCGAGATCTGGTCCGCCCTGGGCGGCGAGCTCAAGCCGTCCCTGGACCTGGTGGTCACCGCGCCGTTCCCGGCCTATCCCGAGTACGACGCCGGACCGCCGGTCACCGAGGGCGCCGCCGTCCGCGTGCGCGGCATCGACGGCGACCCCCCGGAGTCCGGCGAACGCGCCCACCGCCCCCACCAGGTGGCCGCCGCGCGCGCCGCCCGCGAGGCCGCGGCCCGCCGTCCGGACCAGCGGTGACCGGGGCGTACACGGAGCAGGACGAACGCGACGCCCGGGTCGCCGCGGACGGCGCGTCCTTCCGCCCGCCGGTCGCCTCCGCCGCCCGCGAGAGCGCCGTCGGGCCGGACGGGACCGCCGCGCTGCTCGCCCGGCTCGCCGCGCTGCGGGACCGGGTCGCCGCCCTGGTCGACCGCCGCGCCGCCGCCGATCCCACCGCCGCCGACCCGCTGCGCGGCCTGTACCTCTCCGAAGAGGCCGTACGCCACCGCCTCGCGGCCGGGACGGCCGACCCTGCCGACGGCCCGGCACCGGCCGGCCCCGACGCCGGTGCCGGCCTCGACGCCCTGACCGGCCTCGCCGTCCGGCTCCGCCTCACCGACCTGGACGCCGCGATCCTGCTCGTCGCGCTCGCACCCGACCTCGACCGGTCCTTCGAACCGCTCTACGGCTACCTCAACGACGACGTGAGCAGACGGCGGGCCACCGTCGGACTCGCCCTCGACCTGTGCGGAACGCCCGCCCACCTGGCCGCGGCCCGGGCCCGGTTCCACGCCGCGGCGCCCCTGCGCGGGTACGGGCTGCTGGACGTCGAGGAGCCCGAACGGCCCTTCCTGTCACGCTCGTTGCGCGTGCCCGACCGGCTGCTCGCCCACCTGCTGGGCGACGACGCCCCGGACGCGGTCCTGCACGGCCGGCTGCACCCGCTTCCCCCGGCGCTGCCCGGCGCCGAGGATCTCGCCGGCCGGCTGGCGCACCGGCTGGGCACGGGCCGGCCGCTCACCGCCTATCTGCGCGAACACCGCGAGGGCGACGGCCTCGCCGCGATCGCCTCGGCCCTGCGGACCGCGGGCGTCGACGCACTGCGCTTCACCGGCCCCGAGGACCGCGTCCCCGAGCTGCTGCGCGAGGCCCGGCTCGGCGGCCTGGCGATCGTCCTGTCCGGCCTGCCGGAACGGCCGGGCCCGCTGATCGGCGCGCTCACGGACGCACCCGACGTCACCGTCCTGCTCACCGATCCGCGCCCCTACGACCCGCACTGGGCCGCCCGCGACCCGCTCGTGCTGGAGGCGCCCCGCCGCCGGGCGGGCGGGACGGACGCCTGGGCCGCGGCGCTCGACACGGCGGGAGCGCCCGTCGGACCCGGCTTCGACCTCGCCGCCACCGTCGCCCCCTACCGCCTGGGCGGCGAGCGGATCGCGCGGGCCGCGCACGCCGCCGCCGCCCTGGCCGCGTTCGAGGGCGGCCCGCTCACCGCCGACCATGTGCGGCTGGCGGCCCGGCAGCAGTCCGCGTCCGGGCTGGAACAGCATGCGCGCCGGATCCGGCCCGACGTCGGCTGGGAGGACCTCGTCCTGCCCGAGCGGCCGCTGACCCAGCTGCACGAGCTGGCCCTGCGCGCCCGCCACCGCGACCGCGTCCTCGGCGACTGGCGGCTCAGCGCGGGAGGCGGCCGCGGCCGGGGCGTGCTCGGTCTGTTCGCGGGCGAGTCCGGCACCGGCAAGACGCTCTCCGCCGAGGTGGTCGCCGCCGAACTCGGGCTCGACCTGTACGTCGTCCAGCTGTCCTCGGTCGTCGACAAATACGTCGGCGAGACCGAGAAGAACCTGGAACGCATCTTCACCGAGGCCGACCGCACCGACGCCGTGCTGCTCTTCGACGAGGCCGACGCCGTCTTCGGCAAGCGCTCGGAGGTCAAGGACGCGCACGACAAGTACGCCAACATGGAGAGCGCCTACCTGCTGCAACGGCTGGAGTCCTTCGACGGCATCGCGCTGCTCACCACCAACCTGCGCGCCAACATCGACGAGGCGTTCACCCGTCGCCTCGACCTCGTGGTCGACTTCCCGTTCCCCGACGCCGGTCAGCGACTCGCCCTGTGGCGGCACGGGCTCGCCCATGTGCCGTGCGCCGCGGACGTCGACCCCGCGCCGCTGGCCAGGGACTTCGAGCTGGCCGGCGGCTCGATCCGCAGCGCGGTCGTCACCGCCGCCTATCTCGCCGCCGGACGCGACGAGCCGGTCGGCGACGGCGACCTGCTGGAGGGCGCCCGACGCGAGTACCGCAAGGCGGGCCGTCTGGTGCCGGGCGAGGCCAACTGGTAGTCCCCGTACGGGGTCGGCCTCACGGGGTCACTGTGCGCGCCACTTCTGGTTGGGCGTGCCCGAGCAGGTCCACAGCTGGAGCTTCGTGCCGTTGCCGGTGCCGTTGTCCTTGGCGTCGACGCACTTGTTCGCCTGCGGGTTCACCAGGTCGCCGTACTCGCTGAGCACCCACTGCTGGGCCGGGTTGCCGGAGCAGTTGGCCACCTGGATGACCGCGCCGTCGTCCTTGGAGCCCCAGGCGACGTCCATGCACAGGCCGAGCGCGCGTACGGTGCCGTCGCTCCTGAACACCCACTTCTGGTTCGCCGACCCGGCGCAGTCCCACAGTTGCAGCGGGGTGCCGTCCTTGCCCTTGCCGTTCTGCGCGTCGGTGATGTCGACGCACCGGCCGGAGGCCTTGCCGATGATGACGGCGCCGGGCACCGGGGCCGCGGGCTTGGGGGCGCTCGGACCGCCGGAGCCTCCCCCGCCGCCGCTCGCACCGCCGCCACCGCCCGACGTCGACGAGCCGCCGGAGGCGGCCGCGCCGCCGTCGCCCTGCTGGGCCGGCACGGAGGGCGCCTGCGGCTCGGGCAGCGGATCGGCGGAGGCGTCCGCCTTCGGCGCGGACGGCGCCGGCGCCGACGGTCCGGGCAGCGCCGTGCTGCCCGCCTCCACCAGCTTCTCCCTGGCCCCGCTGCTCACCTGCGGCTTGTAGGTCAGCCAGATCACCACGAACGCCATCGCCAGGGCGAGGCCGAGGCTGAGGACCGTGGCCAGCCAGCGCGGCAGGAACCCGCGCTGCACGAACGTGCCGTCCACCGGCAGCGGCGCCGCACCCGACCGCTGCACGTTCAGCGTGTACGGCCGCTGCTCCTTCGACCCGAACCAGATGATCTGACGCGGCCGCAGCGTCGCGTCGACGAACACCGCCCGCCCCGGCTCGATCTGCACACTGCCGGGCCGGAACTCGTACCCCAGGTGGTCGCCCATGTCGCCGCCCGCGACGGACGCCGTCACCCGGGTGTTGCCGAGGTTGTCGACGGCGAGCCTGGGCCGGCCCCGGAACCGCCCCTTCACCGTCGGCGGCACCAGCTCGGCCCGCACCTCCGTGAACGGCGTGACCGTCAGGTTCCCCTCCGGCACCGTCACCGCGTCCGGATGCTCCGTCGGCGTGATCCGCACCGCGTACGGGTTGGGGCCCGCCGTCGCGTCCGGCGTGCGCGGCGGCGCGAACGTCAGCTCCACCGTCCCCGTCGTCCCCGGATACAGCCGCAGCGTCTGCGGCTCCACCGTCGTCCAGGGGGCCACGCTCCCCACCGGCTCGAAGCGGTACTCGTCGACCACGTCGCCGGTGTTGCGCACACGCAGCCGCACGGTCGTGGAGCCGCCGGGATCCACGGTCGCCGCGGCCGGTTCCAGGGAAGTCCACAGAGTCACCCGCCGACGCTACGACGCCGGGCGGGGGCCGGTCAGGAAGCCATCGGGCACGACCACTGCCCGAAAGGGACGGCCGGCCGTCCCTTTCGCACACCGCGGCGGCCCGGCTCAGACCGTGAAGCGGACGGCCTCCAGCTGGAGCCGGTCCTGCATCGGGCTGCCGCCGTAGATCCAGTCGCCCGGCTTCGTGCAGCCGTTCCCCAGCCACCCCCGGTCCCTGATGTGCGGGTTCTGGCAGACGGAGCCCTCCATCGTCTTGATGGTGAACCCCTCCATCACCGCGACCGCGGGCTTGCTGGAGCCCATGTACATGTCGACGCCGTCGGACGCCTTCGACCACTTGTCCCCGGTCAGCCAGCCCCCGTCCACATGAGCCGCGTTGCCCGTGACACCGCCCGTGCGCGCCGTGGCGATGTTGAGCGCCTTGATGGCCAGGTCCTTGCCGGTCGTCCCGGCGATCGCGCCGTCGCACACCGGGTCCTGCCAGCCCTTGTCCTCCACGTAGGCGCGGTAGCAGATGTGCCGCCCGTCGCTGCGCGCCGCCAGTTTGTTCACGGCGACGGCCGCGGTCTCCTGCTTGGGCTTCGCGGGCGGCTTCGACTCGCCCCCGCCGCCGCCTCCGCCGCCCCCGCCGCCGTCCGCGGCGGCGCTGCTCGCCGGGGCCTCGGGGACCGCGGCCGCCGGGGTGGGCACCAGCGCCGGGGCGCTGGGCGTGGCCGAGGGGCTGGGCGCCAGGGTGTTGACGTCCGCCTGCGCGACCTTCTCCGAGGCCAGGCTGCGCACCTGCGGCTTGTACGTCAGCCAGATCATGACGAACGCGATGGCCAGGGCCACGAGGAGGCTGAGCGCGGTGGCCAGCCAGCGCGGCAGGAACCCGCGCTGCACGAACGTACCGTCCACCGGCAGCGGCACCGCACCCGACCGCTGCACGTTCAGCGTGTACGGCTGCTCCTCCTTCGACCCGAACCAGATGATCCGGCGGGGGCGCAGCGTCGTGTCGACGAACACCGCCCGCCCCGGCTCGATCTGCACACTGCCCGGTTTCAGGTCGTACGAGAGCCGGTCCCCGGTGTCGCTGCCGCTCAGCGAGGCGGTGACGCGGGTGTTGCCGAGGTTGTCGACGGCGAGCCTGGGCCGGCCCCGGAACCGCCCCTTCACCGTCGGCGGCACCAGCTCGGCCCGCACCTCCGTGAACGGCGTGACCGTCAGGTTCCCCTCCGGCACCGTCACCGCGTCCGGATGCTCCGTCGGCGTGATCCGCACCGCGTACGGGTTGGGGCCCGCCGTCGCGTCCGGCGTGCGCGGCGGCGCGAACGTCAGCTCCACCGTCCCCGTCGTCCCCGGATACAGCCGCAGCGTCTGCGGCTCCACCGTCGTCCAGGGGGCCACGCCCCCCACCGGCTCGAAGCGGTACTCGTCGACCACGTCGCCGGTGTTGCGCACACGCAGCCGCACGGTCGCCCTGCTGCCGGGGTCGACGGTGACGGAAGAGGGTTCCAGGGAAGTCCACAGGCTCACGCGCCGACGCTACGGGGAGGCCGCGTCCGGCGTCAGAGGCAGGAGGGCAGGCCGCCGTGCCCGCAGGGCCCGGCCCGCTGCCCCGGAAGCCCCCCGGGCCCCGGGAACCCCGCTCCTGCCGACCCGGCCTCCGGCCCGCCCCGCTCCGGCCGCGACCGGGTGGGAGCGGGCACGGGCGGGGCGGCGCGGTCGCGACGGGCGGCCCGGCCGGACCGACGGGCGGGCACCGCCGGCACAGGCCTGCCCGTGGGGGCAGGTGAAGTGCCCCGGGATGTGCACCGGGGGCCGTTTCGGAGCACGCGCTTCGCGCGTGACGGTGAAAGACGTCCTGACGCGTACCCCGAGGAGAGCACAGCATGCCGTCCTACCTGTCGCCCGGCGTATACGTCGAGGAGGTGGCCAGCGGCTCCCGCCCGATCGAGGGGGTGGGCACCTCGGTGGCGGCCTTCGTCGGGCTCGCCCCGACCGGCCCGCTCAACGAGCCGACCCTGGTGACCAACTGGACCCAGTACGTGGCGGCTTTCGGTGACTTCACCGACGGCTACTACCTGGCGCACTCCGTCTACGGGTTCTTCAACAACGGCGGCTCGGCGGCGTACGTCGTCCGTGTGGGCGGTTCCCCGGCGGGAGCCGCCGGCGACGCCAAGTCGCCTGCCGCACTGGCCGGTTCCGGCTCCGCGCCCGCCGCGCTCCCGGCCGGCGAGCCGAAGCAGCTCGGCGCGTTCACCGTGACGGCCCTGGCGTCGGGCGAGAACGGCGGCCCGCTGAGCGTCGAGGTCGCCGACGCCGAGGGCGAGGGCCCCGCGGAGCGCTTCAAGCTGATCGTCAAGGACGGCGACAAGCCCGTCGAGTCCTTCGACGTGACCGCCAAGAAGGGCAACCGCTCCTACGTCGTCACGCAGGTCAAGGAGCGCTCCAAGCTGATCACCGTGGCCGAGGCCGCGCCCGCCGCGCAGCTCGCCCGGCCGGAGAACCAGACGGTCGCCCTGCCGGCCGCGCCGTCCGCCGCCCCCGCCGCGCCGGTGGAGGAGAGCGCCCCGGTCGGCCCCGCGCAGTACCTGGGCGACAGCTCCGACCGCACCGGCTTCGGCGGCCTGGAGGCCGTCGACGAGGTGTCCATGGTCGCGGTCCCCGACCTCATGGCCGCCTACCAGCGCGGCGCGATCGACCTGGAGTCCGTCAAGGCCGTCCAGCTCGGCCTGATCGCGCACTGCGAGCTGATGGGCGACCGCGTCGCGATCATCGACCCGCCGCCCGGCCTCAACGCGCGTCAGATCCGCGTCTGGCGTCAGGAGACGGCCGGCTACGACTCCAAGTACGCGGCCCTGTACTACCCGTGGATCAAGTCCTTCGACCCGTCCGCGGGCCAGGCCCGGCTGATCCCGCCGAGCGGCCACGTGGCCGGCGTGTGGGCCCGCAACGACTCCGAGCGCGGCGTCCACAAGGCGCCCGCCAACGAGGTCGTGCGCGGCGCGGTGGACCTGGAGATCCAGATCACGCGCGGTGAGCAGGACCTGCTCAACCCGATCGGCGTCAACTGCATCCGCGCGTTCCCCGGCCGCGGCATCCGCATCTGGGGCGCGCGCACCCTCTCCTCGGACCCGGCCTGGCGCTACCTCAACGTCCGCCGGTACTTCAACTACCTGGAGGAGTCGATCCTGATCGGCACCCAGTGGGTGGTGTTCGAGCCGAACGACCACGCCCTGTGGGCCCGGATCCGGCGCAACGTCTCGGCGTTCCTGGTGAACGAGTGGCGCGCGGGCGCGCTGTTCGGCGCCCGCCCCGAGGAGGCGTTCTACGTCAAGTGCGACGAGGAGTCCAACCCGCCGGAGTCGGTCGACCTCGGCCGGGTGGTCTGCGAGATCGGCATCGCGCCCGTCAAGCCCGCCGAGTTCGTGATCTTCCGCCTGGCCCAGTTCCAGAGCGGCAGCGGGGAGCTGGAGGAGTAGCGGCGCGGACCACCGCCACCGCCGCTTCCGGACCCGTACCGCTCCGCAGTCAACTCCCGTAGAAGGAAAGCCAGATGAGTCTCCAGCCGGGTGACGCCCTCACTTCGCACAATTTCGGCCTGCAGATCGACGGCGTCATGGTCGAGTACCTCGCCGAGGTCAGCGGCCTCAGCATCGAGCAGGACGTCATCGAGTACCAGCAGGTCTCCGCGCAGGGCAAGCCGGTCACCAAGAAGCTGCCGGGCGTGAAGAAGGCCGGCACCTGCACGGTCGTGCGCGGCATGACCCAGTCCGCCGCGTTCAACCAGTGGATCACCGAGTCGATCAACGGCGTGATGGGCACCGCCCGCAAGAACGCCACGATCATGGTCATGGACTACATGAACAACCCGGTCAAGCGGTACAACATGCGCAACGCCTGGTGCAGCAAGATCGACACCAGCACCGTCAAGGCGGGCGAGGCGTCCGCGCTGACCGAGACCGTGACCATCACGTTCGAAGAACTGGTCATCGAGTAATGCGGCGTACGGCTGTCCGGGCGGCGGCGGGCGGGGAGCCGCAGGAGGCGCTCCCGGCCGTCGCCGTGCCCGAGTCCGCACCGGCCGCGGTCCCCGCCCCGGCCCCCGCCCCGGCGGCGTACCGGTTGCAGACGGAGTTCCCCTTCGAGCTGCCGCGCGGCTACGTCGACGAGGCGGGCACGGTCCACCGCGACGGCGTGATGCGGCTGGCGACGGCGCGGGACGAACTGGTCCCGCTCCGCGACATCCGCGTCCAGGAGAACCCGGCGTACCTGTCGGTGGTCCTGCTCGGCCGGGTCATCACCCGCCTCGGCACGCTGCCGCTCGTCCACGACGGGATCGTGGAGAACATGTTCGCCTCCGACCTGGCGTTCCTCCAGGACTTCTACCGCCAGGTCAACGCCGAGGGGCACACCCGCGCCTCGGTGCGCTGCCCCCACTGCTCGGAGCCCTTCGAGGTGGAACTCGGCGGGAGCCGCCTGGGGGAATCGTGACGTACGCGACCGACCGGCTGCACGAGGAGATCGCGTACGTCGCCTACCACTTCCACTGGAGCCAGGACGACATCCTGGACCTGGAACACCACGACCGGCGCCGTTACGCCGACCAGATCGCGTCCCTGGTGACCCGGGGCGGGGCGGAGGGCTGAGGCATGGGGTTCCTGGAACGGCTGCGCGGTGGACGCGGGGAGCGCGGTGGAGGCGGGACGCCTGCCGGAAGCGGTGACGCGAGCGGCCCGGACCACGGCGGCGCCGCCCATGGCGACGGCGCGGTCCACGGCGGCGGCTCGGGAGCGCCGACGTCGGCCCGCGGGTCCGGCGCCGGGTCCGGGTCCGGGGC
>NZ_JAHHIU010000162.1 GCF_024539815.1 Streptomyces hayashii
GACGGGGACGGGGACACGGGTGTGGGGACACGGGTACGGGCATGGGAAGAGGCCCGGCGGCGGTCGCAGGGCGTCGTCCGGCCGGTCGTCCCGATGCCGTTTCCGGGGCCGCGGCCGTGGCCCGCGCAACCATCCGACACGTGTCCGGCGTCCGTACATCAGTACGGATGATGTGACGGCTGACGCGAACGGCTGTCGCGTACGGGGAGCGTGGGAGGGGCGGGGACCGTGGGCACAGGCGCTTCGGAACGGAAGGGCGTGGCGGGCAGGGCGGGCAGACGGCCGGCGGTGGGGCTGGTCCTGCTGATCGTGTCCGGCCTGCTCGCCGTCGTCGCGCCGGGCAGCGCCCAGGCCGCTCCGGCCACCGGCTGCGCGGGCCGCAAGGTGCGCACCTTCTCCTTCTCCACCGGCTCCGTGCAGGTCTTCCGCGACGGCGGATACCTCTGCGCCGTCACCGTCCAGAAGCACCCGGGCGTCAGACGGCTGGTCTCGGTGAGCCTGCAGGCGCGCGGCCTTCGCGCCGTGTCCAAGTCGAGGCGGGACAGCCGCAGTTCCCCGCCTGCGCGGGTGTACGCGGGCCACCGCTACGTGCGGGTGACGGGAGCGGTGACCGGCGGCTCGTACCGTTCCGTCTGGTTCCAGTGCTGACCCTCGCGTGAAGTGCCAAGCCCCTCTGGTGTGACGGGTGTTGCTCCGATACCTTCCGGCGACGCACATCTGTCTCACAGGGAGGGTGCACGCGCATGCGCAAGGCGCTCAGATGGCTGCTCGCGCTCATGGTGCTCATAGGCACGCTGAGCACGGCGGGAGCGGCCACCGCCGCAACACCGGAGGCCGTCGACATCAAGGACCGGCTCCTCGCCGTGCCGGGCATGAGCCTGGTCGAGGAGAAGCCGTACCCCGGCTACCGCTTCTTCGTCCTCGAATACACCCAGCCGGTGGACCACAGGCACCCCGGAAAGGGCACGTTCCAGCAGCGGATCACGGTGCTGCACAAGGACGTCAGCCGCCCGACGGTCTTCTACACCGGCGGCTACAACGTCTCCACCACGCCGGGCCGCCGTGAGCCCACCCAGATCGTGGACGGCAACCAGGTCTCCATGGAGTACCGCTTCTTCACCCCGTCCCGTCCGTCCCCGGCGGACTGGTCCAAGCTGGACATCTGGCAGGCGGCCAGCGACCAGCACCGCATCTTCACGGCGCTGAAGAAGATCTACGGCAAGAAGTGGATCTCCACCGGCGGCTCCAAGGGCGGCATGACGGCCACCTACTACGAGCGCTTCTACCCCAGGGACATGGACGGCGTGGTGGCCTACGTGGCCCCGAACGACGTCGTCAACGACGAGGACTCGGCCTACGACCGTTTCTTCGCCTCCGTCGGCACCAAGGAGTGCCGCGACCGGCTGAACGCCGTCCAGCGCGAGGCGCTGGTGCGCCGGGCGCCGCTGGAGAAGAAGTACGAGGCCTACGCGGCGGAGAACGGCTACACCTTCACCACCGTCGGCAGCCTGGACCGCGCCTACGAGGCGGTCGTCCTGGACTACGTGTGGGGCTTCTGGCAGTACAGCCTGCTGTCCGACTGCGACACGATCCCCGCGAACGCCGCGACCGCCACCGACGACGAGATCTGGACGTCCGTCGACACGATCTCCGGCTTCTCGGCCTACGCCGACCAGGGCCTGGCGACGTACACCCCGTACTACTACCAGGCGGGCACCCAACTCGGCGCGCCCACCATCCACTTCCCGTACATCGAGAAGAAGTACGTCCGCTACGGCTACCAGCCCCCGCGCAACTTCGTCCCCCGCGACATCCCGATGAAGTTCCAGCCGTGGGCGATGCGCGACGTCGACGCATGGGTCAAGCACAACGCCCGGCACATGCTCTTCGTCTACGGCCAGAACGACCCGTGGGGCGCCGAGCGGTTCCGGCTGGGCAAGGGCGCGAAGGACAGCTACGTCTTCACCGCTCCCGGCCTGAACCACGGCGCGAACGTGGCCGGTCTGGTCGCGGACCAGAAGGCGCTGGCCACGGCCCGCATCCTGGACTGGGCGGGCGTCCCGGCGCCGACGCCGTCCCAGGCCAGGCCGCTCGCCAAGTTCGACGCGAAGCTGGACGTGCGTGACGTGGAGCGGGAGCCGGCGCTGCGCCCGTAGCGCGGCGCGACGCACACGACGGACAGGGCCGTGGACGCCGGGCGCCGAGCCCGGGCGTCCACGGCCCTTCCCGTCGCACCGGACGCGCGACTCAGTACGTCAGGCCGTGTCCGATCGGGTACAGCACCTGCCCGGGGTCGTCCGCCCGCTGCACGGGCACCGGCAGTCGGCCGCGCGGTGAGACCGCCCCGGCGATCACCCGGGCGGCCGCCCGCAGTTCGACGTCCGTCCAGCAGTAGGTCGCCAAGCAGGCCTTCACGAACGGGAGTCGGGCCACGTCGTAGGGGTTGCGGACGGCCGCCGCCACCAGCGGCCGTCCGGTCGCGGTCAGCTCCCGCACCAGGGTGCGCTGCGGGCTGTCCGCCGTGACGTCGTAGGTCGTGACCACCAGGGCGTCGGCGCCGGCCGCGGCGGCCACCGCCCGGGTGATCGTCTCGGGTGAGGGGTCCGTGCCGGTCGACAGGGCCGTCGCCGTGAAGCCCAGCGCGGTGAGGGCGGCGGCGAGGACCTCGGTGGGCGGGCCCGTCGTGCCGGACGGGGAGGCCGGATCGGCGCCCAGGACCAGGATCCGGGGGTGGGTCCGAGCGGACAGCGGAAGCACCGGCCCCTCGTTGACCAGCAGCGTCGTCGTGCGCTCGGCGAGCCGGCCGGCCGCCGCCAGATGCGCCGGGACGCCCACCGTCCGCCCGACGTCGCCCACGCGCACGTAGGGATCGTCGAGCAGGCCCAGCCGCGCCTTCAGGCGCAGGATCCGCAGCACCGACTCGTCGAGCCGCGCCTCGGTGAGCTCGCCGTCCTGCACGGCCTTCAGGACGGCGTTCCAGGCCACGTCCAGCTTCGGCGGGTTGAGGAGCTGGTCGACGCCCGCCCGCAGCGCGAGCACCGGCACCCGGTCGTCGCCGTACTTCGTGCGCACGCCCGCCATGTCGAGGGCGTCGGTGATCACGACCCCGTCGAAGCCGAGCCGCTCGCGCAGGAGTCCGGTGACGACGGGCCGGGACAGGGTGGCCGGGTCCCCGGAGGCGTCGAGGGAGGGGACGACGATGTGCGCGGTCATCAGGGAGTCGACGCCGGCCGCGATCGCCGCGCGGAAGGGCGGCGCGTCCAGCGCCTCCCACTGCTCGCGGGTGTGGGTGATGACGGGGAAGCCGGTGTGGCTGTCGACGGAGGTGTCGCCGTGCCCGGGGAAGTGCTTGCCGGTCGCCGCGACCCCGGCGGCCCGGTAGCCCTCGATCTCCGCCGCGACCAGGCCGGCCACCGCGTCCGGGTCGGCGCCGAAGGAGCGGACGCCGATCACCGGATTGGCCGGGTCGACGTTGACGTCGGCGACGGGGGAGTAGTCCTGCCGGATGCCCATGGCCCGCAGCTCGCGGCCCGAGAGCAGCCCGAGGGTGCGCGCGTCGGCCCGGTCGCCTCCCGCGCCGATCGCCATCGCGCCCGGGAAGAGGGCGGCCGGTCTGCCCACCCGGCAGACGACGCCGTGCTCCTGGTCGGTGGAGATCAGCACCGGCAGACCGCGCGGCTGCCCGAGTGACGCCCGCTGGAGGCCGTCGGACAGCTCCGCGATCTGGCCGGGGGCACGGGTGTTGTTCGCCCACGCGAAGTAGACGATCCCGCCGAGCCGGTATCGCGCGAGCAGCTCGGCGGCCGTGCGCACGCCGAAGTCGGCGAGGTTGGCGTCGGCGTCGGCCGGGTCGGGCGCGGTCGCCGAGTGGCCGTGCACCCGCGAGACGAAGACCTGGCCGACCTTGTCCCGCAGGGTCATACGGGACAGGAGGGCTTCGGGCCGGCGGTCGTCACCGCCGCCCTCGCCGCGGGCCGTGCCGCCCCCGGCGAGGGCGGCGGTGACGCCGGCCGTGGCGGCGAGAAGGGTGCGTCTGGAGGGCATGTGCGCTCCTTCCGGTGGGGGGCCGGTGGCGCACGCTACCTGCGGGAGCGCCGTCCTCGGCGCATTGGACGGGGCGCGCCGACGACGGCTCGGCTGCCGAGCGGCGGAGAGGGCGGGTCGGCGGCCGCCGCCGGCGAGCGCCGGCACCGCACGGCACCGCACCGCGCCGTGGAGAGGCCTCCGACAGCCCACGCCCGGGACGCGCGCGGGGTTCCCGCTCACGCAGGGATCCCGGAAGCCGGTGCGGACGTGACGGAACGGAACCGTGTGCCGCCCCGGCGTTCACGGCCGGCGGGCCGACACCTGCGGCCACTGTTCCCGCAGCACCCGCACCGTCTCCGCGATCGCCGGCCGCCGCGCCGCCCCCGTCCGCCACAGCGCGTACAGCCGCCGCACCGGCGTCGGGTCGAGCGGCACCTCCACCGCGCCCGGCGGCAGCGGACCCCGCCCGAGCCGCGGGATGAGGGCCACCCCCAGACCGGCCGCGACCAGGGCGACCAGGGTCGGGTTCTCCTCGGCCGTGTGGACCAGGTCGGGCTCGTGCCCCGCCGCGCGCAGCGTGCGCACCAGCCAGTCGTGACAGACCCGGCCCGGCGGCTGGCAGATCCACCGCTCGCCGCCCAGCTCCTCGCGCCGCACCCCCGTCCGCCCGGCGAAGGGATGCCCCTCGGGGACCAGCAGGTCGCACGCGTCGTCCCCGATCACCGCCTGCTCGACGCCGGCCGGTGCGGGCAGCGGCGCGATGTCCCAGTCGTGCGCGACGGCGAGGTCCACGGCCCCCTTCGCGACCAGGTCCACCGACAGATGCGGGTCGACCTCGGTGAGCCGGGCGTCCAGGGCGGGATGCCTGCGGGCCAGGTCGGCGAGGGCGCCGGGGAGCAGCCCGCGCGCCGCCGACGCGAATGCGGCGATGGTCAGCCGCCCGGCCGGCACCCCGCGCCGCTCCTCCAGCTCGGTCTCGGTGCGCTCCACGATCGCCAGCAACTCCTTGGCCGCGGCGACGAGTTGAAGCGCCTCGTCGGTGAGCCGGACACCGCGCCCCTCGCGCTCCAGCAGCACGGTCCTGGTCTCCCGCTCCAGCTTGGCGAGCTGCTGGGAGACCGCCGACGGGGTGTAGCCGAGGGCGGCGGCCGCGGCGCCGACCGTCCCGTGCACCGAGACGGCGTGCAGGGCGCGCAGGCGCTGGAGGTCGAGCACGGCAGGCTCCTGGAACTCGGCGACAGATCAGCGTTGCTTCATCCAACCATGCAGCAATCATCGCTGGTGCTTCACGGTCCGGGCGGGCGATCCTCGACGCATGCGACCCGCTCACCTCGCCCTCGCCGTCCTCGTCGCCGCCGTCTGGGGAGTCAACTTCACCGTCATCGAGATCGGCCTCGGCCACTTCCCGCCGCTGCTCTTCTCCGCCCTGCGCTTCCTGGTGGCGGCGCTGCCCGCGGTGTTCCTGGTGGGCCGCCCGAAGGTGGCCTGGAAGTGGATCCTGGCGGTGGGACTCGTGCTGGGCGTCGCGAAGTTCGGGCTGCTCTTCGTCGGCATGGACGCGGGCATGCCGGCCGGCCTGTCCTCGCTGGTCCTGCAGATCCAGTCGGTCTTCACCGCCGCCGTCGCCTTCGCCGTGCTCGGCGAACGCCCGACCCGGATCCGTCTGCTGGGCATGGCCGTGGCCCTGGCCGGCATCGGCGTGGCCGCCGCGGACGAGGGCGCCTCGGGCCCGCTCGGTGCGTTCGCCCTGGTCATCGCGGCGGCAGCCTGCTGGGGCGTGTCGAACGTGCTCACCCGCAAGGCGTCCCCGCCGGACGCGCTGAACTTCATGGTGTGGGTGAGCACCGTCCCGGTCCTGCCGCTGCTCGGCCTCTCCCTCCTGACCGAGGGCCCGGCACGGGACCTGTCCGCCCTGCGCGACCTGGACTGGCAGGGCGCGGGCACGCTCGTCTACGTCGCCTGGGTGACGACCGTCTTCGGGTTCGGCGCGTGGGGCTGGCTGCTGCACCGCCACCCGGCGTCCACCGTCGCCCCCTTCTCCCTCCTGGTCCCCGTGTTCGGCATGACGTCGGCCGCCGTCTTCCTCGGCGAGTCGGTGAGCGGGCCGCGCTGGTGCGCCGCCGCCCTGCTGGTGGGCGGGGTGACCCTGACCTCCCTGGCGCCCGCGAGGAACACCGCCCGGCGGCCCGCGCCGCCCGCCGCGGGCGCGGCCGTTCGTCCGGACGCGACGGTCCCGGCGCCGGTCCATCCCGTGGACGTGCCGGCAGTGGGGCGGACCGGCGCGGGATCATGAGGGGCATGGCCCTCGTCGACATCCCCGGATCCAAGTCCCTCACCGCCCGCGCCCTGTTCCTGGCCGCGGCCGCCGACGGAGTCACCACCCTCCAGCGTCCCCTCCGCTCGGACGACACCGAGGGGTTCGCGGAGGGCCTGACCCGGCTCGGCTACCGCGTGGGACGGACACCGGACGCCTGGCAGATCGACGGCCGCCCGCAGGGACCGGCGCTCGCCGAGGCCGACGTGTACTGCCGGGACGGCGCGACCACGGCACGCTTCCTGCCCGCTCTCGCCGCCGCCGGCCACGGCGTCTACCGCTTCGACGCCTCGCCCCAGATGCGCCGCCGCCCCCTCCTCCCGCTCACCCACGCCCTGCGCGACCTGGGCGTGGATCTGCGGCACGAGGAGGCGGAGGGCCACCACCCGCTCACCGTGCGGGCGGCGGGCGTCGAGGGCGGAGAGGTCGTGCTGGACGCCGGCCAGTCGTCCCAGTACCTGACGGCCCTCCTGCTGCTCGGCCCGCTCACCCGCACCGGTCTGCGGGTCACGGTCACGGACCTGGTGTCCGCGCCGTACGTGGACATCACGATCGCCATGATGCGGGCCTTCGGGGCGCGGGTGGGCCGCGAGGGGAACACGTACGTCGTCCCGCCGGGCGGCTACCGGGCGACCACGTACGCCATCGAGCCCGACGCGTCGACCGCGAGCTACTTCTTCGCGGCGGCCGCGGTCACCGGCGGCGAGGTGACCGTGCCGGGCCTCGGCGCGGGCGCGCTCCAGGGCGACCTGGGCTTCGTGGACGTCCTACGCCGGATGGGCGCTCGCGTGGACGTCGGAGCCGACCGCACGACGGTGGCCGGCACCGGCGAACTGCGCGGCCTCACGGTCAACATGCGGGACATCTCCGACACCATGCCGACGCTCGCCGCGATCGCCCCCTTCGCGTCCGGACCCGTGCGCATCGAGGACGTGGCGAACACCCGGGTGAAGGAGTGCGACCGGCTGGAGGCCTGCGCGGAGAACCTCCGGCGGATGGGCGTGCGGGTGGCCACCGGCCCGGACTGGATCGAGATCGTGCCCGGCGCCGCCCCCGTCGGCGCCGACGTCAAGACCTTCGGCGACCACCGCATCGTCATGTCCTTCGCGGTGACCGGCCTGCGCGTCCCCGGAATCTCGTTCGACGACCCGGGCTGCGTCCGCAAGACCTTCCCCGGCTTCCACGAGGCGTTCGCGGAGCTGCACGTCTGAGCAGGGGCACGCCCCGGCGGCGCGGTCGCCCGGGACTCACGCCGAGTCGTTGAGCAGGCGGCCCAGGTGGGCGCGGCCGCCGTCGAGGAGGCCCGCCAGCGGCTCGGCGGCCTCGTACCAGCGCTTCTCGTACTCCCAGCACAGCCAGCCGTCCCAGCCGTCGCGGGTCAGGACCTCGACGCACTCCGCGAGCGGCAGCACCCCTTCGCCCAGCGCCAGCGGGGTGGTGTCCTCGGCCGAGGCGATGTCCTTGACCTGCACGTATCCGAGGAACGGCGAGAGCGCGGCGTACGTGTCCTGCGGCTGCTCGCCGCCCAGCCAGGTGTGCATGACGTCCCAGAGCGCGCCGACCTGCCGGTGGCCGACGGGGCCGATGATCCGGATGACGTCCGCGCCGGTTCGGTGGGAGTCGTGGGTTTCCAGCAGGATGCGCACGCCGAGGTCGGCGGCGTGTTCGGCGGCGGTCCCGAGCCGTCGGGCCGCGATCGCGTCGGCGTCCGCGTCGGTCTGGTCCTCGGAGCCGCCCGGGAAGACGCGGACGAAGGGCGCGCCGAGATCGCGGGCCAGGCCGAGGAGGCCGCGGATCTCGTCGAGCACGGGCTCGTCGTCACCGGGCGCGGCGACCCGCGCGTACCCGGCGACCCCGAGGATCTCGACGCCCGCCGCCTTGAACTCGGCGGCCACGGCGGTCCGTTCGTCCGGACTCAGCCCCGGGTGGACCGGCTCCTCGGGATGGGCGCGCAGTTCCACGCCGTGATAGCCGTGCGCGAGCGCGAGCCGCAGCACTTCGGAAACGGGCAGACCGGGGACACCGAGAGTGGAGAAGGCGAACTTCATGTCTCCCACTCTCACCCGGACGCGGCACGCGGGTCCAGTGCGGGCGGGGCGATTCCCACCTGTGCGTGCCGGTATGCGCGGATCGAACGGCCGTCAGGGCTCCCGGACGGGCACGCGGGCCAGCGGCGGCCCCGGCGCGACGCCCCCGTCGGCGGGCTGCCGGCCGGATGCCGGCCGTCCGGTTGCCGGCCGGGACGCCGCGGCGGTCCGCGGTCTCACTCGCGCGCGCAGGCGCGGAAGCTCCGCAGCAGCTCCTGGGCGGCCGGGCTCTGCCCGTCGAAGTCCTGGTACTCCAGCTCCGCCGGCGCCTCCCGGCCGAGGAGGCGAGCGCCGTCGCACCGGAAGCAGAACGCGATCTCGAAGAGCGGCTCGGGGTCGGCCTCGTCGTAGAGGCGAACGGCCCAGCCCGGCAGGAAGCAGCGGCTCGTCTCGCCGTCCGGCAGGTCGCCGACCAGGGCCAGGGTCTGCCGTACCTCGTCCTCGACCCGGACCTCGACGGCCTCGCCCCGCACGCTCCCCGCGGCGAACGGGGCGCCGGGATCGGTGATGCGGACGACCTCCAGCAGCCGGGCCTCCCGGTGGGCGGGCGGCAGTCTCATCCGCGCGGCGTTCCCGAGGACCCGCGCACCATCAACTCGCCGCGGATCGTGGCGATCCCGCCGGGCGGCGGCTCCTCGCGGCCCATGGCGATGCGACCCGCCCGCGCCCCGGCCTCCGCGAGCGGCAGCCGTACCGTGGTGAGCGAGGGCACCACGTCGATGCTGAACGGAAGGTCGTCGAAACCCGCCACCGACACGTCCTCCGGGATCCGCAGCCCCGACTCGCGCAGCGCCGCACAGGCTCCGAGCGCGACGGAGTCGTTGGCGGCGACGACCGCCGTCAGGGAGGGGTCGCGGCGCAGCAGCTCCAGGGTCGCCTCGTAGCCGGCCCGCCGGTCGTAGCGGCCGTGCACGGTCCAGCGCGGGTCCTCCTCGATGCCGGCCGCGGCCAGCGCCGCCCGGTGGCCCTCCAGCCGGTGCCGGGTGGTCGTGCGCTCCTCGGGCCCCGCGATGTAGCCGAGCCGCCGGTGGCCGAGCCCGATGAGGTGCTCGGTCAGCTCCCGTCCGCCCCCGCGGTTGTCGAAGGTCAGGGCTATGGCCGAGGTCTCCGGCGCGGGCGGGCGGCCGCAGAGCACCACGCGGGTGCCCGCCTCGCCGAGTCTGCGCAGCTTCGACGCCACCGCCGAGGCGTGCGGCTCGTCCTCCACGGCCCCGCCGGTGAGCACCACGGCCGCCGCCCGCTGCCGTTGCAGCAGCGTCAGATAGGTCAGCTCGCGCTCGGGCGAGCCGCCGGTGTTGCAGACCACCGCGAGCCGCTCGCCGCCGGCCCGGCCGCCAGGTCCCCCGATCTCCGCCTGGATCGCGCTCGCCATGATCCCGAAGAAGGGGTCGGCGATGTCGTTCACCAGAATGCCGACCAGGTCGGACGTGGCCGCGGCCAGCGCGCTCGCCGGCCCGTTCAGCACGTAGTCCAGCTCGTCGACCGCCCGCAGCACCCGCTCCCTGGTGGTAGCGGCTACGGGGTAGTTCCCGTTCAGCACGCGCGACACCGTTGCGGGCGAGACCTGCGCGCGGGCCGCCACGTCCGCCAGGGTCACCGTCATCTCGTCGTCCTCCGGTCACACTTCTCGTCGTACGTCGTCGTACGCCCTGGTGGACAGCAGCCATGGCAGGCGCGGTTCCGGGCGTGTCGAGCCGACCTTACGGCCCAGGAGCCCCGTTGTTCGCCCCCTCGAACAACTCGGGATGGACACGGTCTTGTCCGGACCACGGGTCAGAGGCTAGCTTCTTCCTGTATAGAAAGCGCTTGCTGTCACGCTGATCAGGAAGAGGCGTACGCGGCGCGCACAACGCGTACGAGACGCGCAGCCACGCTGCGCACGACGCCTACGAAGGGATCGACGTGACACGCAAGACGGTGCGGATCGCCATGAACGGGGTGACCGGGCGGATGGGATACCGCCAGCACCTCGTCCGCTCCATCCTGGCCCTGCGCGAACAGGGCGGCCTCGACCTCGGCGACGGCACCGTGCTGTGGCCGGAACCGGTCCTCGTCGGCCGCCGCGAGCACGCCCTGAAGGCGCTCGCCGAGCAGCACGGCCTGGACCCGCAGAACGTCTCCACCGACCTCGACGCGGTCCTCGCCGACCCGGCCGTCGAGATCTACTTCGACGCCCAGGTCACCTCCGCCCGCGAGGAGGCGATCAGGAAGGCGGTCGCCGCCGGCAAGCACATCTACACCGAGAAGCCCACCGCCACCGGCCTCGACGGGGCCCTGGAACTGGCCCGCCTGGCCACCGCCGCAGGCGTCAAGCACGGCGTCGTCCAGGACAAGCTGTTCCTGCCGGGCCTGCTCAAGCTCAAGCGTCTCATCGACGGCGGCTTCTTCGGCCGGATCCTGTCCGTGCGCGGCGAGTTCGGCTACTGGGTCTTCGAGGGCGACTGGCAGGCCGCCCAGCGCCCGTCCTGGAACTACCGCGCGGAGGACGGCGGCGGCATCGTCGTCGACATGTTCCCGCACTGGGAGTACGTCCTGCACGAGCTGTTCGGCCGGGTGAAGTCCGTCCAGGCCATCGCCACCACCCACATCGCGCAGCGCTGGGACGAGAACGGCAAGCCCTACGACGCCACCGCCGACGACGCCGCCTACGGCATCTTCGAACTCGACGGCGGCGCCATCGCCCAGATCAACTCCTCCTGGGCCGTGCGCGTCAACCGCGACGAACTCGTCGAGTTCCAGGTCGACGGCACCGAGGGCTCGGCCGTCGCCGGGCTGCGCAACTGCCGCGTCCAGCACCGCTCCGCCACCCCCAAGCCGGTCTGGAACCCGGACATCCCCGCCACCGAGGTCTTCCGCGACCAGTGGCAGGAGGTCCCCGACAACTCAGACTTCGACAACGGCTTCAAGGCCCAGTGGGAGCTCTTCCTCAAGCACGTCTACGCCGACGCCCCCTACCACTGGGACCTGCTGGCCGGCGCCCGCGGCGTCCAGCTCGCCGAACTGGGCCTGAAGTCCTCCGCCGAGGGCCGCCGCCTCGACGTCCCGGAGGTCACGCTGTGACCCTGCGACTGCCCGCCGCCGGCGGCGGCCTGCGGACCTACGAGCCCCGCAGCGAACCCTTCGCCCCGGCCGCCGGCGCGCCCCTCGCCTCCCGGACGGTCTACTCGGCCGCCCACGTCGTCGCCGACCCCTTCGCGGACGGATCGCCCGACTCGCCCGCCGCCGTCGACTGGGACGCCACCCTCGCCTTCCGCCGCCATCTGTGGTCCCACGGACTCGGCGTCGCCGAGGCGATGGACACCGCCCAGCGCGGCATGGGCCTGGACTGGGCGGGCGCGGCCGAACTGATCCGCCGCTCCGCCGCCGAGGCCAGGGCCGTCGGCGGCCGCATCGCCTGCGGCGTCGGCACCGACCAGCTCACCGCCGGCGGCACGCTCGCCGAGGTCCGCGCGGCCTACGAGGAGCAGCTCGCCCTCGTGGAGGAATCAGGCGCCCAGGCCATCCTGATGGCCTCCCGCGCCCTGGCGGCCGCCGCCTCGGGCCCCGAGGACTACCTCGACGTCTACGGCCATCTGCTGCGCCAGTCCGCCGAGCCGGTGATCCTGCACTGGCTGGGCCCGATGTTCGACCCGGCGCTGGAGGGCTACTGGGGCTCCTCCGACCTGGACACGGCCACCGACACCTTCCTCGACGTCATCGCCGCCCACCCCGACAAGGTGGAGGGCATCAAGGTCTCGCTGCTGGACGCGCGGCGCGAGATCGACATCCGGCGCAGGCTGCCGCAGGGCGTGCGCTGCTACACCGGCGACGACTTCAACTACCCCGAGCTGATCGCGGGCGACGAGAAGGGCTTCAGCCACGCCCTGCTCGGCATCTTCGACCCGCTGGGCCCGCTGGCGGCGGAGGCGGTCCGCGTCCTCGACACGGGGAACGTGACCGGCTTCCGGGAGCTGCTGGACCCCACGGTCGAGCTCTCCCGCCACCTCTTCCAGACGCCCACCCGCTTCTACAAGACGGGCGTGGTGTTCCTGGCCTGGCTGGCCGGCCACCAGTCGCACTTCACGATGGTCGGCGGTCTGCAGTCGGCCCGCTCCCTCCCGCACTTCGCCCGCGCCTACGAACTCGCCGACGGCCTGGGCCTGTTCCCCGACCCCAAGCTCGCCGAGGAGCGGATGAAGACCCTGCTCGCCCTGTACGGAGTGACCCAGTGAGCAACCCGGACCTGAGCCGCTTCTCCATCAACCAGATGACGGTGAAGCAGCTGTCCCTGCCCGAACTGGCCGACGCCTGCCGGGACCTGGGCGTCGTCAACGTCGGCCTGTGGCGCGAGCCGGTGCAGACGTACGGCGTGGAGGCGACGGCGAAGCTGGTCCGCGACGCGGGCCTGACGGTGACGACCCTGTGCCGGGGCGGCTTCCTCACCGCGATCGACCCGGACGAGCGGGCGGCGGCCCTGGCCGACAACCGCCGCGCGGTCGACGAGGCGGCCGCCCTGGGCACCGAGGTGCTGGTCCTGGTCTCCGGCGGCCTGCCCGCCGGCTCCAAGGACCTGCACGGCGCCCGCGAACGCATCGCGGACGCCCTCGCCGAACTGGGCCCGTACGCCGAGGGGCAGGGCGTGAAACTGGCCATCGAGCCCCTGCACCCCATGTACGCGAGCGACCGCTGCGTGGTCTCGACGCTCGGCCAGGCCCTCGACCTGGCCGAGCGCTTCCCGGCCCACCAGGTCGGCGTCACGGTGGACACGTACCACGTCTGGTGGGACGACCGGGCCCCCGCCCAGATCGCCCGGGCGGGCGCGGGCGGCCGCATCCACACCTTCCAACTCGCCGACTGGACGACGCCGTTGCCCGAGGGCGTGCTCAACGGGCGCGGCCAGATCGGCGACGGCGCGATCGACATGCGCGAGTGGCAGGGCTATGTGGAGGCGGCCGGGTACGCGGGAGCGATCGAGGTCGAACTGTTCAACGACGGCCTGTGGGCGCGGGACGGGCGGGAGGTCCTGGCCGAGACGGCGCAGCGGTTCCTGGCGCACGTGAACCGGTAGCCTCCGTCACCGGACGGGTCGCCGTCCCGGACCGTACGGCCACCGGGTCCGGGGCGGTGCCGACGACCCGAGGACCGCTCGTGTCGCTGCGGCGAGCGGTCAGCCGTAGTGGTACCGGGCCTTGATGACCACGACGGCCTTGTCCTCCACCGCGTACACCAGACGGTGCTCGTCGTCGGTCCGGCGGGACCAGAACCCGGACAGCTCGCCCCTCAGGGGTTCCGGCTTCCCGATCCCCGCGAAGGGATCGCGTCGGCAGTCGTCGATCACCTTCGCCAGACGGCGGCACATCTTCGGATCGGTCGTCGCCCAGTACGCGAAGTCGTCCCATCCGTCGGGAGTGAAGCGGATGTCTCTCACCCCTCACGCTCCGTGGCGGCGTACAGCTCGTCGACGGTCTTCTCGACGGTTTCCCCGGCTTTGTAGGCTGCGACGGCCCTCATCAGCCGCGCCGCGTTGGCGGGGGACCGCAGGAGGTACACGGTCTCCTGCCATGACCGGTAGTCGTCGGCGGACATCAGCACCGCGTCGCCCGACCTGGAGGTGATCTCCACGACCGTGTGGTCGTTGTTGACCTGTTCGATCAGGGGGAACAGGGTCTTCCTCGCCTCGCTGGCACTTATCGACATGGCAGACTCCTCTTCTCATGACGGTACGGGAAAACGGTACCAGTAGTGGTGCGAGGTTTCGGTACCAGAAGCGACCCTCCGGGGGCGGTGCCCGGCCGCGGGGGCCGTGTGACGGCCGCTGGGCGCGCCGGGCGCCCGCAGGCCCTCCGGTCTCAGCGCTCCCTGTCCGCCGCCATGATGCCGACGCATTCTTCCAGCGCGGCGTGCAGCGACGGTACGAAGGCGGCGAGTTCGGCGTCCGACGACCTGCCTCCCTCCAGCACGGCCCCGACGACCGTCGCCAGGACGGCGGCTGCTTTCAGGGCGTGCGCGTCGGCGAGTTCCTCCAGGACCCCGCCGGGGCGCGCGACCACGAACGCCTCCTTGCCGGTGGCGGGGTCGACGCCGACGCTGCGAAAGCGCCTCGCGCTCATGCGGCGGCCTCCGCCGGGACGTGGAGTTGATGGCCCAGAGCCACGAGGTACGGCCGCACCAGAGGCAGCCCGTCGGCGAAGATCACGTCCGTGGGGACCGGCCGGGTCGAGGGCGTGGGGGCGGGTCGCTGCGGGAAAACGGCAGGGAAGGGCGAAGGCCCGAGCGCGCGGTGCGCTCCGCGGGGCGGCAGGAAAAGGCTCAGGACCGCGGCCAGTAGGCTGCGCATAGGTCGACTCCTAGCGTCGGCTGAGCCCCGGCACGGAAGCTTCCACCTTCCCGCCGGGGCGCTTTCGTTGGACGGCTCTCATGGTATCGCCTTGTATCGCTTCGTAGCGAGACGTATCTCAAAGTGTGGGGAACACTCCCGTTGCCTAGCGTCGTCTCCATGAATCCCGACGCTGAGATCGATCACGGAGCGCCGCTGACCCCGTACCGGCAGCTGGCCGAGATTCTGCGGGCGCAGATCCGACGCGGCGACTGGCAGCCCGGGCGGATGCTGCCGAGCGAGGCTCAGCTTGTGCAGAAGTACGGGATCGCGCGGACGACCGTGCGGCGAGGACTCGGCCTGCTGGCGGACGAAGGCTGGGCGTACGCCGTTCCGCAGCGCGGATGGTTCGTCTCCGACCCCCTGCCGCCCGTCCCCGGGACGCCCGCGTCGTCCGCCTAGTGCTGCCGGCCCCCGGGAGCCGCGAAGGGGCCGCCCTCCGCCAGGTGCGAGCGGTGGGCGGCCCGGGGGATGCCAGGGCGTGACGCGGCGGGTCAGTGCGGCAGGCGGTCCAGCAGCCAGGTGCACAGTTCCTCGGTGATCCCGGTGTGCGGCGTGGTCGTCGGCGACAGGACGTAGTCGTCCAACTCGCTGTCCTCCGGGTCCAGTTCGTCGACCTTCGCGTAGAGGTCGGCCTGTGCCTCGATGTCGCGGATGGCGACCGCGCTCACCGACGGCACGAAGCACACCTCCTCGTGCCGCAGATCCACCGTGCCGCCGAGCTTCCGCATCGCGTCGGCGAGGATCTTGTAGGTGTGCAGGGTGCCGCCGGGCGCGCCGTCCAGCTCCGGGAAGCCGTCGGTGGTGATGGTCTTCTCGGCCGCGGGGAACCGGCGGTTCAGGTAGGCGACCGTCACGTCGTCGCCCTGGGCCTGGGTGTAGAAGCTGGTGCCCGGGTAGATCCCGTCGATCCGCAGCGCCATCTCGCCGGGCGGGACATCCGGCAGGCCGATCCCGTCGCCGCGGCCGTTGGCGATGCCGAGCAGACGCGGGATCCGCGGCCAGCCGCCCATCCGGTCGAGCGCGGCCAGGAACTCGGTGCGCTCCTTGGCGACCCCGATCTTCCCGGTGTCCTTGTCGTAGTGCCGCCAGAGCATCTGACGGGCCGCCGGGCTGTCCATCTGCTTGGCGAAGTCGTTCGCGAACGGGATGAAGTACGAGAACGCCTGCACGCCGACGGGGATGGAGGCGCCGCGGTGCGGGCTGTCGTACGAGAAGTACAGCGCGGTCTGGTGGTGCATCCGCTGCGTCTCCAGCTTGGCCAGCGCGTACCGGGTGACGATGCCGC
The DNA here is from genome assembly GCF_024539815.1 of Streptomyces hayashii. GTDB lineage: Bacteria > Actinomycetota > Actinomycetes > Streptomycetales > Streptomycetaceae > Streptomyces > Streptomyces hayashii. Next base: position 16,071 of record NZ_JAHHIU010000162.1, read on the forward strand.
CCATGCTGAACCCGCCGACGACCAACGGGGCATCGCCCTGTTTCTCGGCGTTGGCCCGCATGACGGCGGCCACGGCGGCTTCCGCGTTGTCCAGGATCGACGCGCTGCGCTCCTCGAACCCGAGCAGGATCACGTCCCTGCCGCGACCGCGCAGCTCGCTGATGAACGGGAAGCCGCTCTCCAGCCCCTGGTACAGCTTGTCGAGCTCGCTGCGGCCGAGGTTGAAACCGTCGGCCATGATCACGGGGCGGACGAGATTGCCGGGGGTGGAGTTGCCCTCGCCCCGGAAGATCCAGGCGAAGCCGTTCGGCAGGGTCCAGTCCTCGTGGTCCGGGACCTCGACCGGCGTGGGGGGTTCGACGGTGATCGCGGCGCCGAGGGTGAACGTGCCGACGTTGGGCTCGGCTGTCTCCGACATGGTCGTGCTCCTTGTGGGAGGGGTGGGGAACGACCACATCATGGGGGGCGATTTGCCCGTGTCACCCGTTTGACCTGCGGGGTTCATTACAAGTGATGCAATGCGCCGGGGAGGTGTTTGATGCGCCTGGCATGTGCCGTTGGCCTGTTTCGTTCGCTCCGCTGTTCGTCGGCGACCCGGCGGGAGCGGGAGCGGCCCTCAGGCCTCCTGCTCCGCGCCCGGCATTCCGGCCCGCAGATGCGCCGCCAGTTGCTGAAGCTCGGTGAGGGCGCGGGGGTCGGTGCCGTCTCCCAGCGGGTAGTGCAGGGCCGGGGCGGCGGCGGGGCCCAGCGCGACGGGGCGCGCCGCGACGGGCGGCCGGCGGGCGTGGGTGAGCCCGATGCCGCCCACGTCCCGGGCGCCGAGGGTGAAGGCCACCGGCAGGGGCGGGCCATGGAGCACGGGCGCCGTGGTGAGGTCGCGGGGGGCCCGGCGGACCGAGACCAGCATCGTCGTCAGGCCGTGCCGCTCGACGAGGGTCTCGGCGAGCGGCGTGATCGCGTCCAGCGGCGGCGCCTCGCCCTCTCCGTACCCGAGGGTCAGGGTGACGTCCTGTTCGACGCCCGCGGTCGTCCGGGTGACCCGGATCCACGCCAGCGCGGGCCGGCCGGGGTGTCCGGCGACGATCAGGTGGGTGGGCTCGGGGGCCCGGTCGCGTGCCAGGCCGGTCAGCCGGCGCGGCGACCACGGCAGGTTGACGGGTTCCGCCGTGCCCCAGCCGGCCGGCGGTGAGCCGGTGAGGGCGCGCCAGGCGGTCTCCACGCCGTCGCCCAGGACGACGTCCTCCTGCGCGGGGAGCGTCGTGCGGAACGCCACGGTCAACTGCCGTTCCGCGCTCGGGGACGTCCGGCCGAACGCCTCGGCGACCGAGGCCGTGCCGTCCGCTCCGAGCGCCGGCGCGAACGTCCCGTCCTGCCAGCGCAGCACCGCCCCGGACAGCCCGTCGTAGTAGCCCTGCGACGGGTCCTGGACGACCCAGCGGTTGGGCGGCTGCAGGAGGGTGGCGCGGGCCGGGGCGCTGAGCCGCACGTGCGGCGGGGTGACGATCTGCAGGGCGCGGCCCGACTCCGCGGTGTCGCGCAGCACCTCGGAGAGCCAGGTGGTCAGGGCCAGGACGGGCCGGTCGGCCAGGACCACGGCCGTGCTCCCGGTGAGGACGTCCACGACCGGCTGCCCGTCGTCCGGTGCGACGACCGCGCCGACGTCCACGACGTCGGTGCTCGCGGCCGTCTCGGGCCACGTGCTGCCGCCCAGCAGCAGGGCGAGCCGCCCGCACACCGATCCCGCGAGCCGCTCCGCCTCGGGCACGGCGCCGGAGGCCCGCGCCTCGGTCCACCAGAACGGCACGGGCACCTCCCGCCCGAGCAGCCGTTCGGCCTCGCCGGGGACCTGGACGAGCAGCGGCGCCTCCACGGACACCAGCGGCCTGCCGTCCGGGGCGCACAGCCGCAGCACGGCGCCCTCGGACCCGGCGCTCACGTGCGTCCGGGGGCCGCCCGCGTACAGGCCGGCCAGCAGGGCCCAGGTGTCCGGCATTTCGGGGGTGAGGGCGATGACGTCCTTGGTCACGACTCTTCCTTCCAGGCTTCGCCGGCTTCGGTCAGCGCGGTCTGGACGAGCTGGTGGCGCCGGCCGCGGCGGACCAGGGTGCCGCGGCCGGGCGGCTGCTGGGAGGCGTACAGGCCCGGGAAGAGCTGTCCCTCGGTGCGGTCGCCGGTCATGACCAGGGCGGTGGCGCCCGTCTCGCGCAGGGTGGTCAGGAGCGGTTCGTACAGGGCGCGGGAGGCTCCGGCGGCCCGGCGCGCGAGGACGAAGTGCAGCCCGATGTCCTGGGCGCTGGAGACGTACGGCACGAAGGGCGCGAGAGGCTGCTGTCCGGCGGTGGTGAGGATGTCGTAGTCGTCGACGAGGATGACGATCCGCGGGCCCCGGAAGGAGGGTTCGCCTGTCTCGGGCGCGTCGGGGTCGGCGGTCTCCGGCAGCCGCTTGTCGAGTTCGGCGGCGATGCCCGTCGAGAGGGCGCCGGCGAGCGCGGCGTTGTGGGCGTAGCCGCCCCGGTACGGCTCGGGGACGACGCCGCGCAGCCCGCGGCGGGGGTCGAACACGCCGAAGACCAGCTCCTCGTCGGAGTACCGCTCGACGAGACCGGCGACGATCAGTTTCAGAAGATTCGTCTTGCCGCATTCGTTGTCGCCGAGGACCAGCAGGTGCTGGTCGCCGCCGAACAGGTCGAGCAGGACGGGGGCGAGGGCGTCCTGGTCGAGGCCGAGGGGGATCCGCCGCGGTTCGGCGGCCGGCGAGGGCAGCCAGGTCGCCGGAAGCCGCGGGGGCAGCACCCGCACCGGGGCGGCGGGCGCACCGGGCCAGTTGGCGTGGACGGTCCGGGCCGCCTCGTCCAGGGCCGGACCCAGGTCGCCGGTCGTGGGCGAGCCGTCGAGGCGCGGCAGGGCCGCCTGCGCGAACAGCTTGCCGTCGGTGAGCACCCGGCCGGGCACGTCCGGCGAAAGGGTCTCGGACAGCTTGCGGTCGACGGAGGAGTCGGCCGGGTCGTTCAGCCGCAGCTCGACCCGCGTGCCGAACATCGACTGGGTGGCGATGCGGACGTCGTTCCAGCGCAGCATGCCCGCCACCACATGGATCCCGTAGCCGCCGCCGCGCTTCAGCAGGTCGGCGACGGGCTCGTCGAGGTCGGCGAAGTCGTCGCGCAGCGCACCGAACCCGTCGACGACGAGGACCACGTCGGTGGAGCCGAGCTGCGGCAGCCGGCCCTCGGCGCGGAGCCGGCGCAGCTGGTCGACGGAGTCGATGCCGTGCTCGCGGAACACCGTCTCGCGCTCGGCGAGCATGGCCCGCACCTCGGCGACCGTGCGGGCCGCGCGCTCGCGGTCGGCGCGTCCGGCGACGCCTCCGACGTGCGGCAGCGCGGCCAGCGCCGAGAGGCCGCCGCCGACCAGGTCCAGGCCGTACACGGCGACGTCGCGCGGGGTGTGGGTGGCCGCCAGGGACAGCACGAGGGTCCGCAGCAGCGTGGTCTTGCCGGACTGGGGGCCGCCGATCACGGCCACGTGGCCGCCGGCCGTCGTCAGGTCCAGCACCCACCGGCCCTGCCACTGCCGGGCCGGGTCGTCGAGCACGCCGAGCGGCGCCCGCATGCCGCCCGTGGCGCGCGCCAGGTGCAGTCCGCGCTCGGAGACCCGGACCGGGCCGGCGGCCGCGTCCAGGGTGACGGCGTCCGGCAGCGGCGGCAGCCAGATGCGGCGCACGGCGGGCGCGGCGCCGGCCAGCCGTCCGACCATGAGGGACAGCACGGTCGGGCCGGTCTCCCGCCGGGTGGCGGCCGATTCCTCCTGCTCCTCCTCGGCCCGCTGCCCGGAGTCGTACGTCGGGTAGGGCAGGACCAGCGGTTCGTCGTCGTGCCGGTCGCGCACCGCGGGCCCGCGGTGCGCCCCGGAGACGTATCCGGCCTTGAACCGTTCGTAGGTGGAGGTGTCGACCTTCAGATAGCCGAACCCCGGCAGGGGCGGCAGATGGAAGGCGTCCGTGGTGTCGAGGACCGTGCGGGACTCGTCGGCGGAGAACGTCCGCAGGCCCAGCCGGTACGACAGATAGGTGTCCAGCCCTTTGAGCTTGCCGCCCTCGATGCGCTGACTGGACAGCAGCAGATGCACGCCGATGGAGCGGCCGATGCGGCCGATGGACAGGAACAGGTCGATGAAGTCCGGTTTCGCGGTGAGGAGTTCGCCGAACTCGTCGATGACGACGAACAGGTGCGGGAGCGGTTCGAGGTCCGGCCTGCGGGTCGCGCGCAGCATGCCGTAGTGACCGATGTCGGCGACGTTCCCGGCGTCCTTCAGGACCTGCTGGCGGCGCCTGACCTCGCCGGCGAGGCTCGTGTGGACCCGTTCGACGAGACCGGCCTGGTTCTCCAAATTGGTGATCATCCCGGCGACGTGGGGCAGTTCGGCGAACGGGGCGAAGGTGGCGCCGCCCTTGTAGTCGACCAGGACGAGGGCGAGGTCCTCCGGGGAGTGAGTGGCGGCCAGGGCGAGGACGAGGGTGCGCAGCAGCTCGCTCTTGCCGGAACCGGTCGCGCCCACGCACAGCCCATGCGGTCCCATGCCGAGCTGGGAGGACTCCTTCAGGTCGAGCAGAACGGGCTCATGACGCTCCGTCAGCCCGATGGGGACGCGCAGGAAGTCACGTTCGCCGCGCGGCTTCCACAGCGTGGGGACGTCCGGCCCGGCGGGGTCGGCGATGCCGAGGAGCGCGGGGAAGTCGACCGGCCCGGTGACGGGAGCGCCCTCGGCCGCGGACTCCGGTGACAATCGCAGCGGGGCCAGCAGACGGGCGATGCCCTCGGCGCCCGCGACGGTGACCGGGTCGACGACGCCCTCGGCGGCGAAGCCGCGCAGATCGTCGACGACCACCCGGTCGCCGTGGACGGAGACGCGGACGCCGACCTCGTCCGGTTCGTGGATCTGCTCCTGGAGGAGATGCACCACGGTGACGCCCATGTCGGACAGCCCGACCGCAGAGTCAGGGCGCGGCAGGTCGCCGGCGGGCTCGCCGTAGGCGTCCACGACGACCAGCAGCCGGCCCGCCAGCCGCAGCGCGTCCCGGTCGGCCAGACCCCGCCGTACCTCCGCCGCGTACGCGGACCGCCGGCCCAGATCGTGGCGGAGCCGCTCGGCCAGCCGCCTCGGATCGGACGCGATACGGCGTGCGGCCACCGGGCCGTCGTGCGCCTGCGGATCCAGCACATGGGGCAGCCACTTCGCCCACTCCCACTCGGCCGCACGCTCGCCGGGCACGGCCAGCGCGAGCGCCACGTCGTCCGGCGCGTGCGTCACCGCCGTCTGCACGAGCAGCGCACGGGCCACCCGCAGGACGCCCTCCCGGTCGCCGACGACGCTGACGTTCCCGGCGCGGTCCAGCGGCACCGGCAACGGCACGTCGGCGGCCGTCGCGAACCTGCGTTGCAGGGCGCGCGCCTCGTTGAGCATGAACGGGTCCGGCGGCGTCAGCACCCCGCCGGCGCCGCTCTGCTGGACGACCGGTTCCTGGACCGGCACGTCACCGAGGCCGACCCGCACCCGCAGGAAGTCGGCGTCCTTGCGGCGCCGCTCCCACAGCCGGGCCGGATCCCGCACCAGGTCGTACAGGGCGTCCGGCGACGGGTTCAGCTCCCGCTCCGCGTCCCGCAGCCGGCGCTCGGCGGCCCCCATCTCCTCCCGCAACTCCTCCAGGTAGTCCAGGTAGCGCTCGCGCTGGGTGCGCCGGGTGCGCTGCGCCTTGCCGCGCTGGGACAGGAACAGGGCCACCGCCCCGAGCAGCGCGAAGACCAGGACGACCGCGCCGAGCGCCGCGAACCGGCTGTTGCGGATCACGGTCATCATGACGACGGAACCCATGACGCCGGCCATCGGCAGCAGCGCGGTCGCCGCGTTGCCGATCTTCCCCTCGGGCAGGTTGGGCGGCGCCTCGACCGTGCGGGGCCGGACGGGTTCGAGCGGGCGGGTGCTGCGGGCGGGCCGGTGGACGATGCGCAGGGTCACGGGCGGAGTTCTCCGGAGCGGGTCGTGACGGAGGAGGGACGGGGCGGGCGCGGGCGACGTCGTGACGGAAGGGTGCTCATCGCACCCTCACCGCGCGCCCCATCACCTCGGCGGCCAGCCGTAGAACGGCTTGCCGGGTGGTCTGCGCCAGCAGGTCGGTGCGGATGGGCCCGCCGCCGGCCAGATGACGGTCGTACGGCACGGTGACGACGGTGACGCCCGTCTCCCGGAGATGCCCGGCGGCCGCCTTGTCGTCGAGGACGGTGTCGGGGGCGCCGCAGACCAGTGCGACGACCGTGCCGGCCAGCGCCGAGTGCGGAAGGCGCGCCAGCCAGTCCAGCACCTGACGGGTCGCGCCGACGCCCTCCGCCGTCATCGGGGCGACCACGACCCGGGCATGCGCGGTGTCCATGGCCGTACGCGCCACCTCGCCGGGGAGGCATTCGCAGTCGACGACGGTCACCGCGAAGTAGCGGCGCAGCGCCAGCGTCACCTTGCGGTACGTCGTCATGTCGAGCGGCGCGCCCACCTGGCCCCGGCTCGCGGGAAGCAGCCAGCCGCCGTCCGACACCGGCACCAGATAGCCGGTCACGTCCGTCAGCCGCATGGACGGGGTGAGGATCGGCGCGAGGTCGGCGCACGTCCAGCGCACCGCGTCCGCGCCCATGCGCACGGGCAGGGTGCCCAGCGCGGCGTCCGCCTCCATCGTCAGTACCAGGTCGTGCCGGTAGTGGTTGAGGGTGCGTCCGAGCAGCGCGGAGACGGTGGACTTGCCGACGCCGCCGCGAATGGAGGTGACGGCCACCACCCGGCCCGTCGTGACGGGCTGCTGCAACTCGCGCGCGATCCGGGTCTGTTCGGCGACGTCCTGCGCGACGGACGAGGTGAGTCTGCGCAGCGCCCGCCCCGTGCGCCGGGTCACGGAGTCGCCGTGCGAGGGCCGCCCCAGGGCGATGAGGAGCCGCGGGTCGAGGGTGGGGGAGGACTCGGGAGCGGGGGACGCCGGAAACCCGGAACCCGGCGCGGGCACGGCGGGCGAGGCAGGCGAGGCAGGCGGTGCGGAAGGGGCGGGCGACGCGGGCGACGCGGGCGACGCGGGCCGCACCGGGTCCGGCTCGCCGTCGGCCGGAGAACCGGCGGCCACGGCATCGGACCCGAGAGCCGGGGACGCCGGCCCGGAGATGGGCGGGCCGGCTATGTGCGGCGCGGACATGTGAGGTCCGGGTATGAGCGGCCCGGGTATGCGAGGTTCCGGTATGTGCGGCCCGGACGTGTCGGGGCCGAACTCGCCACCGGCACGGGCGGTGTCGTCGACTGCGTCCGCCGGGGACCGGGGGACCGCTGCCGTCCCGGCGGCCGCGGGGTGCGGGGCCGCGGGCTGCGGGGGTGCGGGGTGCACGAGCCGGAGGGCCGGCTCTCCGGGTCGCCCGGAGCCTGCCTCCCGTCCGCCGCCCAACTCCCGCAGGACGTCGCGCTGCCAGTCGCCGCCGTCCCCGCCACGGCCGTCGCCGCCGAGGCCGCCGCCGCGCTCCGGCGGCTGCTCCCGCCGCTGTTCCCCCTGCGTCATGCCGCCGCGCCTCCTAAGCGAAGGTGTCGAGCAGTCGCCCGTACACACCGAACACGCCGACGAGCAGCGGAAGAAGGGCGATGACCCCCACCGACTCAAGCAGGTCGCCGAACCGCCGCAACCGCACCCGCACATGCTCGGCCGGCTGCACGGCGAGCACGACCAGCGGCAGGACCGCCAATACTCCGAGCACGACCAGCGGGGGCGCGGCCGAGGACCGCTCCGCCCATACCGTCAACAACCGTACGGCGACGCCTGCTGCCGCGGCCAGCAGCACGACCACCTCGGCGACCAGTGGAAACGCCCGGGCCCGCAGAGCCAGCACCACCGCGACGACCCCGGCGAGCGACACCGTCCACCCGGAGGGAGCCCGCACCGCCAGCACGGCCCCCGCGGCAGCCGACGCGGCCACGGTGATCGTGGCGAGCACCAGCCCGCGATGGGCGGCGGCCAGCGCGGCGGACACCTGGTAGCGGCTGACGGAGACCCCGCCCGCCCGCCGGTCGTCGAGCCCGGAGAGGCCGGACGCCATCAGCGCCAGCCGCGGCAGCACTCCGAGCACCACCACGCAGACGACGCCCACGACGGCCCCGACATGAGCCTGCCGCTCCGCCGTCCCGGCGCCGGACTGCACGGCGACGACGGCCTCCCAGCCGACGGCGGTCAGGGCCACGGCGGCGGCGCCCACGACACCGCCCCGCCCCAGCGGCGTGAACAACCCGAGCAGGACGAGGATCAGCGCCGCGACGGCGGCTGTCCCGGCAAGCCGCAGAGCGCCCGCGGAATCCGTGCCGAGCACGTCGACGACGCTCCACGCGCCCAGCACACCCAGCGCGCCACCGGCGCACAGCAGGGTCACCGCCGGCGCCTGCCTGCGCAGCCGCCCCAGCACCGCACCGGCCACCGCGGCCGCACCGGCGAAGGCGAGCAGCACACCGGCGACGACGGAACGGTCGTACTGCGCACGTGCGAACAGAGCGGCGACGACCGTCCAGCCCACGCACGCGATCCCCGCCGTGATCCGCCGCGCGACGGGTCCCCACTGACCCAGCCGGTGGCCGAGGCCTTCAGCCACCTCGTCGGTGACGTCGTGCACGACGGGGGCGGGCGGAGCGTCCTCCGCGCGGACGAGACGCAGCACGGCGCCGTCGCGGATGCCCGCCGTCGCCAGTGTGCTGTCGTGATCGAGCGCGGAGCCGTCCACCGTGACGAGGTGCCGCGACGCGGGCCGCCCCTCCACGCGGTCGTCCAGCAGCCGCATGATCTCGGGCAGCAGCACCCCGACCGGCTCCTGCGCCGGCAGCACGAGGTCGACGCGGCGCCGCTCACCGATGAGGGTGACGCGACTCAGCACTGCCGGCCCGCCGGCCGCCCTACGACTCAAGGCCCCCGTAGACATCACGTTCGCGAACCTATCACCGGCCGGCAGAACTGCCGGAGGGTGTGGAAACCCCGGGGGAGTAGGGGCTCGTGGTGTGCCCGATCACCCGGTGCGACACGAACGACCACCCCACGCACCCCGCACACAGCACGGCCGCGACCACCATCCCGGCGACCGCCTTCCCCACCCGCTCGTCCACGGCCCGCCGCTGCCGCTGCGCCCCGAACAACAGCGCATCCCGCAACCGCCGCCGCCGCACGGCAACGGACTCCAGAAGCTGACTGTCATATTCCTGAGCGGTCATGACTTCCGCGCTTTCATCACGTTGATCGGCCGGAGAAGGTCAAGATGTGCGATCAGCGCGCCAACGCTTGGTCGGTCCACCGGCCTCGTCCCATTCGTCATCCTCCAGGATCGTGAGCCCGTCGTCGTCGAACACCCTTCGTGACGCGAGCGTTCCGTTCGGGTGCCACCCCTTGAATTCCCCGCGGGCCAGACTCATGCGCACTGTGCCCTCCGATCGGAGGGTTCCGTCCGCGTACCACTCCCATGACGGACCGTTCTGCACGCCGTCGACGTACACGTCCAGGCTCACCAGCTTGTAACCGAGGTGCTCCGTCACCTCACCGGTGAAGAGCTCTCCTCGGTAGAGCAGCCGATGCGCGTAATCCATGTCCACTTCGGGATCTTCCACGGCAATGCGTCGAGTGCCGGCGCCCTTGAAGGCTGTGACCGGAAAGCCCGTGTCGGGAGGCCAGTCGGCACGCCGTTGTGAGTCCGGTCCGTATACATGCAGGGCTTCCGAAAACCGTGTCACGGAAATGTGCGGAAAACCCGGGACTGCCGATTCCGCGGCGTCCACCAGGTACGCAGGACTGTCGTCCTCCGGCTGCCAAACCCGTGCCAGTGTGAGACCACCCTCCGGCCGAGCCACCCTCCGGATCCAGTGGAAGCCCGGGTGCCAGGGAAAGAAGACAGGGGTCTTGAGCCGCCGTGCCACGAACGAGGCCAGTTCGTCTTCTGTCGGTCGGTGCTGGACCTCGCCGGTCGCGTAGATATCCAGAGACCAGCTCAAGTCGCCTTGCAGGGGCTCGTACTCACATGTGACGACAGCGTCCCAGTTGCGGTTCTCCCTCTCTGATGTCGCCGACACATCCGTCTGTTCCCGCGTGACCCGGAACGCCTCCGCGAGAATCGGGGAGAGTCGTGCGGGCGCATCGCTGTCGCGAACCATCAAGTGATGCGCCATGACCGACAACACCTCGACACGGCCGCCGCGTTGCCGCAGCCACCTCTCCAGCTCGGCGCCGCCGATCTCCCTTCGACCCTCCCGGTCGATCAACTGAACCGGGCCGAAGAGGGTGCCTGACATTCCCGTGAACCTGGTCGTCTCGTCCACGGTGACTTTGAACGTGTTCTCGCGAACGATCGCCCCTGAGAGGTCGGAGCCGCGCAGGTCCACGTCTATCAGCGAGGCGCCCGCGAGGCGGGCCCCCCGCAGCGAGGCAGCCGACGCGTCGACCCCGTACAGGGACGCCTTGACCAGGTCCGCGCCGTCGAGGACCGCTCCCCGGAACACCGCGTCGTCGAAGTCGGCGCGCACCAGTGAGGCCTGCGTCAGGTCGGCTCCGGAGAAGTCCGCCCTCTGGGCGTCGGCGCGGTAGAGATCCGCGCCGATGAGTTTGGTCCCGACCAGCTCGGCGTCGGTGAAGCACGACTCCTGGAAGGCACCCCCGGAGAGATCCGCGCCGCTCAGATCGAGACCTACGACGTCGAGTCCACCGTCGCCTCCGCCCTCGACCCACTGCTGAAGACGTGCTGCCGCCCGTGAGTCCGCAGGCATCGTCGCGGGGCGCCAGTGCGCGGGGACACCGGACGGCATCGACTTCTCAGCAGGCATGACGGCCACCTATCTCACGTCGGGAACTCGCCGAGCCAACTGCGCTTGAGCAAGTGCTCGGGCAGGTACTCGGACTCGACGTCGATCGGCCGGCCGGCGTCGTACGCGAGACAGGTGATCGCGAGGACGGCGAGCGGGATGTCGCCGTCGCCGGACTCTTCGCGCTCCGGGTCGGCGGTCCAGTAGTCCTTGTGCAGTTCGAGCGCGCGGACGAGAGCCTCGTTGAACTTGACCGGGTCCTGGGCGACGAACCGGTGGAAGAGGTTGAGCGGCGGGAAGAGGACCTTGAGCATCAGCTCCCGGTCCACGATCCGCAGCCGGTCCGGGTCGGTCCCGTCGAACGCGGCGACCAGCTTGTCCCCGAGGCCGGGCCGTTCCAGCCAGTACGTCTGGAGGGCGTCCACCCAGTGGTAGATGTACTCCTCGAACACCGCGCCGGACGCCCGCAGCGTCTCGATCGGCACCTGGCACAACGCGGTCATCCGCGCCTGGTCCCGGCACACCACGGCCAGCCAGAAGGCGTCCAGCCAGGTGCCGGCGTCCGTGAAGTGGGTGGGCCCCACGGCGGGGATCGCCCGGACCTCATGAGCGATCAGGCACTCGACGGTGGAACCCTCGGGAGCGGTCGCCGAGGCGAAGAGCGCCGACCCCACCTGCATGGCCATGACCCAGGCTTCCCAGGTCTCCAGCATCTCGGCGGCGGGGTCATCCAGCGTCAGAAGGCTGGCACTTGACACGGCACCGCTGAAGGTCAGGCCGAAGCTCTGCGGGTGCTCTTCGAGACGCTCGATGTAACGGAGGGTTTTCTCATTGATCCTTTGCCGAAATTCATCCGGATTCGGATTACTTCCGTCGACGGGACGGGTAATGCGGGTGGGCATGGGGGATCTGCTCATTTCGTGAGGTCGAACTGCTTCATCTGGTACCCAGCGTATGTGGGCCCGTTGAAATCTGCCTTGACCAGGACATAGTCCACGTTTCCACGGTCCAGGGCGGTTCGGAGGTCCGCAGCCAAGGCCTGCTCCGCGCTGGCTGCGGCAGGGGTCTTCCGCGAGTTCCGATCGGCCCGCTTCTCCATCTCCTTGAGGATGGTCTCGAAGTACTCCCGCGTCCCCTGTGTCACCAACCGTCCGCTGTGCCCCTTGCGCACACCGAGGTCGGCTCTCGTGGAACCCTTCGCCTCGACGACGACGTAGCGGCCGTCCTGGGCCCGGTACACCTGGTCGAAGCGGTTGTTCCCGAACGCCCCGTCGTCCAGGCGCACCGCGCCCTCGTAGTGCTCGGGTATGGCGTGGTGTTCGGCGGCGTCCTCGCCGAGCAGTTCGGCCTGTCGGTTCGCGTCGGCGTGGAGCGGCTTGTGGGCCGCGTCGGCCTGGTCTCTGGCGGCACTCAGTTCGTCCGTGCCGTGCGCGCTGTACGCCTTCTCCGCCGCCGTGAGTCTGCGCTCCGCCGCGGTGTCGGCCGCGACGGCCGTGTCCCGTTTCGCCGCCTGCTCGTCCATGTGGCGCAGGGCGTCGGGAGAGAGGTCCGAGCGCTTGCCCACCACGGGATCCTTGTGCACGTAGTGCTCTCTGACCGCCGGGGGCATGTCCTTGGCCGCGATCCACTCGTGGGGCGCGAACGGATTGCGGGTGAGCTGGGGCACGGCCTGGCCGTAACCGCCCTCGGCCGTCGTGGAGCGCCGGTAGCCGTTCTCTCGGTAGTGGTCCTTGAACCACTTCGGGTCGTTGTTGGCCCGCTCGACCTGCTGTCGCATGACCTCGCGTTCGTGCTCCAGCGGGTTGTGGCTGCCGGACGGTGATCCGTCGGAGCCGTGACCGCCTCCGTGACCGCCCCCGGTCCCGCCGTGCTGGGCGGGTACGTGGCCGCTGTCGGACCCGCCGCCGGCGTGACCGTGGTCGCCGCCCGTCGCGTGTCCGCCGGTGTCGCGGGCCGGGACCGTGTCGGCGCCCCGGCCGCCTCCGGCGTGGTCGGTGGCGTGCGCGGCCGGCGCCGCGCGTCCGCCGTCCCGCGCCGTCGCGTCGCCGCCGACGTGGCCGGCCGTGTCCCCTGCGGCGTGGGCGCCTGCCCGGTCGCCCGCCCCGACCAGCGCCCCCTCGTCGTGCGGCAGCGTCTGGCGTAGCAAGTCCCGGTCCGCCGACGACAGTTCGACCTTCGCCGGGGCCGCCGTCCCGTCCGGGCGGACGACCGAGCCGTCGTCCAGGTTCAGGCGGGTTCCGTCCGGCCATTGGACGACGTTGTCGTGGATCACCGGGAGGTCGTCGGCGATCCGCAGCACGCTGCCGTCCGGCTGGACGCGTCCCGCTCCGGAGAGCAGGTCCTCGTAGGCGCCCGCGTGGACGCCCCGCAGGCCGGCGAAGACGTCGGCGACCTTGACCGTGCCGAACTTCGCGGCCTTGCCGAGGTAGGTCATCGGGTCGACCAGTCGCCCCGTCTTGCCGAGCACGGCGAGCGTGCGGGCCACCGCGCCGCCCTTCGCGGCCGTGCCGGCGCCGCCGGTGAAGATCGTGGTCAGGACGTTGAAGGTGACCGCGCCGCCGGCCCGGGCGGGGTTCTTGCCCCACTCGTCCCACGCCACCAGCGCCTTGCCCGCCTCCTTGACCGTGTTGCGGGTCTCGCGCAGATACGCGGGCAGCTTGTCCTCGGGCATCGTCCAGTACATGCTGCCGAGAATCGGCGTCGCGGTGATGGCCAGGCCCGTCGCGAGCTTGCCGAGCCCCGTCCAGGCCTCGCCCGCCGCGTCCCAGCCGTCGACGCCGACGAAGGTGCCGAGGCCGCAGATCGTGCCCCACACGCCGTCGACGAAGAAGCCCTTGCCGAAGTCCAGCACCTGGTGGCCCAGCCAGTCGAGCCCGTGCCGTTCCTTCTCCACGGTCTTGCCCCAGGGCAGTTCCTCGGACTGGTTCAGCAGGTCGGCGGTGAAGCCGTAGGTGCTGGTGCCGCGTTTCAGCAACCGTTTCTGCGCGCCGTCCTCAATGATCAGCGTCGTCCCGCCCACCAGCGCGGTGATCTTGTTGTGGCAGGTGATCTCCGCCTGCCAGAACGCGGTCGTGGCGGCCGTGACGTCGTGCACCAGGTCGTTGTTGAGCTGGACGTTGTCGTCGTCCTCGCGCCAGTGGTCGTCGCCCGCGATGTCGTGCCGGAAGGTCTCCGCCCGCTGCTTGAGGCTCTTCAGCTTGGCCACGAGCGGCTGGACCTCCGTCTCGTACGAGCTGAGGGCGGCCGCCACCTTCTCCAGGTCGTCGGCGAACTCGTCCGCCTTGGCGGCCACCGGCGCCGTCGTGGCGAACAACTGGTCCGCTTCCGGGGCCGAGTAGCACGCCGACAGCCCCTGGAAGCGGGTGTGCACGTCCGAGCCCGACTGGCGGAAGGCGACGGCCTCCGCGGTCAGGAGCATCGAGTCCGTGCCCAGTTGTTCCAGGTCACCGGTGAACTGCGGAATGTTCTGCGGGTCGATGAGGTCCGCGCTCACTTGCCCCCCTGCTGCCCGCCCGCGCCCGGCAGGTCGATCTTCGGCTCCTTCAGGGCGTTCGTCTGGGCCTGCGCCGCCATGTCCAGGTCGCCCTTGACGTAGGCGTTGGTCGCGGTGGCCGCCCCGTTGAGCGAGTTCGACGTACGCACCGCGACGTACGCCAGTTTCTTCTGGTAGGCCGTGAAGAACTCGGCCAGCGCCCCGCCGACCGGTCCCTGGACCCCGCTCTTCTCGACGCCGCCCTGCTGGATCGTGCCGGCGGACCCGGCCGCGCTGGGCATGGTCTCCTGGAGCGCCTTCCCCGTGTTCGAGAGGCCCTCGGCCGCCTTCGCCGTCTCCGTGAGAACGTGTCGCACGCCCGACGGCGAGATGTCCCACCCCGTCATGTGGATACCCCGTAATCCCCGTGACCTACATGTGCCGGCGCCGCGTCGGCACCTCGCGTCAGCCGATGTTGTCGACCGCCGCCCGTGCCTTCGCCATCGTCGACTGGGCCGTCCCGTCGTTGTCCTCCAGCGTGGTGCGCACCAGTTGGATGATGCTGCGCACCTCGTTGGCCGCCCGGTTCCAGCGGAGTTCCTTGCCGTGGTACTCCTCGGACACCCCGTCGGCCTGGAAGTCGGCCATGGCGGCCTTCACGGCCTTGTCGCGGTCGGCCAGCACCCGCTCCAACTGGCCGACGATTCCCTGTAGTCCACCCTGCACCTCGCCCGAGGCGCCGGTGTCGTACGAGCGGCGGTCCAGATTCTGACCCATCGTCACAAACCCCCTGTGGTTGTCGGTTCCGGGTCTCGGCCCGCGGCCTAGCGCGCGCCGAAGCGGGCCGCGTCGAAGTTGGCCGCGCCCATGTTCTTGTTGGCGTTGTCGTGCTGCTCCGTGTCACCGCCGGCGAACGCGGTGTCCATCCCGCCCTGGCCTTCGAGGATCGCGCCGAGCGATTCGTTGAGCGCGGCGGTGATTTCGTCCGCACGCGTCTTGAACGAGTCGAAGGCGACCTTGCCGGAGCCGTTGAACTTGCCCTCCAGCGGCTCGGCCGCCTGGATGAGTCCCCGGATCAGCGTGCCCAGGTCGGTGCTCGAACCGACCGTGTTCTTGCCCAGGTCCGAGAGGGTCGTGGATCCCATGTCGAACTTCACGTGTCACCCCCGTGCGTCACGTACACATCACATACCTGTTCGAGCATGCTGTCGCACAACACGTTGCGGACGCAACGTCGTAGACGGCGGCGTGACCTGATCCGGACACATTCGGGACGACACCGGCACCGCTCCGGCAACCCTCCGGCAGTCGTCCGGCACCGCTCCGGCACCGCGTCCGCCCTGCTCGGGCACCGCCTACGGCCCGCTCCAGAACTGCCCCCGCCCTGCCC
>NZ_JAHHIU010000163.1 GCF_024539815.1 Streptomyces hayashii
GCCCTGCCGGCCTCCGACGTGCCGCCGCCCGGGCATTCGACGCTGCGCCATCCCGCCCCTCCCCCGCCGGTCCGCCCGGCCATCGGGCCGGTCCGGCTTGGAAGTTACGGATCGGAACGCGTCGTCCGCATCCCGCCGGGGAACTGTTCTGCCCTGTAGTCCTCAGGTATTACGGGTACGACACCCAAGGGTGCTGACGAGATGTCACCCCGGCCAGGACACAGGAGCCCGGGACGCAGGGCCCGAGATCCGGGGTCCGAGGTGCGAGATCCGAGGTTCGACGTTCGAGGTTCGACATCCGGGGTCCGAGATCCGGGGCCCGAGATCCGGGGTCCGGGATCCCGGGTCTGCCCGACGGGCTTTCTCACCAGGCCAGTTGGGCGATCTCCTCCGCCACCACCGCGCACGCGTCCGCCGCCGGGTCGATGAGCGGGAAGTGGCCGACGTCCTCCAGGAGCGTCACGCCCACGACCTCGCCCGCCTTCGCCGCCGCATCCGCGTACGCCTCCGCGACGGCCTCCGGGACGACGAGGTCGGCGCGGCCCTGGACCAGGGTCGTGGCGATGCCGGTCGGCAGCAGCAGCGCGGGGTCGGCGTACGGCCGGCGCTCCTCGAACCGGTCCTCGCCGCCGAGGAGTTGGCGGGACGCCCCGCCGCACACGTCCAGTTTCGCGGCGACCGCGAAGTCGGCGATCGGGGCGAGCGCCACGACGCCCCGCAGCGGCACGGGGCGGGCGGCGCGCCAGGGCGCGTCGGCGGGCAGGACGTGCCGGGCCGCAGCCCACAGTGCGAGGTGGCCGCCCGCCGAATGGCCGGTGAGCACCGTGCGGCGCGCGTCCGCCTGCGGCAGGGCCTCACGGACGAGGTCCGGCAGCGCGTCGAGGGCCGTGGCGACGTCGTCGAAGGTGTCGGGCCAGCGGCCCGCGATCGGGGACGTCCCCTCCGGGGCCGTGTCCGCGTCCGGGCCGCCGCGCCGGTACTCCACGTTGGCCACGGCGAACCCTCGCCGGGCCAGGAAGTCCGCGAACGGCGTGATGTGGCGCCGGTCGTAGGGCGCCCGCCAGGCCCCGCCGTGCAGCACGACGACGAGCGGAACGGAGCCTCCCGGGCCCGCCTCCACACGTGGGACGTAGAAGTCGATCACCTGGTCGGGGTGGTCGCCGTACGTCAGGGTGACGTCGGGGTCGACGGGCGGATGCGCGAACGCCGACTCCTCCTCGGCGACGGCCCGGGCTGCGACAACGTCGTCCGGCATGCTCCAACCTCTCAGCGGCGATGGGGGTACCTCCCAGGCTTTCGGCGCTGGGGGAGGATTTGGCGGACCAGGAGAGAATTCGGCCGTTGGCCGGGACGGTATCAGGCCCGTGACGTGCGCGGACACGGGGATGTCACGCACGGTGAGAGGTAAACGGTTCTGCTGTCGTGTCCACCCCGTCGGGCTGCCCGCCACGGGACGGCGGTCTCCTGGACGTACCCCCAAGTACGCCCAGGAGAGCCGGTCGACTCAATCAACCCGCCGCCGGATCAGCGCAGTTCCTCCGCCAGCACCCGCGCCGCCCGCTCCACGTCGGCGAAACCGACGTACAGCGGGGTGAAGCCGAACCGCAGGACGTCCGGGCGGCGGAAGTCTCCGACGACCCCGCGCTCGATCAGCCGCTTCATGACGTCGCCGGCGTCGGGCGAGCAGCGCAGCGCCACCTGGCTGCCCCGCTCCTCGTGCCGCACCGGGGTCAGCGACTCGACGCGCCCCTCGGGGACGTACGCCCGCACGCACTCCAGGAAGAAGTCCGTCAGGGCCAGCGACTTCGTCCGGACCGCATCGATCGACACCCCGTCCCATACCTCCAGCGCCGCCTCCAGGGCGAGCATCGACAGGATGTCCGGGGTGCCCACGCGGCCGCGCAGGGCGCCTGCCGCCGGCTCGTACGCCTCCCGCATGCCGAAGGGCTCGGCGTGCGAGTTCCAGCCCGGAAGCGGTGAGTCGAAACGGTCCTGCAACCCACTGCGCACATACAGGTACGCGGGTGAACCCGGGCCGCCGTTCAGGTACTTGTAGGTGCAGCCGACCGCCAGGTCCACCCCGTGCTCGTCGAGGCCCACCGGCAGCGCGCCCGCGCTGTGGCACAGGTCCCAGACGGCGATCGCGCCGGCCGCGTGCACGGCGGCGGTCAGCGACGGCAGGTCGTGCAGCCGGCCGGTCCGGTAGTCGACGTGGTTGAGCAGCACGGCCGCCGTGCGCTCGGACAGCGCCGCCGGCACCTCGGCCGGCCGCACCGGGCGCAGCGTGCGGCCGGTCAGACGGGCCGCGGACTCGGCGATGTAGCCGTCCGTGGGGAACGTCGTCGCGTCGACGACGATCTCGTCGCGGGCGTCGTCCACCAGACGCACCGCGCCCACCAGCGCCTTGAGGACGTTGACGCTCGTCGAGTCGCCGACCACGATCTGTCCGGCCGCCGCGCCCACCAGCGGGGCGATCCGGTCGCCGATCCGCTCGGGCGCCGTCCACCAGCCGCTCTCGTCCCAGGAGCGGATCTTCAGCGCGCCCCACTGGCGGCGCACGACGTCCTCGACGCGGCCGGGGACGGAGCGCGGGAGCGCGCCCAGCGAGTTGCCGTCGAGGTAGACGCCGTCGTCGAGGACGAACAGGGCGCGCCGGCCGGCGAGCGGATCGCCGGCGTCGTACTGCTGCGCGACGCGGGCGAGGTCAGACATGGGACCTCGCCGTCCACAGCTCCGGGAAGACGTTCTTCTGCGCGCGCTTCTCCAGCCAGGCCACCCCGGCCGAGCCGCCCGTGCCCGCCTTCGCGCCCATCGCACGACGGGTCGCGACCAGATGGTCGTTGCGCCAGCGCCACACCAGCTCGGCGACATCCGTCAGCGCCTCGCCGAGGCGCGCCGCCTCGTCGGACTCGTCGCCCGCGTACACGGCCGTCCACACCGCCTCGACCTCCGCCGAGGGCTCGTAGCGCCGCGCCAGGTCCCGGTCCAGGACGGCGGAGGGGATCGCGTGGCCGCGGCGGGCCAGCAGCCGCAGCACCTCGTCGTACAGGCTCGGCTCGTGCAGCGCCTTCTCCAGCTCGGCGTGCACGCGGGGCGCGCCACGGTGCGGGACCAGCATCGACGCCGACTTGTCGCCGAGCAGGAACTCCATGCGCCGGTACATCGCCGACTGGAAGCCGGAGCCCTCGCCGAGCGCGGAGCGGTACGAGTTGAACTGGGCGGGAGTGAGCTGGCCGAGCGGCTTCCAGGACGCGTTCAGGGCGTCCAGCTCGCGCACCGAGCGCTTGAGCGCGTCGATCGCCACCGGCACCCGGTCCTCGCGCAGCGCCCGCGCGGCGGTCTCCCACTCGTGCACGATGACCGTGAACCACAGCTCCATCACCTGGGTCGTGACCAGGAAGACCATCTCTCCGGGATCGTCGGAGAGGGTGTGCTGGAGGTGGGTGAGCACGTCCGCCTTGACGTAGTCCTCGTACGGCGTCGTGCCGGCGAAGTCGAGATGCGGGGTCTCGGGCTCCGAAGCCTCGTAGGGCTGAGCCTGCTGGGACATCGCTGTCTCCTGTTGTTGCTCCGGGTAGCGGTCCGCCCCTGCCGTTTTCGACAGGACGCCCCGGTCCCCACCGGCATCCTGCGCAATGACGGCCCGAAAACGCAAGGCCCGTCCGGTCACACCAGGACCGGACGGGCCACACGCACCGCCTACGGGCTAGCCCAGGGTCTGGGCCGCCGTCGGGGAGGAGTCCTTCAGGAACTGCGAGCAGCGCTCGTACTCCTCCTGCTCGCCGATCGACTGCGCGGCGCGGGCGAGGGCGTGCAGGGCGCGCAGGAAGCCGCGGTTGGGCTCGTGCTCCCAGGGCACCGGACCGTGCCCCTTCCAGCCGCTGCGGCGCAGGCTGTCCAGACCGCGGTGGTACCCCGTACGGGCGTACGCGTACGACTCCACCACGCTGCCCCGCTCGAACGCGTCGTCGGCGAGCCGGGCCCAGGCCAGCGAGGACGTCGGGTACTTCGCGGCGACGTCGGCGGGCGCCGTGCCGCTCGCGAGGAGCTCGCGCGGCTCGGGGTCGTCGGGGAGGTGGGTCGGGGGCGGGCCCCCGAGGAGGTTTTCGTGAAGGGACATGCGTCCAGTCTGCTCCATCCGCCGCGCACCGTCGCCGGCCGCCCACGAAACCCGCCACCGCCCGACCGCCCGACGACCCGTTTCCCGAACGGCCGACCCCGCGCACCCCCGCCTCGCCGGAGGCGCCCTGCGGGCGGGAACGCGGCCGGTCCCCGCCGCCTACGTCAGACGTTTCCTCGCCCGTTCGCCCTCCAGGGGCGGGGCCAGGACGCTGCCGTGGGTTCTGCACTCGGGTCGACGGCAGTCCGGGGGCGGCCGGCGCACCGTCGTGAACGCGATCACCGCGCCAAGCGCCAGCACCCCCGCGCACAGCCCCATCGCCTTGCGGAACGCGTCGTCGAAGGCCGGGGCCGAGCGGTACGCCTCCGGGCCCATGCCGGTGAGCAGGGGCAGCGCGGCCACCGCGACCAGCCCCGCCGCCCGCGCCGCCGCGTTGTTGACGCCGCTGGCGATGCCCGCCCGGGCCACGTCCACCGAGGCCAGGACGGTCGCGGTGAGCGGGGCGACCAGCGCGACCATGCCGACGCCCAGCACCAGGACGCCGGGCAGCACGTCACCGGCGTAGGACGCGTCCGGCCCCACCCGCAGCATGAGCAGCATCCCGGCGGCGCACAGCAGCGGGCCGACGGTGAGGGGGATCCGCGGACCGATCCGCTCGGCCAGTTCGCCGGACCGGGCGGACAGCAGCAGCATCAGCACGGTCGTCGGCAGCAGGGCGGTGCCCGCGCCGAGGGCGGACCAGCCGACCACGACCTGGAGCTGGACCGCGCACAGGAAGAAGAACCCGCCGAACGCCGCGTACAAGCACAGGGTGACCAGATTGACGGCCGTGAACTGGCGGGACGCGAAGATGTCCAGCGGCAGCATCGGGTCCGCGCGGCGCCGCTCCACCGCCACGAAGGCCGCCCCGGTCGCCACGCCCGCGACCGCCGCTCCCGCCACCACCCCCGGGGATCCGCTCGCGGCCTCGATCAGGGCGTACGTGACGAGGGCGAGCGCCAGCGCGCCCAGGAAGGCGCCCAGCGCGTCGAAGCCGCCGCCGGCGCGGCCCTTCCCGGTCGCGCCCCCACCGCCGACGATCCCGCCCCGGGAGGACTCGGGCACGTGCCGCAGCGCCACCGGCACGCACACCAGCGCCAGCGGCACGTTCAGCCAGAACACCCACCGCCAGCCGGGACCGTCCACCAGCCAGCCGCCCAGGAACGGTCCCACGGCCGCCCCGATGCCGCCGAACCCGGACCACAGGCCCACCGCGCGCCCCCGGTCCTCGGCGTGGAAGGAGGCCTGGATGAGCGCCAGCGAGCCCGGCGTGAGGAGCGCGCCGCCCACTCCCTGAAGGGCGCGGGCGGCGACCAGCACGGCGGCGTTCGGGGCGAGCCCGCACAGCAGGGAGGCGACGGCGAACCACACCACCCCGACCACGAACACCTTCCGCCGCCCGTAGTGGTCCCCCAGGGAGCCGCCGAGCAGGATCAGCCCGGCCAGCGTCAGCAGATACGCGTTGACCGTCCACTGAAGGACGGCGAGGTCGGCGTCCAGGTCGCGGCCGATGCGCGGCAGCGCCACGTTGACGACGGTCGAGTCGAGCAGGGCCATGCTGGAGCCGAGCACGGTGGTGAGGAGGATCCATCTGCCGCGCGACGAGGCCAGCCGGACATCGGGCATGCCCCCAGGTATACAGCGAGCCCGGCGTCGTAGACAGACGCCGGGCTAGGTGCATACCCGTGATGTCTCCGGGGCGGGCAGCCCCCGCGAGGCCTACTTGATCTTCTGACCCGCCGAGCGCAGGTGCTGCGTGGCCTCGGCGACGCGCGCGGCCATGCCGGCCTCGGCCAGCTTGCCCCAGGTCCGCGGGTCGTAGGTCTTCTTGGAGCCGACCTCGCCGTCGACCTTGAGGACACCGTCGTAGTTGCGGAACATGTGGTCGGCGACGGGCCGCGTGAAGGCGTACTGCGTGTCCGTGTCGAGGTTCATCTTGACGACGCCGTTGTCCAGCGCGGTCGCGATCTCCTCCGCGGTGGAGCCGGAGCCGCCGTGGAAGACGAAGTCGAACGGCTGCGAGCCGGCCGGCTTGCCGTACTTGGCGGCGACGCCCTCGTTCAGCTCCTTGAGCAGGTCGGGACGGAGCACCACGTTGCCCGGCTTGTACACGCCGTGGACGTTGCCGAAGGACGCGGCCAGCAGGTAGCGGCCCTTCTCGCCGAGTCCGAGCGCCTCGACGGTGCGCACCGCGTCGTCGACCGTCGTGTACAGGGAGTCGTTGATCTCGTGGGAGACGCCGTCCTCCTCGCCTCCGGTCGGCGTGATCTCCACCTCAAGGATGATCTTCGCGGCGGCGGCGCGGGCGAGCAGTTCCTGCGCGATGGCGAGGTTGTCGGCGAGGGTCTCGGCGGAGCCGTCCCACATGTGCGACTGGAACAGCGGGTTGCGGCCCGCCTTCACGCGCTCCTCGGACACCGCGAGCAGCGGACGCACATACCCGTCCAGCTTGTCCTTGGGGCAGTGGTCCGTGTGCAGCGCGACGGTGACCGGGTACTTCTCGGCGACGATGTGCGCGAACTCGGCGAGGGCGACCGAACCCGTCACCATGTCCTTGCTGTACTGGCCGCCCAGGAACTCGGCGCCACCCGTGGAGATCTGGATGATGCCGTCGCTCTCCGCCTCGGCGAAGCCGCGCAGCGCCGCGTGCAGGGTCTGCGTCGAGGTGACGTTGATGGCCGGGTAGGCGAACTTGCCTGCCTTCGCCCGGTCGAGCATCTCGTTGTAGACCTCGGGGGTTGCGATGGGCATCTGTCCGCTCCTTGATTGTGCGGGTTGACGATATGCGTGCTTCGGCCCTGACCTAGACCTTGGGTTCGACGTCGTCGTCGGGGCCATCTTTCCAGAGATGCGCGAATGGTCCATGCCTGGTCCGCGTACTGGTCGGAGCCGGCTCGACGAGGCGAGGACGGGCCGGTGGACGGAACGACGGACGCGCCGGTGGCCGGGCGGTGGACGGGCGGTGGACGGGCCGGTCAGTCCAGGCCCAGTTCGTCCTTCGAGAAGGCGAACAGGTAGGGCACCCCCGCGCCCTCGCGGATCTTCCGGTCGGCGCCCGTGGCCCGGTCCACGATGGTCGCCACGGCCACCACCTCGGCGCCCGCCTCGCGCACCGCCTCCACGGCGGTGAGCGGCGAGCCGCCGGTGGTCGAGGTGTCCTCCACGACGAGGACCCGGCGGCCCTTGATCTCCGGGCCCTCCACGCGTCGCTGCAGTCCGTGCGCCTTCGCCGCCTTGCGCACGACGAACGCGTCCAGCCTGCGCCCGCGCGCGGCGGCCGCGTGGAGCATGGCGCCGGCGACGGGGTCGGCGCCCATGGTGAGGCCGCCGACGGCGTCGAACTCCAGCTCGGCGGTCAGGTCGAGCAGCACCTGGCCGACCAGCGGGGCGGCCTCCCCGTCGAGGGTGACGCGGCGGAGGTCGACGTAGTAGTCGGCCTCCAGACCCGACGACAGGGTCACCTTGCCGTGCACCACGGCCTTGTCCTTGATCTGCTGCAGCAGCGCGCCGCGAGTGTCCGTCATGCCCTCAGCTTAGAGGCGGCGCTCAGAGGCGGGTCCACGACCAGGTGGTCGCCGCCTCCAGCGGCTCCAGCGGGGTGACCAGGCGCGGAAGCGTGTTCAGCCCGTCCGGCGGGCCGGTCTGCGGCTCCACGCACACGGCCGCCTCCTGCTCGTCGTAGACGACGACCCACTCCTCGCGGCTGGCCACCTTCAGCTCCAGCTGCCCGGGCCAGGTGAGGGTGACGTCGACGCCGCCGGGCATGCCGAAGCAGTCGTCCCAGGGGCCGGGCTCAGGGGCGACGCGGTTGCCGGTCGGCAGGTGGTCGTCGCCGCGCTCCTCCTGCCAGGCCGGCTCGAAGGAGACCTGCACCTCCTGGCCGCCGGGCACGTCGCGGTCGCCGCGCCCGTCGAGGGTCCGGTTGAACCACGGGTGCCAGCCGATCTGCGCCGGGAACGACGAGTCGTGGGCCTCCACCGACATCGCGATCCGCAGCTCGTCCTCGGCCAGCGTGATCACCTGGGTGACCAGACCCGGGTAGGGCCAGGGCTCCACCAGCGCGTACGTCAGCACCACCTCGTCCGCGGTGTGCCGCGCCACCTTCCACGCGCCGTCGCGGGCGGTGCCGTGGATGGCGTTCGGGGGAGCGTTGAGCGGCATCTGGCGCACGGTCGCGCCGTCCCGGAAGCGTCCGTCGCGGATCCGGCCGCACCAGGGGACCATCGGGAAACAGCCGAACCGCTCGCCCTGGCGCAGCAGTTCGAGCCCGCCGACGCGCAGCCCACCCACCCGGCCGCCGTTGCCCGGCTGCACGGTCACCTCCGCGTCACCCGCGGTCAGCGTGATGTCTTCGTCACTCACGGGACGACCCTACTGGGACGGGACGGAGAGGCCGCGGAGCAGGGGTCCGAGGAGCACCGGGCCGGAGTCCGCCGGGGGAGCCCCCGGCCGGTCGCCGCCGGTCGCGCCTCCTGCCGTCAGCCTCGGCGGCGCAGGGCCCGGCCGACCACGATCGCCGACGCGACCACCAGCGCGGCCGCCGGAGCGGCCCACCGCAGCGTGCTGTTCGGCACGACGGTCTGCGGGGCCGGGACCGGTGCGTAGCGTCCGCGCGGCGGAGCGTGGTCCACCTCCTCCGCGCTGCGGCCGATCATCGTGCGGCGCGCGTGCGCGGCCTCGGCGGGCGGCTCTCCGGGGCCGGCGAGGCCGTCCAGTTCCGACGGGGACGCCTCCGCCTCGAAGACGCCTTCATGATCCGCGGGTTCGTCGACGTCGTTCAGATCGCCGACGTCGTCGAGGTCACCGGCGTCGTCGAGGTCGCCGACCTCGTGCAGATCGCCCGCGTTGTCCCCGCTGTCCCCGCCCTCCGGGCCGTCCCGGTCGGCCAGGTCGTCCGTGGCGTCGAGGGCGTCCGTGCTCTCCCCGGCCTCCGGGGCGTCGGCGTCGGCGGCCGTGGTCTCCGAGCTCGGCGTGTCCTCGGCTGTCTGCGCGGTCCCGGCGCCCAGGTTGCCCGCGAAGCGGTTCAGCAGGCGGCTGACCGCCGAGTCGACCGCCTCCGACGGCAGCTCCGTGACCCGGCCGTCCGCGGAGGCTGTCCCCTCGAAGCGGAGCGTCGCTCCGCCGTCGGCGTCGCGCAGCCGCAGTGTGAGGGCGAGCTTCACGGAGCCGCTGCCCCGGGCCTCGGTCGCGTCGCCTTCCACGGCGTAGCCGCCGTCCTCGCGCGCCGAGATGCGGACGGCGCCCCGGTAGGTGATGGTGTGGCCGCCGATCCGCACCTTCAGCCGCCCCGCCACGGGCCCGGTGCCGGCGTCCTGCTGGAGGCCGGGGACCGCCCGGGCCACCTGCGCGGGATCGGCGAGGGCCGCCGTCAGCCGCTCGGCCGGAACCGGAACGAACACCTCATGCTCCATGAGTGCGGAGCCTACCCAGCATGTACCGGAAAGCACCCGGTGAACCCGGGATTCGGCCGTGCCGCGCTCCGACCGGTGGTACGCGCGCGCCCGCCGCCCGCCCGGGCCCCTCGTCCACGCCCCCTACGGGGTGGGGACGGCGGGTCGCGGCACGTCAGTAGCGCGGATGCACCAGCGTGGAGGCCCGTTCTCCCGTCACCCGCGTGGCCTCCGCCGCCCGGGCGTCCGCCGTCAGGGCCGCCTGGGTCAGGGTGCGCGGGGGGCGCTCGTGCGGGTCGAGACGCAGCGGGGGGCGGGCGTCGGCGGCGGCCAGGACGAAGCCCCAGTCGCGGGGCGCGCGGGCGACGTCGGTGGTGCGGTCGGGGCCCCCGGTGAAGCCGGTGGCCCGGCCGGCCACCCGGTAGGGGGCGGTGCGCAGGCCGGCCGCGCGCAGCGTCGCCTCCACCGTCCAGAACACGCGCGGCCGGGTCGCGACCGGGCCCGCGTGCACCACGAGGCGGCCGCCGGGGGCCAGGGCGCGCCGGGCGAGGCCGTAGAACTCCTGGGAGTACAGCTTGGTGCTGGCCGTGATCCCCGGGTCGGGCAGGTCCGCCACGACCACGTCGTACGTCGCCTCGGACGCCTCGCGCAGCCATTGGAAGGCGTCCGCGGCGGTGACATGGACGCGCCGGTCGCCGTAGACATGGCCGTTGAGGCCGGACAGCGCCGGGTCGGTGCGGGCCAGCCGGACCAGGCCGGGGTCGAGATCGACGACGTCCACGCGACGGACGCCGGGATGGACGAGGGCCTCACGGGCGGCCAGGCCGTCGCCGCCGCCGAGGATCAGCACGCGCGCGTGGGGGCCGTTCATCGCGGGCTGGACCAGCGCCTCGTGGTATCGCCGCTCCTCGCGGCCGCCGACGCGCAGACGGCCGTCGAGATAGAGGTCGAGGGGCCGGCCGCCGACGCCGCCGGTGAGGACGACCTCCTGGACGCCGGTCTGCACCGCCACCCGTACGTCGTCGCCGTAGACCGCCTGCCGCGCGGCCCGTTCGAAGTCGTCGACGAGGACGGCGGCTGAGGCGAGGACGCCGAGGACGGTGATGTTGGCGACGAGCAGGAGGCAGCGGGCCCGGCAGGTGAGGTCGCGGCGGAACAGGCCCAGCACCAGCGCGGCCCCCGCCACGACGTTGACCGCGCCGGTGAGCAGCGAACTCGTCAACTGGCCCAGGAACGGCAGCAGCAGGAAGGGAAAGGCGAGCCCGCCCACCAGCGCGCCCACGTAGTCCGCGGCGAACAGGTCGGCCACCGCGCCGCCCGCGTCCTGGCGGCGGATGCGCTGGATGAGCTCCATGAGCAGGGGCACCTCGGCGCCGATGAGCAGGCCGATGGCGAGGGAGAACGCGACGAGCAGGAGACGGGGGCCGTCGGCCCACAGGCCGCCCCAGGCGCCCGTCCAGGCGAACACCGCGTACAGGGCCATCGCGCTGCAGCCGCCGACCAGCGCGAGGGTCGCCTCCAGCGCGCCGAAGCCGGCCGCGGCGAACCGGCGCAGTCGTTTGGCGGCGAGGGAGCCGATGCCCATCGCGAAGACCATGACGGACAGCACGACGGAGGCCTGGGTGACGGAGTCGCCGATCAAGTAGGAGGCGAGCGCGACGAGTTCGAGTTCGTAGACGAGACCGCAGGCGGCGCACACGAAGACGCACGCGAGGACCAGGAACCGTCCGGTGTCCGGCCGGACGGGGAGCCGCGCGGGGCCCCGCCAGGACGGCGGGGCGCCGGGTGGGGCTGGTGCGTGCGCTTCGATCACGACTGCGACGTTACGTTACGGTGCGGGCACCCTTCGTCACCCACACGTGTGGAATTCGGGACCGTTTACGGCTCTGTGCGTTTAGGACGCCGTCAACGGCACGGGGTCACCCGAGCGCGTCCGGATGCCCACTCTGGTGCGCGTCGCCACCAACTGGCCGTCCTGCGGGTAGGCGTGCCAGGTGCGCCAGTGCACCTGGCCCTCCTGCCGTTGGGCGAGCAGCGCGGTGAAGGCGTGCGGGCTGCCCGGGAAGACGCCGGCCAGACCGTGCGGGTGCTCGGAGACGAGGGCCAGGAGTTCCTGCGCGCGAGCCGCGAACTGGCCCGGCGAGAGCGCCTCGACGCGTGCCGCGAACTCGTACTCCCAGTCGCCCACTCGCTTGGCGACGCCCAGCGGGAGGGGGGTGCTGCTGCCGGGGATGCAGGCCACCGTCTCCGAACAACAGCCCTGCTCCTCCTCCAGCAGCACCTGGTGCGAGGCGCCGAGCAATCTCAACTGCAGCTTGGCTGCGGACAGTTCGAGGTCGAGGGTGGCGAGGGCAGGCAGCGGTTCGCGCCCCAGGGCCCAGGCGAGATCGGCCGCGCGCGTGTCGGTGTAGGAGGTGTTCAGGGTCGTGAGCATGGGTCGGCTCCGCGGAGAAGCAGAAGATGAGGAGGTGGGTCCGGCGCACCCGGGACGACACCGGGAGACGGCCCCGGTCAGCCCGGTCTGGGGGTGTCGTTTGCTCGGGGCGTCCGAAGAGGGTCCGAGGGGCTGCGTCGGTGGTTTAGAGGGAATCATGAACTGTGGAGCCGCCACAGCGTTTTTACCCAACTTCGCCGGGTTTCCATCCCTCGGGGGGCTACACAGCTCAATTGTTCAACTATGGCGTGCGCCGAGCGATGTGCAGTGCGCCCATGCGCCCCACATGAAAGCCCCGGACGCGGGTACACGCACCGGCCGTTCTCGGCGCGGTGCGACCGCGGGGCCCGTGGTCGTGGCGGGCCCCGCGGTCCGGATGCGGCTTCCCCGCGGGGAGCTCAGCTGCCCCGTGTCAGCTGCCTCCGCCGCATCCGCCGCCTCCTCCGCAGGAGGATCCGCCCCCGCAGGACGACCCGCCGCCGCAGGAGGAGTGGCCTCCGCCGCAGGAGGAGTGACCTCCGTGGTGGCCGCCGTGGTGACCCCCGCCGGAGCCGCCGTCTCCCCCGCCGGCCCACCAGCTGCCGGCGGCGGCGCCGCCGGAGGCGCCGTGCGAGCGGCCGCCGCGGCGGTGCGACTTCGCCGCGCCGCCCGTACGGACGTTGGCGAGCAGGGCCGCCACGAACACGATCGCGATCACCGCCAGGATGATGCCGAAGACCATGGCGTCACCCTCCTTCCGAGTCCCCCGAAGCAACCCCCCGTGGGCGCCTCGCGCGGTGCCTGAGCGCCACGTGACCGGGGGATGCCCGCCCGCCTCACCGGCCAAAGCAGAGTTGAGGAACTTCTGAGGGTCCTTCCCGGAAAAGGACCCCTGACCTGCACAGAAGGAAACCGACGTCACCCTGGGACGCGGCAGTGCCGGCCTTGTGGACGGCGCCACCCATCACTTCGGCCCGAAGGGGTTCCCGGGGGGCGGAGCAATAGGTTTCAGGTCGTGGACCGGCGCAACCGAAATCACGGCTGAAACGGAAAGCCGCACGATCCACTTCACTGACTTCCACAAAGGCGACGCGCTGAGCGGATACCTGAGCTGATCCCGGGGCCGGCTCGCCTGCCCGCCGTCGAGTCGCTCCATGAGCACGGTGACGCCGCTCTGCCGGAAATCCGGTGGAGCGGCGTCACGGCGCTCCGCTACCGTGCCGCCGGACGAAGTCGTCTAGGCAAGGACGTGCCGTTGTACACCGTGTGAGACCTCCCGAGCGCTGATTCGTCGCGCGTCGCATCCGTGCGCCGCGCTGCTTTTTGCTGCGGACTTCTCACTGAAACCGGTGTACTTCTGTGCTCGAAAACTGGGTGGTCACGCCCACCTGCCTGCCGCTCGTCCTCCGGCGTTGCCGTGTCTGCTCGTCCGAACGCTTCCGGGCGAACGGCAAGTTCCGCGTCAACGCCCACCACAAGCTCATCGACGCCTGGCTCCTCGTGCTCTGCACCATGTGCGGGGACACGGCGAAGCTCACGGTCCTGGAGCGGACGAACGTGCGCTCCGTACGGCCGGAGCTGCTGAACCGGCTGCACGGCAACGACCCCGGCCTGGCCGCCGAGCTGCTCCGGGATCCGGTCGTGCGACGCCGTAACCGCATCGCCCTCGACTGGGACGATGCCTGGCGTCTCGACACCGGCGGAGCGGAGCGTCCGGACCGCGAGGTGCTCGACGTCTCGGTCCGCTTCGCGGCGCGGATCCCGGTCCGGCCGGTGCGGCTGATCGCCGAGGGCTGCGCTCTGTCGCGGGCCGAGACCGAGAGGCTGATCGCGGAGGGCCGTCTCGTGTCGGCGGTCCGGTTGAACGCCAGGCTCTCCGGCGACTTCACCTTCACGCTCAAGCGCTGAGCTCCTCAGTCGCCGGGCAGTTCCTCGGCCGCTGAGCGACGCCTCAGTCGCCGAGCCCGTGGGGACGCGGGGGTCCGTCCGGCCGGTCGTGCCGGACAGGTCCCCGCGGAGCACGGCGTACCGGCCGGACCGGTGAGGTTGAGGAACCTCCGGGATTCGGCGCAGGATGACGCTCATGACCTCCACCGAGCGCCCCTTCCTCAACCGCCGCCTCGCCGAGTTCGGGACGACGATCTTCGCCGAGATGTCCGCCCTCGCGACGGCGACCGGCGCGATCAACCTGGGCCAGGGGTTCCCCGACACGGACGGCCCCGAGGAGATCCGCGAGGCGGCCGTGCGGGCGTTGCGGGACGGACGCGGCAACCAGTACCCGCCGGGTCCGGGCGTGCCCGAGCTGCGCACCGCGATCGTCGAACACCAGCGCCGCCGCTACGGGCTGGCCTTCGACCCCGACACGGAGGTCCTGGTCACCGCGGGCGCCACGGAGGCCATCGCCGCCGCGCTCCTGGCCCTGCTGGAGCCCGGCGACGAGGTGATCGCCCTGGAGCCCTACTACGACTCCTACGCGGCCTGCATCGCCATGGCCGGCGCCACGCGCGTGCCGGTCACCCTGCGCCCCGACCCGGAGCGGGCCCGTTTCCGCCTCGACCTGGACGAGCTGCGCGACGCCGTCACCGACCGCACCCGGCTGCTGCTGATCAACACCCCGCACAACCCGACCGGCACGGTCCTCACCCGCGAGGAGCTGGCCGCGATCGCCGAGCTGGCGGTGGAACGGGACCTGCTCGTGGTGACCGACGAGGTGTACGAGCACCTGGTGTTCGACGACGCCGAGCACGTGCCCCTGGCCACGCTGCCCGGAATGCGCGAGCGCACGGTCACGATCGGCTCGGCCGGCAAGACGTTCTCCTTCACCGGCTGGAAGGTCGGCTGGGTCACGGCGGCGCCCGCTCTGACGACGGCGGTGCGCTCGGCGAAGCAGTACCTCACTTACGTGGCGTCCGGGCCGTTCCAGTACGCCGTCGCCGAGGCGCTCGCCCTGCCCGACAGCTACTTCGCCGACTTCCGCGCGGACATGCGGGTCAAGCGCGACCTGCTGGCGGCGGGACTCGCGGACGCGGGCTTCGCGGTCTACCGCCCGGCCGGCACGTACTTCATCACCACCGACATCCGTCCCCTGGGCGCTGTGCTGTCTCGGAAGGGCGACGGCTTCGCCTTCTGCCGCGCCCTGCCGGAGCAGGCCGGGGTCGTCGCCATCCCGAACGCCGTGTTCTACGACCACCGGGACGCGGGAGCCCCGTTCGTACGGTTCGCGTTCTGCAAGCAGACGGCGGTGCTGGAGGACGCGGCGGAACGGCTCCGCAAGGCATTCACGCGCTGACCGCCGTGCTATGCGGGGGGCGTCCACTCCTCGTCGGCTGCCGTGCCCCACTCGCGCCCGGAACGTTCGCACCGGCGCCCGGTCGCGGCCGTCGTTCTGATGCTTGCCTCACCTCAGGAAATCGACGTACAGTTTCTTGTACGTCAAAGGAGGCCGATCGTGAAGACCATGACGTATTCCGAGTCGCGCGCGCGGTACGCCGAGGTGCTCAACTCCGTCACCGACGACCGCGAAGAGGTCGTCATCACCCGGGCCGGACACGACCCGGTCGTCATCGTCTCCCTTGAGGACTACCAGTCCCTGAAGGAGACGGCGTACCTGCTGCGAAGCCCGGCGAACGCCCGGCGCCTGCTCGCCTCCATCGACGAGCTGGAGAACGGCGGCGGTACCGTACGCGAGCTGGCGACCGACGAATGAGAGCCGCGAGTTGAAGATCACCTTCTCCTCTCGCGCCTGGGAGGACTACCTGTGGTGGCAGCTTCAGGACCGGAAGATCCTGAAGCGCATCAACACGCTCATCGCGGACATCGCCCGGAACGGCAACGAGGGGATCGGCAAACCGGAACCGCTCAAGCACGGATTCCAGGGCTACTGGTCGCGCCGCATCAACGACGAGCACCGACTGATCTACAAGGCCACCGAGGACGCCGTCCTGATCGCACAGTGCCGCTACCACTACGAGAGCTGACAGGACTGCAGGGATCGGTCACGTTCCTTTCCGGCCCGCGTCGTGCGGAGATCACGCAGGCCGGCAACGGTTGAGGCCGCGTTCTGGATCCTCAGCCGATCGCAGCGGGGACGCGGTGGTCAGGCCCTCCCCGGGTGAGGAGCCATCCCCCGGCTGTCCACAATCCTGGCGTGGTCCTACCCTCTTCTCGACTCCATCAGGAGCCACTGGAGTACCGGGCCGTGGGCGCGGGATTCGATGCCCCCGGCCGGGGGGAGAACGCGCCCGTGCCGCGCAGGAGACCACTCATAGCTTCCGCTGTCCTCGCAGTCCTGCTCGGCAGCCTCGGCGCCAGCCCCGCCCACGCGGACACGAGCACCGCTCTGTACGTCGACGATGCCTCTGCCATGTGCAGCGACACCGGCCCTGGTTCCCAGGCGGAACCCCTCTGCCGGTCGGAGCCGGCGCGGTGCTGGTCAACCTCACCGGCACCGGGCCGACCACCGGCACCCACCTCACCGCCTACGGCGACGGCGACGGCGACGGCGACGGCGACGGCGACGGCGACGGCAGTCTGCCGAACGTCTCCGACCCCAACCTGACCACCGGCGAGACCTGTCCCGTCCTGGCCGTGGTCCCGCTCGATTCCAACGGCTACTTCTCACCGAGGCCACCCGCCGCCTGCGACGCCTCGCGTCATCGGGCCTCAAGGAAACGAACCAGCCTTCGCCGTAACGGCACGGGCCGCCCGACCCACCGTCCCTGACCGAGACGATCTCTGCAGGCGCCGCCCGGCCCACAGCCAGGCAGCCCCCTCAGCGAGATCTTCGTGCGCCTGCTAGGCCAGGTGCACCTCCAGTGCCGCCCGCACGCCGGACTCGACGGCACCCTCGATCCACGACGGCTTGACCGAGGTGTGGTCCCCGGCGAAACGCAGCGGGCCTTCGGGGGCGCGGATGTGCCCGAGGAGTTCGGTGTGCTGGCCGGGGAACAGAACGGACGCCTCACCGTACGCGTACGGATCGCGCAGCCAGCTCTGGGTGCGGCCTGCACCGGTGTAGAACACCTCCACCCGCTGTCCGTAGACCTGCTGCAGGCCGCGCAGGGCGTACGGGTAACGGGCCTCGTCGTCGAAGGAGTCCCAGCGGGAGGCGTCGTCGGCCCAGCAGTAGGAGGCCAGCACGACGCCTCCCTTGCTGCCGGGAACAGGGTGCGACGGGTTGATCATGAAGCGGTTGGAGTTGTCGGAGACCGACCCGCCACCGATGATGTGAGCAGCCTCGGGCTGGTCGCGGCCCACCCAGCGGTTGGCGGCGTAGTGAGCACGTTGTGCCGAGCTGATGTGACCGCGCGGCACAGAGGGGTGCGCCCCGAGCAGGCTGCCGTCGGCGGGCGCCTTGCCGCGCAGATAGTCCTGGTGCAAACCAGGCCGTACGGTGTCGAGTTCGCGTTTCCAGTCGGCCTCGGTGAACTCCCACCAGCGGCGGCTGAACTCCAGCAGTACCTTGGTCGCGCTGTCGTAGTGCAGCTCGGCGACGGCACGGCGCTTGCCGTATGCCATCAGCGGGCTGATCTGCACCTGTCGCAGCCCGGAGAACGGCACGGTGACGATCGCCAGGTCACCGGTGAACTGCTCGCGCACCACCGTGCCGTCGCGGCCCTCCGACACGGTGTCGATCCACACGTGCGGGCCGTCCCGGCGCACATGCGAGGTGTCGTCGGCACCGGGCTCATGCTGTCGTTCGGCGTCCCAGTACTCGATGTGCGTGGCGCGCCGGTCGCGGCGCAGCACGTCGGACACCTGCCGCAGCAGCGCGTCCGGCAGTGTCGCCGTGCCGCCGGCCAGCTCCCAGAAGGCGGTGCCCGGGCTGATCAGGGACTGGCTGATGAAGCTGTGGATGAAGGACAGCGGTAGCCGCGAGGTCAGGTTCTCCAGCGTGCCGACCAGGTCGATGGTGCGCTCGTCGAAACCGGCCTGCTCGGTCAGGAACCGGTACATGGACCAGTCGCCGTAGCGTTGGACGACCCGTGCCCAGCCCCGCACCCGCTCCGGCAGGGGTTTGTCGACGCGCTTGCCGTCGGGCCCGACCGTGCTGAACTCGTCGCGTACGGGATCGAGGGCATCGCCGAGGATCTTCGAGGAGGGGGTGTCCCAGTACTTGCGGGGTACTCCGAAGGACTGGTTGACGCGGCGGGGGGATCCGGCGTACTCGGAGCGGCGTACGCGGATGCCGTTGACGTGCAGCCATGCGTGGTTGACGGGTTTGCCGGATCCGTCGACGTCGACGAGGTGGAACGGGCGTTTCTCGACACCGAGTTGCTCGATCAGGTGCATGACCAGCGGGTGGCTGCCGGGGATACGCATGGCGCCGGCCTCCGCGTACTGCCCCGGATCCGCGAACGGCTGCGCGGCGTGCTCGTGGCCACCGGTGCGGAAGGTCTTGATACGTCCGCCGACCCGGTTGCCGTTGGCCTCCAGCAGCGTCACCTGGTATCCGGCGCGCTTGAGCAGCCAGGCGGCGACGAGGCCGGCCGGACCGGCACCCACGACCAGGACCTTCTTGGCGGCTCTGGTCCGGGCGCGGGGCAGCCCGGAACCGAGGATCTTCTCGTACGTAGGCACGAGGGGCCTGTCATGGGCGTCGACCACCAGCAGCGCGCGGGCGACGGCAAGACAGGTGTCCCAGTCGGCGGTGGAGCGGGAGGGGGCCCGCT
Organism: Streptomyces hayashii; assembly: GCF_024539815.1. Classification (GTDB taxonomy): domain Bacteria; phylum Actinomycetota; class Actinomycetes; order Streptomycetales; family Streptomycetaceae; genus Streptomyces; species Streptomyces hayashii. Next base: position 18,634 of record NZ_JAHHIU010000163.1, read on the forward strand.
CCGGGACAGCGGGGGCGGCAGGGGTGGCCGGTGCCGCGGCGGCCGGCTCGGCGGTGCCCAGTCCGAGGACGGTGACGCCGGCGGCTGTGCCGGTGGCGGTGGTGAAACGCCGCCGGGACATCGGCAGTTGGCTGGCTGCGGTGCGGAGTTCATGCATACGTCCTGGATAGGGCGCGCCAGAGTGCCATGTACGGGAGATGATCAACGCTCACCCGAACGTGCGAGCGCGGGGAGGCTCGACACCCCGCCCGCAGCGCACGCGTGCGGAACGGATGCTTCCGCACGCGCCGCACACGTCGGCGGCCGAAGGCCCGCGGTTGGCGCGCACTGTCCCTGCTGCCTGCTCAAGCCCGACCACGCCCTACAACGGGGGTGCCAACGGCACGCGCGCGACACGCGAATGAGTGCACGAACGAGGCGTGGCCCGGGTCACGGCGTCCGCCCCGCTTGTCGCGGCCGTCCGCACGGCCAAGCAGTACCTGACCTATGTCAGCGCGGGCCCTTTCCAGTACGCGATCGCCGAAGCGCTCCGCCTGGGGTTCACGTTCTGCAAGAGGGACGACGTCCTCCACGAGGCCGCCAACCGCCTGCAACGCATGGCGCCGTGAGCTCACGCCCCTTCACCCCGAATGGGACCGAGGCACGGGGGCGGCGGCCCGTCGCGGTGAGCAGTTCGAACCGCCGCCGGCCCACGCCGAGCTGGCCTTCTACGACGCGGCCGCACACCACGACATCGCCGAGTTGATCGAGGGCGGCCAGGACACGCGCTCGCCGGGATCGCCCGAGCTCTGGTGAAGGACATCCGGAACAACCTCTCCGTCGACTCGCTGTCCCGCGAACCCGTCCGGGCCAAGCTCCGCACCCGCATCCGCCGCGTACGGGCCATGCTCGACCACCCGCCGGAGGAGGAGCGCGAGGCGGGTCGACCTGGTCCTCAAACAGATGGAGATCGTGGCAGCCCCGTGAGCGCCCGGAGGTTCTGGAGCAGTCCGCCTCCCGCGACCGCATCCGCGCTCACGTACTTCACGTACTTCACGTACTTGGCGGGTGGGTGCACGCTGGACAGGCCGGACGATCGAGGAGGCAGGTCATGGGCGCAGTGCACTACGAGAGCTACACCCAGGCGCGCGCGCACCTGAAGGACCTCCTCGACGCGGCCGACGAGGGACGGGTGGCGACCGTACGCCGTGACGCCGGCCGCTCGGCGGTCGTGGACGCGGAGCGACTGCTCCACCATTTGTCGCTCGTGTGCCCCTCGAAGGCTGAGGTGGTCGCGGAGGCGGGTGGCTGGTCCGTCTTTCTGCCCGGCCTGCCGCTGGCCGCCGACGGGGCCACGTTCGACGAAGCGATAGGGGAGATGGTCCAGGTCCTGCGCGAGTATGCCGAAGACTGGCAGGACAGGCTGCGGCTCGCCCCCAACCACGCGGAGAACTGGGGCCTGGTGCAGTTGATCGCTCTCAGCGAGGACGGACAACTCCGCGACTGGCTGGTGGGGGCTCCACGGTGACCTGGCCCCAGCCCGACCGTGAGAACCACGATCGTTTCTGCCGCGCGAGAAGTGGGAACGCCTCCGGGATTCCCGCGGAAGCACCGGTACCCATCATGTGACCTACGAACTCGCCTTGCACGACGGCAGGATCCTGCGTACGAGAATCTCGCACCCGGTGGACCGCACGGCGTACGGCCCCGCCATGTGGCGGCACATGCTGCAGGACCAACTGGACGTCACCGAAGACGAGTTCTGGGCCTGCGCACAGCAGTGCGAACTGCCTGACCGGGGCGCTTCCGAGCCGCCATGCGAGGCGCTTCCCGCCGACCTGGTGTATCTGCTCATTCACCGTGTGGGCGTCGGCGAGAACGCCGTGGCGGGGATGACCAAGGAGGAGGCGGTTGCAAGACTCCAGAAGTACTGGACCGACGGGAGCTGAGCCCGCTCTTCACCGGAGAGTCCAGGCCCCTGCGACGAGGACGGTGAGGACGAGCAGGGCAGGGCCCAGAGCGAAGCCGGGGTGTGAGACGGGTTCGGCGGGGCGCAGTTCCGGGTGCGCGTGGAGCGCGGTGATCTCCTCGACCATGCGGACGTATGAGGGGCAAAGATTGAGTCGGCGTTCCGCCTTCGGCAGCCCCAGGCCCGGCAGCCGCCAGGTGCCGCCATCCGTCGTTCCTATCTGGCTTCGCGGTCTACCGCCCCGCCCGGCCGGCACGTACTTCATCACCACCGACATCCGTCCCCTGGGCGCTGTGCTGTCTCGGAAGGGCGACGGCTTCGCCTTCTGCCGCGCCCTGCCGGAGCAGGCCGGGGTCGTCGCCATCCCGAACGCCGTGTTCTACGACCACCGGGACGCGGGAGCCCCGTTCGTACGGTTCGCGTTCTGCAAGCAGACGGCGGTGCTGGAGGACGCGGCGGAACGGCTCCGCAAGGCATTCGCACGTGATCACCATTGCCGTCGGCTCCGAACCGGACCGTGTACCCCTTGGGGAACTGGGTGTGCATGATCGCGCCGGCGCTCATGGGCGGGCTCCTTCCCGTGCGGGGTCGGATACGGCGGCCAGCGCCCTGTCACCGAGCCCGGCGGTACGGCTGTGAGATCAGTGGGGGACAGGCTCCGCGGCCGCCACGGCTCCGTCGTCATGGGGCGCGTCGCGCGGCACGCCATCAGGTGCGTGAAAGCGGCGCCGGCTGGATCACGGCGACGCCTGCGCTGGTGACGGCGGTGCGCTCGGCGAAGCAGCGGAGACCATGGCTTCCCTCCGGACTCCCCCTGTCGCAGGGGGTATTGACGTAGAAAGCGGTTACCACCTACGTTCCCCACCGGCATCACGGACACCTGCCGTGATGCCGAACTTCTTGGCGTCCAGAGGGAGTCGAGGCGGAATGCGCACACAGCGAAGGCCCGGATGGATCCCGCTCGCCATGGCGACCGTCGTGGCACTGACGGCAGGAGTGATCAGCGCCCCGGCCGCCTACACCGCGGACGATCCCGTGAACGTCGTCGTCGACGGGGACGACGTGCACGCCGACAACGTGAACGGGCTGACCTACAAGGGCCTCGGCCTGCTCAGCTGCAACAGCACGAGCAACCTGCTGATGGACTACAAGGCCGAGCACCCCGACCGGTACTGGCAGCTCGTCAAGGTCCTGTTCGGCGGGCGGCATCCGCTGATCAACCATGTCAAGGTCGAGATGGGCAGCGACACGAACACGTCGACCGGCGCCGATCCGGCGACCATGCGCACGGCCGACGAGCTCGCCGACGCGTCCCGCTCCCCCGGTTTCCAGCTGGCCGCCGACGCCAAGACGGTCAACCCGGGGCTCAAGGTCTCGATCCTCCGCTGGGTCATGCCCCAATGGGTCCAGAAGGAGTGGAACAAGGGCACGGGCGCCGACGAGATGTACCGGTGGTACAAGGAAACGATTCTCGACGCATACGAGAAGTACGGGTACATGGTCGACTACGTCGACCCCGACACCAACGAGACGCGTACCCCCGACATCTCCTTCGTCAAGTGGTACAAGAACACGGTCGTCGGCGACACCGACTTCGCGAACCCGCGCTACGGAATCCCGGCCGGACAGCAGAAGAAGGCCGAGAAGGCCTACCACGACATCAAAATCATCGCCTCCGACGAGAACAACACCCTGAACATCGGGCCGTCGATGCTCACCGACGAGCAACTCTTCGGCCTCGTCGACGCGGTGGGCTACCACTACACCACCGAGGACCGGCGGGAGGGCGCCGCCGACAGCCCCACCTACCAGCCGTACACCAAGCTGGCGACCGGCAGGAACAAGTACGACGCCGACAAAGAGGTCTGGTACAGCGAAGGAACCGCCTCGTTCGGCTACACGGACTACCGCGTGGCCAACACCGAAGGCCCGAACGGGACCAGCACCGGCATCGGGGGCGTCCAGAGCGCCCTCGACCTCGCGAACCGCCTCGTCAAGAGTTACGCGAACTCCAAGAGGACGCACTACATCTTCCAGCCGGCGATCGGGTCCTTCTACGAAGGCGCGCAGTACAGCCACAAGGAACTCGTCAGTGCGCGCGATCCGTGGTCGGGCTATCTCCACTACGACGCCGCCCTCTACGTGATGCGGCAGTTCACCCAGTTCGCGACGACCGGCTGGGAGAACGACACGAACACCGCGGGCATCTGGCGTACGGTGCCGGAGGCCAGTTACAGCGGGGTGAGCGGCACCGAGAACGTCGACGGCTCCAACGGGGCCCCGAGTTACATGACGCTGGCGGATCCGGGCAGGAAGGACTTCTCCACGGTCGTCGTCAACGACAGCGACCGCACCAGGACGTACCGGATCAAGGCCGAGCACATGCGCCTCGGCTCCGATCCGACCATGGAGGCCTGGGAGACCCGGGCGGCGGACGCGGGCCAGGCCTACGACGCGAACTTCCTGCACCTCGCGGACCGGATCCGACCGGACGCCGACGGCTACTACACCTACACGGTCGAGCCGAGGTCGATCACGACCCTCACGACGCTCGACCGGCGCCACGACCGCGAGACCGCGCGGCGGCTGCCCGAGTCCGGGGACCGCACGGTGCTCGACACCGACGCGACCGGCAAGAGGCGCGACACCCACGACGGCGTGCTGTACGCCGACGACTTCGGCTACCGGGAGGAGGGCCGGGTCCGGGTCGGCACCCGCGACGGCTCGCGCACGGAGTTCCGGTCCTATCTGGCGTCGCGCGGCAACCAGCCCCGCTACATGGTCGACCAGACGGGCGCCTGGGAGGTCGGCAAGGACGCCGACGGCGACGACGTGCTGTACCAGTACATGGACCAGTCCATGAAGGACACCGGCGCCTGGAACCCGAACATGCCGACCACGACGGTCGGCGACTTCCGCTGGGAGAACTACCGGGCCACGGTCGACGTGTCCTTCCCCGATCCCGCCGGCGGACTCGCCGTCCTGGGCGTGCGCCAGCAGAAGGGCATGGGCATCGGCGACGCCCCCTACAACGTGCGCATCGGCCCGAACGGCGTGTGGACCTTCTACGAGTACGGCACGGCGCTCGGAACGGGAAAGGTGGCGCCGTCCGGCGGCTACCGTCTCGCCATCGAGGCGAAGGGGGCGGAGGTCACCGCCCTCGTCGACGGACAGGCCGTCTTCACGTACAAGGACCCCACCCCGGAGACCGAGGGCAGGGTCAGACTCGGCACCGACTTCCACCGGACGGCCTTCGACAACCTGAAGATCGAAAAGATCGGCGGGTACACCCCGTACGCCGGCGCGCAGATCGACAACATGGACGGCTCGGTCGCGTACGACGGCGTCTGGAGCAGGAAGGCCGCGCTCGGCGACGCGATGGACTGGTACCGGTCGACGTCGACGAGCACGCAGGCCGGCGCTTCGTTCACCGTCCCGTTCTCCGGTACGGGCATCGACGTCATCGGCGGCAATGACGGCAGCGCCGTGTTCGACGTGTACGTCGACGGCCGGCTGATCGCCAAGGACGCGAGGACCGCCGCCACCGACAAGCGTCTGGCGACCCTCGCGCTCCGCGGTCTGCGGGACTCCCGCCACACGGCGAAGTTCGTCCTCAAGTCCGGGAAGATCGTGCTCGACGCGTTCAACGCCCTCTCCGGCCAGGTGCGCGGCAGCGTGGACACGACGCCGGTCCGGAGCGCCCTGAAGGAGGCCGGCAGCCCGGTGCGGGACGACTACACGGCCGACTCATGGGCGCTGTTCGCCACCGCGCGCTCGGCGGCGAGGGCCGCGGTGAGCGGGCAGAAGGGCCTCGACACGATCGGGGCCGGGCAGATCGCGAACAGGCTGGAGGCGGCGTACGGGCAGCTGGTGAGCCGTGCCGTCTCCGCGGACGCGGCGACCGGCTGACGGCGTCGGCGGGCTGACCGAACGCGAGAGGCGCCCGTCCACAGGGTGTGGGCGGGCGCCTCTCGGCGTGGGGGGGGCGCGAACAGGTCTCGGGGACCTACTCGTCGTCCTCCTCGGGCTTGGTCTCCGCGTCGTCGACCTCGGACTCCAGGCCCAGCTGCTCCACGAGCCACTTGTCGAACTCGATGGCCGCGCGCACCCAGCTCACCGTCGAGGAGACGAACAGCTCGATGTTGACGCCGGCGCCGATCAGCAGCTGCGCCTCGCCGATGAGGCGGACGGTGCCGTCGTCGTGCGTGTGGGTGTAGACCTTGGGCCACAGGGTGCGCCGGTTCCAGTCGTCGATCGACTCCAGGAGCTGCAGCTTGTCGTCGATCTTGTGGGCCCGGTCGTAGAACGTCCGCACCGAGTAGACCGCCTGGTCACCCTCGCCGCGGAACATGAAGTAGGTACGGAACTCCTCCCACGGCGCCGCGAGGTCTCCCTCGTCGTCGACGACGTACTTCAGCTCCATCTGGTCGAGGAGCTGCTTCACGAGATCCTGATCCGGGACGACGGGGCCCGCCGGTCCACCCTGGGGCTGCGGCTCGGGCTGGCCCCCGAAATTCGGAATCGAGGACGGGTCGATGGTCACCGTGTTTTTCCCTTCGTACGGATCCCGCCATCCTCCCCCATGCGGGGAGGGGGGTGGCAACCCCCGCCGGGTCCTGTCAGCCCTGAGCTGACAGGATCCGGCCTGTCGCACCGGGGGACGCCGACGGGAACGCGCCGGGACCGGCGGGGGGCTCGGCGTGTTACAGCGTCTTGCCGGTGGCGGGCCCCACGATCAGGCCGTCTCCGAACGCGTCCACCCGGACCGTGTCGCCGTCCTTGACCTCGCCCGCCAGGATCTCCTTGGCGAGCCGGTCGCCGATGGCCGTCTGGACCAGCCGGCGCAGCGGCCGGGCGCCGTACGCCGGGTCGTTGCCCTCGTCGGCGAGCCAGGCCAGGGCCGCGTCGGTGATCTCCAGGGTGAGCCGGCGTTCGGCGAGCCGCTTGGCCAGGCGGTCGATCTGGAGACGGGCGATCCGCTCCAGTTCCTCCTTGTTCAGGGCCGAGAACACCACCAGGTCGTCGAGCCGGTTGAGGAACTCCGGCTTGAACGAGGCCCTCACCACCTCCAGGACCTGTTCCTTCTTCTCCGCCTCGGTGGACACCGGGTCGACCAGGTACTGGCTGCCCAGGTTGGACGTCAGCACCAGGATCGTGTTGCGGAAGTCGACCGTGCGGCCCTGGCCGTCGGTCAGCCGGCCGTCGTCGAGGACCTGGAGCAGGACGTCGAAGACCTCCGGGTGGGCCTTCTCCACCTCGTCGAGCAGGACCACGCTGTACGGCCGCCTGCGCACCGCCTCGGTGAGCTGGCCGCCCTCCTCGTAGCCGACGTAGCCGGGAGGCGCGCCGACCAGGCGGGCGACGCTGTGCTTCTCGCCGTACTCCGACATGTCGATGCGGATCATGGCCCGCTCGTCGTCGAAGAGGAAGTCGGCGAGGGCCTTCGCCAGCTCGGTCTTGCCGACGCCGGTCGGGCCGAGGAACAGGAAGGAGCCGGTCGGGCGGTCGGGGTCGGCGATGCCCGCGCGGGAGCGTCGTACCGCGTCGGAGACCGCCTGGACCGCCTGCGCCTGGCCGATGAGCCGCTTGCCGAGCTCGTCCTCCATGCGCAGCAGTTTCTGCGTCTCGCCCTCCAGGAGGCGGCCGGCCGGGATGCCGGTCCAGGAGGCGACGACGTCGGCGATGTCGTCCGAGCCGACCTCCTCCTTGACCATGGTGTCCTTCGCGGCCTCCTCCTCGGCCTCGGAGGCGGCCTCCAGGTCGCGCTCCAGGGTCGGGATCTCGCCGTACAGCAGCTTGCTGGCGGTGTCGAAGTCGCCGTCGCGCTGGGCCCGCTCGGCCTGGCCGCGCAGGTCGTCGAGCTTCTCCTTCAGTTCGCCGACCCGGTTGAGGGACTGCTTCTCCTTCTCCCAGCGGGCGGTCAGGCCCCGCAGCTCCTCCTCCCGGTCGGCGAGGTCGCGGCGCAGCTTGTCCAGGCGCTCGCGGGAGGCGGCGTCGGTCTCCTTGCTGAGGGCCAGCTCCTCCATCTTGAGCCGGTCGACGGAGCGCTGGAGCTCGTCGATCTCGACCGGGGAGGAGTCGATCTCCATGCGCAGGCGGGAGGCCGCCTCGTCGACGAGGTCGATGGCCTTGTCGGGCAGGAAGCGGGAAGTGATGTAGCGGTCGGACAGCGTCGCGGCGGCCACCAGGGCGGCGTCCGCGATCTGCACCTTGTGGTGGGCCTCGTAGCGGCCCTTGAGACCGCGCAGGATGGCGATCGTGTCCTCGACGGTCGGCTCGGCCACCAGCACCTGCTGGAAGCGCCGCTCCAGGGCCGGGTCCTTCTCGATCCGCTCCCGGTACTCGTCGAGGGTCGTCGCGCCGACCATGCGCAGCTCGCCGCGTGCCAGCATCGGCTTGAGCATGTTGCCGGCGTCCATCGCGGAGTCGCCGCCGGCGCCCGCGCCCACGACGGTGTGCAGTTCGTCGATGAAGGTGATGATCTGGCCTTCGGAGTCCTTGATCTCGGCCAGGACGGTCTTCAGCCGCTCCTCGAACTCGCCCCGGTACTTGGCGCCCGCGACCATCGCGCCGAGGTCGAGCGCGACGAGCCGCTTGTTCTTGAGGGACTCGGGCACGTCGCCCTTGACGATCCGCTGGGCGAGGCCCTCGACGACGGCGGTCTTGCCGACGCCGGGCTCGCCGATGAGGACGGGGTTGTTCTTGGTGCGGCGGGACAGCACCTGCACGACCCGGCGGATCTCGGTGTCCCGGCCGATGACCGGATCGAGCTTGCCCTCGCGGGCGGCGGCGGTGAAGTCGGTGCCGAACTTCTCCAGGGCCTTGTACTGGCCCTCGGGGTCGGCGCTGGTCACCCGGCGTCCGCCGCGGGCCTTGCGGAAGGCCTTCTGCAGCTTCTCCGGGGTGGCGCCCTGCCGGGTGAGCACCTCGGCGGCGGGGCCGCCCTTGGCGGCGATGCCGAGCAGCAGGTGCTCGGTGGACAGGTACTCGTCCCCGAGATCGCCGGCGCGGCTCTGCGCGTCGGCGACGACGGCCAGCATGTCCCGGTTGGGCTGCGGGGGCGCGACGGTGGACCCGGTCACGCTGGGCAGCGAGCCGAGCACCTTCTCGGCGCCGGCCCGGACGGCCGCCTGGTCGGCGTCGACCGCGGCGAGCAGGTCGGTGATGTTCTCGTTGTCCTGACCCTGCAGCAGTGCCAGCAGCAGGTGGGCGGGGGTGAGGTCGGCGTGCCCCTGGGACACGGCCCTGCTGCTGGCCGCGTTGATCGCGTCCCGGCTCCGGTTGGTCAGCTCGGCGTCCACGTTCGCTGTCTCCTCCTTGCGTCAGCGCTCTCCCGTACTGACTCTGTCAGCGTACACAAAGTTGAGTCTATTCCGCTCAAGGTGTGCGCGGGGTCCTTCCGGCGCACTAAGTTCCGACCATGGCCGTATACCCGCAGGACCCGGGCGCCCCGGACGCGCCGTATCTCGCCTTCTGGCAGGAACGCCATCTGTGCACCCTGACCACACCACGCCCGGACGGCAGTCCGCACGTCGTTCCGGTCGGCGTGACGTACGAGCCCGGGAGCCGGCTGGCCCGGGTCATCACCGACAAGGCCAGCCGCAAGGCCGTCAACGTCCTGGCGGCGGGCCCGGACGGCGCCCGCGTCGCGGTGTGCCAGGTGGACGGCGGCCGCTGGGCCACCCTGGAGGGGCGGGCGTTCGTCCGCTCGGAGCCGGAGCGGGTCGCGGACGCCGTACGCCGGTACGCACTGCGCTACGGGCGCACGCCCGGCCCCAATCCCACGCGCGTGGTGATCGAGATCGAGCTGACCCGGGCGATGGGCCGCGGCTGAGCCGGCCAGGGTCCGGCGACGGGCCGCGGCTGCGCCCACGCCGGGACGCCACCGAGTCGTCGGGGCCGGAATGAGCCGGCGGCCCCGAAGAGGTCCCGGGGGCCGGCCGTGAGGGATCGAGGGGGAAGTCGTGGGGGAGCTGTGAGGGAACGGTGAGGCGCGCGGGCGGCGCAAGCGGGTCGGTTGACCGGATTCGCTCCCGTCGATTTCCGGCCAACGCTCAACCAGGCGCATAACCGGAAATGTCCCCGCAAACTGCAGCGGCGTCACCGTGTTCAGGTCACGGTGACGCCGCTGCGGGGGGAAGCACCTGAGCGATCTGTTACGACGGGGGAATCGCGTCAGGCACTGCGGGGGGTGGCTGAGATGGTCTTCACGGGCGGGGCCTCGGTCTCCACGAGCCGGTGGTCCCGCTGGTCCAGGTTCACAAAGATCATTCCGTACCGGATGGCACAGCGCACGGGCTGCGGCGCCCCGCGGGGCTTGCGCAGGCACCGGTAGGCCCGTACGTCCTCGTCCTCGTCGCGCGTCACGACCACCGGCTCGCCGAACACGGTCACCATCAACGAGTCACCACTGTGGGGGATGGCGGTGACCAGGTCGATGAAGTGCCAGCCGGAGCGGTAGGCGGTCGCCATTTCACGGCGGAAGGAGCGGTCGTCGGGTGGCGTGGTCATGACTCGGCGACCCACGTGCTGTCGGCCGGGGCGACCCAGGTGCTGTCGGCGGGCGCCGTCCAGGTGCTGTCACCCGGCACGTCCGCCGCGGTGACGACCCAGGTGCTGTCACGGGGAGCGACCCATGTGCTGTCGCCGGCCACGGCGACGGTGTCGACACCCGGACTCCAGGTGCTGTCGCGCGCCGCGTCGCCCGTCGTGCCCGCAAGACCGCTCAGCGCTCCGAAGGCCAGCGCTGCGGAGAAGGCGGCGGCAAGCGCCGAGCGAAGCATTCTCTTATGCATAGTCGGCTTCGTCCTCATTTGAAGGTCACCTCTCCCCCGTCGACTACGACGATGGCCCATTCGGGCACGTCATGGCCACACAATCGATGCATCATGTTCCTGCACGTTCAGGACCCTGGGGGGTGGAGATTTGACGAAAAATGAGACAAAGCAGACACATCCTCATGCGTCGACTGAGCTGTGCGAGGAAGGTCGCCGTCTCTATGGGAACGCTCTCCGGACGGGCCGCATAGCCCGTGCGGACGTGGAGCCCGCTCCGTGTCTGATGGAGTTCGCCCTGCTCCACGCGGACCCCGACGACGCGAACTGGCTGCGCCCGGTACCCCCGTCGATCGCCCTGTCCCAGCTGCTCAACCCGATCGAACGCGAGATCACCCGACGCAGACGGCTCTCGGTGGAACTCGCCGACGCTTTCGAGCCGTTCATGACCCTCAGCGCCCAGCCGACGCCGACCACACACTCGATCACGGTGCTGGAGGGCATCGACCGGATCAACGCCGCACTCGATCTGGCCACCTCGCAGTGCCAGACCGAGATGCTCACCGTCCAGCCGAGCCGCCGCCGCCTGGAGCACACCCTCGTCCAGGGGCTGGAGCGCGACAGACCGCTCATCGACCGCGGCTGCCGCATCCGGACGCTGTACCAGCACACGGCCCGCTACAGCCCCGAGACGCTGGCATACGTCTCCCAGTTCACCGAGGGCAAGGTGGAGTACCGCACCATCGACGAACTCGTGGAGCGGCTGATCATCTGCGACGAGACCGTGGCCTTCATCCCCACCCGGGACGACGGCCAGGTCGCCCTCGAACTGCGGCACCCGGGACTGGTCCGCTACCTGATCAAGGTCTTCGAGTTCATGTGGGGCCGAGCCGTCCCGCTCGCCACCGGCGCCCCCTACGAGACCGCGCCCGACGGCATCACGGAGATCCAGCACTCCATCGCCAAGCTGCTCGTCGAGGGGCACGTCGACGAGGCGATAGCCCGCCGGCTGGGCATGAACGTGCGGACCTGCCGCGCCCACATCGCCAAGCTCGCCACCGCCCTGGGCAGCGGCAGCCGCGCCCAACTCGGCTTCCTCATAGCCCAGTCGGGGATCCTCAAACAGGAGCCCTGACCCGCCCGGACAACGAAGAAGACCAGGGAGAACCGCAGTGAACGCGCCGCCGCACCCCCACCACGGCGTGGAGGACCTGTGCGCCGCGGGCCTGCACCTCTACGAGCAGGCCCTGCACGACGGGCGCGTCAAGACCGAGGACGCCGAGACGGCGGCCCCCTGTCTGCTCTCCCTCGGCCTCCTGCACCCCGTCGTGGACGACGTGGCCCAGCTGGAGCCCGTGGCCCCGGCCCTCGCCCTGCACCGGCTGCTGCGCTCCTCGGGCGTGCGCATCGCCGAGGAACGGCGCCGGGAGGAACGGCTGGCGTCGCTGTTCGACCCCCTCATGCGAATCACCGGCGCCCGCACGGCCACCGCCGAGCCCGTCTCCCTGCGGCTCCTCAGCGGCACGGAGCGCATCAACGAGGCCATCACGGAGGCGACGTCCGAGGCGGCCAGCGAAGTGCTCTGCGTCCAGCCCCACGTGCACTACAGCGGGCCTCGCGGCGAGACGGCCCACGCCGTCGCCATGGCCCGCGACCAGGCCCTGCTCGACCGGGGCTGCCGCATCCGCACCCTCTACCAGCACACCCAGCGCCACCAGCCGCTCGTCCTGGCCCGCTACGAGCAGCTGCGGGGCGACGCGCAGGCCCGCACCCTCGACGAGGTCACCGACCGTCTCATCGTCATCGACGGCGCGGTCGCCTTCATCCCCGCCGGCGAGGACGGCCGACTCGCCCTGGAGGTCCGCCACCCGGCCCTCCTGACCTACTTCACCACCACCTTCGACCGGCTCTGGCGGCTGGCCACCCCGATGTACCCGCAGGCCGTCCAGCGCCCCTCCAGGGGCGGCGTCACGCCCCGGCAGCAGGCCATCGCCGCTCTCCTCGTCGAGGGGCACACGGACGCCGTCATCGCCGACCGGCTCGGCATGAACATCCGCACCGCCCGCGTCCACATCGCCAAGCTGGCCGCCACCCTCGGCAGCGAGAGCCGGGCCCAACTCGGCTATCTCATCGGGCAGTCGGGGATCCTTGACCAGGAACAGCGCCGGGCGCCGGAGCAGGGCCGGGCGCAGCGGTAGCGGCGTCGGAGACGGAAGCGGAAGCGGAAGCGGAAGCAGCGGCCGGGGCGGAGGCGGGCTCGGCAGAGTCGGGCGCGGGGGC
>NZ_JAHHIU010000164.1 GCF_024539815.1 Streptomyces hayashii
GGGGCGGACAGCGGAAGGCCGGCGGACGGCGGAAGGCCGACGGACAGCGGAAGGCCGGCGGGCGGACAGCGGGCGGGCGAGGGCGGAGAGCGGGCGGGCAGCGGCGGAGAGCGGTCGAAAGGGCTTGTGCGGCGGGCGGATCCGTGAAGGATGGCCGCAGGCCGGACGTCTTCGTCTGGGACCACGAGAGCGACAGTCGCCGCTGGGTGGCGAGGGACCTGGAGGACTATCTGCGCCGCCGGCTCGGCAGTGACGGACCGGAGTGGTACGCGTCGTGGTGAGCCCGGCTCAGTCGCTCTTCCTCGGGCGGCCCGCCGCGAGGATCTCGGCGGCCTCCAGGGTGACCTTCGCGCCGATGACGTCGGGCAGCGTGACGGACTGGCCGGGCGCGTAGAACTGGTGGTTGTCGTAGCCGCCCACGATGGGCTCGGTGAGGACGTGGACGCGCTGGTGCCTGCGGTCGACGATGACGTAGACGGGCACCTTCGCCTGGGCGTACGCGGCGACCTTCGTCTTGAGGTCGTCCTTCCAGTTCCCGGAGGTCACTTCCAGGACCAGACGGAAGCAGCCGGGGTCGTACGCGTTGTTCTCCACGAAGTGGTCGTCGATGTCGGCGTCGACGATCACGAGGCCGGGAATGGCATAGTCCTCCGCGCCCGTCGGCAGCCACAGCCCGACGTTCTGCAGGACCTCGGTCTCCCCGTCGTCGAGCCCTGCTGCGATGAACGGTCGCATGAGCTTCGTGAGGGCGCGGGCGTGCGGGGCGTCCGGTGACGGTGTCACGAGGAGGTGGCTTCCGATGATCTCGACGCGGTAGCCCGGATGACGCTCCATGATCTCGTCGGCGATGGCCGTCAGCGAGAACGGCTCGTCGGCGTAGGGCTGCTCGACGGATGCAGCGGACATCGCGTGCCTCCTCGGGGCTGGTGTCGAGAGCATCATCGTAGGCCGGGCGGCCCGCCGGTGTCCCTCTTGATCACGTTCATCCGATCGTGGCGTCGGCACGCCGAAGGGCCCCGCCCCCGGCGTGAACCGGGAGACGGGGCCCTCGACGAGGTGCCGGCGGCGGGGTCAGAAGCGACGCGTGATCAGCGCCCGCTTGACCTCCTGGATCGCCTTCGTGACCTCGATGCCGCGCGGGCAGGCGTCCGTGCAGTTGAACGTCGTACGGCAGCGCCAGACGCCGTCCTTGTCGTTCAGGATCTCCAGCCGCTGCTCGCCCGCCTCGTCACGCGAGTCGAAGATGAAGCGGTGGGCGTTCACGATCGCCGCCGGGCCGAAGTACTGCCCGTCGTTCCAGAACACCGGGCAGGACGACGTGCACGCCGCGCACAGGATGCACTTGGTCGTGTCGTCGAACCGCTCGCGGTCCTCCGCGGTCTGGAAACGCTCGCGCGTCGGCTCGTTGGTGTCCTTCGTGATCAGGAAGGGCATCACGTCGCGGTACGCCTGGAAGAACGGCTCCATGTCGACGACCAGGTCCTTCAGGACCGTCAGGCCCTTGATGGGCTCGACCGTGATCGGCTTGGCGGGGTTGATGTCCTTGATCAGCGTCTTGCACGCCAGGCGGTTCTTGCCGTTGATCCGCATGGCGTCCGAGCCGCAGATGCCGTGGGCGCAGGAACGGCGGAACGTGAGGGTGCCGTCGACGTCCCACTTGATCTTGTGGAGGGCGTCGAGGACGCGCTCCTTCGGGTCGATCTCCAGCTGGAAGTCTTCCCAGACCGCCTCGGCCGAGACCTCCGGGTTGAACCGGCGCACGCGGAGGGTGACCGTGATGTACGGGGAGTCGGCGAAGCCGGGCTCGGGGGCGCCGGCCGCGTCCGCCTTGTCGAGGGTCGGGGTTGCCATCAGTACTTACGCTCCATCGGCTGGTAGCGGGTCTGGACGACCGGCTTGTAGTCGAGACGGACCGTCTCGGTGCCGTCGTCGCCCACCTCGCGGTACGCCATGGTGTGGCGCATGAAGTTGACGTCGTCGCGGTTGGGGTAGTCCTCGCGGTAGTGACCGCCGCGGGACTCCTTGCGGGCCAGCGCGGAGACCGCCATGACCTCGGCCAGGTCCAGCAGGTTGCCCAGCTCGACGGCCTCCAGCAGGTCCGTGTTGAACCGCTTGCCCTTGTCCTGGATCGACACGTTCTTGTAGCGCTCGCGCAGCTCGGCGATCTTCTCGACCGCCGTCTTGATCGTCTGCTCGGTGCGGAACACCATGACGTTCGCGTCCATGGTCTCCTGCAGCTCGCGGCGCAGGACCGACACGCGCTCGGTGCCCGTCGACGCACGCAGCCGCTCCACCTGCGCGACGACCAGCTCGGCCGGGTTCTCCGGCAGCTCGACGTACTCCGCCTTCTGGGAGTACTCGGCGGCGGCGATGCCGGCCCGCTTGCCGAACACGTTGATGTCCAGCAGCGAGTTCGTGCCCAGGCGGTTCGCGCCGTGCACGGACACACAGGCGACCTCGCCGGCCGCGTACAGACCCGGGACCACCGTGGTGTTGTCGCTGAGGACCTCACCCTGGACGTTCGTCGGGATGCCGCCCATCGCGTAGTGCGCGGTGGGCTGGATCGGGATCGGGTCCGTGTAGGGCTCGATGCCGAGGTAGGTGCGCGCGAACTCGGTGATGTCCGGGAGCTTGGCGTCCAGCTGCTCCGGGGGGAGGTGCGTCAGGTCCAGGTAGACGTGGTCGCCCTCGGGACCGCAGCCGCGGCCCTCGCGGATCTCCGTGTAGATGGACCGGGACACGACGTCACGCGACGCCAGGTCCTTCATCACCGGCGCGTACTTCTCCATGAAGCGCTCGCCGTCCTTGTTGCGCAGGATGCCGCCCTCACCGCGGGCGCCCTCCGTCAGCAGGATGCCCATGCGCCAGATGCCGGTCGGGTGGAACTGGAAGAACTCCATGTCCTCCAGCGGCAGCCCGCGCCGGTACACGGCCGCCTGGCCGTCACCCGTCAGCGTGTGCGCGTTGGAGGTCACCTTGAAGAACTTGCCGGTGCCGCCGGAGGCGTAGATGACGGCCTTCGCCTGGAAGACGTGGATCTCGCCGGTGGCCAGCTCGTACGCCACGACGCCGGCCGACCGCTTGACGCCGTCGACCTCGGTGATCAGCTGGTCGAGGACGTAGAACTCGTTGTAGAACTCCACGCCCTCCTTCACGCAGTTCTGGTACAGCGTCTGAAGGATCATGTGACCGGTGCGGTCGGCCGCGTAGCAGGACCGGCGGACCGGGGCCTCGCCGTGGTTGCGGCTGTGACCGCCGAAGCGGCGCTGGTCGATCGTGCCGTCGGGCGTCCGGTTGAACGGCAGGCCCATCTTCTCCAGGTCGAGGACCGAGTCGATGGCCTCCTTCGCCAGGATCTCGGCGGCGTCCTGGTCGACCAGGTAGTCACCGCCCTTGACCGTGTCGAAGGTGTGCCACTCCCAGTTGTCCTCCTCCACGTTGGCGAGCGCGGCGGCCATGCCGCCCTGCGCCGCGCCCGTGTGGGAGCGGGTGGGGTAGAGCTTGGTCAGCACGGCGGTGCGGCTGCGCTTCGTCGACTCGATGGCGGCGCGCATACCGGCGCCGCCGGCGCCGACGATGACGGTGTCGTACTTGTGGATCTTCATGATTCTCGCAACCCCGTGCCTAGCGGATGTTCGGGTCGAAGGTGAAGATCACCAGCGTGCCCAGCAGGATGGTGAACACCGTGGCGGTGTAGAGCAGGCCCTTCAGCCAGAGCCGGGTGTTCGCGCGCTCCGCGTAGTCGTTGACGACCGTGCGCAGACCGTTCGCGCCGTGCAGCATCGCGAGCCACAGCATCAGCAGGTCCCAGACCTGCCAGAACGGGGAGGCCCAGCGGCCGGCCACGAAGGCGAAGCCGATCTTGGAGACGCCGCCGTCCAGGACGAGCTGGATCAGCAGGTGACCCAGGACCAGGACGACCAGCACGACGCCGGACAGGCGCATGAACAGCCAGGCGGCCATCTCGAAGTTGCCCCGGGTGGACTTCGGGGTCTTCTTCGTGCGCTTGCGCGGGGCCTCGATGACGGGCGCCGGATTGTCGACGCCGTAGAACACGCCGTCCTCGACGGGGCCGATCCCGGCTGCGGTGGATTCAGTGGTGGCCATCGGTGTCAGCTCCCGAACAGTTCACGAGCGGCGTGCCCGAGAACGGGGTAGATCGCCCCGAGCATCAGCACGAGCCACAGGCCGACGACGCTCCAGAGCATCTGCTTCTGGTAGCGCGGGCCCTTCGACCAGAAGTCGACGGCGATGACGCGCAGACCGTTGAGCGCGTGGAAGAGGATGGCGGCGACGAGGCCGTACTCCAGCAGCGCGACGATCGGGGTCTTGTAGGTGGCTACGACCTTGTCGTAGTCCTCGGGGGAGACACGCACGAGCGCGGTGTCGAGCACGTGGACGAACAGGAAGAAGAAGATGAGGACGCCGGTGACTCGATGAGCCACCCAGGACCACATTCCTTCCCGGCCGCGGTACAGCGTTCCAGCCGGCACGGAAGAACCCTCCGGGAGCGGGGATTGGGGCCTGCCGGCTTCGGCGTCGGACGGGCCCGGCCGGGTACGGTCCACCGGCCCCCAGCATCGTAGCGATGCACCGGCGCTGGGCTTACGCCGGGCCTACCGGTGTGATCAAAGTGGCACGCGTATGGGTGAGCGTCCCCGGCTTCCGGCGTGCGTTGTGCGGCCCCTCGCCCCGGAATGCGGGGTTATGCGCCCTGTGGGATGCGTCGTGGCCGCTCGCCTCCCGCCGCGCTGCCGCGCGGATCACACCCCCGGACCCCTGAGACAGCTCACCAGCCGTGCGTTTCCGAGGCGGCGCAGCTCCTCCGCCGCCACCACCCTTTCGTCCTCCGGATCGTTCGCCAATCGTGACCGGATGGCTTCCAGGACGTGGTCCAGGCGCTCGTCCGGCGGGACGGCCGCCAGGCTGATGACGAAGGCGTGCCCGAAACGGGCCTCATAGGCCGCGTGCGCCGCGCTCAGGGCCGTGTGGGCCGCGCCGTACGCGTCCTCCGGCAGGGCGGGGAGAGTCTCCGCGGCCAGCGCCTCCGCCAGATCGCCCGAGGTCAGGTCGTATGCCGCCTCGTCCGACGCGGCCAGCAGGGCGTCGATGGTCGGGTACGGGCGGTGGTCGGCGACACGGCGGGCCCAGCTGAGGCTGCGCAGACAGGCGAGGAGAGTGCGGTGCGCCTCGTCGACGGGGGCGGTGTTGAAGGCGTCGAGCAGGGGTGCGGTCGCGGGCGCGGGTGAGATCCGGGTCTGCGCCGGTATGGCGAGGCAGCCGGAGAGAGGGGAGAGAGGGTGCGCAGGCAGCGTGGATCCTCGCGTCACGTGTGATGTGGCAGGGGATGCAGTGAAAGATGTGTCGCTACGTTATCGAGAGCGGTCAGCACGTGTCTGACGGACGCCCGAATTTCACTCGAACGAGAGAGTTTCAGAACGTGTCGTGGACCCCCTCGCGCGGTCTTCGACGCGCTTCCCCGCGAAGAGGGTCGTACGGTTGGCGGGGTGAGCAGGCACAGGCATCGGCGTCCGGCGCCGAAGACGGAGCCGCGGCGCGGACCGCGGCGCGGGCCGCAGCGGACGGTGGCGCTGCGGGCGCTGACGGCGGGCGGGCTGGTCGCCGCCCTCGGCGTCGGGCTGGGCGTGTGGGCCTCGTCGGGAGAGGGCACCGGCACGCCGACCGGGTCGGCCGCCTCCCGCCGGACCGCCGGGACCACGGCGGGCGACTCCGCCGCTTCCGCCGCCGCGCCGCCGGCGAAACCGGCGCCCACGCGTTCGTACCCCCTCTCCGCCGCCCCCCGGACCATCCCCGCGGTCCGCTCCCACACCCCGGCGCGCGGCCCGGGGTGGCGCCCCGCGGCCGGCCGCCGGGTCGTGGTGAGCGACGCCGACCTCGCCGACGAGGGTCGGCTCGTCGCCGGAGAGCTGGGACTGACGTACGCCGGGCAGAAGAACGACGTGCGCGCCGGGGACCTGCGGCTGGCGCTCAACGACGACGAGGGCGCGAACCCGGAGTCGTACGCCATGACCGTGCGCGGCGGACGGGTCACCATCAGCGGGCCCTCCGACGCCGGCGTGTTCTACGGCACCCGCACCCTCAAGCAGGAGGTGCACGGCGGCGGCACCGCCCCCGAGGGCGTCGTGCGCGACCAGCCGGCCAAACCGCAGCGCGGCTTCACGCTGGACATCGCGCGCAAGTACTTCAGCCCCGCCTGGATCGAGGACCGGGTGCGCGAGCTCGGCGACCTCAAGTACAACCAGCTCGGGCTGCACTTCTCCGACGACCAGTCCTTCCGGATCGAGTCCGACAGCCACCCGGAGATCGTCGCCCGCCAGCACCTCACCAAGGCCCAGGTGAAGAAGATCGTCGACCTCGCGGCGAGCCGGCACATCACCGTCGTGCCCGAGATCGACTCGCCGGGGCACCTGGGCGCCGTCCTCGCCGCCCACCCCGAGCTGCAGCTGCGCAACGCGAGCGGAGCGGCCACCCGCGGGGCGATCGACATCTCCAAGGAGGACTCCGCGAACCTCCTCGACGACCTGCTGGACGAATACGCCGGCGTCTTCCCCGGCGCCTACTGGCACCTCGGCGGCGACGAGTACCAGGCCCTGACGGTGTCCAGCCCGGCCGCCTCCTACCCCCAGCTCGCCGCCGCGGCGCGCGCCCGGTACGGCTCCGGCGCGGGCGTGGCCGACCTCACCACGGGCTGGCTCAACGACCGCGCCGACACCGTCCGCGCCCACGACCGGACCATGCGGGTGTGGAACGACGGCTTCTTCCGCGGCACGTCGGTCAAACCGGCCTCCGACCTCGTGGTCGCGTACTGGACGGGCAAGGAGATCGGCGCCCGCACGCCGTCCGAGTATCTGAGCGCCGGCCGCAAGATGCTCAACTACAACGACGAGTACCTCTACTACGTCCTCGGCGAGCCCAACGACTTCGCCTACCCCACCGGGCGGCGCATCTACGAGCAGTGGACCCCGCGGGTGCTGCGCGGCACGACGCCCGTGGCCGCGAAGTACGACCCCCGGATCCTCGGCGGCTCCCTCTCGGTCTGGTGCGACCTCGCGAACTCCCAGACGCAGGCCCAGGTCGCGGCCGGCATCCGGATGCCGCTGCGGGCGACCTCGCAGAAACTGTGGGACGCCGGGACGCCGCAGCTGTCCTGGACGCAGTTCACGGCACTGGCGAACAGACTCGGCTGAGCGCCTCGCCGGACGCCCTCTGGGTTGGCCGAAACAATCCGCCTGTGACACTCCTGGCCCGTCGCACGCAGTAAGGGGAAGTGCGGGCTCCGTAAGGAAGGCGCCCTGGCGAGGGAGGCGTGGATGAGCCTGGTGGAACTGATCGCTCAGGCCGACGAACGCGGACTGGCGGCCAGCGGGCTGGCTTGTTTGGATCGTTGCATACCCCTGCTGGGAGGCGACGACGAGATCCTGCGCCCCCTGTGGGGCAACCTCACGGAGGATTCCGGCGCGGCCGACTGGGGCGACCTGGTGGAACGCGCGCGGGACAAGCTGGGCGCTCCTCCGGCGGAGGACGACGAGGCCGGACTCCTCGCCCACCGGATGCTCACCGCCGCTCCGGCCGACCGCGGCGCCGCCGGGCTGAGGGTGTGGGCCGACGCCTGCTCCGTCGCCTCGCTCCAGATCCACCGCCTCCTCGACCCGACGGCGGACGCCGCCCCGGTCGACTCCCGCCGCGAGGGCCGCACCGACGGCATGTCGCCCCTCGTCGCCGCCGAACTGCGCCGCCAGATCATCGTCCTGGAAGTCCTGGCCGGTCACGGCGCGAGCGGACTGCGCCGTGCGCTGGAGGTGTCCGTCGAGGGCCGCCGGGTGCTGCGCGCGGTGGTGTCGCGCCGCGCTCGTGGACGTACGTGAGCGTGGTGCGGGGGACGTGGGGCGGTCCTGCGCCGGTCCCGGGAAGGCCCCGAATCCGAGTGACGCAAGCCGCGACGCCCTCGCTCTTCTCAGTGTGACGCGCAGGACGACCGACCAGACCGCCCGCCCCGCCCGGGCCGACGAAGCCGACCGCCCCGACGAGGCCGCCCGCCCCGCCCGGCCGGACCGGGCCGACGTGGCACACCGGGCCGAGCGGCCCGCCCGCCCCTCCGCCGCCGGCAGACCCGTGCGGTGGGCGGCCGAGGCGGTGGCCGCCGCCCCCGAGAGCATGCGACCGCAGCTCGACCACTCGGCGCAGAGCCTGTGGCGCGTCGACCGGCTGATCGACGACCTGCGACGCGAGGGCGCGCCCTACGCGGCCGTGGAGGGCGTGCTGCGCGGACTCGGGGCGTACGCCGGCGAGGTGATCGTCCGGCAGACGGGCGCCGAGTGGTGGGCCTCCGGCGGCGACCACTGGGTCCGCACCCCCGACGGCCGCCTCTGGGAACCCCTGGACGAGGCCCGCCGCTGCCACGCCGGCCACGGCTCCCTGCGCCTGCTGTGCCGGGACGCGATGGACGGGGGCGGTAGCCGGAGGCGGCGCGAGGGCGGAGTGTGAGCCCCTTACGTGTCCGGCCCCAGCGCGGTGATGTCGAAGGCGTCGCCGAGCGCCCGGTAGCCGTCGACCGTGAGGTTGACATGATCACCCGTGTCGAAGCCCGCGGGCGCCGGGCCGGAGCTCAGTTTCAGGGTCGGGGGGTCGGTGGCGCTCGCCGCGTCCGGGACGGCGACCGCGGCCTCCGTGTCCACGACGCCCACCGTGGGCGTGACGAAGTCGGGCTGGTCGGTGATCCAGGTGTTGACGTCGAGCCGGTCCCGGTCCACGGCGGCCGTGCAGGGGGCGTATCCGTCGCACGGGGTGAGGGTGGTGAAGACGACCTTGATTCCCCATCCCCTCAGCTGGTCGAGCAGCACCACGTAGGCGGCGTCCAGGTTCGTGTCGTCGGCACCCGACACGACATCGGCCAGGCCCTCGTCCACGACGACGCTCGTGAGGTCCGGCAGAGCGAGCACGTCCCGGTCGAGCCGGGTGAGCGCCGCCGGGCCGCCTCGCGCCTGTTCCGTCGTGAGGCGGTTGTTCTCGATGCCGGAGGCGACGACGCCGTAATCGGGGACGCCCTGAGCGTTGCCGCGGAGCGCGGCCGCCAGGACGTCCGCGAGACGCGGCGCCGTGAGAACGGGCGTGGTGGCGTCGGCGAAGGGATCGACCAGGTTGTCGCCGAGCACCGCCACGGTGGGGCGGGCGTCGCCGGTGACGACGTCGATGCCGGTGAGGACGTCGGTGAAGTATCCCGAGTTGACGCCGGTTCCGCTGAAGGCATCGGTGGCGGTGTCCGCAGTGTGGTCACCGGAGCCGACGGCGCTGACCCACATGGTCGCCGCCCCCGCCCAGCTGTGCTGAACGAGATACGGCACGTCGTTCACCAGGTGCAGGCTGACCATGAGGCGCTTGCCGGGCGTTGCCGCGTAGCTCACTGGGTCGCTGTAGATCTCACCGCCGACCGGAATCGTGACGGACCTGCTGCCACCGTTGAAGGTCAGATCGGAGGGCGTCGCCGTCGGTGCCGCGTCGGAGGACTGGGTGGCGAGGGTGGTGTGGTCGATTGTCAGCGGACTCCGGCCGAGGGCGTTCGACAGGCGGACGCGTACGCTGGATCCGGCCACGCTCGGGTCGGCGCTGATCCGGAATGTCTGATCCTTGTAGTCGGTGCCTTCGTAGTTGAACGCGCCCTCGTTGGGGGCGCTCCAGGCGCCGGTCCACTTCGTTCCGTTGGGCGCCCCGGTGGTGTCGCGGACGGCCATGCCGAAGAGGTGCAGGCCGGGCACATACTGACGGGCGCTGTCGCTCAGATCGGGCAGTGTGACCGAGCTGATCTGAGCTCCGGGCTTCAGCGGGACGGCGAACGCGTAGACGTTCGTGCTGCGGGCCTCCTGGGCGCCGGTGATGTGGTTGCGGTGGGGCAGGGTGACCGTTGCCAGGGCGTTGGAGCCGTTGACCCAGTCCGGGACGGTCAGGTGATAGGGCTGGGGTGTGCTCCCGTCGGCGTAGGCGACAGAGCCGTAGGGGCCGCCGGCCCGGCAGTCCTCGTACTGACCGTTGCCCAGGGTGCACTCGGTGCCGCTGACGGACGTCCCGTCGGGCACGACGGGACTGGAGTAGTCGTCCCCGGCGCGCTGGGAACCGATCATGCCGTACGTGGAGAAGCCGAGGAAGACAAGGGCCCGGCCGCTCGTGCCGGTCATCTGGATCGTCTGGTGGGCTGCCATCACGTTGTCGCCGGCGGTCGAGCCGAAGTTCGGCAGGGTGAACGTGGCTCCGTCAACGGTGACTTTTCCACCGGGCTGCCAGCCGACCGCCTTGAGGTCCTGAAGCGACATGGTCGCGCCCGTCCCGTCGGCGTCGCCGGCGGAGGGCCTGGTGTCGTCGGTGACCGCCGTGTTGTCGAAGGCCGCCTGGAGGCTGGAGTAGGTCTTGCCGACGTGACCGAGCGCCGTGAACTGGTACTGCTGCTGTGTGGAGACGTTCCCGGCGGAGTCGACCGCGTACACGTAGAGGGTGTGTGTGCCCGGAGCGGTGGGCGTCAGGATGACGGTCGCCGCGTTGCCGGAGGCCGTGGCCGTCTCGGAGCTCGGGGTGTTGGAGGTCGGCGGGGTCATGTCCAGGGCGTACAGGAACTTGGTGGCGCTGTCGGTGGAGAGGGTGAACTGGCCCGGGGTGCCCGCGGCCGTCTTCCCGTCGGTGTCCTCGGGGTAGAGGCCGCCGACGCTGCTGACGGCCGGTGCCGCTGGTGCGCTGAGGTCGACGGTGAAGTGGCAGGTGGAGGAGGTCGCGCTGCTGTCCTTGCCGTCGCTGGAGGTGACGTTCCAGCTCACCACGTTGCCGGTTCTCAGGCTGCTCATGAAGCTGGACGACAACTGCTTGGGCGCGTTCGAACCGCTGGCGACGGTGGCGCTCGTCGTCGTGACGGCCGTGCCGCTGCCCACCCAGTACTTGTAGGTCGCCGCGAGAGTGTCTTTGTCGTCGTCGCTGATCACGGCATTGAGCGTCGGCGGAGTGGTGACCAGGGTCTTGCCGATGACCGGGTACGGCGTCGTCGTGCCGCATCCCACCGAGTGGGTGCCGAATTTGGCGGCCAGGGTGCCTGGCGGCTTGGGCACGTGGTTGTACTCGATGGACATCGACGGGTTGTTGGCAAACCTCTTGAAGTAGTTGCCGTCGCTGCTGCTCTCCTGGCTGTTGACCAGGGCGAAGGTCCAACTGGAGTTCTTCGCCGCCGCCTTCTTGGCGATTGTGGAGGTCACCGAGAAGCCGCCCGAGGGCTCGCTGGTGCAGGCGGGGCCGAAGCTCTTCGACGCCAGATAGGTGGCGAGCGCGGGCCGGTTGTTCCAGGTCGTGCCGGAACCGAAGGAACCCGTCAGATACAGCTTGATGTCGGAGGACAGGCTGCAACTGGCGGAGTAGTTCTCCTTCACATTGACTGTGGCGGCGACGATATGGGCGCCCCAGACGCCGGAGGGGATGGCGAGCTGGAAGTAGGAGCGCTCGTCGCCGATGCAGCCCGACCAGCTGTTGTACCCGACTCCGGGGTCGCCGTACTGGGTGGAGTCGTAGTTCTTCGCCGAGGGACAGCCCTGCTGGGTCTCGATGTAGTGCTGCTTTGCGCCGGTGGCGTAGTGCGGGTTCCAGGTCGGGTCGATGTAGACCGGGTACCGGGTGGCGGAGTTGGTGAGCAGACCCTGGTCGGGGGTGAGGGAGAGGGTGGAGCCTGTCACCTCGTCGGCGACCCGGGCGACCTGAGCCCCACGGCCGGGGCTCGCAGAACCGGAGCCCGCGGCAGCGGACTCCGCCCCGGCGGTCTGCGCGCTCCTGCTCAGAAGCCGGCTACTGGTGCCGTCGGTGGAGGAGTCCCACATCAGCGGCTGAGGCGCGCTGAACAGCACTTGGCCGCCGGGGGTCGCAGCCAGGAGGTTGTCGTGGCCGTCGTCCGAGACGGTGACGCCCTCGGAGTGAGTGGTCAGCTTGAGCTTGGCCAAGGAGGAGGAGGAGGCGGCTGCGGCCGCGGTCTTCACGACGATGACCTCGGAGAAGCCACCGATCGTGTTCGCGGTCAGCCGCAGGTCGACGTCCTTGAGCACGTCGGGATAGACGATCGTCGCGCCGGACACGGTCGGGGTGGGCAGCTTCTGCGGCCAGGAGAAGGCGAGTCGGGCTTCGCCGCTGCTCATCGAGACCAGGGGCTGGTCGCCGCCGCCGGAGAAGATCAGAGGCTCGGCCGCGGCCTTGGGGCTGTAGCCACCGTCGGAGTTCTGCTGGAGAGTCGCGTCGACAGGGACCCAGGTGCCGCCTTTGCGGACTCGCTGGGGCAACAGGCTGGTGGTCCAGGTGACCGTGCCCGTCGGGTTGGCCTGGACGGTCGCGGTCTCAGTCGTCAGGGCGTCGACGGTGATCGGGCCGCCTGTGGCCCCGGCCTTGGTCTGCGCCGTAGCTAGTGCGGCCTGTTGTTCCTTCGTCAGGCCGGAGTCGTCCGCGGGGCGGGCGGTGCCCAGGGGCGCTGTCGACGGGCTGCTCGGGAGCGGCGGTGCGGGTCTAGTGCCTGGCGGAGTACCGACGCCCGCTGGTGCTTCGTCGGCCGCGGCCGGTGTTGCCGTGAACCCGGCAAGGGGCGCCGGCAGCAGTAGCGCCAGCGCGATTGCGGTCGTCCGGAATCTCGAACGTATTCGCCGCTCATGCATCCTGTTCCCCCCAGAGAAAAGACATTCCGAAGGGGAGTGGTAGCAGCTTCTGCAGGGCCGTCGGCTCGGCGATGACGGTCACGAATCGGATTTTGCGAGACCTTGGATTTTTTTGACGTGTCCATGGAAGATCTTGGGTTGTGGGTGGGCGGTGTCACCTGCAACGACTGTTAGGTTCCCCATGCCTTCACTAGGGACGGGGAATGCAGTGGGTGAATTGGCGATGCTTGGGCGGGGTGTCCAGAAATTTGTCCGGCGGAGATCCGCCGCTTTCAGGTGGCTGATTTTTTTCCTTTTTCTGGCACTGCTCATTCCGCTTTCCGGCGCCAATCCGGCACTGGCCTCCGAGGCGACGGCCGGAGATCACCTCGTTCAGCCGCAGAAGGAGCAGTCTGTACCGGTGAGTGCGGTGAGAAGCCGTTCCCTCACCCGCCCGCACATGCCCTCCTGGAACGCGAAGGACGCCAAGGACGCATGGCCCGAGGCGGGCGAAGCCGAGACCGCCCTCGCCACTGCACCGGCGCGGGCCGGCACGTTGCCCGTGTCCGTGGCCGTCGCGCCGAAGGCCACGCACCGCGCCCCCGCCGGAACCAGGCTGCACATCTCGCTGCCGGGCCAGTCGGCCGCGCAGCGCCTGGGGCTGCACGGAGTGGTCCTCACCGTGCGGCCCGAGGGCGGCACAGTCGGCGGCAGTGCCCAAGTCGGCTTGAAATACACGTCGTTCAAGGATGCCTATGGCGGCGACTGGGCCTCGCGCCTGCACCTCGTGCAACTGCCCGCCTGCGCCCTGACCACCCCGGATGCTGCCCGCTGCCGTACCCAGACACCACTGCCTTCGGCCAACGACACCCGGAACCAGAAGGTCACCGCGACCGTTCAGGTGCCCCGCACCTCAACCACCACGGCAGCTGCCCTCTCACCTATGGTCGTGGCGGCGGTGGCCGGTGCGTCGGGCGGCGGAGGCAGCTACGGCGCCACCTCACTCGCTCCGTCCGGACAGTGGACGGCCGGCGGATCCAGCGGTGCCTTCACCTACTCGTACCCTGTCTCCGTCCCGGACGTCCCGGGCAGCCTGGTCCCGAGCGTGTCCTTGGACTACGGCTCGCAGAACGTGGACGGGCGCACCTCCTCCACCAATGCCCAGTCCTCGTGGATCGGCGACGGCTGGGACTACGCGCCAGGCTTCGTCGAGCGCAGCTATGCATCCTGCGCCGACGACACGGCGAACGGCACGCCGAAGACGTCCGACGAGTGCTGGTCCGATGACGCCGACGCGCTCACCTTGTCGCTGAACGGTGCGTCCAACACGCTCGTCCACGACGGCGCCTCCAACACCTGGCGACCGCAGGGCGACAACGGCGAGAAGATCGAGATCAAGACCGACACGGTCAACGGCGACAACGACAACGAGTACTTCGTCGTGACCACCGCCGACGGCACCAAGTACTACTTCGGCATGAATCGCCTGCCCGGCTGGACCTCCGGCAACGCGACCACCAACTCGGTGTACACCGCGCCCGTGTACGGCAACGACGCGAACGAACCGTGCCACGCTTCCACGTTCGCCGCCTCTTGGTGCCAGCAGGGCTACCGATGGAACCTCGACTACGTCGTAGACCCGCACGGCAACGCCCTCAGCTACTGGTACACGCCCGAAACCGATTACTACGGACGGGACAACACGACAGTCCCGACCGCGTACACCCGCGGCGGCTACCTCTCCAAGATCCAGTACGGCCAGCTTGCGGGGAAGGTCTACAACTCCACGTCCCCGGCCGCCGCCCAGGTCTTCTTCGACACCGCAGAGCGCTGCCTGCCGGACGCGAACTTCGACTGCACGCCCGCCAAGATGACCTCCGCCAACGCCTCGCACTGGCCGGACGTCCCCGTCGACCAGGTCTGTGCGTCAACCGGCACCTGCGACAACCACGGCCCGGCCTTCTTCACCACCAGACGTCTTTCCGGAATCCGCTCCCAGGTTCTCGTGGGCACTGCCTACCAGGACGTGGATGCGTGGTCGCTCGCTCACCTCTTCCCCGCCACGGGGGACACCACCACTCCTTCCTTGTGGCTGTCGTCCATCACGCGTACGGGCAAGGACGGCGGCAGCCTCGCCCTGCCCCCGGTGAAGTTCGACGGCCAGGCCCTGGCCAACCGGGTCGACGGCCTGGACGGCTACCAGCCGATCACCCGATACCGGCTGACGAAGATCACCACTGAGTCCGGCAGCCTCGTCACCGTCAACTACACAGGCCCTGAATGCCACCGCGCGGGCACTCAAGTGCTGCCATCGAGCCCAGACGGCAACGCCTACCGCTGTTACCCGCAGTACTGGACCCCGCCCGGCCAGACGTCACCCCAGTTGGACTGGTTCAACAAGTTCGTCGTCAACTCCGTCACCACACAGGACCCCACCGCCGGCGGCCTGCCCGTCGAGACGGACTACAAGTACCTCGGCGACCCGGCCTGGCACTTCAACGACGACCCGCTCACCCAGGCCAAGTACCGCACCTGGAACCAGTGGCGCGGCTACGGCCGGGTCGAGACCCGCACGGGCACCTCCCCTGCGAAGATCACCCTGACCCGGCAGACGTTCTTCCGCGGTATGGACGGCGACAAGACCACTTCCGGCACCCGCAGCGTCACCCTCGATGACAGCGCCGGAGACGACGCGCAGAAGGACTCCGACTGGCTGGCCGGGCAGACCTTGGAGAGCGAGTCCTACGACGGGGACGGTGGCGCGCGGCTCTCGGACGTCGTCACCGACCCGTGGAGCTCTGCGGCGACAGCCACCCAGTCACGCGCGAAGACGGGCCTGGATCCCCTCGTCGCCCGCCGCGCCAACGTCAAGCGTTCCCGCACCCTCACCACCAAGGCGGACGGCACCCCGCTGACCACCGAGATCGACTACTCCCTCGACGCCACCGGCCTGCCCCAGTCCGTGGACGACCTGGGCGACGTCTCCACCCCGAACGACGACAAATGCACCCGCACCTGGTACTCCAAGGACGCCTCAGGCGACGCGCTTCCGGTGCCGCGTCGGGTGCAGGCAGTCTCCGTCAACTGTGCAACCACCCCGGACCTCACGAAGAACATCATCAGCGACGACCTGACGTTCTTCGACAATTCCACCGACAACACCGCCACGCCGACCAAGGGCGACGTGACGATGGTGCAAAAGGCCGACAAGGTGAACGCCGACGGCACCGTGCACTACGTCACGGCCCTGAAGAACACCTATGACACCTACGGCCGCGAACTCACCGAGACCGACGCGGACGGCCGTGTGACGACCACCGTCTACACACCCACCGCCGGCGCGTCCCCGACGTCCGTGACCGTCACCAAGCCGAAGGTCACCGGCCAGACGGCGGGCTTCACCACGACCACGACCCTCGACCCGGCCCGTGGCCTGGACCTGAAGACCACGGACGCGGCCGCCTACTCGACCACCAGCACCTACGACCCCCTGGGCCGTGTGACCGCCGTCTGGAACCCCGGCTTCTCCACCGCCAACAACCCCAACACCAAGTTCGCCTACAACCTCTCGCCGACGACCCCATCGACCGTCACCACCCTGACCCTTCAGGACAACAACGCCTATCGCACGTCCATCGCGCTCTATGACGCGATGCTGCGTCCCCGCGAGACCCAGACGGCCACCGTGGACGGCGGTCGGGTCATCACCGACACCGTCTACGACTCGCACGGCTGGGCTGTGAGCAACTCGCAGCCGTACTACAACTCGGGTGCGCCGTCCGGCACCCTGGTCGCCGCCGCCGACAACCGGACACCCTCACAGACAGGCACCGTCTACGACGGAGCGGGCCGTGCCACCGCCTCGATCGCCTACCACTTCGCAACCGAGACCTGGCGCACCACCACCGCCTATCCTGGTTCCGACCGTGTCGACGTCACCCCGCCCGCCGGCTCCACGCCCAGCACCGTCTACACCGACGCACGCGGTCAGACCGTCAAACTGCTGCGCTACCACGGAAACACCCCGACCGGTACCGCCGATACGGTCACGTACACCTATGACGCGAACGGCAATCAGACCGGCCAGGACGATGGGCAGGGTCACACCTGGAGCAGCCACTACGACCTCCTCGGCCGCCGCGACGCCCAGACCGACCCTGACACCGGATCGTCGTCCTTGACGTACGACAACGCCGGCCAGCTACTGACCAGCACGGACGCCCGCGGCAAGACCATCTCCTACGACTACGACGAGATGGGCCGCAAGAGGGCGGAGTACGACGTCACCGGCGGGGTCGCCGCCTCGACCACGAACGAGCTGGCCGCCTGGACGTACGACACCCTCAAGAAGGGCAAGCCCACCTCGTCGACCCGCTACGTGGGCGGCACCGGCGGAAGCGCATACACGCAGAAGATCGCCGGCTACGACAGCCACGGCTGGCCGCAGGCCACTCAGACGGTGATCCCAGCAGCAGAGGGAGCGCTGGCCGGTACCTACACCCACCAGAACGCGTACAACCTCACGGGCACACTGAGGAACTACACCGACGCCTCGCCCACCACGGTGAAACTGCCGCAGGAGACCGTCTCCTACACCTACGACGCCTACGGCCGCCCGATCGGCGTGGGCGGCGACACCAACGGCTGGGCCTACGTAAGCGGCCTGATCTACTCCGAGTTCGACGAGCCGACGCAGTTCACCTACGGCACGTCAGGCAACTTCACCCAGCAGACGCTGAGCTACGACGATCAGACTCACCGCCTGACCGGCTCCACCACGGTCAGTCAGTCCGGCGCCTCGATCGCAGACAAGACCACCTACGCCTACCAGCCGTCCGGGAACGTCACGAAGATCACTGACAAGCTGGAGACCGGCAGCACGGACACTCAGTGCTTCGACTATGACTGGGCACAACGTCTGAAGGCGGCCTGGACCGCGACGGACGACTGCACGGCCAAGCCGGGGCCGGGCGGGGCGTCGACGGTGGGCGGCCCCTCGGCCTATTGGCAGAGCTGGAGTTATGACGCCACCGGCGCCCGCTCCCTCCAGGTCGACCACGACCCTTCAGGCGATGCCTCCCACGACGCAACCTCGACGTACACCCCCTTCACGACGGGCAACGGCCCGGCGCACGCCGTCTCTCAGGTCACCAAGGTCACCACCGGAGACCCGGCCGCCGACACCGCCAACTCGTACACCTACGACGCGGACGGCAACGTCCACACCCGCACCACCCGGGCCGGCACCGACACCCTCACGTACGACGACGAGGGCGACCTCTCCAAGCTGTCCTCGACCGGGACGAGCGGTGACACGACGTACCTCTACGACGCCGACGGCACCCTTTTGCTGCGCCGCAGCCCTGACGCCGGCACCCTCTACACCGGCGATGAGGAGATCACCGTCAAGAAGGGCGCCACGAGCGCCGACGGCGTGCGCTACATCTCCATCGCCGGCGAGACGGTGGCGACGCACTCCTCCGACGGCAAGTTCACCTACCTCATCCCTGACCGTCAGGGCACCGGCACACTCGCCATCGACTCCCAGTCCCAAGCGGTCACCCGCCGCCAGTACAAGCCCTTCGGCGAGTCCCGCGACCAGTCGGGCGCCTGGATCGGGCAACGAGGTTTCGTCGGCGGCACCCAGGACGACAACACCGGTCTGACCAACCTCGGCGCCCGCGAGTACGACCCCTCCATCGGCCGTTTCCTCAGCCCCGACCCGATCCTGGACCCCGGGGCCCCGCAGTCCTGGAACGCCTACGACTACGCCGACGACACCCCGGTCACCACCTCCGACCCCTCCGGCGGCTGCGCGGACATCGACTGCCCGACCCGCAACTGCCCCTACTGCATCAACTACACACCGGGCGACTCGGCCTCCACCAAGGCATCGATCAACGACCACCCAGGGTCGGGCAGCACCCCGAACAACACCAAGTCCTACGCCAAGCGCTACCAGGCCGACGTCAGCAACAGCACGGCCCGGGCGGAGGCGGAGGAACGCGCTCTGCAACGGCAGAAGGCCACGGCTGACGCGGCGGCGGCCGCCGCGAAGAAACAGGCATCCGGCTTCAAGCACCAGCTGCTCAGTCTCGTCGCGGACGTCATAGGCCTGACCGACGCCTACAACTGCTTCACCAAGGGCGACGTCATGGGCTGCGTGAACACCGCCCTGAACGCCGTCCCCTGGGGCAAGGTCTTCAAGGCCATCAAGGTCGGCGTCGAGGCATTCAAGGTCTGGCGCGCCCTAGACCGGGCCTACACGGCGGTCAAGGACGCGGAGGAGGCCGCAAAGGTGGCCGAGGACGCGGTGAAGGCCGAACACGCGATCGTGGAGGCGGGGAGGGCAGAGGACGCGGGAGCTGATGCCGCGAGCTGTATAACGCACAGCTTCGTCGCGACCACAGCGGTCCGTCTGGCCGACGGTTCCTCGAAACCGATCAGCAAGGTCAAGCCCGGCGACGTGGTCCTGGCCACGGACCCGCAGACCGGAGTGACGGCCCCTGAGCAGGTCAAGAACGTCATCGTCACCACGACCGACAAGGACTTCACCACCCTCACCCTGGACACGGCACCGGTCCGCGGCCCGCCGAGCGCAACAGGGCAACACAAGGCCGCCTCGGCCACCCTCACGACGACCTGGCACCACCCGTTCTGGGACACCGCCCGCCACCGTTGGACCGACGCCCACGACCTGACCGCCGGCACGAAACTCCGCCGGGCGGACGGCACGACGGTCACGGTCACGGGGATCCACAACTACCACCGAGGCGGCACCACCACCTACGACCTCACGGTCGGAACGGTGCATACGTACTATGTGCTGGCGGGGGCCACGCCGGTCCTGGTGCACAACTGCGGACCGGGACTACTGAGCGATGCACATGAGGCAGTCGGGGACCCTGCAGCCAAAGGCGGCGTATACGCTCTCGTCGGTGAGAGTGGGGAGGTGATTAGGACGGGAATGGCCACCGATCTTAAGAGCCGACTGGCAACCCATGCCAGGGACTATCCTGGGCTGAAGGGTGTGGTTCTATTCCGGACTGACAGCCGAGCGGCACGGCGTGGACTCGAAGAGATGAGCGAGAATTGGTTTACCCCAATTCTCGCCAATCAGCGGGCAATTAAACTGACTAATCCGAGACGCCCTGAATACCTGCGGGCTGCAAGTCAATTCCTCGATGACTGGTTGTAGGAGAAGAGTGTGAGCGCATCAGGTACTGGTCCGTTCGAGAACGACTCGGCGATGGACCTTTGCGATGAGCTGCGAGGGTTGTCCGACGCGGCGGTTCTCGCGGAGCTCGAACGAGTCTTGTCTGAGGTGCATGAGGTGCCAGCGGGCGAGTTCCTTGATCGAGATCAAGGCGAGCCAGCGGTCGCGGCCGCGGCGCTTGTTATCGCATGGCGCAGCGGGGACCATGTGCTTCTCGCGAACGCTGAGCTCGATGAAATGAGGGTGGATATCCCGGATGCTCTCCTTGTTCACTCTGTAGCGGCGCTGCGGCGCGTGGTCGTTGAAGGTCAATCAGAAGCCTACGATTTGTGGGAAGAGGTTGGCCGTGGACAGGAATGGCGATCCAGAGTGGGAGAACTTCAGGAGCGACTTCTAAGGCTGTCCGGGTATCTCCCGGAGTAGCGAAAGCCTTGGGCGCGAGAGCTCGGTCATTTTGGTTGGTCGCGACCGCAAATCTGCAGTCCCATCAGTAGTGGCTGATAGGACTGCAGTGGCATCTGACGGCAGTAGCTGAGACTGCGGCGTACTCGCAGCGGCGCTGACAGACGACGCGGGCTCGGGCAGCTCGCCCACCAATACCAAGGCAAAGGCCGGGAAGCCTGGCGAGCAATACGTTTATCGCGAGGCACAGGGCAAGGAACTCCAGCCGATTGCGACTACTCGGCGGTGCAAGAATACAGGGAATTAAATCAAAGTACTTCTCGTCAATTCCTGAAGGGGCGGCGGCGTATCCCAAGGCTGCCTTCGCGAAGTTTCCGCAGGAAGGTCCATACGCGCTGATGCGCGGAGTTATTCGATCTCACGCGATTCCAGTGAAATAGAATTGAGCACCTGGTTGACGGTGGAGGTGGGATCGATGCCTTCGTTCTCTGGGAGGATTCCATGAGTACGATCGGTCGATTTCGAATGCTGCCGTCCATGCCGATCCCCTAAGGTGACCAATGAGGATCTATGTGACGTCGCGTCAGCAGTCGACATTGGACCTCTGGACGAGGATGCTACCTGCATCGACGGTGATCGAGTTCGTCAATGAAGGTGACCGGAGGATTCAGGCTGACGCATATTCGTGGTGGAATCTCGTTGTTCCTCGGTACGGCGGGGATGAGTTCGTCTCTGATCTTCGGCAGGAGTGCGGAATCGTCATCCCGGTGAAACGGTGAAAGGCTTCAATGGCCGGTGAGCCCCCACAGTGCCTGGCTACACGTTACCCAGAATGCTTGGTTTGCCTCGAATCGCAGGGTCGCCCGCCAGGGACTCGATGAAGTTGCATATTTGGATGGCGCTCATATTTTCACGAAGTCGGGATTACTCTGCGCATTGGGTGGGGCGGTCAATGATCCTGGGGTACTTTGGGTCAAGTCTTGGCGCCCTGGCGGACTGAATTTCATCGAGCTTCGGAGAGGCGCCTCTGGTGAAGATTGCTCGGCGAAATTCCCGGACGTCTAAAAAGTCGCTGGATCGTGCCTTTCTGAACTCGATCATGGGGTGTCGGGCCCCAGGTGATGCTTGACGTTCGGGTCTCACCTGATGCTTGACGTACTCCAGTCGTAGATCTCGACCTGACGAGGTGCCATTCAGTGAGGGCGAGTCGGGTTCGGTAGTGGTGCCAGCGGGCTCGGGCCCGGTGGTGTCGTCGCCAGTAGGACCAGTTCAGGTGCGGGGCGATCCGGGCCGCATGGCTGGCGGCGGCAGGTCGCGGATGCGCTTGGTGAGCAGGTGAAACAGTCGCTGGGCCTCGGGGGCGGTCAGGGCGATCGCGCCGTAATCGGCTGGCGGGTCCTGGTCGGGATCGTCGCTGGTCTTGTCGATGGCGGCGAGCACGCCGAGTAGGGCGAGGGCCGCCATGGCCAGGGTGACGTGGCGTTTGCCCGCCCGGTAGTGCCTGACCTGGGTCTGGTCAAGTGAGACGGTGGATTTCGAGTCCTGGAAGTCGTCCTCCACCTTCCATCTCATCCCGGCGATCTTGACCAGGTCGGTCAGGGGGCAGGGATGGTCCTCGGGCGCGTATATGTAGAAGTACGTGATCTTGCTCGGGTCGGCGATTGAGCGGCGGATGAGCAGCCATCGGCGCGAGTGGTCGGTGGCGATCCACGACCAGTCGTAGTAGCGAGGGCCCTTCGCTCCCGCTCCACACGGGTGGCGGTTCCATCCGTCCGGCTCGACCATGTGCAGTGCCTGGTCCGCGCGCATGTGCGGGTCGCCGGAGGTGGTGAGTTGGTAGTCGACGGTGACCGCGAACACATAGCCGATGGCGGCGCCTTCCAGGAACTCGCGCAATTCCTGGCTGCGTCCGTACCCTTCGTCCCCGGTTGCCCACTTCGGACTGATCCCGGCGGCCGGTGTCCGTTTTGCCTGCGCGAGGGCGAGCGTCGGCTTGGTGGCGAATGCGTGATCCTTGGGGAAACCTTCCGTCGCCATCCGTGCCGGATCGGCGAACCAGTCGGCCTGCACGTGCAGGTCCCGGTCGATCAGGGCGTGGCCCCGCTTGGTCGCGTACGTCGTGTACACCGCGACGATCACGTGCTCGACCCGGCCCATCGTGCCGGAATACTGCCGACCTACGGCCGCGGTCTTCGTCCTCTTCTTCGCCTGACTCGTCTCGTCGAAGATGAGGACCCCGCCGTCGGCGCCGAGGTGCCGGGTCAGGAACGCGCGCACCGCGTCTCCTGCGGTGTCCTCTTCCCGGCGGGCGCGTTCGAGTAGGTGGTGCAGGCGATACGGCCGGTTCAGGCCCACTGCCTCCGCGATCGACCAGCAGTTGCCTGCAACGCCCGGCATCAGTGAACCTCTTTCATCCTGAGGATTGGCAGGTCAAGAGGGTGTGTACGGCTGCCACGGTCCTGCCGATGCGGTTGGTTGAGCAGCGCGCTCGTCGCAGCAGTCTCCAGGACTTGAGGCGGGCGAAGGCGCGTTCGCCAGGGGCGCGCAGGCCGGCGTGGTCGCGGTTGTACTGCTGGTATTGCTCGGGCAGGTCACGGCCGTAGTAGAGCGTGCGGATGGTGGCGCCGGCACCCTGGTAGGCCCGGTCGGCCAGGACGAGGATCTGGCGGGTGAGGCAGGCCTGGACGATGCCGTGAGCTCGGGCTGCGGTCAGGTCGTGTGTCCGTCCTGGAGTTGCCCGTGAGAACCACAGCGGTGTGCCGTCGGGACGCGCGACGACCTGGACGTTCATGCCGTGCTTCTTGTGTTTCTGCGAGTAGTACGGCTCGTCCGCCTTGATGCGGTCGGTGGGGATGAGTGTGCCGTCGAGGATGACGAAGTCGCCTTCGCCCAGACCGACGAGGGCCTCGTGGAGCCCGGGCGCCCACGAGGCGAGGACCTCGACGGTCTCGTGCACATACCGCCACGCCGTCGCCTCGGAGACTCCGAACCCGGCGCCGACCTGGGCCAGCGTCTCGTTCTTCCTCAGGTGCGCGAGAACCAGCAGGGCCTGCTTGAAGCAGCTCAACCTCCGCCAGGCCGAACGAAGTTCACGCCTTCGGGCGTAGATGAGCCAGGAGACGTGCTCGACCAGCTCGTGTGGGACGTCGAGCATGGAAGGATATGGAACCAACGAAGCCCCCCGGCCGATGGCGTGTTGAGTGAGATCACCACACCAACGACGAGGGGCTTCGCCACGTCACCCCACCTGACCAGCTCGTTTCACCCGGCCGGGACAGGATGAAAGAGGTTCAGTGAGCCTTTTCAGCGTTGCCTCTCCAGGGTGAGAACGGTTTTGGGGATGACGCTCATGTGGTTGGGGCTGATGCGGGATCTGCGGAAGATCTGCCAGGACTTCAGCCGTGCCATGCCGCGTTCGACCGGTGCCCTCGTCGCGGCCAGGGCCCGGTTGGTGGTGCGCTGGGTGAGGGTGAGCTCGCCGCCCGGTGGGCGTTTGAGGCCGGTGGCCAGCCAGGGCCCGGCGCCCTGGTAGGCGCGGTCGGCGAGGATCGGGACGCCCTGGCGTTCGCAGATCCGGATGATGCGGTGGGTGCGGGCTGCGGTCAGGTCGTGGGTGCGGCCTGGCAGTGCGGGCGAGATCCACAGCACCTCGCCGGCGGGGTCGGTGACGACCTGGACGTTCACGCCGTGCCGGCGGTGTTTGGCCGAGTAGTCGGCTCGGCTGTCGCCGACACGGTCGCACTCGGCCAGGGTCCCGTCCAGCAGGACGAACTTCGGATCGTGCTCGCGCAGCGTCTTGAGCAGGCTCGGGCGCGGTCGGCAAGCAGACTGGTCACGGCGGTGACGTACGCGTGGGCGGTGCCGACGGATATCCCGAAGCCGGACGCGATCCTGGTGAGGGTGTCGTGGCGGCGCAGGTGCACCAGAGCGATGAGCGCCCGCTGGTGCGGCGGGAGTTTGCACCGCCGGCCACCCTCACGGGTGACGATGAGCATCGTGGCCCACTCGACCAGGGCATGCGGGAGGTCGAGTGCGGCAGGATAGGGAACCAACAGGGCTCCTGTGCCGATGGGTTGAGACTTCGAACACCTCCACCAACGGCACGGGAGCCCTGTGCGTTGCGGCCCTCACCTCGGCCTGACCGGCCCACCCGATCAGTGGCCACGCTGAAAACGCTCAGTAACCCGCGCAGGTACAGGACGTCGTTGGCCCGCAGGTCGCGGCGGCGGTAGACCGGCGCGAGGTCGGCGTCGAGGCCTTCAAGGTCTGGCGCGCCCTAGACCGGGCCTACACGGCGGTCAAGGACGCGGAGGAGGCCGCAAAGGTGGCCGAGGACGCGGTGAAGGCCGAACACGCGATCGTGGAGGCGGGGAGGGCAGAGGACGCGGGAGCTGATGCCGCGAGCTGTATAACGCACAGCTTCGTCGCGACCACAGCGGTCCGTCTGGCCGACGGTTCCTCGAAACCGATCAGCAAGGTCAAGCCCGGCGACGTGGTCCTGGCCACGGACCCGCAGACCGGAGTGACAGCCCCTGAGCAGGTCAAGAACGTCATCGTCACCACCACCGACAAGGACTTCACCACCCTCACCCTGGACACGGCACCGGTCCGCGGCCCGCCGAGCGCAACAGGACAACACAAGGCCGCCTCGGCCACGCTCACGACGACCTGGCACCACCCGTTCTGGGACACCGCCCGCCACCGTTGGACCGACGCCCACGACCTGACCGCCGGCACGAAACTCCGCCGGGCGGACGGCACGACGGTCACGGTCACGGGGATCCACAACTACCACCGAGGCGGCACCACCTACGACCTCACGGTCGGAACGGTGCATACGTACTATGTGCTGGCGGGGGCCACGCCGGTCCTCGTCCATAACTGTCCTGACGATGCCGTCACCCTCTATCGCTTTGGCAGCGGACCCGAGACCACAGAGAAACTGGCGCAGGACGCAGCCAATGCCGAAGCGCATGACTTCCCGCACGGTATCTCGACGTCTAAGCGACTGCCCCCGAAGATCAAGGAGTCGGGAGAATACCGTTCAACCTCTGTGGGCGACCTCAGGGAAAGGGGGTTCCAAGTGGAGCATACAGGTAAAAACCAAGCGCACC
This sequence comes from Streptomyces hayashii, assembly GCF_024539815.1. GTDB lineage: Bacteria > Actinomycetota > Actinomycetes > Streptomycetales > Streptomycetaceae > Streptomyces > Streptomyces hayashii. The sequence continues at coordinate 25,392 of NZ_JAHHIU010000164.1, forward strand.
ACACCGTCCACCTTCCCAAGCCAGTAACAGATGAGGTCACACAGTCTCTAAACTAAGCATTCGGAGGGGGATGATGGGTGATCAAGACTTTCACCAAGTCGCGATGATCCTCGACCCATCAGTTGAGGATTCCGAGAGAATTGCAGCCCTCCAGCGAATTTCCCAAGTTGATCCGGAAAAGGCGCTGCATTTGGCGATCAGGGTGTCTGAGGGCCAGGAAGAGGAAGATGGCACCCTCATCGCGTTCGGGATAGAGATGGCTCGAATTGCGTCGACTCATCGATGGGTCACGGAATTTGAGACGAGGAATATGACCGAACTCGCTTTTGGCAGCTACTGCGAACATCTCCGATAGGTCTTGCGGAGCGGAAGTTTGAAATCTCCCGCCGGGCACTCTCGGCGGGAGCTGCCTCCCTGAACTTCGCCAGTGGGACGGCGCGATCGTCATGGTGACGGGGGTTCGCAACTTCCATCAGTGCCAGGTCACCCACGACCTGACGGTTGGAAACCTGCACACGTACTATGTGCTCGCGGGGGCCACGCCAGTCCTGGTCCACAACTGTGGAGGGCTCGACGACGATGCCCATGCAGCAATTCAGGACCGTCATGGGAATGATATTGCCGATGGGGTTGACTACAATCTCCAGCGCATGTGTACGGCCTGCAACTCAGCCAGCGATGCGGCGGAGCACACCATCAAGGGAATTGGTGGCAATGGTTCACGCGTACCATCAGTCGCTAGAAGAATTCAACAGCATCTTCAATTCGCTGGGATGAGTGAGGTCGCATGTATCGGAGGATTGGCCTCAGGCGTTCGGGTGAAGGTTATGCGCTCAGCCTCACTCCGACGCAGTTTGAACTGGTCAGAAGGGTTCTTGTGGACCTTTTTGGCGGTAGTCACTCTCCAGAGACGGTGGCTCTCGTGGCTGGCGACGCCTCGGCTGAACTCCTCGATTTGAGAGATCGGGAGGTGGATTTCCAGTCGCGATCAAAAATTGAGGTGGCGTTTAGCATCTCCGACCTCCGAGCGTTGTACGGAGCCCTGGCGTTCGCCTATTTGAATCACTCGTCAGAAGAGGCGTTTCATAACAGGTATGGCTTCTATAGCGAAAATGTGCAGGCTGTAGGTTGGGCGATTTGCGCGGCCCTGCAGGGGGCGGGAAAGTCGGCAAACTGATGCCCCCAGGACCTGCGGTTAATACGTGGTCCGGATTTACGGATGCGAGGGTGTTGCCCTATTTGCAGCTGATCGCATGATGAATGTTCTGGAAAGCTGAAAATTCGAGTTCTCCAGAGAGCTCCAGAAGCAAACATGAGGCCCCGCCAGAATTCCTGGCGGGGCCTCATGGCTACGTGACGGCAGTAGTTGACGGCAACGTCAGCGGATGGACGCTGCACCAAGCGGCGGATCGCCACCGTCGTCGGGCTCGGCAGCGGTCTCGGAGGGCTTGCCGAGCGTACGGCTGAGGAGGTCGATTGCGTCGCGCTGGAGGCGGAGCCGGACGTGGGCATACACCGTGGCGGTGACGCCGATGTGGGCGTGGCCCAGGAGCTCCTTGATGACCACGAGTTCGACGCCCTGTTCCAGGAGCAGAGTCGCGGTCGAGTGCCTCAGGTCGTGGAAGCGGATCGCCCGCAGGTGGGAGCGACGGAGCATCGCGTTGAAGTGCCCTGTGAGGGTGGCGGGTTCGATGGGGTGGCCGTCCGGGCGGGTGAAGACGAAGCCATTGTCCACCCACTGTCCGCCAGCCTGCTGCTTCTCCCGGGCCTGCCGGTCACGGTGCGCGCGCAGCGCGGCGACGCACGCGGCCGGGAGGGCGATGCGACGCTCCGAGCTGATCGTCTTGGTGGGGAGGGCGGTGAGGCCGCCGGTACGGGTGCGTTGGAGAGTGCGGCGGATGGTGGCGGTGCCGGCTTCGAGGTCGAGGTCTTCCCAGCGCAGGCCGAGGAGGTGGTCGAGGGTGCCGGTGGTGGTCTCGGCTCCCTTGGTGGCGTACTGGCGATGTAGGCGGCGACGTGCCGGTCGGTGACCGGGCCACCGCCGGTGAAGTCCGTACTGCGGATCGCCCGGACGTCGATCTGCCGCCCGAACCGGAACACCAGCCGAGCGCTGCGGCCGACCTCCCGTGTCCCAGGCGCGCTCGCGGTGGGCTGTTGCGGCTGGCCTTCGTGGCGGACGTGGGTGCGTGTGGCGGCGGCGCGTATGTCGTGGTCGAGGAGCTGGTGGCCCAGGCAGGCGGGGTGCTGGTGGGGCCGGTGGGTCCGTCGAGGCGGATGACGGCGTGGAAGTGGACCTGGCCGCGTTTTTGGTACTCGGCGACCTTCGCGTAAGAGAGCGTGGCGTGATCGCGCAGGACCCGCTGCGTCAGCCCCGCCGCCTTTGCGATCTCCCGCCGCAGGTGGGTGGTGAAGCGGGCCCACAGTGCCGGGGCGTGCGCGTTCCACAGCACTGCGGCCGTGCAGTCGTAGCGGTCCGGGTCGAGCGGCGTGCCCAGCAGCCGGTCGTCGTCCGGGTGGGTGTGGCCGCAGTGGCAGCGGCCGGTGTTGGGCTGGTTGTGGACGGGGCCGAAGCCGGGTGCGGTGAGGGTGGCGAAGACGCGCGGGTGCGCGGCGACGTTGGTGGGGACGGTCTTGCACCGGCAGTCCGGCGGCGATGAGATGGTAGGTGTCCTAGCGGTAGACGGTCGAGCAGGCCGGACACCGTGTGACGCGGCGGTTGCCGCAGCGGACCAGCAGCTCGCCCGCCGGGAGCCGACCGGAGTCGAAGTGGTCGAGGATCTCACCGTTCGCGGTGTCGAGGCGTGTGCGGTGCCCGGTGAGGCGTATCGGGTGCGCGCAGCCACCGAGTCCGGTTACCTGCCGTGCGAGAGGTGCGAGAGGTGCGAGTTGGCCGGTGGCGGCGAGCTTTGCCAGCCTGGCGCGGCGCTCCAGCGCCGACCGCCCTGCCGCCGAGGTGGTGGCGTCCGCCGAACACGTCGGCGTCATGAACGCCGACGACGGACGCGAGGCGGCTGGAACGGTCGCGGGGTGCGGAAGTTGGAGCTGTGCGGACATGCGGAAGAGGCCTTTCGGCGGGAGCGCGGAAGCAGTACAGCGTGGGGTGACGTGGGCAGACCGAAGTGATCGGCGCACGCACGTTCGGAGATGGGCTGTGGGGTGAAGCCCGGTGTCGGCGCGGGGCACCCCCCGTATGCTGGCCTTGGTAGCTGCATCCCATCCCGTGGAGGTCCCCGATGAGCGCACCTGACGCGGAGTACTCCGGCTACCCGCCGCTTCGGCCCCGCGTTTCGGTCGAGGAACTGCTGGCCGCGAAGAACACCCAGCCGATCCGGTGCCTGGACGACCTCGCCGCCGACACTTTCGAGTCGGACGAGGAACTGGAGGAGTTCCTCGCCTTCACGTACGCCGAGCGTCACCGCGACGTCGCCTGAGCCGCCGCAGATGCAACCTGTCATTCTCGACACCGACGTCGCCTCGCTGTCCCACAAGCGCAAGCTCACCGGCGCGCTTGCCACCAGGCTGATCGGCCGCAAGCCGCTGATCACCTTCGTGACCTTCGGCGAACTGACCAAGTGGACCGAGATCCGACACTGGGGCACCCGCAGCCGCCAGGAACTCGCCGACTGGCTCTCCGGCATCCCGATCCTGCCCGGCGACGAAGCCGTGGCCGCGACCTGGGGCCGCCTGTCAGCCGCGGGCATCCAGCGGGGACGCCCACGCCCGATCAACGACATGTGGATCGCGGCCTGTGCCCTCACCTACGACCTGCCGCTGGCGACGCTCAACCTCAAAGACTACGAGGACTTCCGAACCCACCACAGTCTGCGCATCCTCGGCACGGAATAGCCGCTGGCGCAGCCGGACCGGGCCCCAGACGAGGCAGTGGCCCGTGACCAGGCTGACCAGAAACGGGCTGTCGACGCGTCGCCTTCGACAGAGAACGAGGCTGGCCCCCTCCGAGCGGCGAACCCATCCTGCCCCGGCCCTGCACCGCCGGACCGGCGGACGGCCGAGCCGCCGAGAGGCCCAGCCCCGCATCTGAGGGGTCAAGACCCTTGACCGGCAGTAGTGACGGCAACAACCACGGACAACCCCGGCCGAACCCGCACCTCAGCGGATCGCCGAATACCGCTTGACCTGCGAAAACGCAGGTAGAGAGGGGCGGCTTAAGCACACGTACTATGTGCTGGCGGGGGCGGCGCCGGTCCTGGTTCACAACTGTGGTGGATCGCAACCCGGACACTCCGATCTTTGCAGGTGCGACCCGGAGAGGCCCCGCAGCGAGGTTGTCCTGGACGCGGGCTCGTTCGAACAGGCCAGAAACCAGGCCCTGGATACCGTGGGGCCCATCGACACCGGTTCGTGGCAGCGTCGGCAGGGGACGATGGAATCTGCGGTCGACACCTTCGGCAGGGATACCGGGTTCACTGCGACCAGCGGTGGGGAATATAGGTCGTTCCGCCTGGATACCGACGACCGAATCGGAACTCGACAGGCCGTCACGAAAGATCGAGGTCGGAGCGCCTCTGCGTTCCGTGGCGGGTGCGCGCGCTGTGACACTTCTGTGCGGGGCGGCGCTGATGACCGTGGGGGCGCGGCCGCATCCGGACCCGGTGTCCGGCGGGGGAGCCGCGTGCCCGCACCGGACACCGTACGAACGAGGAAAGTCTTGGGCCAGGGAGGGGAACCCCGGCGCGCGCACGCGTACGACGGGGAACTGGGGGCGGCCGTGGCGCGGGCCCAGGCCGGGGACGAGGCCGCGTTCGCCGTGGCGTACCGGATCGTCCAGCCCGGGCTGCTCGGCTATCTGCGCGGGATCGTCGGCGAGGAGGCGGAGGACGTGGCCTCCGACGCCTGGCTGGAGATAGCCCGGGATCTGGGGAGGTTCCGCGGCGACGGGGCCGGGTTCCGGGGCTGGACGGCGACCATCGCCCGGCACCGGGCCCTGGACCACCTGCGCCGGCTGCGGGTGCGGCCGCGCTCGGCGGCGCTGGAACAGGACGTCGTCCTCGACCTGCCCGGGCCGCACAGCACCCACGACCTGGCGCTGGAGTCCCTCTCCACCGCCCAGGCCCTGGAGCTGGTGCGCGGACTGCCGCGGGACCAGGCGGAGGCCGTGCTGCTGCGGGTCGTCATCGGACTGGACGGCCCTGCCGCGGCCCGGGTGCTCGGCAAGCGGCCCGGCGCCGTGCGCACGGCCGCGCACCGGGGCCTGAAGCGGCTGGCAGGACAGCTGGGCGCGGTGGGCGAGACGGGCGCGGACGACCGCGGCGGCGAGGGTGTGACGGATGGCGGCCCCCGAACGCTGGGGGAGTCGACGTGAACGGTGAGGCCCCCGGGCCGTATCGATCACTGCGGGACCGGTGCGCGAGCGGTGGGGATGCGGTGGGGCCGGCGGCCGGAAGAGCGGTCGGCACGGACGTTCGGGACAGAGGCGGAAACGGACATGGGTGAACGGCTGAACGACGGCGCGGGCCACGGCCGTCGGCGCGCGCGCCCTGACGACGTCCTGGCCGATCCGTCGGAGCTGGAGGCGCTGCTCGCCCGAGCCCTGCGCGCACCGGGCGACCGTCTACAGGCGGGCTGTGAGGGCAGTGAGGGCAGCGAGGGCAGTGAGGGCGAGCAGCGGGCCGTCGCCGCGTTCCGGGCCGCCCGGGACGCCGGGGGCGCGAGGGCCCGCCGGGTCCGCACCCGTCGTCGCGACGACTGGAGGCCCCGGGCCCGGCGGCACACCGTCCGCTCGCTGCGGGTCACGCTCTGCGCGCTGATCGCGGGCCTCGCGCTCGGCGGGGCAGCGTTCGCGGCGATCGGCTCCGGCACGCACGGCGAGGACGGCGTCGGGGTCGGCCTCCGCGACGGGGGCGGGGGCGGGGGAGTGGAGCGTTCTCGGC
>NZ_JAHHIU010000165.1 GCF_024539815.1 Streptomyces hayashii
ACGTCCGCGTTCTCCCGCCCTCCCGCCCCGCCGGCTCTCCGCGTGCGCCCGCCGCCACCCGGACGGCCCAGCCAGGTCGTTCGGGTGGCGGCTTCCTCGGTTTCGACACAACCCGTACGGGTGTGGTGAGGGTGCACCGCTGATCCAATGTGCGGATATTGACTGGCAAAGGATCAGATTCCCGGCGCCGACGGCATTTCGCCGCTCAGGACAGGCGCGCGGTCAACGAGGAGGCATCCATGCGTGGAGCCACGCACGCCAGGTGGGCCGCATTGGCGGCGGCGGCAGCGCTCACGGCGACGGCCTGCGGGAGCGGAGGGAGCGACAGCGGGAGCAGCGACGGCGGCGCGGTGCTCAGTTCCTCCTGGGGGGACCCGCAGAACCCGCTGGAGCCGGCCAACACCAACGAGGTGCAGGGCGGCAAGGTCCTCGACATGATCTTCCGCAGCCTGAAGAAGTACAACCCGGAGACCGGTGCGGCCGAGGACATGCTGGCCGAGAAGATCGACACCAAGGACTCCCAGAACTTCACCATCACCGTCAAGGACGGCTGGACGTTCAGCAACGGCGAGAAGGTGACGGCGAAGTCGTTCGTCGACGCCTGGAACTACGGCGCGAGCCTGAAGAACAACCAGAAGAACGCCTACTTCTTCCAGTACATCGACGGCTACGCCCAGGTGCACCCCGACGCGGGCAAGCAGAGCGCCGACACCCTCTCCGGCCTGAAGGTCGTCAACGACAAGACCTTCACCGTCAAGCTCACGCAGAAGTTCTCCACCTTCCCCGACACCCTGGGATACCCCGCGTACGCGCCGCTGCCCCAGGCCTTCTTCAGCGATCACGCCGGCTGGCTGAAGAAACCGGTCGGAAACGGTCCGTACACGATCGACTCGTACACCAAGGGCTCACAGATGGCCCTGAAGAAGTGGGACGGCTACCCGGGCGACGACAAGGCGCAGAACGGCGGGGTGACCCTGAAGGTCTACACCGACAACAACACCGCCTACACCGACCTGCTGGCCGGCAACCTCGACCTGGTCGACGACGTGCCCGCGGCCCAGCTCAAGAACGTCAAGGCCGACCTCGGGGACCGCTACCTCAACACCCCGGCCGGCATCATCCAGACGCTCGCCTTCCCGTTCTACGACCCGAAGTGGAACACCTCCGGCTCGGCCAAGGTCCGCACCGGTCTGTCCCGCGCGATCGACCGCAAGCAGATCACCGAGACGATCTTCCAGAACACCCGCACCCCCGCCACCGACTGGACCTCCCCGGTGCTCGGCGAGGAGGGCGGCTTCAAGAAGGGCCTGTGCGGGGACGCCTGCGACTACGACCCCGCGGCGGCGAAGCAGCTCATCAAGGAGGGCGGCGGCCTCCCGGGCGGCCAGGTCAAGATCACGTACAACGCGGACACCGGATCCCACAAGCAGTGGGTCGACGCGGTCTGCAACTCGATCAACAACGCCCTCGGCAACGACAAGGCCTGCGTCGGCAACCCGGTCGGCACCTTCGCGGACTTCCGCACCCAGATCGGCGAGCGGAAGATGAGCGGTCCGTTCCGGGCGGGGTGGCAGATGGACTACCCCCTCATCCAGAACTTCCTCCAGCCGCTCTACTACACGAACGCGTCCTCCAACGACGGCAAGTGGTCGAACAAGCAGTTCGACTCGCTCGTCAACCAGGCCAACACCGAGACCGACACCGCCAAGGCCGTCCAGACCTTCCAGCAGGCCGAGGAGGTCGTCCGCGACAACATGGCCGCCATCCCGCTCTGGTACCAGAACGGCAGCGCCGGCCACTCCGAGCGGCTGTCCGGCGTCAAGCTCAACCCGTTCTCCGTCCCGGTCTACAACGAGATCAAGGTCGGCTGACCCGCCATGGGCCGGTATGTGATCCGGCGTCTGCTCCAGATGATCCCGGTGTTCATCGGGGCCACGCTGCTGATCTTCCTGATGGTGAACGTGATGGGCGACCCCATCGCGGGTCTGTGCGGGGACCGGCAGTGCGACCCGGCCACCGCCGCCCAGCTGAAGAAGGAGTTCGGCCTCGACAAGCCGGTCTGGCAGCAGTACCTGACCTACATGGGGAACGTCTTCACCGGAGACTTCGGTACGGCGTTCAACGGCCAGCCGGTCACCGAGCTGATGGCGACGGCGTTCCCGGTCACCATCCGGCTGACGATCGTCGCGATCCTCTTCGAGATCGTCATCGGCATCGCCCTGGGCGTCGTGACGGGCCTGCGCCGGGGCCGGCCCGTCGACACCGGGGTGCTGCTGCTGACCCTCGTGGTCATCTCCGTCCCCACCTTCGTCACCGGTCTGCTGCTGCAACTGCTGCTCGGCGTCGAGTGGGGATGGATCAAGCCGTCGGTCTCCACGGAGGCGACCTTCGGCGAGCTGATCGTGCCGGGCCTGGTGCTGGCCTCCGTCTCCCTGGCGTACGTCACCCGGCTGACCCGCACCTCCATCGCGGAGAACAAGCGGTCCGACTACGTCCGCACGGCCGTCGCCAAGGGACTGTCCCGGCGCCGGGTCGTCACCCGGCATCTGCTGCGCAACTCCCTCATCCCCGTGGTGACCTTCATCGGGACCGACATCGGCGCCCTGATGGGCGGCGCGATCGTCACCGAGCGCATCTTCAACATCCACGGCGTCGGCTTCCAGCTCTACCAGGGCATCCTGCGGCAGAACACCCAGACCGTCGTCGGCTTCGTGACCGTCCTCGTCCTGGTCTTCCTGGTGGCCAACCTGCTCGTCGACCTGCTGTACGCCGTACTCGACCCGAGGATCCGCTATGCCTGAGCCGACGCCGCCGGAGCATCATCTGCCGGGCGCGGGCCGCACCCCGGAGGACGGCGCCATCGCCGACACCGGCATGGGCGGGGCGATGGACCTGGCCACGGCGGAGGGCGAGACCCTGGAGAGGACGCGGGGCGGGCCGCCGGGCACGTCGCCGTCGGGGCGGGACGCGGAGGGGGCCTCGGGCGAGCGGGCCCGGTCCCTGTGGTCCGACGCCTGGCGCGACCTGCGCCGCAATCCCGTCTTCATCGTGGCCGCGCTGGTCATCCTCTTCCTGGTCTTCATCTCGCTGTGGCCCTCGTCCATCACCTGGATGAGCCCCCTCAAGTGCGAGCTCTCCAAGGCCCAGGAGGGCTCCCAGCCGGGCCACCCCTTCGGCTTCGACGGCCAGGGCTGCGACGTGTACACCCGCACGGTCTACGGCGCCCGGACGTCCGTCACGGTCGGCGTCCTCGCCACGCTCGGCGTCGCCCTGTTCGGCAGCGTGCTCGGCGGTCTCGCCGGCTTCTTCGGCGGGACGTGGGACTCCCTGCTGTCGCGGATCACCGACGTCTTCTTCGCCATCCCGGTCGTCCTCGGCGGGCTCGTCCTCCTCTCCGTGGTGACCAGCAACACGGTCTGGCCGGTCATCGGGTTCATGGTGCTGCTCGGCTGGCCGCAGATCTCCCGCATCGCCCGCGGCTCGGTGATCACCGCCAAGCAGAACGACTACGTCCAGGCCGCCCGGGCCCTGGGCGCCTCGCACTCCCGCCTCCTGCTGCGCCACATCACCCCGAACGCGGTCGCCCCGGTCATCGTCGTGGCGACCATCGCGCTCGGCACTTACATCGCGCTGGAGGCGACCCTGTCCTACCTCGGCGTCGGACTGAAGCCGCCGACCGTCTCCTGGGGCATCGACATCTCCGCCGCCTCCCCCTACATCCGCAACGCCCCGCACGCCCTGCTGTGGCCCTCGGGCGCCCTGGCCGTCACGGTCCTGGCGTTCATCATGCTCGGCGACGCGGTCCGCGACGCCCTCGACCCCAAGCTGAGGTGACGGTCGGATGCTGCTCGAAGTGCGTGATCTGCACGTGGAGTTCCGCACCCGGGACGGGATCGCCCGGGCCGTCAACGGCGTCAGCTACGGCGTGGACGCGGGCGAGACCCTCGCCGTGCTCGGCGAGTCCGGCTCCGGCAAGTCCGTCACCGCCCAGGCGATCATGGGCATCCTCGACATGCCGCCCGGCCGGATCACCGCCGGCGAGATCGTCTTCCGGGGCCGTGACCTGCTCACCCTCAAGGAGGAGGAGCGCCGCAAGGTCCGCGGGGCCGAGATGGCGATGATCTTCCAGGACGCCCTGTCGTCCCTGAACCCCGTGCTGTCGGTCGGCGACCAGCTCGGCGAGATGTTCGTCGTGCACCGGGGCATGTCGAGGAAGGACGCGCGGGCCAAGGCCGTGGAGCTGATGGACCGGGTCCGCATCCCGGCCGCCCGCGAACGCGTCCGGGACTACCCGCACCAGTTCTCCGGGGGCATGCGCCAGCGCATCATGATCGCGATGGCGATGGCCCTGGAACCGGCGCTCATCATCGCCGACGAGCCCACCACCGCCCTGGACGTCACGGTGCAGGCCCAGGTCATGGAGCTGCTCGCGGAGTTGCAGCGCGAGTACCACATGGGCCTGATCCTCATCACCCACGACCTGGGCGTGGTCGCGGACGTGGCCGACCGCATCGCGGTGATGTACGCGGGCCGGATCGTCGAGTCCGCCCCGGTCCACGACATCTACAAGGCCCCGGCGCACCCGTACACGCGCGGTCTGCTCGACTCGATCCCGCGCCTGGACCAGAAGGGCCAGGAGCTCTACGCCATCAAGGGCCTGCCGCCCAACCTGATGAACATCCCGCCGGGCTGCGCCTTCAACCCGCGCTGTCCGATGGCCCAGGACGTGTGCCGCACGGACGTGCCGCCGCTGTACGAGGTCACCGAGGTCACCCAGGCCGGCGCCGCCAGGGTCGCCGGGGCCGGCGGACCGCCCGCGGACCGCACGAGCGCGTGCCACTTCTGGAGGGAGTGCCTGCATGGCTGAGCCGCTTCTGGAGGTCAGCGGGCTGCACAAGCACTACCCGCTGACCCAGGGCATCGTCTTCCGCAAGCAGGTCGGCGCGGTGAAGGCCGTCGACGGCGTCGACTTCACGCTCGGCCGGGGCGAGACCCTGGGCATCGTGGGGGAGTCCGGCTGCGGCAAGTCGACCGTCGCCAAGATGCTGGTCAACCTGGAGCGGCCGACACAGGGGCAGATCCGCTACAAGGGCGAGGACGTCACCAGACTGTCCGGCCGGGCCCTGAAGGCCGTCCGCCGCAACATCCAGATGGTCTTCCAGGACCCCTACACCTCCCTCAACCCGCGCATGACCGTCGGCGACATCATCGGCGAGCCGTACGAGATCCACCCCGAGGTGGCGCCCAAGGGGGACCGGCGCAGAAAGGTCCAGGACCTGCTGGACGTCGTCGGGCTCAACCCCGAGTACATCAACCGCTACCCGCACCAGTTCTCCGGCGGCCAGCGCCAGCGCATCGGCATCGCGCGCGGGCTGGCCCTGCGTCCGGAGGTGATCGTCGCCGACGAGCCGGTGTCCGCGCTGGACGTGTCGGTCCAGGCGCAGGTGATCAACCTGATGGACCGGCTGCAGAGCGAGTTCGACCTGTCCTATCTCTTCATCGCGCACGACCTGTCGATCGTCCGGCACATCTCGGACCGGGTCGGGGTGATGTACCTCGGCCGGATCGTGGAGATCGGCCGCGACGCCGAGATCTACGACCACCCCACGCACCCCTACACCCAGGCCCTCCTGTCCGCGGTCCCGCTGCCGGACCCGGAGGCGCGGGAGCGCCGGGAGCGGATCATCCTGGCGGGCGACGTGCCGTCCCCGACGAACATCCCCTCCGGCTGCCGCTTCCGCACCCGCTGCTGGAAGGCGCAGGAGCGCTGCGCCCTGGAGGTGCCGGCGCTGGCCGTCCCGGCGGAGTTCCGGCTCGCCACGGGTCCCGCGGCCCACGCCTCGGCATGCCACTTCGCGGAGGAGAAACAGGTGGTCCCCCCGGAGGACCGGGACAACTGACCAGGGCGGGGCACACCCGCGCATTTGCACAGCAACCGCGTTAACACGCAGGCAACTTGGCCGACCCGGTTCCGATATACGGACGCGTCAGGCTGGACAGCGTACGGCCGTGCGGGTGCCGTAAACGGGCCGGAGCGTCTCATGTCGCTCCGGCCCGTTGCCCGTGTCAGGGCCGCGCGAGGCCCAGGGAGCGGCGGAGGAAGTCCAGCTGCAGGTGCAGGAGGTTCTCGGCGACCTGCTCCTGCGGGGTCATATGGGTCACGCCGGACAGGGGCAGCACCTCGTGCGGCCGGCCGGCGGCGAGCAGTGCGGAGGACAGCCGCAGCGAGTGGGCGACCACCACGTTGTCGTCCGCCAGCCCGTGGATGATCAGCATCGGACGGGCCGGCTCGACGGCGTCGACCAGTCCCTCGTCGTCGATCAGCGAGTTGCGCCGGTAGATCTCGGGGTGTTCCCCTGGGTGGCCGAGATAGCGCTCCTGGTAGTGCGTGTCGTACAGACGCAGGTCGGTGACCGGGGCGCCGACCACCGCCGCGTGGAAGACGTCGGGGCGGCGCAGCGCCGCGAGTGCGGCCAGATACCCGCCGAAGGACCAGCCGCGGACGGCCACCCGGGTCAGGTCGAGCGGGAAGTGTGCGGCGAGCGCCTGAAGGGCGTCCACCTGGTCCTGCAGGACGATCGCGGCGAGGTCGTCCTTGATCTCCTTCTCCCAGGCGGGGGAGCGGCCCGGTGTTCCCCGGCCGTCGGCGACGATCACCGCGAAGCCCTGGTCGGCGAACCACTGCGAGGTCAGATGCGGGTTGTGCGCGGCCAGCACCCGCTGTCCGTGCGGCCCGCCGTAGGGGTCCAGGAGGACCGGCAGAGGGGTGTCACCGGGGTAGTCCGTCGGCATAAGCACGGCGCACGGGATGCGCCGTGCGCCCCCTTCGACGAAGGTCACGCGGGGGGTCAGGCCGGGATCCTGCGCATATGACCGGACGATCGTCTCCTGCTTCCCCGCGAGCAGCACCCGTGCCACGCTCCCCGGCCGGTCCGGCACAGCCGACACCATGACGGTCACCGGCCCCGAGCGCACCGCCGAGTGCACGCCGGGCCCCTGGGAGAGGCGCTCCACGCCGAGCTCGTTGACGCGGTAGACATGCACCTCGCCGATCTCCGGCGCGGCCGCGTCCTCCCCGGCGGAAGCCGAGACCAGCACGTCGTCCGCCGTCACGTCCAGCACCGCCCGCACATGCAACTGGGCTCCGGTCAGCGGGCGTTCGCCCACCGTGAGCACCCGCGCCCCGCCTTCGTCCGCGATCCGGACCAGCTGTCCGGAGGGGCTCCAGCACGGCACCCCGGGGAAGAGTTCCAGCCAAATCCGATCTTCGTCGGCATGCACCATCCGGGTCGTCCCGGAGTCGGTGTCCACAGCCAGGAACAGCTGACTGCGCTGGTCGCGCGCCTGTACGAGCAGCAGCGGAGCCCCCGCCCCTGACCAGTGCACTCGCGCCAGATAAGGGAAGCGCGAACGGTCCCAGGAGACCTCCGTGCGCACCCCGTCGAGCCCGAACACGAACAGCCGCACCTCCGCGTTGGCCGTCCCGGCAGCCGGATAGGGCACGTGTTGTGGGTCACGTTTCGGCTGGGCCGGATCCGAGATCCACCACCGCTCCACCGGCGTGTCGTCCACCCTCGCAACCAGCAGCCGGTCCGACTCCGGAGCCCACCAGAAACCGCGCTGACGGCCCATCTCCTCCGCCGCGATGAACTCGGCCAGTCCATAGGAGACCGTGTCCGATTCCGGTTCCGCCAGCGCCCGGTCGTCCTCGCCCCCGGCTCCCACCACCCGCAGAGCGCCGCCCGCGACGTACGCCACGAGCCGCCCGTCGGGAGACGGCCGAGGGTCGATCACCGGCCCGGCGACCGGGAGTTCGGCGGCCGTCCCGGCCCGCAGCCCGGCCGTGAAAAGCCGCCCTGACAAGGCGAAAGACGCCAGCTCAACAGCCTCGTCGGTGGCATAGCCGACGATGCCGGCGCCACCCTCGCGGCTGCGTTCGCGGCGCGCCCGTTCCTGGGGCGAGAGGTCCTCCGAGGCGCCGCCGAGCAGAGCGCCCGGGTCGGCGGCGAGGCGCTCCGTGCCGTCGGCCGGGTCGAGGACCCACAGGGCGCCCGCACGGTCCGTGCCGGAGCCGGACCGCAGGAACGCGACCCGGGAGCCGTCGGGGGCCACCGTGAACGAACGCGGCGCGCCGAGGGTGAAACGCTGGGTGCGGGCGTGCCTGCGGGGGAAGGAGTCGGAGTCGGTCGTCATCCCCCGACCATATTGGCCATGCTCCCCCCTTGTGCGGCTGTGCGCCGAGAGATGCGCGCCCACACATAGTTATGATCACTAGCGCTGCGTGGGTATGAACCTGCTGGCTGATGTATGGATTTACCAGTTCCCTCGATCTGTTGTCCCCCACGTTCCCGGGTCCTTGGAGGTGAGCCGCCGTGGCACTCTCGATTTCGGCGGTGGTGCTGCTGGCGATCGTCGTCTTCCTGCTGGTCAAGAAGTCGGGACTGAAGGGCGGTCACGCTGTCGTCTGCATCCTGCTCGGCTTCTACCTGGCCTCCTCGACGATCGCGCCCACGATCAGCGATCTGACGACGAGCGTGGCGAGCATGATCGGCAGCATCAAGTTCTGACGGGCGGCGGCCCGGGCTCCGCCCGGCGGCCGCCCTGAACGAATTCACGGCCGTCGCCCGCTCCTCGGCGGCGCGGCCGGCGTGCCAGGGTTCGGGTCGAGACCGAGGTCGAGCGGACCGTCGGCCCTCGGACGGGCACGGCACGACTCGCCGGTACCCGACGGCGAGGGGTGACGGGCGGGCGGGTGCGTGACCGGTGGACGGGGGTCGCCTCGTAGGGTTGGTCCCATGACGGAACCGCCCTCCCTCGACCTCCGGCCGGAGGGACACCCATCTCGCGCCGCGCGGCGTCTGCTGCTGGTGCACGCGCACCCGGACGACGAGTCGATCAACAACGGCGCGACCATGGCCAGGTACGCGGCCGAGGGTGTCCACGTGACCCTGGTCACCTGCACCCTCGGCGAGCGTGGCGAGGTCATCCCGCCGCAGTTGCGGGAGCTGACCGGCGCCGCCCTCGGGGAGCACCGCCGAGGTGAGCTGGCCGGCGCCATGGCCGAACTCGGCGTCGACGACTTCCGGCTGCTCGGCGGACCGGGCCGCTACGGCGACTCCGGGATGATGGGCCTGTCCGACAACGACGACCCGGCGTGCTTCTGGCAGGCCGACGTCGACGCCGCCGCCGCGTCCCTCGTCGAGGTGATCCTGGAGGTGCGCCCCCAGGTCCTCGTCACCTACGACGACGACGGCGGCTACGGCCACCCCGACCACATCCAGGCCCACCGCGTCGCCATGCGGGCCGCGGAACTGGCCGAGGCCGCCGGATGGCGCATCCCCAAGGTGTACTGGAACCGCGTCCCGCGATCCGTCGCCGAGGACGCCTTCGCCCGGCTCCGCGACGAGCTGCCGGCGCTCCCCTTCACCAGGAGCGCCGTCGTCTCGGACGTGCCGGGCGTCGTGGACGACGACCGCGTCACCGCCGAGATCGACGGCACGGGCGCTCCCGCCGCCGCCAAGGCCGCCGCGATGCGCGCGCACGCCACCCAGATCGAAGTCGCCCCGGGGGACCGGTACTTCGTCCTCTCCAACGAACTCGCCCAGCCCCTCTTCCCGGCCGAGTACTACGAGCTCGTGCGCGGGGAGTCCGCCGGGAAGAGGGAGACCGACCTCTTCGCGGGCCTCGACGACACGGCGGGGGCGGCCTGATGTCCGACCGTGGCTCGATGCTCGCCCAGCCGCTGCGGATGCCCCCCGCCGGGCGGATCGTCGCTTATGCGGGGCTCCTGTTGCTCGGCGCGGTCGTCGCCGTCGCCGGCGCACTCGTCCAGGCCGGTTCGTTCCCCGGCGGTCTGCTCCTCGCGCTCGCCGGCGCGGCCGGCCTGTTCGTCGGCGGCGCGCGGGCCCTCGCCACCCGCGCCGGGGCCGTCGCGCCCGCCGTCGGCTGGATGATCTCGGTCGTGCTGTGCACCGCGGGACGACCCGAGGGCGACTTCCTGTTCGGCGCGGGAGGCGGCTCGTATCTCTTCCTGCTCGGCGGTATGGCACTTGCTGTGATCTGCGCCACCATTGGTTTGGGGCGGCAACCGGTCGGCGACGACGTCCGACTTGGGAAGTGACGTACCACTTCACCGCGGCACGCCCGTGGGAGTCCCGTGTGGGTTTCCCCGGCGGTCGTGGGATACGGGCCAGAAGTGGCCAGTATGGTGGTGCGCGCCGCCGAGCTGCCCGTGAGGTCGTGGCGGGCGGCGGAGCCAACCTGGAGAACCTGCCTTGAGTCGTGAAACTGACAGTCCGTCCTCCGGGCCCAACGGGTCCAACGGGCGCGGCGGAGCCGCATATCCCTCGGGCACGCCGCCGTACGGCACCCCCGTGGTGTCCGACGGCGGCGCCGACGCGGGCCGTTCGGCCGCGCGGCCGGAGGAACGAAAGACCGAGACCACGCTGACGACGCGGATCCGCATCAACATCCCCGGATCGCGGCCCATTCCGCCGGTCGTCGTGCGCACTCCCGTCGCCGACGCGGACCACGCGGGCGACGACGGATCGGGCGGCAAGGCCGACCCCGGCGTCGACGCACAGCAGGCGGCGCCCCCGGGCGTCGTCGGCCCGACCTCGTCCGACACCGGCTCGTTCGAGCTGCCCGCCGACCCCGCGAGCGGCGCCGAGGACAAGACGAGCGACTGGTTCGCGCCGCGCAAGTCCGCCCCCGGCAAGCCCGGTCAGGGCGGCGGCGGGACCAACGGAGCCGGTCTTCCGGGCGGTTCGGCCCCCGGTACCGGCGCGCCCGCCGGCCCCCCGGCCGCGGCGCCCGCTCCCGGCGCCGCGCCCGCCCCCGGCGGCGCACGGCAGGGCCCCGGGCGTCCCGGCGGCGTGGTCGGCTCCATGAGCGTGCCCGGCGCCGCCCGCTCCGGCGGCACCAACGGCGCCGGACTCCCCGGCGCGACCGGCGGTCCCGTGGCTCCCGGTCACGGCGGCGGCACGGGCTCCTTCGACGTGACCGAGGCGCTCGCCGCGGGCCCCCTCGGCAACGGCGCGCGTCCGGGCCAAGGTGCGGGTCAGGGCCCGGGTCAGGGCCCGGGTCAGGTTCAGGGGCAGGGCCCGGCTCAGACGCCGGGCCAGGGCGGGCCCGAGTCGAGCCGCGACAACCTGCCGTACTTCTCCGGCACCGGCCAGAACGGCCTCCCCGGCCCGAACGGCGGCCCCGGCGGTCCCGGCGGCCCGAACGGCCTTCCGGGCGGCCCGGGCGGTCCTCACGGCCTTCCCGGCGGCCCGGGCGGTCAGGCAGGCCTCCCGGCCGGTCCGGGCGGGCCCGGCGTCCCGAGCGGCGCCTACGACTTCAACGGCCCCGACGGGCCCGGCGGTCCCGGCGGCCGAGGCGGACCGCGGGGCGGCCCCGCCGGCCCGACCACCGGTCCGGTCACCGGCGACGGCCCGATGGTGCCCCCGATGAACAGCGGCGCGCCCGGCGCGACGCGCGCTCCCGGAGCCCCCGGCGGCCCCGGAGCCCCCGGCGCGCCGTCCGGCCCGGGCGGCCCCGGCGGTCCGCGGTCCGCCGCTCCCGGCGCCGGCGTCGGCGCCGGCCGCCTCCCCGGCGGGGGCCTGAGCGACGACACGGCGATTCTGACGCCGCAGAAGCCCGCCCCCGACCCCGGCGCGGGCGGATACGGCGGCCGCCCGGTCGACAACGTCTCCGGACACACCGTCACCAGCGGCATCCCGGTGGTCCCGGCCGGCGGCCAGGGCGGGCCGGGCGGCCCCTTCACGGGCGGCGCGCCCGCCGACGGACCGTTGCCGCACACCCCGCCCAAGGCGTCGGAGCAGGCCAGGCAGAGCTCGTCCGCGGGCGACTCCAAGAAGAAAAAGAAGAAGGGCCGCAGCAAGCTCCCGCTGCTCGGCGGTCTGGTGGTCGTCGCGGGAATCGGGCTCTACGGCGCCGGCCTGCTGATGAACCACTCCGACGTGCCCAAGGGCACCACCGTCCTCGGCGTCGACATCGGCGGCGGCACCCGCGACGACGCCGTCAAGAAGCTCGACGACGCCTTCGGCAAGCGGGTCGCGCAGCCGCTGAAGCTGTCCGTCGACGGCGGCTCCGTCACCCTCAAGCCGGACCAGGCGGGCCTGCAGTTCGACTTCCAGGCCACGGTCGACGACGCCGCCGAGAGCGACTACAACCCGGTCTCCGTGGTCGGTTCGCTGTTCGGGCAGCACCGCGAGGTCGAGCCCGAGATGCCGGTCGACGAGGAGAAGCTTCAGGCCGCTCTGCAGAGCGCGGCGGGCGGCTCCGGCTCGGCCAGCGACGGCACCATCAAGTTCGAGTCCGGCAAGGCCGTTCCCGTCTACGGCAAGGCCGGCAAGGGCATCGACGCGGCGAAGGCGCAGGACGCCGTCGTGACGGCCTACCGCACCCAGGTGGAGACCGGCACGGCGGCCGGCGTGAAGGTGCCGACCACCACCAGGCAGCCGACGGTGTCCGACGCCGAGGTCGACCGCATGATGAAGGAGTTCGCCGAACCGGCGATGTCCGGCAAGGTCACCGTCATGACCGACGCCGCGCACGCGGTCTCCTTCAGCCCGAAGAACTCCCTGTGGAAGTTCCTCAAGGTCAAGGCGGTCAACGGCAAGCTCGTCGAGAGCTACGACCAGGCGGCGCTGACGGAGCTGTACGGCGGCACCTTCAACGGCGTCCTGATCACCCGCGGCACCGGTCAGAAGACGGCCGTCACCGTCCAGGACGTCATCGGCGCGCTGCGTCCCGCCCTCAAGAGCGAGACGAACCGGACCGGGGTCATCGACACCGACCCGAGCTGACGCGCCGGCGGTGCCGCATGACATCTGTCATGCGGCACCGCGGACGTCCGACACTGCCGCCCCGCGGGCCGTCCGCGCGACGATGACCGTCATGACGACGCAGACAGCACCGGCGGTCGGGTTCGACCAGGTGAGCAAGAGCTTCGGGAGCGTACGGGCCGTGGACGGCCTGACGCTCTCGCTGCGCCCGGGGGAGACCGTGGCGCTGCTGGGACCCAACGGGGCGGGCAAGTCCACCACCCTCGACCTGCTCCTCGGCCTCAAACAGCCCGACAGCGGCTCCGTCCGCGTCTTCGGGGTCACCGCGCGCGAGGCGATCGTCGCCGGCCGGGTGGGCGCGATGCTGCAGAGCGGCGGGCTGATGGACGAGGTCACCGTCGCCGAACTCGTGGGCCTCGCCTGCGCCCTGCATCCCAAGCCGTACAAGGCCTCCGACGTGATGGCCCGCGCGGGCATCGCGCAGATCGCCTCCCGCAAGGTGAACAAGCTCTCCGGCGGCCAGGCCCAGCGCGTCCGGTTCGCCCTCGCCACCGCCGGCGACAGCGACCTGATCGTCCTGGACGAGCCGACCACCGGCATGGACGTCACCGCCCGCCAGGCCTTCTGGGCCACCATGCGCGAGCAGGCCGACCAGGGCCGCACCGTCCTGTTCGCCACGCACTACCTGGAGGAGGCCGACGCCATAGCCGACCGGGTGCTGGTCCTGCACCGGGGCCGGCTGCTGGCCGACGGCACGGCGGCCGAGATCAAGGCGAAGGCGGGCGCGCGGCGGATCTCCTTCGACCTGGAGGGCGGGATCGACGAACGGGCCCTGCGCGAGCTGCCCTTCCTCACCGCCCTCGACGTGTCCGGGCACACCGTGCGCATCCAGTCCGCCGACGCCGACGCCACCGTCCACGCGCTGTACGGGCTCGGCCTCTACCCCCGCAACCTCGAAGTCGCCGGACTCGGTCTGGAGCAGGCCTTCGTCGCCATCACCGCCGCCGAGGAGGCGAAGACCAAGTGAACAGTCTGATCAAGCTGGAGCTCGCCCGCGCCCTGCGCAACCGCAAGTTCCTGTTCTTCTCCGTGATCTACCCGTCGGTGCTGTTCCTGCTGATCTCCAGCACCTCCGACACCACCACGAAGGTCGACGGGACGGGCCTGACCCTCCCGACGTACATGATGGTCTCGATGGCCTCCTTCGGCGCTCTCACGGCCGTCCTGATGGGCAACAGCGAGCGCATCGCCAAGGAGCGCGAGAGCGGCTGGGTACGGCAGCTGCGGCTGACCACGCTCCCGGGCCGCGGATACGTCCTCGCCAAGACCGCCAGCGCGGCCGTGGTCAGTCTCCCGTCCATCGTCGTGGTGTTCGTCTGCGCCGCGACCCTGAAGGACGTCCGGCTGGACGCCTGGCAGTGGGGCGCCCTCACCGGCGCGATCTGGGCCGGCAGCCTCGTCTTCGCCGCCCTGGGGGTCGCGATCGGCTACCTCGCCGACGGGGACGCCGTCCGCCCGATCACGATGATCACCTACTTCGGGCTGTCGATCCTCGGCGGTCTGTGGTGGCCCACGGCCACCTTCCCGGCCTGGCTGCGGGACATAGCCGAATGGGCCCCGACCCACGCGTACGCTGCCCTGGGGCAGGCGATCGAACAGAGCCAGGCCCCGCACGTCAAGGACATCGCCATCCTGGTCGCCTTCTTCGCCCTGTTCACGGGCGGTGCGGCCTGGCTGTACCGGAAGGACACGCTGAAGGCGTGAGCGTCATGACGCAGGACCAGTCGAAGGAGGGCCGGCGGGAGCCCCGGATCCTGCCGGGCATGCCGGCCCGCAACCGGCGCGAGCTGTGGCGCCGCAAGCTCCTCTGGATCGGCGTCTGGCTGGTGTTCCTCAGCTCGCCGGTCCACGACCTCGTCTCCGGGAACCACACCGCCGGGGCGACCGTGGCCGGCTGGCTGGGCCTTGCGGTGTTCGTCGCCCTCTACCTCGCCCTGCTGTTCCGGAACATGGGGGACGCGCCCTTCGTCTCCACGCTGGTCGCCGCCCTCATCGGCTCCATGGCGGTCCTCGCCACCGTCCTGAGCCTCACCATGGGCTCCGCCTGGCTGGGCCTGTACTGCTACGTCTCGGTGGCCTGCGGGAGCGCGCTCCCGCTGCGGGCGGCGTTCTGGACCATCCCGGGCACGGGCGCGGTCCTGCTCCTCGTCGGTCTGCGCTCCGACGAGGAGGAGGCGCTCAACCTCCTGCTGCTGGTCCTGCTCATCGGGTTCGCGATGAGCGGCGTGAGCCAACTGGTCCGTACGACGGTGGAGTTGCGCAAGGCCCGCGCGACGGTCGCCCAACTGGCCGCCAACGAGGAGCGGCTGCGGCTGGCCAGGGACCTGCACGACCTGCTCGGCCACTCGCTGTCCCTCATCACGCTCAAGAGCGAGCTGGCCGGCCGTATGCTCCCCGACCACCCCGACAAGGCCGCCCAGCAGGTCGCCGACATCGAACAGGTCAGCCGCCAGGCCCTGGTGGACGTCCGCGAGGCCGTCACCGGCTACCGGCGCCCGCGGCTGGCGTCCGAACTGGCCGGCGCGGAGGTCGCGTTGACGGCGGCCGGCGTCGTCGCCGCGATACCGGCCGAACCGGATCTGGAGGGCGTGCCCGAGGAGAGCGAGTCCGCGCTGGCCTGGGCGCTGCGCGAGGCGATCACCAACGTCGTACGGCACAGCGGCGCGTCCCGTTGCACGGTGGACGTCGTACGGCGTCAGACCCTCGACGGCCCGGTCGTCGAACTCTCCGTCGAGGACGACGGCTCCGGCGGTTCCGGCAAGGGCCCCGGCAACGGCCTCACCGGTCTGAGCGAACGGCTGGAGAAGGCGAGCGGCACCCTGGACGCGGACCGTCTGAAGAAGGGCTTCCGGCTGACCGCCCGGGTCCCGGCCGGTCCGGCGTCCGGCATAGGATCCCGCTCATGAGTGGTGGCACGATCAAGGTCCTGCTGGCCGAGGACCAGTCGATGGTCCGCGAGGCCCTGGCGGCCCTGCTCGGCCTGGAGGACGACATCGAGGTGGTCGCCCAGGTGGCGCGGGGCGACGAGGTCCTCGCGGCCGCCCGCGCCCATGACGTGGACGTGGCCCTCCTCGACATAGAGATGCCGGGCGCGACGGGCATCGAGGCCGCAGCCCAACTCCACCGCGAACTGCCGCGGTTGAAGCTGGTCGTGCTCACCACCTTCGGCCGTCCCGGCTATCTGCGCAGCGCGATGGAGGCGGGCGCCGACGCGTTCCTGGTCAAGGACGCCCCGGCCGCGCAGCTCGCCCAGGCGGTCCGCAAGGTCCTCGCCGGCGAACGGGTCATCGATCCCACGCTCGCGGCGGCGGCCCTGGCGGGGGGCGCCAACCCTCTGACCGACCGCGAGCGGGAGGTCCTGCGGGCGGCGGCGGACGGCTCGACCAACGCGGAGCTCGCCGCGGCGCTGCACCTGTCCCAGGGCACGGTCCGCAACTACCTGTCGACGGCGATCCAGAAGCTCGCGGTGCGCAACCGGGCGGAGGCGGTCCGCACAGCCAGGGAGAAGGGCTGGCTGTGAGGCCGGGGCCGCAGCCCGGGCGACCGGCGGGGCCTCAGTTCAGCAGGGCCCGCGCGGCGAACGCCTCCTTGCGCACCCGCTCCGCCGTCGCCCCGTCCACGACCTCCACCAGCGACGCGTACTCCTCCAACTCGACGGCCCCGCCGACGAAGTCGCCACGCTGAACCATCAACTGACCCTTCTCGTAGCGCAGTCGGGCCGGATGCGAGGGCACGGCCAGCCCCAGCTCGACGGCCCACAGGGCGACGTCCGACCGTTCCGGCCGGGCCGCGGCCCACGAGCGGATGTTGTTCAGGATCCGCATCACCACGTCCAGCGGCTCCGCCGGCCCCAGCATCGACGGCTCCAGCCGTGCCCCGGTCGCCCCGGTGACCAGCTGCTCCGCATCGCCGCCGGTCAGCACGCGGCCGCCGTCGAAGGGGTCGACCAGCACCTGGTGCTGGATGTCCCCGGGCGGCCCGAACCCCACCACGAAGTGCCCCGGCAACGCGACCCCGTACACCGGGGCCCCCGCCCGGCGCGCCACCTCCGTCCACACCACGGACAGCAGGATCGGCAGGCCCCGCCGCCGGGTCAGCACCGCGTGCAGCAGCGACGACTCCAGCCGGTCGTAGTCCGCGGCCGACCCGCCGAAGCCGTACCGCTCGCCGAGCAGGTCCCGCAGCGCCACGGCCCACGCGTGCGGGCCGCCGGGCCGGAAGGGCAGCTCGCCCGCCAGCCGGTCCAGCTCGATCTGAGCGGCGTCCAGACCGGCCTCGTCCAGCCGCGGATCCGCCGCCGCGCCGATCAGCAGGCACAGCAGCGCCGGATCGGGCCGCTCGGCCCGGGCCTCCTCGGCGAACCGCCGCCGCACCTCGCCGCCGTCGATCCCGCTCCCGGCCTCGCTCACGGCGCCCCCGCCGAGGACTCCCGCGACGGCTCCCGGTAGTGGTGGTAGGCGTGATGCGCGGCGAAGCCCATCCCGGCGTACAGCGCCCGCGCGCCCGCGTTCTCCTCCTCCACCTGCAGCCAGGCCGCCGAGGCCCCCTCCGCCAGCGCCTGCCGGGCCAGTGCGGCCATCACGGCCGTGGCGAGCCCCTCGCGCCGCCGCGCCGGATCGACCTCCACGGCGGAGAACCCGGCCCACCGCCCGTCCACGACGCACCGCCCGATCGCGGCAGGCGCTGCGCCGTCCGGTCCGGGCACGGACGCGAACCACACCGACGGGCCGTCGCCGCCGGCCTCGTCCGAGCCGGCAGCCCTCCCTTCCAGCACTGTCAGGGCCGCCTCACCGACCCCCTTGCGCTGGTACCGCGCCAGCCACGCCGGGTCGGCCGCCCGGGCCAGCACCACGTCGGCGGCCTCCGCCCGGTCGGCGACCGGGGCCGGCGCCCCGATCCACAGCTGTGCCGTCACCTCGCGCACCCAGCCGCGCTCCTCCAGGCGGGCGCTGAGCAGTTCCTCCGTGCCCTCGGCCCCCGTCGCCGTCTGCACGTAGGCGGGCAGCCCGCGCCGGCCGTACCAGGCCCGTACGACGTCCAGGGCCGCGTCGAGCGGCATCCCGGGGTCGCCGAGCGGCAGCACCGAGTTGGCCCGCCGTGTGAAGCCCGCGGAGGCCCGCAGCTCCCATGCGCCGAGCCGCTCGCTCTCCACGGGACGCCAGGCCCGTGCGGCCACCCTGGCGAGCTCGGCGTAGGACGCGGCGGGCCCGCGCCGGCGGGCGGGCGCGGCCGGCACGACCTTCCCGGCGACCAGCGACGACGCGTCAACACGGACGCTCTCCCCGCTCTTCCGTGTGATCACGAGCACATTGTCGTCCCATGATGTGAGAACACCGACCGTGTCGGTGAATTTGTCCCCTATGGACGCAGCACCGCTCAAGCAGCGTACGGAGACACGTTTGCCCACGTCAGCGGCGGTGATGCGGACCTCAAGGCGTCCGGCGGCCGAGATTTCCACGGGTCGGTTCACCCCTCCTGTTCGGATCATGCCCAAGAACGGAGATACTAGGGGCGGGCATCGACGACGCCGCGCTCCCGCGCGCCAGGCGGCGGAGCCTGAGGAGGCCCGCCGGCGCCCTATCGAGGAGGAACGACAGCGTGACCTACGTCATCGCGCAGCCTTGTGTCGACGTGAAGGACAAGGCCTGCATCGAAGAGTGCCCGGTCGACTGTATCTACGAGGGCCAGCGGTCCTTGTACATCCACCCGGACGAATGCGTCGACTGCGGTGCCTGTGAGCCGGTCTGCCCGGTCGAGGCGATCTTCTACGAGGACGACACTCCGGAGGAGTGGAAGGACTACTACAAGGCGAACGTCGAGTTCTTCGACGACCTCGGCTCGCCCGGCGGCGCCAGCAAGCTGGGTCTGATCGAGCGCGACCACCCGTTCGTCGCCGCGCTGCCGCCGCAGGCGGCCGAGTAATCCGCAGCAGCGGCCCGCACTCCGTGCCGCCTCGGTCCCGTACGGCCTGATCACGCCGATCGCCGTACGGGACCGAGGCGTTTGCCGTCGTCACGAAAGTGAGCCAGTCACCGTGTCCTCCGCAGTCTCCGACCGCCTTCCCGCATTCCCCTGGGACAAGCTGGAGCCGTACAAGAAGACGGCCGCAGCGCACCCGGACGGCATCGTCGACCTCTCCGTCGGCACCCCGGTCGACCCGGTGCCCGACCTGATCCAGAAGGCCCTGATCGACGCCGCGGACTCGCCGGGCTACCCGACCGTGTGGGGCACCCCGGCCCTGCGGGACGCGATCACCGGCTGGCTGGAGCGCCGTCTGGGCGCCCGCGGGGTCACCCACCGGCACGTCCTGCCGATCGTCGGCTCCAAGGAACTGGTGGCCTGGCTCCCGACCCAGCTCGGGCTCGGCCCCGGCGACCGGGTGGCCTTCCCGCGGCTGGCCTACCCGACGTACGAGGTGGGCGCGCGGCTGGCCCGCGCGCAGTACGAGGTCTACGACGACCCCACGACCCTGGACCCGACCGACCTCAGGCTGCTCTGGCTGAACTCGCCGTCCAACCCCACGGGCCGGGTCCTGTCCAAGGCGGAGCTGACCTCGATCGTCGCCTGGGCGAGGCGCCACGGGGTGCTGGTCTTCTCCGACGAGTGCTACCTGGAGCTGGGCTGGGAGGCGGACCCGGTCTCGGTCCTGCACCCGGACGTCAACGGCGGCTCGTACGAGGGCGTCGTCGCCGTCCACTCCCTCTCCAAGCGCTCGAACCTGGCCGGCTACCGGGCGGCCTTCCTGGCGGGCGACCCGGCCGTCCTCGGCCCCCTGCTGGAGATCCGCAAGCACGGCGGCATGATGACCTCGGCGCCCACCCAGGCGGCGGTCGTGGCGGCCCTCGGCGACGACGTCCACGTCCGCGAGCAGCGCGCACGCTACGCGTCCCGGCGCGCCCTCCTGCGCGAGGCGCTGCTGTCGCACGGCTTCCGCATCGAGCACAGCGAGGCCAGCCTGTACCTGTGGGCGACGCGGGACGAGTCCTGCTGGACCACGGTCGCCGACCTGGCCTCCCGGGGCATCCTGGTGGCCCCCGGCGACTTCTACGGCGAGGCGGGCGAGCGTTTCGTGCGCGTGGCCCTCACCGCGACGGACGAGCGGGTGCGGGCAGCGGTGGAGCGGCTGTAGCCTCCGCTTCCGCCCCAGCCCCTGCCCGGGGCGCCGGCGCAGAGCGAAGGGGCCCGGGGAGATCCCCGGGCCCCTTCCGGGCTCCAGCGCTCGGGCCGGGTGCTAGCCGAGCGGCAGGCCCTTCACCGGCAGGGTCTGCGCGCCGGGCAGCCCGCCCTTGGTGAGGGAGTCGGTCGGCAGCCCGCCCTTCGTGGCGGTCGACGCGGTGTCCCCGAGGAGGTCCCCGGCGGAGCCCGCCGCCTCACCGGCCGTCTTCTGCGCCGCCGGCGCCGCCTTCTGCACGGCCTTGCCGCCGGTCTTGCCCGCGGCCGGCACCGCCTTCTGCACGGCCTTGCCGCCGGTCTCACCCGCGAGTCCGGTCACGTTCTGCGCCGCGCCGTCGACCGTGTTGCCGACGCTCGCCCCGTCCAGGGCGGTCAGCCCGCCGAGGTTCGGAGCGGCGGGAAGGCTGGGGGCCGCACTGGCGGAGCCGGCCGCACCGACCCCGGCGGCCGCTCCTGCAGCGACGAGCAGCGCGGCGCGGGCGATCCGGCGGGTCAGGGGGAGGGACATGATGCTCCTTCGACGGGAGAGAACAAGGACTGTCTGTGACTGCTGTGACTGTCTGTCTGTCCGGGCCCGGACGCAGTGACTACCGCTCGAAGCCCGCGAAGGTTGCGCACGGCCGACGTAAAGAGTTGGCAATGCGTCGCATTATCGGCTGCGGATAAAAACGGGCAAAAACCGCCCGATGTGAAAGTCCGCCAAACCCGTGCCGCCCTTTGCCCTCAAGGGATTCCCGGCCGGCGAGGGTGACGGCGCGAAAACCTGAGCACCCGGCCGCGGGAACCCCCCGCACACGACCCGGACGGGTGAAGACCCGTACTACTGCTCGGTGACGATCCGCACGCTGTCCGCCCCGCCGCCCGCCGCCGAACCCCCGGCGGCCTCCGCGCTGGTCGAACCGGTCGCCCGCCACCGGCTGTCGGTGTTCCCGGAGACCCATTCCCGGCCCGCGTACGCGACGCGCTCGATCCGCAGCGCCGAGGCGTTGGCCACCGCCCAGTGCGCCAGCTGCCACCCGCGCTCGCCGACGCTGCGCCCGCCGGCGGTGGTGTCCTCGGACACGGGCAGCGTGAGGGTCCGCCCGGAGCTCTCGGCGAGCGGGGCCCCGGGGCCGGCCGACGAGGCATTGCCCGCGCCCGAGCCGGTCCGCGCGCCGGTCTTCGCGCCCTGCCGCAGCGTGCCACGCCCGAAGTCACGGTTCAGCGCCGCCCGCACCGCGGCCGGCCCGGTGGCCGCGGTGGCCAGCGAGCGGCCGTCGCAGGTCAGCGTCGCCGCCGAGGTCCCGGTCAGCGCGGCGGCCAGCAGCACCGCGTCCTGCTCGTGCTTGGCGTACGCCTCCGGGTACCCGCTGCGCTGCACGCGCTGGGCGGCCACCGTCAGCGGGAGCTCGGTGTAGTCGTGGACCTTGGCGAGGTGCTTGTAGAAGACGTCCGCCGCGTACGCGGGGTCCGTGACCTGCTGCTCGGTGCCCCAGCCCTGCGAGGGCCGCTGCTGGAACAGCCCGAGCGAGTCCCGGTCGCCGTGGGCGAGGTTGCGCAGTCCCGACTCCTGGATGGCGGTCGCGAGGGCGATGGCCACGGCCCGCTCGGGCATGGCCCGGTCGGTGCCGACGGCGGCGATCGTGGCCGCGTTCACCGCCTGCTCCGGCGTGAACTCGTACGTCGCCCCGCCGGCGCCGCCGGAGACGACCCGGCAGCCGGGATCTCCCGTCCCGCCGGAGACGTACTGGACCACGGCATAACCCGCGACGGCGGACAGGACCACGCAGGCCGCCCCGAAACGGAGGAGGCGGCCGCGGCGCTTGGGGGAAGGCGACGGCTCTGGCACGCGTACAAGGTACTGGAGAGTACTGAGGAGCAGGAGGGGGGTGCGCACGGGCGGGGAAGGGGGGGCGTCCGGTCGGCGCGTTAGGGTCGACGGCATGGCCGACACCCCGCTTGACCTCACCCTGGACGCCGCGGCGCTCACCGCGTGGCTCGTCGACTTCCGTTCGGAGAGCGGCGACGAGAAGCCGCTCGCGGACGCGATCGAGACCGCCCTGCGCGCGCTGCCCCACCTGACGGTGGACCGCCACGGCAACAACGTGATCGCCCGCACGAACCTGGGCCGCGCGGAGCGCGTCGTCCTGGCCGGCCACATCGACACCGTGCCGATCGCCGACAACGTCCCGTCGAGGCTGGACGAGGACGGCGTGCTGTGGGGCTGCGGCACCTGTGACATGAAGGCGGGGGTGGCGGTCCAGCTGCGTGTCGCGGCGACGGTCCCGGCGCCCAACCGCGACCTGACCTTCGTCTTCTACGACAACGAGGAGGTCGCCGCCGACCTCAACGGCCTCAAGCACGTGGCGGAGGCCCACCCCGAGTGGCTGGCCGGCGACTTCGCCGTGCTCCTCGAACCCTCCGACGGCCAGGTCGAGGGCGGCTGCCAGGGCACCCTGCGGGTCCTGCTGAAGACCCGGGGCGAGCGGGCCCACTCGGCACGCGGCTGGATGGGGTCCAACGCGATCCACGCGGCCGCCCCGATCCTGGCCCGCCTGGCCGCCTACGAGCCGCGCCACCCCGTCATCGACGGCCTGGAGTACCGCGAGGGCCTCAACGCGGTCGGCGTCACGGGCGGAGTGGCCGGCAACGTCATCCCCGACGAATGCGTGGTCACCGTCAACTTCCGCTACGCGCCCGACCGCAGCGAGGAGGAGGCCGTCGCCCACGTCCGCGAGGTCTTCGCCGACTGCGCGGTGGCGGAATTCGTGGTCGACGACCACAGCCCCGCCGCCCTGCCCGGCCTCTCCCACCCCGCCGCCGCCGCCCTCATCGAGGCGGTCGGCGGCACCCCGCTGCCCAAGTACGGCTGGACGGACGTCAGCCGCTTCTCGGCACTGGGCGTGCCCGCCGTCAACTACGGCCCCGGCAACCCGCACTTGGCGCACAAGCGGGACGAGCGCGTGGAGACGGCCAAGATCCTGGCCGGCGAGGAGCGCCTGAAGGCCTGGCTCACCGCCTGAGCCGGCGCCGGCCGAGGGCGGTTCGCGGCGGACACGCCGACGTCCCCCTCCCGTAACCCGCGTGGATCTACGCTGAGGTGGAACGAACGAAGCGGAGGGAGTTCACCATGCCTACAGGGAACCCCGAGGGAAAGAAGCAGCCACCGGACGAACAGCGACTGGGGCCCGTCCTGCGACGGCGGGACCAGGTGCAGGCGAGCACGACGGACCAGCGGCTGCTGGACGAACGCGCCCCCTCGGACTGGGTGCACACGGACCCCTGGCGAGTGCTGCGGATCCAGTCGGAGTTCATCGAGGGGTTCGGCACCCTCGCCGAACTCCCCCCGGCGATCAGCGTGTTCGGCTCCGCCCGCACACCGGTGGGCTCCCCGGAGTACGAGGCGGGCGTACGGCTGGGCGGCGCCCTCGTCGACGCCGGCTGGGCCGTGATCACGGGCGGCGGGCCGGGCGCGATGGAGGCGGCCAACAAGGGCGCGAGCGAGGCGGGCGGCACGTCCGTCGGCCTGGGCATCGAGCTGCCCTTCGAGCAGGGGCTCAACCCCTACGTCGACATCGGCCTGAACTTCCGCTACTTCTTCGTCCGCAAGATGATGTTCGTGAAGTACGCGCAGGGCTTCGTCGTCCTGCCCGGCGGCCTCGGCACCCTGGACGAGCTCTTCGAGGCCCTCACCCTCGTCCAGACCCAGAAGGTCACCCGCTTCCCCATCGTCCTCTTCGGCACCGAGTACTGGGGCGGCCTGATCGACTGGCTCAAGAACACCCTGATCGCCCAGGGCAAGGCGGCCGAGAAGGACCTTCTCCTCTTCCACGTCACGGACGACGTGGAAGAAGCGGTGGCCCTGGTCTCCAAAGAGGCGGCCCGCTAGCCGCGGGACCTACGCGAGCCCCCGGCGGGCCACCGCCGGGGGCCGGTGGCCCGCGATCGACGCGACCATGTCGAGCACCTGCCGCGTCTCCGCGACCTCGTGCACCCGGTACACCTGCGCCCCGAGCCACGCGGACACCGCGGTCGTGGCCAGCGTGCCGACCACCCGCTCCTTCACCGGCCGGTCCAGCGTCTCGCCGACGAAGTCCTTGTTGGACAGGGACACCAGCACCGGCCACCCCGTCTCCACCATCTCCCCGAGCCGCCGGGTCGCCTCCAGGCTGTGCCGGGTGTTCTTGCCGAAGTCGTGCCCCGGGTCGATCAGGATCGACTCCCGCGGCACCCCCAGCCCCGCGGCCCGCTCCGCCAGCCCCACGGTCACCCGCAGGATGTCGGCCATGACGTCGTCGTACGTCACCCGGTGCGGACGCGTCCGCGGCTGCGCGCCGCCCGCGTGCGTGCACACCAGACCGGCCCCGTGGCGCGCCGCGACCTCCGCCAGCCGCGGATCCACCCCGCCCCACGCGTCGTTCAGCAGGTCGGCGCCGGCCTCGCAGACCGCCTCCCCGACCTCGGCCCGCCAGGTGTCCACGCTGATGACCACGTCCGGGAAGCGCCGCCGCACCTCGGCCACGAACCCGACGGTCCGTCGCGCCTCCTCCTGCGCGGTCACCTCTTCACCGGGACCGGCCTTCACCCCGCCGATGTCGATGACGGCCGCGCCCTCCGCCACCGCCTGCTCCACGCGCGCGAGGGCCGGTTCGTCCCGGAAGGTCGCGCCCTGGTCGTAGAAGGAGTCCGGGGTCCGGTTCACGATCGCCATGATCACCGGCTCGTGCACGCCGAATTCACGCCTGCCCAGCCTGAGCATCCCCTGTGACCTCTCCTAGTACGTCCTGCACATCCGCCGCCTGCGACCCTAACTGTCGGACCCGCATGGCACGATCGGACCCACACACATCCGCTCCGAGCACACCGAGTGTGGAGACCCACCGATGGTTATGTTCCTGTTCCTGGTCATCGCGCTCGCCGTCGTGGTCGCCGCGGTGACACTCGCCGTGGTGGGCGGCGGCGAGGGCACCGGCCCGCTGCCGGAGGTCGCCCCCGAGCGTCTGCACGACCCGCTGCCCGAGGACCGCCCGGTCGACCGCGCCGACGTCGACCGCCTGCGCTTCCCGCTGAGCGTCCGCGGCTACCGGATGGCGGACGTCGACGACGCCCTGAACCGCCTCGCCGCCGAACTCGACGAGCGCGACGCCCGCATCGCCGACCTGGAGTCGGCCCTGGCCGGCGCGCAGGCGCCCGCCGCGCCCCACGTCTCCATGGAGAAGCGGACACCCGAGGACGAGCAGTGAGCGACGGCGCCGCCCTCGCCGGGGCGGACGGTGCGCTGCGCTGCCCCTGGGCCCTGTCCACGCCGGACTACGTGACGTACCACGACGAGGAGTGGGGCCGCCCGGTCCACGGCGACGACGCGCTGTTCGAACGCCTCAGCCTGGAGGCCTTCCAGTCGGGCCTGTCCTGGATCACGATCCTGCGCCGCCGCGCCGGTTTCCGCGCCGCCTTCGCCGGCTTCGAGATCGCCTCGGTCGCCGTCTTCACCGACGAGGACCGCGAACGCCTCCTGGCCGACCCGGGCATCATCCGCAACCGCGCCAAGATCGACGCCACCCTCGCCAACGCGCGGGTGCTCGCCGGGTGGGCGCCGGGCGACCTGGACGAGCTGATCTGGTCCCACGCCCCCGACCGGGCCGCCCGGCCAGCGCCGAAGACCCTGGCGGACGTCCCGGCCGTCACGGACGAGTCGACGGCCCTGTCCAAGGCGCTCAAGAAGCGGGGCCTGCGCTTCGTCGGGCCGACGACGGCGTACGCGTTGATGCAGGCATGCGGCCTGGTGAACGACCATCTGGCGTCGTGCGTGGGGCGTAGCGCCCCCTGACGGGGGCGGGCGACCGTCGCTGCCCGCCCCCACGACGGCAGCCGGCGTCAGCGGCCCAGGTACTTCGGCGTCTCCTTCTGGACGAACGCCCGCACCGCGATCGCGTGGTCCTCGGAGGCCCCCGCCCGCGTCTGCAGCTCGTCCTCCTTGTCCAGCGTCTCGGCGAGGGTGTGGGCCGACCCGTAGGCGACGGCCTCCTTGATCGCCGCGTAGGCCACCGTCGGCCCCGCGGCCAGGGCCCGGGCCACCTTCTCCGCCTCCGCGCGCAGCGCGTCCGCCGGCACGACCCGGCTGGCGATGCCCAGCTCGTACGCCTCCTGGGCCTTGATGCTGCGCGGGAAGAGCAGCAGGTCGGCGGCGCGGCCCGGACCGATCACCCGGGGCAGCGTCCACGAGACGCCGGAGTCCGCGGTGAGCGCGACCCCCGCGAACGAGGTGTTGAAGGACGCCGTGTCGGACACGACGCGGTAGTCCGCGGCCAGCGCGAAACCGAAGCCGGCGCCCGCGGCGACCCCGTTCACCGCGGCCACCACCGGCTTCGGCGCCTCCGTCAGGGCCCGCATGATCGGGTTGTAGTGCTCCGCGACCGTGCTCATGACCTGCTTCGAGCCTTCGGCCAGCAGCCCGATGTGCTCCTTGAGGTCCTGCCCCACGCAGAAAGCCCGTTCACCGGCGGCGGTCAGCAGCACGGCCCGTACGGCGTCGTCGGCGGCCGCGGACCGCACCGCGTCCCGGAGGGCGACCTTGGTCGCGATGTTCAGCGCGTTCATCGCCTCGGGGCGGTTCAGCGTGATCGTCGCGAGCCCGTCACTCACCTCGTAGAGCACGGTGTCGACCATGGCGTTCTTCCCCTCCGTGTCGCGGCTGGGACGCCCTACCGGCCGGTACGTCCCCTGTACGAGGACAGCATGGCGGAGATCACCGCCCGAGGACCGGACCCGACGTGTGACCTGCGTCAAAGAATTCGGGACGGATTCCGGCGGTCGGAAGCGCGTGCGGCCGCGCAGTATCGCAGCCACATCGCCGAATTGAGTGGTTTTGCTCGCGCGCGTTGCCCAAGCGATGCCGACTGATGTTGGTCATCGGGTCCTGAGATGCGGGATAATGGCCTGGAAGCAATGTGTTCGATGCCGGTGCCGCGGGTCCCACGCTGGATCGCGGCTGCCCTTCACGGGCCGTCGGCTTTGGCGATGAGCTGGTTTCAGGAAGGGGAACGAGCATGGCGGCCATGAAGCCGCGAACGGGTGATGGCCCGCTCGAGGTGACCAAGGAGGGGCGGGGCATCGTCATGCGCGTTCCGCTCGAAGGCGGCGGGCGGCTCGTCGTCGAGCTGACCCCTGACGAGGCCGACGCGCTCGGCGACGCCCTGAAGAAGGTCGTCGGCTGACGCGAAGCGACCCTGCACTTCCGACCGCTCCGGTGTCCTTCTGGATGCCGGAGCGGTTGTCTTTTCCGGGGTCTCGCGGGGGCCTGACGGTGGTCTCACCCGGGTGTCATCGGGGTCTTCCGGGGGATTTCCCGGAGTCTTCCCGAGGTTTCCCGAGGGCGTTCTTCCCGGGTTCGCCGTGGCCGCCGGCCCGAAAGGCCCAACGCCCGGCCCCGAACCTCTCAGCGACTCGGCGACTCAGCGACTCGGCGCCTCAGCGCCGCTTCAGCGCTTGACCGCGCACAGAAGCCCGTCGCCCACCGGCAGCAGCGACGTCACCAGCTCCTGGCTCTCGCGCACCGCCCGCAGCAGCTCCCGGATGCGTATGACCTCCGTGGGCTGCGGCCCCGAGTCGACCGTGCGGCCGTTGGCGAAGACGCCCTCGAAGACGACCAGCCCGCCCGGACGCAGCAGGCGCAACGATTCAGCGAGGTACTCCAGCAGCTCCAGCCGGTCGCCGTCACAGAAGACCAGGTCATAGCCGGAGTCCGCGAGACGGGGCAGGACGTCGAGCGCGCGGCCCGGGATGAACCGGGCCCGGTTGCTGGCGAAGCCGCAGGCGCGGAAGGCCTGCCGGGCGAACTGCTGGTGCTCCGGCTCGGGGTCCACCGTCGTCAGGACGCCGTCCGGGCGCATCCCGTGCAGCAGGTGGATCCCGGAGACGCCGGTGCCGGTGCCGATCTCGGCGACCGCCTTCGCGTCCACGGTGGCGGCGAGCATCCGCAGCGCGGCGCCCGTGCTGGGCGACACCGAGCGCAGCCCTGCCTCACGGGCCCGGTCGCGGGCCCAGCGCAGCGCTTCGTCCTCGGCGGCATAGGCGTCGGCGAACGCCCAGCTTGCCTGCCGGTTGCCGGTAATGACCCTCTCCTGTCCCCGTGGTTGCCTGGGCGTGACTGTATCCGTTGCCGCCGGGAACCCGCAGATGGGACCGGGCGTTTGAAGGGGTGGGAACGACTACGGGGGGACACGGTTGGATCACGACGTGGGACAGGGCGCCGAGCAAGTGCTGACGCAGTCGCATGAGCCGTGTCAGCACAGATCAATTTCTCGTAAAACCGCTTATCCGGAGCTAACGGGCGAGGTGGCTATGGTAGGGGCTCCACTGGACACCACCAATGCCGACAGGGGAGGTGCGGCCGCGCCGGGGGATCGGGGAGGAGTGCTGCGGCGCTTTCTCGGGTCGGCAGGCAGGCCGAAATCCGTGAACGACACCGCTGCTGACCCCAGCCACTCCGCCGGCATCGCCGTCGGCCCAGCCCAGACCGCGACCTTCACCACCGACGCGGACGGGCAGGCGTGGACTCCGCCCACGTGGGAGGAGATCGTCAGCATGCACAGCGGCCGGGTCTACCGGCTCGCCTACCGGCTGACCGGCAACCAGCACGACGCCGAGGATCTCACCCAGGAAGTCTTCGTCCGCGTCTTCCGTTCCCTTTCGACGTACACGCCGGGCACCTTCGAGGGCTGGCTGCACCGCATCACGACCAACCTCTTCCTGGACATGGTCCGACGCAAGCAGCGCATCCGCTTCGACGCGCTCGGCGACGACGCGGCCGAGCGGCTGCCCAGCAAGGAGCCCTCCCCGCAGCAGGCCTTCAACGACGCCCACTTCGACGCGGACGTCCAGCAGGCCCTCGACACCCTCGCGCCCGAGTTCCGCGCCGCGGTCGTGCTGTGCGACATCGAGGGGCTCTCCTATGAGGAGATCGCCGCGACCCTCGGCGTCAAGCTGGGCACGGTCCGCTCGCGTATCCACCGCGGCCGTTCGCAGCTGCGCAAGGCCCTCGCACACCGTGCGCCCGAGGCCCGCGCCGGGCGTCGCTCCTTCGTGGCCCGTGTGCCCGCACTGGGAGGAGGGGGCGCGACCGCGTGAACGGATCCCGACACGACGCAACCGAGCGGCTCCTCGCGGAGCAGCATCTCGGCGACCGGCTCTCGGCCCTGGTGGACGGCGAGCTCTGTCACGACACCCGCGAGCGTGTGCTCGCGCACGTGGCGACCTGCCCGAAGTGCAAGACGGAGGTCGACGCGCAGCGCCGGCTGAAGAACGTCTTCGCCGAGGTCGCCCCGCCCGCCCCCTCCGAAAGCTTTCTGGCCCGCCTTCAGGGGCTCCCCGCAGGAGGTGACTCCGACGGCGGTGGCACGCCGCTGGGCGGGGGAGGCTTCGCCGACGGAGTCTTCGGCGTGAGGGACACGAGACGGGACGAACCGTTCGAGTTCCGCTATGCGCCCCGCCGGGACCACGGCTCCGTCCTGTCTCCCGCCTCGGACCGCGGCTTCCGCGTCCATCCCGTCGGCCGCGCCGGCGACCGGCACGACGCCGAGCGGTCGCGAGGGATGCGGTTCGCGTTCGTGGCCGCCGGCGCGGTGTCGCTGGCCGCGATCGCGCTGGGCGGCATGACCACCGTCGCCCCGGTCGACACGACCGCGGACGGCCGTGCCGGGTCGGGCTCCGGAAGCAATGTGATCCCGGCCCGCACCCCGGGCACGACCTCCGCGGCCGCGGAGCACGGACGCCGCCGTGCCGTCGGCCCCCTGCTCTCCCAGGGCGGCCAACTCGGCGACACCCCGGTCACCCCGACCGAGGTGTCGGCGCCGCTGCTGCCGGGGATGCCTGCTCAGCCCGGCGGCCCGGTCGAACAGGCCCTGCACCGGCTGACCACGCCCATGGTGGCCGGCGCCGCGGTGATGTCTCCCTTGATACGTCCGCTCGGCATGAACTCGCCGGTCCCGCTGAACGCCTGGAATGCCACCGGCGCCAAGCTCGCCGGTCCCGGTCTGCTCGCCGCACCCGTCCCCCTCACCACGTCCGCTCCCAGCCCCTCTTCTGCCCTCCCTCCCGCACGGCACACTCGCTGACCCGCGCTCTGCGCCTCGCCCGGCGAACCTGGTTGAATCGCGGTGGACCGCGTCCTGCCAGGCAGCCGGGCGCGACGGCGGAGTGCGCCGGGCAGGGCCGGGGGAGCGCCACCGGTTCGACGCCGCGGTCGGCTGGACTGGGGGAGAGAGCATGGACGAGGGGAAGCCCACGAAGGCGAAGTGGTGGAGCCTGCCTCGACCGCAGTCGTCCTCGGCGCGACAGAGCCCGGCGGACCGGGTCGACGACTCGACGACCGAGCCTTCGAGCCACGCGCCGGACCCGGCCGACGGCGACTTCGAACTGGCCCGGCCGAACCCGGCGGCGAGCCTCATGGACGCACCCGGGGAACCGGCCGCCATGCCAGGCCCGGCAGCAACCGTCCCCGCCGCCGCTCCCGCCTCCGTCGTCGACGACGGCAACGGCGACGGCGACTACGAACTCAGCCGTCCGGCGACTCGGCCCGAAGCAGGCGTCGCGCAGGACCCGGAGGGTCCCGGGCTCCCCGCTGACCTGAGGGACCTGGACGACACGGGAGGCGCGGCGATACCGGGCGCACGGGGCCCGGGCGACGAGGCCGAAGCCGTCTCCGCCGTCTCCGCCGCCGCCGACGCCGACGCCGATGCCGTCTCCGACGCGGGCGCCGACGCTGAAGCCGTTGCCGCGGTCGGACCGATCGGGCCGGTCGTCGTGGAAGAGCGGCGGGGCGGGCCGTTGCACGATCCCGATCCCTACAGCACCCCGCCCTACGGGGAACCCGGCCCCTGGGCCCCCGCGCCCCCGGTCCAGCACCCGGCGGCAGCGGCCGTTCCCGTTCCGCCGCCCGGGGGCGCGGTTCCGGCCCCCGGAGCCGACGTCACCCCCCTTGCGGCAGGGCATCCCGCAGGTCCGGACCGGCAACCGGACGCCGCGCTCCTCGCGCCTCCCGCCCCTGCTCCTGCCCCCTCTCCCTCCG
>NZ_JAHHIU010000166.1 GCF_024539815.1 Streptomyces hayashii
GTGTCGGCGTGGCCGAGGGGCGGGGGGCCGTGGTCGCGGTGGGCTTGGGCTGCGGCGCCTCGGGCGCCTCGGGTGTGTCGGCCGCGGGCTCCGTGGGCTCCGCGCCGGGTGCGGCCGGGGTGTAGGTGGCCCCCGGGGTGAGGGCGACGGACGTCGGCGAGCCGGGGGCGCCCGGCAGGAGGCCGGTCTCGGGGGCCGGACCGGCGCTCGCGCCGCCCATCGCGCTGGGCGCGGTCGGGGAGGGCGCGACGGTGGCCGCGGTGTCGACCGAGCGGCCGGGGCCGGTGTCGGCCCCGGTGCTCGCGACGGGATCGGGCTGCGGATCGGCCTCGGCGGCGCCCACACCGGCGGGACCGTCCGCACCGGGGGTCAGCCGCACGAAGCTCAGCACACCCGCCGCCAGCGCGAGGCCGCCGGCGGCGAACAGCACCTTGTGGGGGCGGGGCCGGCGATGCCGGCCCCGGGGGCGCGGCGCCCACGGCCGGTCGGCCTCGGCCCCCGTCGGGGCCGTCACGTCCTGTGCCGTCAGGTCCGGCCCGGTCCGTGTGCTCGTCATCGCGTTTCCTCCCGGATGCGATCGCGCCCCCGCTGCGCCGGGGCGGACGCACGTTATGCGCTCCTGTGAGCGGTGCGGGGCGAGTTGGGCGGGATGTCACTCGAACGGGTGGCCGGGGCTCTCGGCGGGGACGGGTTCACTCTTTCGCTGCCGGGCCTCGGCTGCGATGATCGGACCACAGTTGTTAACCATCGTTAACCCGGAGGGTGTCGTGAGCGGTGTCGTGGGCGTCGGGGACGAGGAGCGGTTCGGCGAGTTCGTGGCGGTGCGCCGGCACGGGGACGGCGGGCACGTCGCGGAGCTGGCCCTGGACCGGCCGAAGGCCATGAACGCCGTGTCCACCGACATGGCCCGGTCGATCGCCGGGGCCTGTGCGGCGCTGGGCGGGGACCGGGAGGTCCGGGTGGTCGTGCTGACCTCGACCCACGAGCGGGCGTTCTGCGTCGGCGCGGACCTCAAGGAGCGCAACTCCCTCAGCGACGCCGAGCTGGTCCGTCAGCGGCCGGTGGCGCGCGGGGCCTACACCGGCGTGCTGGAACTGCCGGTCCCCACGATCGCCGCGGTGCACGGCTTCGCGCTGGGCGGCGGCTTCGAGCTGGCGCTCGCCTGCGACCTGATCGTGGCCGACGGCACGGCCGTGGTGGGGCTGCCCGAGGTGTCGGTGGGCGTGATCCCGGGCGGCGGCGGGACGCAGCTGCTGCCACGCCGGGTGGGGGCGGCGCGGGCGGCCGAGCTGGTCTTCACCGCGCGCCGGGTGCCGGCGGCCGAGGCCCGGGAGCTGGGGCTGGTGGACGTCCTGGTGGAGGACGGGCGGGACCGGGAGGAGGCGCTGGCGCTGGCCGCTCGGATCGGCGCCAACTCGCCGGTGGGCCTGCGGGCGGCGAAGCGGGCGCTGCGGCTCGGGCAGGGGCTGGATCTGCGGGCCGGACTGGAGGTCGAGGACGCGGCGTGGCGGTCGGTGGCGTTCTCGGGGGACCGGGCGGAGGGGGTGGCCGCGTT
Source organism: Streptomyces hayashii (assembly GCF_024539815.1). Taxonomy (GTDB): domain Bacteria; phylum Actinomycetota; class Actinomycetes; order Streptomycetales; family Streptomycetaceae; genus Streptomyces; species Streptomyces hayashii. Next base: position 1,556 of record NZ_JAHHIU010000166.1, read on the forward strand.
CAACGAGAAGCGGAAGCCGCAGTGGCCGGGCGAGTGAGCCCGCAGGGGCGGCCGTCGTCACTCTAAGTGCCCCCTCGGTGTCTCTTTTTCACCCAAATATCCCTAGCCTGGGGTGATGGGCGAGGGCAGGGGTGAGGGCGATGGGTGAGGACACGCGCCTCGTGGCCGTGGTGGCGCTCGCGCAGGGCATGGCCGCCGCGCGCACCCCCCGTGAGTCGTGGCGGGCCGCGGCGCTCGGCGCGTGCCGCGCGCTGTCCGGCGGCTTCGCCGCGCTCTCGGTGTGGGAGCGCGACCTCGGGCGGCTGCGCGTCCTGGCGAACGTGGGCGACCGGGCCGTCGACGAGGACGAGTTCCCGGAGGCGGAGGCCTACCCGGTGCACCGGTTCCCCGAGATCACCGAGTTCCTGCACGAGCGCTGGGCGGCCGGGGGCGAGCCCAACGCCTGGGTGGAGACGGCCCAGGGGCCGGCCGCCGGCCGCCCCGGCTACTGCCATCAGAGAGTGGCCGCCCTGCGTCGCCGGGGCCGCGGCTCCTGTGTGGTCGCGCCGATCGTGCTGCACGGCCGGGCCTGGGGCGAGCTGTATGTGGCGCGCTCCGTCGGCGCCCCCGTCTTCGACCGCGCCGAAGCCGACTTCGCCACCGTGCTGGCCGCCGTCGTCGCCGCCGGACTCGCCCAGACCGAGCGGCTGGAGGAGGCCCGCCGGCTCGCCTTCACCGACGCCCTGACCGGTCTGGCCAACCGCAGGGCGGTCGACGTGCGGCTGGAGGAGGCGGTCGAGCGGCATCGCGCGGAGGGGGTCGTGGTCAGTCTCGTCGTGTGCGATCTCAACGGGCTGAAGCGGGTCAACGACACCCGGGGGCACGCGGTCGGGGACCGGCTGCTGGAGCGGTTCGGGTCGGTGCTCTCGCTGTGCGGGGCGATGCTGCCGGGCGCGCTGGCCGCCCGGCTGGGCGGGGACGAGTTCTGTCTGCTGGCCGTGGGCCCGCCCGCCGACGACGTCGTCGAGGTCGCCGGAGAGCTCTGCCGCCGGGCCGGCGAGCTGGAGCTCGGCGAGGGTGTGGCCTGCGGAGTCGCCTCCACCCAGGACCCCATCGGGCCGGTGGGCTCGGCGCGGCGGCTGTTCCGGCTGGCCGACGCCGCCCAGTACCGGGCCAAGGCGGTACGGGCCTCCCGGCCGGTGGTCGCCGGCCGGGAGGGGCCGGACGATCCCGTGGTGCGGCTGGCCGACGAGCCGCCGTCGGAGCGGGAGCGGACCGCCGAGCGGCGCAGGTTCCGGGGGCGGCCCTGACGGTGTGACGCAGTCGGTAAGGGGTGAAGCCCGCCTCCACTGGTGACATCTTCGTCTTCAGTCACTACGCTCCTGAATATGGATATGCACACTGTGGTGGTGGGGACGCACGGCGTGACCGCGTCCGACGTGCTCGCCGTGGCGCGCGGCGGCGCCCGCGTCGAGCTCTCCGAGGAAGCGGTGGCGGCCCTCGCCGCGGCCCGCGAGATCGTGGACGCGCTGGCGGCCAAGCCCGAGCCCGTCTACGGCGTCTCCACCGGGTTCGGCGCCCTCGCCACCCGGCACATCAGCCCGGAGCTGCGCGCCCAGCTGCAGCGCAACATCGTCCGCTCGCACGCGGCCGGGATGGGCCCGCACGTGGAGCGCGAGGTCGTCCGGGCGCTGATGTTCCTGCGGCTGAAGACCGTCTGCTCCGGGCACACCGGCGTCCGGCCCGAGGTCGCGCAGACCATGGCCGACATCCTGAACGCCGGCATCACCCCCGTGGTGCACGAGTACGGCTCCCTCGGCTGCTCCGGCGACCTGGCCCCGCTCTCGCACTGCGCCCTCACCCTCATGGGCGAGGGCGACGCGGAGGGCCCGGACGGCGTCGTCCGCCCCGCCGGCGACCTGCTCGCCGAGCACGGCATCGCCCCTGTCGAGCTGCGCGAGAAGGAGGGCCTGGCGCTCCTCAACGGCACCGACGGCATGCTCGGCATGCTGGTCATGGCCCTCGCCGACCTCGACATGCTCTACAAGTCCGCCGACGTCACGGCCGCGCTGTCGCTGGAGGCCCTGCTCGGCACCGACAAGGTGCTCGCCCCCGAGCTGCACGCCATCCGCCCGCACCCCGGGCAGGGCGCCTCGGCCGCCAACATGCTGGCCGTGCTGGCGGGTTCGGAGCTCACCGGCCACCACCAGGACGACGCGCCCCGCGTCCAGGACGCCTACTCGGTGCGCTGCGCCCCGCAGGTCGCCGGCGCCGGCCGCGACACCATGGCGCACGCCAGGCTGGTCGCCGAGCGCGAGCTGGCCTCGGCCGTCGACAACCCGGTGGTGCTTCCTGGGGGCAGGGTGGAGTCCAACGGCAACTTCCACGGGGCGCCGGTCGCCTACGTGCTGGACTTCCTCGCCATCGCCGTGGCCGACCTCGCCTCCATCGCGGAGCGGCGCACCGACCGGCTGCTGGACAAGAACCGGAGCCACGGCCTCCCGCCGTTCCTCGCGGACGACGCCGGCGTCGACTCCGGGCTGATGATCGCCCAGTACACACAGGCCGCGCTGGTCAGCGAACTCAAGCGGCTGGCCGTGCCGGCGTCCGCCGACTCGATCCCGTCGTCCGCGATGCAGGAGGACCATGTGTCGATGGGCTGGTCCGCGGCCCGCAAGCTGCGCACCGCCGTCGACAACCTCACCCGGGTGATCGCCGTCGAGCTGTACGCCGCCACCCGCGGCGTCGAACTGCGCGAGGGGCTGACCCCGGCCCCGGCGAGCCGGGCCGTGATCGAGGCCGTGCGCAAGGCGGGCGTGCAGGGCCCCGGCCCGGACCGCTTCCTCGCGCCCGACCTCGCGGCGGCGGACGCGTTCGTGCGCGGCGGCGGCGTGGTCGCCGCCGTGGAGACGGTCACCGGCCCGCTGAGGTAGAGCCGTCACAGCACCGGGCCCCGCCCCCACGCCGTACGGGCGCGAGGGCGGGGCCCCGGAGTGCGGCCGGAGTCACTTGAGCTTCGCGACCTGCGCGGCGACGACGGCGGCCGGCACGGCCGACGACTTGCCGGTGGACGCGAGCGCGGCGAAGTCCACCGTGTAGAACGACGCCACGGTGTTGCCCTTGCGCACCACCTGGGTGTGGAAGGTGGCCGTGCCGTCACCGTCGACGTCGGAGTCGACGGTGAACGCCACGGACTCGTCACCGCCTCCCGCCGCCTGCTCCGGGGCGACCTTGGTGATCTTCTGCTTCTCGCCCTGGGCGGTGATCCCGAACCCGCCGGAGCAGGCTCCGACGCCGTCGGAGACCGACTTGAAGGCCTTCTCCGCGCCGTCGCCCTCGTAGGAGGAGAGGCCCACGAAGGTCAGCTCGACCTTGAAGGCGCTCTCCAGGTCGGACCCGCTGATGTCCCCGGGGGACTTGGTGGCGGCGGCGGACGTGTTCTCCGCGGTCAGCGTGTTGCTCGCGTCGGACTCCGTGTCGCCGGGCGCGAGACCGGACATGGCGTAGGCGAGCGGTGCGCACGCCTCCTTGTCGGTCTTCACCGCGCTCTTGGAGGCCGGCAGGGTGCCGTCGCCCGAGCTGACCTTGTAGCCCTTGATCTCGCCCTGCGCGAGCAGCAGCTTCTCCAGCTCTGCCTTGGACAGCGCCTTGGCGTCGGAGGCGGCCGCGGAACCCGTGGAGGCGCTGGAGGACGCCGGGCCCTTGGCGTCGCCGGCGTCCTTCGCCCCGTCGTCGGAGCAGGCGGTCAGGAGGGAGAGCGACAGCGCGCCGATGGCGGCGGTGGCGCACAGCCGCGCCCCCGGGGATCTCTTCATGAGCGAACTATGGAGAGGCCGTCAAAGATCAGTCAAGTTATTTCAAAAACCCAGACGTTCCCGGCGAATCGAGTAGAAAACGAAGCCCGCGCCGAGGGCCAGCAATGCGGTGCCGCCCACGAGGTAGGGGGTCGTGTCGAAGCTTCCGGTGTCGGCGAGCCGGGTGCCGTCGTCGGCCGTGGCGTCGGTCGTGGTGACGGTGGCGGCGGTGGTGGTGTCGGCCGCGGTCCGGACGGCCGTCAGGGCCGACGCGTTCCCGGCGGTCGCGCGGGTGGCGTGCACCGCCTCGGCCGTGGTCGTCGACGCGGCCCGCGCCTGGGTCGTGACCTGCGTCGTCGTCTCCGTTCTGACCGGGGCGTCCTGGGACGCGTTGGCGGACGGGACGAACCACAGGGCGCCCAGCAGGGTCCCCGCGGCGGTGGCGGTCAGCAACGGACGGCGAGCGGATGACACGGAATATCGATCCCCTTGTGACGCTGGCGAATTGGCCGTGTGGCCCGATGCTAATGAAAGGCGCGGGTCGCGGGAAAGTTGCGCGAGCCATGAGCCGTACGCTCCGGCCATGAGCACTGAAGAGTCATCACGTTTTGTACGGATCCGGGTGGAAATTCTGCTTGAGGTTCACGACGAGGACGCCGTGACGGCGGCGGCGTTGCGACGGCTCGCCGAGGACGAGGGGGTCCCCGACGCCGAGCGCGCGCACGCCGAGGGCGCTGTGACGGAGGACACCGCGGAGGCCCTGGCCTACCTCGTCGATCCGTTCGACCTGGTCGGCGAGGTCGACGGAGTGGAGCTCCAGCAGGCCTCCTGGTCCAGCGAGCGGGTCGCGTACGACCCGGATTCGCCGGAGTGGGACCTCGACGACGATGATGTCGACGAGGATGGGGACCCGGACGACGAGTCCGACGGTGAACAAGGCGGCATCGGCTGAGTGTTGCGGGAAACCCGTGGCCCCGGACGGCAACCGCCGCCCGGGGTCCCGTCGTCTCAAGGGGCGCACGAGCCGACACCCGCACCACGCGTGCCACGTAACGTGGCATGCCCCACACCTTCGGAGAATGTGGAACGGGACGAACCGGTCGTAGCGTTGAAGGTTCCAAACGGGGACTCTCGGGGTTTCAGGCAATTGGCAACGATGGAGAAGCGTGTGATGACGGACAGTAGGCGGCGTCGAGGTCTGATGACCGCGTCCGCCCTGCTCGGCGGTGTTCTGGTGCTCTCTGCGTGTTCCGGCGGTGGCGGCGGCGCCTCGGACGGCGGAGGCAGCTCCTCGCAGGCCAAGGCCGACGAGGCGGCGGCGCAGAAGTCCTCCGAGGCCCAGATCAAGATCACACCCGCGGACGGCACGAACAACGCCTCCATCAACAACTCGGCGACCGTCACGGTGAGCAAGGGAACGCTCTCCGCCGTGACGATGACCACCGCCGACGGCAAGGCGGTCGCGGGCGAGCTCTCCGCCGACAAGACCAGCTGGAAGCCGAACCAGCAGCTGGATCGCTCCACCACCTACAAGGTGGCGGCCGAGGCGAAGGACTCCGGGGGCCTGGTGGCCCACGAGAACGCCTCCTTCACCACGGTCTCCCCGGACAACAGCTTCATAGGCAACTTCACGCCGGAGGACGGCTCGACCGTCGGCGTGGGCATGCCCGTGTCGATCAACTTCAACAAGGCGATCACCGACAAGGCGGCCGTCCAGAAGGGCGTCACCGTCACCTCCACCAGCGGTCAGGAGGTCGTCTGTCACTGGTTCTCCACCCAGCGCATGGACTGCCGTCCGAAGGACTACTGGAAGGAGAACTCCACCGTCACGCTGAAGCTCGCGCTCGACGGTGTGGAGGGCGCCAAGGGCGTCTTCGGCGTCCAGCAGAAGACGGTCACCTTCAAGATCGGCCGCAACCAGGTCTCCTACGTCGACGCGAAGACCAAGCAGATGAAGGTCACGCACAACGGCGCGGTCGTCAAGACCATCCCGATCTCCGCCGGCTCGCCCGACAACAAGACGTACGAGGGCCAGATGGTGATGTCGGAGAAGTTCAAGGAGACGCGCATGAACGGCGCGACCGTGGGCTTCACCGACGACGACGGCAAGGGCGAGTACGACATCAAGGACGTGCCGCACGCCATCCGCCTCACCAACTCCGGCACCTTCGTGCACGGCAACTACTGGGGCGCGAAGTCCATCTTCGGCTCGGTGAACACCAGCCACGGCTGCGTGGGTCTGTCCGACACCAAGGGCGCCGACGACAAGGGCACGGCCGGCTACTGGTTCTACACCAACTCGATCGTCGGCGACGTCGTGGTGGTCAAGAACACCGGCGACAAGACCGTGGCCCCGGACAACGGCCTCAACGGCTGGAACATGGACTGGGCCCAGTGGAAGGCGGGTTCGGCCGTCTGACGGGTCGTCCCCACAGCCCGCTCACAGCTTTCCGGCGCCGCCCCCAGGGGCGGCGCCGGTGTTGTTCGGGGGTCGCCGCCTCATCCTTCTCAGGTTCTCATCGGTCTCTTATTTCGGCCTTATCCAGTCATCACGCGCCGTACCTAGCTTGCGGCCATGTTCTTCACCTACCTGAGGCGCGAACTGCGCCGCCGCAGAAGAGCGGCGCTCGTCGTCGCCTCCGGTCTCGCGCTCGGCATCGCGCTCGTCGTCGTGGTCTCCTCCGTCTCGTCCGGCATGGCGAAGGCCCAGGACGAGGTCCTGCAGTCCCTGTACGGCCTCGGCACGGACATGACGGTCACCAAGGCCGCTTCGCCCACCGCGAACGCCTCCGACCGTCCGCGCTTTCGGTTCGACGCGCAGAACGAGGGCTCCGGCGCGCAGCAGAGCACCGACCGCGTCATGGTGCAGGGCTTCCAGACCCTGTCGGCGGCGACCGTCGCGCAGGTCGGCAAGCAGAACGGGGTGGCCGACGCCGTCGGCGGGCTGAGCCTGCGGGTCATCAAGATCGACGGCCAGTTCACCCGCGGCCAGTTCCAGCAGAACGGCGGCGGCGCCTCGGGCGGCGGGCAGGGCGCCCGCGGCGGCGGCCGGGCGAGCGGCGGCCAGGGCGAAGTGCAGGGCGGCGGCGCCGACTTCGACGTCGACAACTACTCCGTCTACGGCGCCGACGTCACCGAGCCCGAACTCGGCCCGCTGACCTCCTCCACGATCACCGCCGGCCGCACCTTCAAAGCCACCGAGACCGACGGCAAGGTCGCCGTCGTGGACTCCGCGTACGCCAAGGAGAAGTCGCTCAAGGTCGGCTCCACGCTCACCGTCAGCGGCGTCAAGTTCTCGGTGATCGGCGTCGCCACGGCCGACAGCGGCGACGCCGCCGCCAACGTCTACATCCCGCTGGCCCGGGCCCAGACCCTCAGCGACTCGAAGGACAAGGTCACCACGATCTACGTCAAGGCGACCGACTCGAAGAAGATCGGCAGCGTCAAGTCGACCATCCAGAAGAACGTCCCGGGGACGACGGTGACGACCTCCGCCGACCTCGCCGACACCGTCTCCGGCTCCCTCTCCACGGCCTCCTCCCTCGCCGCCACCGTCGGCAAGTGGCTGTCCGTCGCGGTGCTGATCGCCGCGTTCCTGGTCGCCGGCCTGCTCACCTCCTCGGCGGTCTCCCGCCGCGTCCGTGAGTTCGGCACGCTGAAGGCGCTCGGCTGGAAGTCCGGCCGCGTCACCCGGCAGGTGGTCGGCGAGGCCATGGTCAACGGACTGCTGGGCGGGGCCCTGGGCATCGCCCTCGGACTGGCGGGAGCGTACGCCGTGACCGCGATCAGCCCCACCCTGCAGGCCCAGTTGGGCGGCGGCGGCCAGGGCGGCCCCGGCGGGAGCGGCGGCTTCGGCGGGGGCGGCGGCTTCGGCGGGGGCGGTCGCCGGGCGGCGGCCAGGACCCTCGACGTCGCCCTGACCGCACCGGTGAGCGTCACCACGGTGGCCGTGGCCGTGGGCCTCGCCGTGACCGGCGGACTGATCGCGGGCGCGTTCGGCGGCTGGCGGGCGTCGAGGCTGCGCCCGGCGGACGCGCTGCGCCGCGTCGAGTAGCCGAACCGCCCCCCCCCGACCCGACGAACGCACACCAGGAGTTGCAGTCCCCATGTACGAACTCAGAGGCGTCACCAAGCGCTACACCCGGGGCAAGGACACCGTCCACGCCCTCGACGGCGTCGACCTGACCGTCCCGGACGGCGACCGGCTCGTCATCCAGGGCCCCACCGGCGGCGGCAAGTCCACACTGCTGCAGATGATCGGCGCGCTCGACCGGCCCACCGAGGGCGAGATCGTCCTCGACGGCGTCGACCTGGCCAAGCTCTCCGAGGCCAGGCTGACGAAGGTGCGCAGCGAGAACATCGGCTTCGTCTTCCAGTCCTTCAACCTCATCCCGACGCTCACCGCGCAGGAGAACGTCGAGACGGCGCTCGTCCCGCTCGGCGTGAAAGGCAAGGAGCGGCGGGAGCGGGCCGCCGAGGCGCTGAAGTCCGTGGGTCTCGGCGAGCGCCTCGGGCACCTGCCGTCCGAGATGTCCGGCGGTCAGCAGCAGCGCGTCGCGATCGCCCGCGCGCTCGTCAAGCAGCCCAAGGTGCTGCTCGCCGACGAGCCCACCGGCAACCTCGACGAGAGCATGCGCGACGAGATCATGGACGTGCTGCACACCATGTGGAAGGAGCACGGGCTGACCTTCGTCATGGTCACCCACGACTCCGCGATCGCCCGGAAGGCCCCGCGGGTGGCGACCATCCGCAAGGGGAGGATCACGGTGAGGGAGAACGCGGCGTCGGCCTGACGCGCCGCAGGACGACGGCTCGCTGAGCCCTGAGAGAACGCCCGCCGGAAGAGAAGCCTCCGGCGGGCCGTTCGTGCTTGCGTGGCCCCATGACGGCACCCGAGACAAGCACGCCCCGCACCACGGTCGAGTACATCCGGTACCGGATCCCCGAGGAGCGGTCCGCGGAGTTCCTGGCCGCGTACAACCGAGCCGCACGGGAACTCGCGGCCTCCCCGCACTGCGTCGACTACGAACTCGCGCGCTGCGAGGAGGACTTCGGCCACTTCGTCCTGCGCATCACCTGGACCTCGACCGAGGACCACCTGGAGGGCTTTCGCACCTCCGACCTGTTCCCTGCCTTCCTCGCGGAGATCCGCCCGTACATCGGCGACATCGAGGAGATGCGCCACTACAAGGCCACGTCCGTGCGCGGCGCCGGGTCCGCCGTGCCCACGCTGTACGAGTGGGCCGGCGGCGCGGAGGCCTTCGCCCGGCTGACCGACGCGTTCTACGCCAAGGTGCTCCAGGACGACCTGCTCGCCCCGGTCTTCGCGGGCCTGGCCCCCGAGCACGCCGAGCACGTCGCCCTCTGGCTCGCCGAGGTCTTCGGCGGCCCGCGGACCTACTCGGCGACCCAGGGCGGCCACAGCCACATGGTGGCCAAACACTTCGGCCGCGCCATCACCGAGCCCCAGCGCCGCCGCTGGGTCGACCTCGTCCAGGACGCCGCCGACGAGGCCGCCCTGCCCACCGACGCCGAGTTCCGTTCGGCGTTCCTCGCCTACGTGGAGTGGGGCACGCGGCTCGCCGTGCACTTCTCGGGCCCGGACGCCGAACCGCCCGCCGATCAGCCCGTCCCCCGGTGGGGCTGGGGCGCGGCTCCCCCCTACCGCGGCTGAGCCGGCCGGGGCGCAGCCGAGGGGGGCCCGGCCGGCTCAGCGGGGGCGAGGAGGTCGCCGACGGCTTCGGCGAGAACACGAAGGAAGGCTCCCGGCCGTCGGCGGGCGGCCGTTCGGCCGGCCGTGAGCACCCACTCCGTCAATCGGAATCGCCTCCGGCCACGGACGGCGCCCGGGACCCCGCCCTGGTGGCGTCGGCGCCCCAGCTCGCCAGCAGGCGCAGCGCCTCCGCCGACGCCGACCCCGGCTCCGCGTGATAGGTCACCAGCACCTGCTCACTGTCGTCCGACACCTTGAACCCCTCGAAGTTCAGGGAGAGCTCGCCCACCAGCGGATGCCTCATGTGCTTCACGCCGTGGCTCTTCTCCTTGACGTCGTGCGTCGCCCACAGCCGCCGGAAGTCCTCGCTCTTCACCGACAGCTCGCCCACCAGCGCCGACAGCCGCGGATCGTCCGGATAGCAGCCCGCCTCCATGCGCAGGACGCAGACGACGTCGATCGCCTTCTGCTCCCAGTCCACGAAGAGATCGCGGTAGTCCGGGCGCAGAAACGTCAGCCGGGCCCAGTTGCGCTCCGCCGCCGGGAGCTCCCCCCAGTCGCCGAAGAGGGCCGCCGCCAACCGGTTCCATGCGAGGACCTGCGAGCGCCGCCCGATGACGTACGCCGGCACCGCGTCCATCGCGTCCAGCAGCTGCTGAAGCGCCGGCCGCGCCTGCGGGGACCGCGCCGTCTGCTTCTTCTTGTGCTTCGGCTTGGCGAGGTGCGTGAGGTGCGCGTGCTCGGCGTCCGTCAGCCGCAGGGCGCGGGCGATGGCGTCCAGCACCTCCGCCGACACGTTGCGCCCGTTGCCCTGCTCCAGGCGCGTGTAGTACGCCACCGAGACGCCGGCCAGCTGCGCCAGCTCCTCGCGGCGCAGACCGGGCACCCTGCGGTGCCGGCCGAAGTCGGGCAGCCCCACGTCCTCCGGCTTCAGCCGGGCCCGCCGGGTGCGCAGGAACTCGCTGAGTTCGGCTCGCCGGTCCAGCGAGGCGCCGGCGGGTTCGGGGCGTTCGTCCATGTCGTCCAGTATTCACGGTCGTACGCACGGCATCCTGACCCCGCCAGTGGTAGGCACGGCAGACGTACGCAGAGGCGTGACCTGGGTGAATCCCGCGGGACGGGGCAGGCTGGACGTCGTGCCCGGCCGGAAGGCAGGCCGGACACGACGCAACCCCCTAGGAGAACCCCGGCATGACCACCACCGTCGCCGCGTACGCCGCCCCCGCCGCCAAGGCTCCCCTGGAGCGCACGACCATCGAACGTCGTTCCGTCCGCGAGTTCGACGTACTGATCGACATCGAGTTCGCCGGCATCTGCCACTCCGACATCCACCAGGCCAGGGAGGGCTGGGGCGAGGCGATCTTCCCGATGGTGCCCGGCCACGAGATAGCGGGCGTCGTCTCCGAGGTCGGCCCCGGCGTCACCGGGTTCGCCGTCGGCGACCGGGTGGGCGTCGGCTGCCTCGTCGACTCCTGCCGCGAGTGCGACAACTGCAAGGCCGGTCAGGAGCAGTACTGCACCGGGGGCGGCGTCGGCACCTACAACGCCGTCGGCAAGGACGGCGAGCCCACGTACGGCGGCTACGCGCAGAAGATCGTGGTCGACGAGAACTTCGTCGTCCGCATCCCCGACGGCCTCGCCCTGGACGTCGCCGCGCCGCTGCTGTGCGCCGGCATCACCACGTACTCCCCGCTGAAGCGGTGGAACGCCGGCCCCGGCAAGAAGGTCGCCGTCCTCGGCATGGGCGGCCTCGGCCACATGGCGGTCAAGATCGCCCACGCGCTCGGCGCCGAGGTGACCGTCCTGTCCCAGTCGCTGCGCAAGAAGGAGGACGGCCTGAAGCTGGGCGCCGACCACTACTACGCCACCAGCGACGAGAAGACCTTCCAGGAGCTCAGCGGCTCCTTCGACCTCATCCTCTCGACGGTCTCGGCCCCGCTGGACTTCAACGCCTACCTGTCCCTGCTGAAGGCGGAGGGCGCGCTGGTGAACGTGGGCGCCCCCGAGGAGCCGATCTCCCTCAACCTCTTCTCGGTGATCGGCGGCGGCAAGACCCTCGCCGGTTCCATGATCGGCGGCATCGCGGAGACCCAGGAGATGCTGGACTTCTGCGCCGAGCACGGCCTGGGCGCCGAGATCGAGCTGATCGGCGCGCACGAGATCAACGACGCCTATGAGCGGGTGCTCGCCAGCGACGTCCGCTACCGCTTCGTGATCGACACCTCGACGATCTGACGGCGGCTGCCCCGTCCGTGACCGCCGGCGGCGTCGGTGACCGCTGCGGCTCCCGGTCCGCTGCCGCATCCCGGCCGCATCCCGGCGCGTCCCGGCCGCGTCCGTCCGCGTGCTCGACGGGGCGGAGCGCGGAGGGCGGACCGGGGCGACGGGATCATGCAGTCCGCAGGGCCCCGGAACGCGTTTCCGGGGCCCTGCGGCCAGTGAGGACCGACGAGGGGGCCGGTCGGCGTCCGTACCGGGCGGACGGATCAGCGGGTGACGGCCGGCGGAGAACCCGGCGTACGGGACGCCCCGCGCGGCGAGCACCTTGCCCGTCCCGTCGGCGAAAGCCTCCCGACGCTCAGGGGTCGGACCACCGCAGACGAACACCCCGTCCACGTCCCGGCAGCCGCCGGCCAGGAACACCCCGCCACGCCTCCGCCCCCCGCCTCGCCGCTCATGCGCCCAGCCCCCGCAGCCCGTCGTACGCGGCCATCACCATCTCCATGCCCCGGGTGTCGGCCGCGGGCTCGCGCATCTGGTTCGTCACGTACGCCACCGTCATCCGCGACTCGGGCTCGATCATGACCGTCGAGCCGCCCCAGCCGCCCCACCCGTAGGTGCCGCCGAAGCGGCCGTAGCCCAGGCCCCAGCTGACCGGCATGCCCAGACGGCGGTCCTGGCCGCCGAACTGCTCCTCCCAGGCGCGCTCGCACCCCGCCCGGGACAGCAGCCGCACCCCGCCCACCGCCCCGCCGCAGGCCGGGACCGACTGGACCAGGGCGACCGAGCGGGCGTTGCCGAAGCCGCTCGCGGCGGGGATCTGCGCCCGGCGCCAGGCCCGACTGTTGCCGTCCCGCACCCGCAGCGCGGTCGCGGCGGGCGTGGCGTCCGGGGCGGCCGACCGGTCCGGGGAGTCCGGGGCCGTCGACGCGTCGGAGGCCGCGTCGCTCGCGGCCGCGCTCGCGGTGTAGTCCTCGTCCCGGGAGGGCGGCGGGACCGCCGGGGCCACCCGGTCGTCGTGCTCGGCCGGCAGCCCCATGTGGAAGTCCGCGCCCAGCGGGCCCGCGATCTCGTCCGCGAAGAACCCGCCCGGCGTACGGCCGGTGATCCGGCGGACGACCTCGCCGACCAGGAACCCCTGGGTGAGCGAGTGGTACCCGGCCGCGCTGCCCGGCTCCCACTGCGGCGCCTGCGCGGCCAGCCGCCCCGTGGCGGTCGGCCAGTCGTAGAGCTCAGCCACCGGCCAGACCCAGTCGGGGAGCCCCGCGGTGTGCGAGAGCGCATGCCGGACCAGCACCCCCTCCTTGCCCGCCGCGGCGAACTCCGGCCAGTACCGGGCCACCGGCGCGTCCATGTCGAGCTCGCCCCGGTCCGCCAGCACCAGCGCGCACAGCGCCGTCATCGTCTTGGTGACGGACCAGACGTTGACGAGGGTGTCCCGCCGCCAGGGAACCGTGCGTCCGGCGTCGGCGAACCCGCCCCAGACGTCGACCACGGGCTCACCGTCCACGAACACGGCCACCGAGCCGCCGACGTCCCCCTCGTCCAGCAACGCGGCCAGCGCGGTGGGCACCGCGGCGAACAGATCGTCGTACGACCCCTGAATGTCAGCCATGACGCCATCTAGCGCCCGCGGACCCGCCTCGGGCAACCGAATTCCGTGACTGGGCGCGAGCGGGTTCCCGTCGGGGGAGACGCCCGGATAGGCGGGACGGTCATCGCTGTATAGAGTCGTCTCGTGACAACTGGTTGCGGGGGCAACCAAAATGCCTTGCGGCTGCCCCCGTCCCTGGGGAGGGCCTGCGGCACATGAGTCGTCGTTCTACCGGTTCTGTCGGCATCTGGGCCGAGATGCAACGGCAGCAGCAGCGCCAGCGGGAAGCCGAGGCCAGGCAGCGCAGACAGCGCGAACAGGAAGCGCGGGCCTACCAGCGGCGGGCCGCCCAGAGCCACCGCGAGTACCGGCAGGCCGAGGCTCTGCGACGCACGCAGGAGCTGGACGCGCAGGTCGCGTCGTTGCAGGGGCTGCTCGCCGCGGGCTGCCGGGCTCCGGCCTTCAGGGCCGCCTCACTGCTGCGACCCGAGGAGATCCAGCCCTTCGCTCCGGGACCGCTGGCGCAGCCGGCGCCCCTGCCGGACCCCCGTCACTACCAGCCGCAGAGCGGCTGGACCGCGAGCCGCAGGACGCAGGCGCAGGCCGAGGCGCGAGCGCGCTTCGAGCGCGACCGGCAGGCCGCCGAGGCCGCGGAGACCCGGCGGCAGCAGCAACTGGCGTCTTACGAGCGGGAGTACCGGCAGTGGGCCGACGCCCAGCTGGCCGATGTGCGGCGGCACAACGCCGGCGTCGTCGCGATGACCGAGGGTGTGAGACGCCAGGATCCCGATTCGGTGGTCGAGTACTTCTCCGCCGCCCTCTACGCCTCGACGGCATGGCCGGAGGGCTTCCCGCGCCAGGTGGCGGCGGCCTACGACGCCGCGGCACGGCAGCTGGTGCTGGACTGGGAGCTGCCCGACTACGCCGTCGTGCCGGAGGCCAAGGCCGTCCGGTACCTGTCCGGGGCCGACCAGGACAAGGAGACTCCCCGGCCGGCCGGTCAGCGCCGGGCTCTGTACCGGGAGGTTCTGGCCCAGTGCATGCTGCTCGTGCTGCACGAGCTGTACGGCGCGGACGAGCTGGGTGCGCTCGAATCGGTGGCCCTGAACGGGTTCGTCGACGGCCATGACCCGACGACGGGCCGGCCGGACCGGATCGTCCTCGCGACCGTCATGGCCCCGCGGTCCACGTTCCGCGACCTGTATCTGGCGCAGGTCGAGGCGGGCGGCTGTCTGGCCGACGCCCTGCGCGGCCGGCTCTCCGCGCGACCCGACCAGCTCGCGCCGGTGCGGCCGGACAGACGGCCCCAGGACGTCGGAAACCGCGTCGTCGCGCACGGCGGCGACGAGGAACCCGACCTGCTCGCCATGGACCCGATCGCGTTCGAGGATCTCGTCGCCGAGCTCTTCCGCGCCATGGGGATGCAGGCGGTGACCACCCAGCGCTCCAACGACGGCGGAGTGGACGTCGACGCCCTGGACCCGACGCCGATCCGGGGCGGCAAGATCGTCGTGCAGGTGAAGCGCTACCGCAACACCGTGCCGCCCACCGCGGTGCGCGACCTGTACGGAACCGTGCAGGACGCCGGCGCCAACAAGGGCGTCCTCGTGACGACGTCGCGGTTCGGCCCCGGCTCCCACGCCTTCGCCAACGGCAAGCCGCTGGAACTCGTATCGGGCGCCGAACTCGTCGACCTGCTGCACCGCCACGGGTTGCGCGGGCGACTGGGGGAGGGCGGCCGGCGGGCGACGCCCTCGGGTCCGGGCGCTCGGCTGCCCGACGACTACAACGTCCTCGGGATGTCGTGGACCGGGAGCGTCGCCCTGGACGTCTGTGCTCTCGTCTGCCGCGGCGGCCGCGTTCTCAGCGACGACCACTTCGTCTTCTTCAACAACCCGCAGACGCCCGACGGTTCCGTGCGCGCCCTTCCCGCCGCCGCACCCGACAAGGCCGCGATCTGCGTCTCGTTCGACGGGTTGCCCGACGAGGCGGACCGGTTCGTGCTCGTGGCCGCCATCGACCCGGAGGCCGACCCGGACGCCGACCTCTCCGGTTTCACCGACGCCCGCATCCGCCTCCTCGACCCAGGCCTCGCCGAGCTGGGACGACTTGAGGTCTCCGACGGCCGGCCCCGTGAGACCGCCCTGGTGCTCGGCTCCTTCCGCCGCAGAGCCAACGGCGACTGGGACTTCGTCCTGGGCGGCAAGGGCTACCCGGGCGGTCTGGAGGAACTCGTCCAGGACTTCGGCATCGAGGTGCGGTAGAACCCGTCCCCCGCGCCGGGACGACGCGTCACCACCGTCGGTGCCGGCACCGGCGTCACTGCCGTCCGCGCCGTCGGGCGAGGGTGCGGCCCCCGACGAGGGGCCGCACACCGCGTTCTACCGGTCGCCGCGGTCGGTGAACGTCCAGACGGCGTGGCTGCCCGGGCCCACGGTGAGCGTCGAGTGGCCGATCCGCTCCACGTGACGGTCCTTCACGGGCCGGTTGAGCGACATCTCGACCCGCTGCAACCCCGCCTGTCCGCGCGGGACGGCGTCGACCCGGATCGTGGTGCCGCCGCACTCCGCGACGACGCCGCCGCCCGGCAGGGTCCGGACGGTGAACCCGCCCGCCCGCAGCAGCGGCACGGTGTCGGCGAGGTCGCCCTCGGTGACCGCGAGGCGTACCGCGGTCACGTCACGCATCAGGTGGGTGCGGTAGCCGTCGGGGAGGTAGCGCTCCCGGCCGACGTCACCGGGAAAGCCCGCCGGCTCGGTGTGGCCGCGGGGATCGGCGAAGTACTCCGGCCGGTACTCCATCGCCCAGGCCTGGAAGGCGTCGTACTCGGTGCTGGTGAGGAGGGCGTCGAACCACGGCACGGGCACGCCGTCGCCGAAGTCCTTGGTCTGGAGGAAGTCGACGGGGGCGGCCCCCTCGCTCTTCATGCGGTCGGCGACGGTCGCCAGGTCTCCGTCCCGTTCCGTCGACAGGCCCATTCCGGCGGCGCCGAGGACGGCGTCCGGGCCGGTGAGGTCCCCGACTCCGAACAGCTCCAGGTAGGTCTCACGGCCCATCAGGTAGCGGCCGGTCCAGGTCTGCCCGCCCGTGCCGGTCGTGGTGCGGACCTGGAAGTCGGCGAAGTCCCTCAGGTAGTCCGAGTGCTCGATGGCGTCGGCGGTCTCCCGGTCGAGGACTCCGTAGGAGTGGTTGAAGAACAACAACTGCCGGTCGTACGAGGACCGGTTCCCGTCGGCCTGCGCCGTCCCGCCCCCGATCGCTCCGGCGAGCGTCACAGCGAACACGACGATCATCTGTAATGTCCGGCGAATCAGCATGGGAGCGAGCATAAGCGGGGGCGGCTCCGGCTGGTCGTGCAAAGAAGCGACGTCTGCGGGCGGCCGGGCAACCGGACGGCCTCCGCCTGGTCGCGCGGTGTCCGGAATCCTGTGAACCATGGCGGCCGGACGGGCTGCCGTAGGCTGAACGCCGTGATGGACACTGCCCACCGAGTCGTGATGGTCGGGTTCGAGCAGGCGGCTCTGATGGACGTCGCCTGCGTCAGCGACACCCTCGACGTGGCCAACATGCACGGGGCCGAACCCCGTTACGACGTCCGGCTCGCGTCCCTGCGAGGGCGGACGGTCCTCAGCTCCAGCGGGATCGTCCTGCTCGGTGACATCGCTGTCGAGCGGCTGCGGGACCCCATCGACACCCTCGTGGTCGCGGACGGTTCCGGCCGGCTGGGAACCGCCGGGCACGCTGAACTCGTCCGCCAGATACGCCGGCTGGCGGCGCTGAGCGGCCGTGTCGCCTCGGTGTGCGACGGTGCCGTGCTCGCCGAGGCCGGGCTGCTGGACGGGCGGCAGGCCACCGCGAACGAGGCGGCGGCCCGCGTACCCGCCGCCCGGTACGCGGCGGCGCCCGTGGAAGCGCCGTCCGTGTTCTTCGTCGACGGCCCGGTGTCCGGCACGGCCGGCGCGGTCGGCGCGCTCGATCTGACCCTGGCGCTGATCGAAGCCGACCACGGCCCTGAACTCGCGCGGTCCGTGGCCCGGTTCCTGGCCTCCTATGTGCAGCCCTCGGGCAACCAGGCGCAGATGTCCATCCACGTCAGGGACGTTCTGCCCGAGCACAAGGTCCTTCGGCGGATCGTTCTGCACATCGGCGCGCATCCGGCCGGCGATCTGACCAACCCCGCCCTGGCCGCACGCGCCGGGGTCAGCGAACGGCACCTCTCCCGGCTCTTCCTCGACCACCTGGGCCAGTCACCGGCCCGGTTCGTCCGCACGGCCCGGGTGGAGGCGGCGGCCCGGCTCCTGGAGACCACCGTGCTGCCCTTGGCCACGGTGGCCCGCAGGTGCGGCTTCGGATCCACCGAGACACTGAGGTCGGCGTTCCAGGACTGCTACGGAACCTCTCCCTCCGTCTACCGTGTGACGCTCCGGGGCCCGCACCGCGATCACGAGGACGTCCCGGTCGGCTGACGGACCGCCGTGCGGGCTGCGAAGGCGAGAGAGGCAGGCGGCGCGGGCGGCGGCGCTCGGACAGGGGCGCCTGCCCGGTGATGTCCCGTCGGCCGGAGCGGAGTTGCGGCCGGGACCGAGCTCGCACGTACGCGGCCGCCGCGTCCTGTTCCTGGTCAGATCACTCCGCTGCGGATGGCGTACGACACCACCTGTACGCGATTGCGCAGACCGAGGCGGATCTGCGCCGCGGAGAGGATGTTCTTGATGGTGCGCTCGGAGTAGCTCAGTTCGGCGGCGATCTCGGACAGGGTCCGACCGTCCGCCAGCATCCGCAGGACCTCGATCTCCCGGCTGCTGAGCCCGGAGGCGGTCAGGCCACGGGGACCCAGGACCTCGCGTTGGATGCGGTCCAGCTGGTCCAGCACCCGGCCCTGGACGGCCGAGGGCAGAGACGCCCGCCCTTCCGCCACGTCCTGCACCGCCTGTGCCAACGCCGCGGCGTCCACCTCGGCACGCCGGAGCACAGCGCGTATCCGGGGCTCCGCGGCGACCAGGTCGGCCTGGCCGTCGCCGCTCACGATCAGCACCAGGCGGCTGCCCGCCGGGGTGGGCAGACCGCGCAGCAGGTCCAGAACCGAATTCTCGACCGTGGTGACCGGGACCACCGCGACCTCGGCCTCCGCCATGGCCGTCAGAATGATCCGGGGGTGCTCCTCCAGCCAGGTCCGCAGACCGACGTCGGTGAGCCGATCTGCGGCATGAACGGCCACACGGACTGCTCTCACTTGTTTCCCTGCCGCCCTATGACGTACGACGCCTGATGACGAGACACCGGCCTTCAGCTGCGGAGCAGCGCGAGGATCCAAGGCGACGGCCCGCGTCGGCGGCGTCGGCTGCGACGCCTGTGTCTGTTGTATTCGTCGTGTCTGCTGCATCTGTCGTATCAGTTGTGTCTGCTGTGTCTGCTGCATCCCCTTCGACGGCTGTGCCGGCTGGGCAGTGTCGGTGGGGGACATGTCGTGCTCCCAGGTTCGGGGCCGCTCGGGGCGGCGGTGGGGCCGGAGCCGCTCGGGGGTACGGCCGCGCGCCGGCCGGGGAGCGGTCACCCGGTCGGTCCGCCCGCGCAACGCGCGTCCGGCAGGCACACACTCTCCGGACGCTCCGGGAAGCGGCAACCGGCCTGCCCGCCCCATGTCCGGAATCCTGTGAACCATGGCAGCCGGACGGGCTGCCGTACGCTCTGGGCCGTGACCAAGGCTGCGCACCAAGTGGTGATCATCGGCTTCGACCAGGCGGCCCTGCTCGACATCGCCTGTGTCAGCGACACCCTCGATGTGGCCAACCAGCAGGGAGCCGACCCCCGTTACGACATCCGGCTCGCCTCCCTGCGAGGCCGGCCCGTACGGGGGACCAGCGGGCTCTCCCTGTTGGGCGGCACCCCTGTCGAGCGGGTGCGGGACCCCGTCGACACCCTGGTGGTCGCGGGTGGGACCGGGCACGCGGACGCCGCCGGGAACACGGAGCTCGTGCGCCACGTCCGCCGCCTGGCGCGCATCACTGGCCGAGTGGCCTCGGTGTGCACGGGAGCGTCGGTGCTCGCCGCGGCCGGACTGCTGGACGGGCGTCGGGCGACCACGCACTGGGCGACCGCCCGTGAACTCGCCGATGAGTACCCCGCGGTCACCGTCGATCCGAGTCCGCTGTTCATCGTCGACGGCCCGGTGTGCACCTCGGCCGGCATGACCGGGGCGCTCGACCTGGCGCTGGCCTTCGTGGAGGCCGACCACGGCCCCGCGCTGGCCCGGTCCGTGGCCCGTTTCCTGGTCACCTATCTGCAACGCCCGGGGAACCAGTCGCAGGTGTCCATGTATGTGAAGGACCCGGCGCCGGACCACAGGGTGCTGCGCGAGGTCGTCCAGTACGTCACCGCGCATCCGGACGGTGACCTGACCACCCCGGCCCTGGCCGCGCGGGCCGGACTCAGTGAACGGCACCTCTCTCGCCTCTTCCTCGATCAACTGGGCCGGTCACCGGCCCGTTTCGTCCGCGGGTCCCGTACCGAGGCCGCGGCCCGCCTCCTCGAAGGCACCGCCCTGCCGCTGGCCTCGGTCGCCCGCCGGTGCGGATTCGGCTCCACCGAGACACTGCGCCAGGCCTTCCGGGACCACTACGCGATCTCACCGTCCGTCTACCGGCTGACGCTGCGACGCGCTGCCGGGACCCAACGGAAAGCGTCCGACGGCGCAACGGCGTAACGGCGTAACGGCGTGCGGGCGTAAGGGCATAGGTAAAGGCCTGCTGCACACAACCGCACGTTCCCTTTCCTGTCCGGCCGGCCGGACAGGAGCAGTTCTCTACTGGTCCGCCTCGGAGAAGGGCGTGTTGTACATCGCGTCGCAGGGACCGGTGGCCGCCTCCAATTTCCGCAGGGAGATGTTCAGCGCGTGCAGAAGGGACAGTGTCTGGCGGAAATTCCCCGGCCACTGGTGCTCCGCCTCGGCCTTCAGATATACGGCGGTGTCCATTTTGATGGTCCGGGTCAGCCTCGGCACGCTGAACTGCCGGGCGAGCCGGTGCTCGGCCAGGGTGCGGGGTTCTTCGATGCCCATCAGTTCGGTGGTCCGGCACCAGAGGACGTCCGCGAGGGCGAACAGCTCATTCTCGGTGGGGCGGTACGCGCCGCTCTCCCAGGCGCCGACCCGTTCGTGATCGACGGGGGCGCCGAGAACCGTCATCTCCCTGGCCACGTCGTGCGGTGACATACCCAGGTGCCGGCGTGCGGACAGGGAGTTGGCTGAGCTGAACAAGGGTCGGTCCATGCCTCGGTGCTTCCGTGCGGGTGCGGGCCTTTCCCGCGGTGGCCCGGATGGCGCCACCGGGGCGGGAACGGCTTGAGAGTGGGTTCGACTTCCTTGCCGATGCGCGACGTTGCGCTTTCGGCGCTGCAAGAGGCAGCCGGGCTCGACAACGAGCTCCCACGCCGTCCGGGCCTGCAGCCGGATCGGCTCGAACGCATCGGGGCGAGGGTGCTCGGCCCAGGCGGCCAGGCAGGTGGCCGGCGGTCTCCCCGGGGCGGGGGGCGTGTCCTGGGGTGACCGGCCGACGATGGCCGCCCCGGTGCTCGGGAGATCGGGTGGCCGCCTCCCACGTTAGGGCTTTTCCGTAACCGTTGTGATCCGTCGAAGGCGGGGGAGGGACGAAGAGGAAAGGTGATTTTCCCCTTCGGGCATGCGTTTCACGGATGCCGGAGAAAAGGCCGGATCATTTAATGGACGAAAGCTCAGAACTTGCTCAACAACCTTTAGTTACTTCTGAGTTGGGCTCTAATCTCATGCCGGTTCCTTCCCAGTGACTCATCACCCCAGGAGCAGACTCATGGCAGGCGGCGGACAGCAGTCGAGCGCACAGTCGACCCGGAACGGCATTCAGGCACTGGAGGCCGCCCGCAACGGCGTCACGCGATGCCGGCAGGACGTGGACGCCACCCGCGGCAGCCTCTCCACGGCGTATCAGGGCAGTGACGGAGGGCAGTTCGGTCAACTGCTGAGGATGTGGGACGAGCAGTGCGGCGTCATCCAGAAGAACCTCCAGGACATGGTCGACGCGCTCGAACTGAGCATGAAACAGCACCAGCAGACCCAGAACGCCGCGGGCGAGGCCGTCATCCGGGCCCGTACCGCCGCGGATTCCGCCTTCCAGCAGCTCACCGGCGCCTGACCGCCCGCCGCCCCCTCGCGCACCGACGACCGAGACGAGACCAGTGATGAGCGACAACCTCACCGACGGATACATCTACGTCGCCTACTCCCACGTGCAGAACGCGGCGGACGACATGGTCAGCCAGACCAAGGCGATCGCCACCACCCTGGCCAACCTGGAAGCGGAGCTCAACGAGCTGAAGAACACCTGGTACGGCGCCGACGCCGACGTCTACCGGCAGAAGCAGGCGACGTGGGACCAGGCCGTGCGGAACATGGAGCAGCTCCTCGTCTCGCACGCCGGCCTGCTGACGGACATCTCCGACAACTACAAGTACAGCGAGAACTCCCTGTCCCAGATGTGGTCAGAGGTCACCATCGGCCGCTGAGCCGCCCGGACGGCGCGAGCGTCCCCCTGCTCGCGCCCTCGCCCGCCGCCCGGCCCCCCGTTACCGGGCGGCGGGCGAGTACTCAGGAGGACGGACAGTGACCGATCTCGATCTGACGCACCTCGACTCCAAGGAACTCAACCGGTTCATCGAAGAGGTGGCCGACTTCAGCAAGGCGCTGAGGGCGATCCGCGCGGACCAGCCGAAGTCCGGGAAGTACCCCGCCGTTCCCGCGCTCAGCAGTCTGGTCGAGGGGCGTACCACCCCCGAGACGCTCAACCAGAACCCGGTCCTCGCCGTCGGCGCCATGGCCGGCGACGACCTGGTGCACGGCAAGGCGCTGGTCGAAGGCCTGACCAAGTCCGCCCAGGCCTTGGACGACGTCCTCGTGGCACAGCAGACCCTGTTCAAGGACATCGAGAGCAATCTGCAGACGACCGTCGACACGCTGCTGCGCAACCAGAGCGACAGTCTGGCCGCCGTCGACGGCGAGAAGCTGCTCGACGTCTTCGCGGACGTCGACAACGACCTGGGCCACGGCTCGTCCTCCCGCTCCTGAGCCGCCCCCTCCGCATCCTGGGAGTCCTCCGCCATGGCTGACAGCACACCTGAAGACGACTACTGGGCCAGGGCCGTTTCCCTCTTCACCGGCTACACCATGCCCAGCCGGAGCCAGCTCTTCGAGAAGCTCAAGAGCGACAAGGGCGTCCCCCTCTTCCGCCACGGGATCGAAAACCTTGGCACGAGGGCGGTGCATCTGGACGACATCGGCCGGAACGCACGCTCGGGCGAG
The DNA here is from genome assembly GCF_024539815.1 of Streptomyces hayashii. Lineage (GTDB taxonomy): Bacteria > Actinomycetota > Actinomycetes > Streptomycetales > Streptomycetaceae > Streptomyces > Streptomyces hayashii. Next base: position 24,184 of record NZ_JAHHIU010000166.1, read on the forward strand.
GACTACGACGTCGTCTTCTACACCTCGTCGGGCGGCGACGGCGCGCATGGCGGCGTGAAGCTGAAACGGGTCCGGATCGTGCTGATCGGCGTCCTGGCCGACAAGAACGGCAGGGCCCTGTTCTTCGACGAGACCAAGGACCCCCTGGGCGGCAAGTGGGCGGCCGACAACACCTTCACCGGCATCGGCGGCGACCAGTGGGACGCGTCCGCCATGGCCCAGTACATCTTCGGAGGCAGAAACGCCCTGGGGGCGCTGACCGACGAGGACAGGAAGTACAGCACCAAGGACTTCTCCTTCGCCGGACAGTTCGTGCCCGACAGCAGTGCCGTCGATCTGCTCTCGTTCACCCGCACGGCGCAGGCGTTCGACCGGACCAAGGAGTTCTTCGTGCGCCGCGCGGAGACCCTGGAGCAGTGGCAGAAGGCCCTGGGCTCGGAGCAGTCCTCCTGGCACGGAAAGGCCGCCGGGGTCTTCCGCGGCCTGATCGAGCAACTGCACAAGAACTACGCCGGTTATGCGGACCAGCTGGGAGGCAAGGGCTATGTGGGCCCGCACCTCACGGTCGACGGATACGCGCCCACGTCCGAACCCGGGCACGCGGTGACGGTCGCGCAGCGCAACCTGCTCGCTCAGGCGAAGGTGCTGCACTACGCGTGGCAGGACTGGGCCGACTCCGGCCGGCACGATCCGCACCGCGTGGTCGTGGGACTGCTGGACGAGCTGGTCCGGTGGCTGTTCAGCCACAATCTCACCCAGGTGGTCAAGCGGTCGGGGGGGACCACCTACGCCGGGGCGCCTCGTACGCCGACCATCCAGACCACAGCCGACTTCCTCCAGGTCCACCCGGTGTACGGGGACCTCAGCAAGGACGCTGCCTGGGTGAAGCTGGGCGAGCTGGCCGTCACGAGATGGCGGGAGTGGCAGGACCACTACGTCGAGAAGCAGACCCGGGAGGCCCTGGCGCGTCTGAGCAACCAATGGCTCGACGTCGCGAAGCAGGTCGCCGTCCCGCTGCGCACGAGGGACGCCACCAGCCTGACCGAGGCGTACCAGAAGGAGGAGACACGGCTCGCGAAGGAGGAGGAGCGGGCCGCGAAGGAGGAGGCGCGGCGAGCGAAGGAGGAGGCCAAGAAGGACGGGGACGACCTCGGCAAGGTCCTCGAAAACCTCGGCCGGCAGGTGAACGCGGGCATGAAGGACTTCGCCGAAGGTGTCGGCCACGAGCTGGGGGGCTTCGGCGGGCGGCTCAACGAGGGCATGAACGGCTTCGCCAAGGACGTGAACAACAGCCTGGGCGATGTCGCCGACGGCTTCGGCGAAGGCGTCCGCAACCTGGACAAGAGCCTGAACCAGCTCGGTGACGGGATCGGCGACAGCCTGGACGGCGCCTTCGGCGGCCAAGGGAACGCCACGGGCGGCTCCGCTCCGCCGGTCACCTCACCACTGAACGACCTCCCGTTCGGCCCCGGCTCGGACACATCGGACTCGAACGGCGCCGGCACCCTCACCAACCCCGACGGCAGCACCACCACCCGCGCCGCCGACGGGACCCTGACCACCGCCTACCCCGACGGCACGGTCACGGTGCTCAACCCGTCCACCGGGGTCATGACCACGACCTCCCCCGACGGAAAGAGCGCCACGACCCCCGTCGGCCGGGGCAGACCGGTCACCGGCCCCGACGGCAGCACCACCGTGCTGAACCCGGACGGTTCGCTGACCACGAAGTACCCGGACGGGTCGGTCCAGACGATCCAACCCGACGGCACGGTGACCACTACCGACCCCGACGGGACCGTCCACTCCTCGCAGCTGGATCCGTCACCGGGCACGGTCACCACGCCCAGCGGCGCCGTCACGAAGCTGAACCCGGACGGCACGCTGACGACGAGCTACCCGGACGGCACGAAGGAGACCGTCGACCCGTCCAGGGGCACGATGACGACCACCTCCCCGGACGGCACGACGCACACCGACCCCCTCGGCTCCGGAAAGCAGTTCACCAACCCCGACGGCAGCACGACCGCGCTGAACCCGGACGGTTCGCTGACCACGAAGTACCCGGACGGGTCGGTCCAGACGGTCGAACCCGACGGCACGGTCATCACCACCGACCCCGACGGGAAGGTCACCACCACCGACCTGGACGGCTCGTCCGCAGGCGCCGGCTCCCAGGGCGGCGGCGGCACCTCCGGTGGCGCGGGTGCGGGCGGCGGCGGGGCCTCCGGGCTGAACGACGGTCTCCCCGAGCCGGGTCCGTCCGGGCCCGACCGGCCCGACCAGCCCGGCGACGACGCCGACGACTACGACTTCGACAGCCCCGTACCGGGACTCGGCCCGGGCGGTCCCACGGTCACCCCGCTCAACCCGGACCTGGCCGGTCTCGGCGGAGGAGCCGACTCCGCCGGGACCGGAGGCTCCGGCTCCGACTCCTACGAGGAGTACGACAGCACCCCGTACGACGGCGGCGCGCTCGGCGCCCCGACCGGTGACTCCACCGATTCAGCGAGTAACTCCTCCTCCGCCGCCCAGGACGCCAGCGGCGGGATGCCGCTGAACCCCATGGCCTTCGGCGGCATGGGCGGCATGGGCGCGATGGGCGGCATGGGCGGTGCGGGGGGAGGCGGCGCGGGCGGATCGAACGGCGAACGCGTCCGCTCGGTGCTCACCGACGGCGACGGCGCCGCACTGCGCCGACGGCGCGGAGGCCGGGGCGCCGCCGCGGCCGACGAGGACGAGGACGTGATCGTCACCAGAGGCGGACGCCCCGTCACCACGTCCACCCCGTACGCCCCCCTGGGGGTCGCCGGCGGTCAGGGAGGCCGGTCCACCGAGTCCGGTGATCGCGTGCGGTCGAACTGGGGGACGGAGGAGGACGACGACGTGTGGGGCACGGACGAGGGAGGCGCTCCGGCGGTGATCGGACGATGAACGGAGACAGGACGATGAACGACGACGGCGGCAAGGACGCGCCCCAGGAGCCGGTGACGCCGCTGGGATCGATCGAGCAGCGGCTGAGCCGGGCGATGGCCGAACTCGACGCCACCCAGCGGGCCGTGGCCGAGGCCGAGGCGGAACTGCGCCACGCCACCTGCACCGTGCGCTCCAAGGACCGCGCGGTCGAGGTCACGGTCGGCCACCAGGGCGAACTCACGGCACTGAGGTTCCTCGACGGCAAGTACCGGACGATGACCGCGGGTGAGCTCGCCGCCGGTGTGCTGGAGGCGGCCGAGCGTGCCCGCACGCAGATGTACCGGCAGGTGCGGGAGACGTTCGAGCCGTTCACCCGGCCGAGCGGCGCCGTGCCGGAGATGACCGGGGTGGACGTCGACTGGACCGCGATCTTCGGTCCCGGTGCCGAGGAGGCCGAGCACACCGCCCCCGCTCCCTCCAGGAACCGGCTGCGCGACGAGATCCACGAGGACGCGGAGGACGAGCGCGATGTCTGACACCGGCGCCCCCTACAGCGCGCAACCGGAAGAGGTCCGCAGGGCGGCGGAGCTCATCAACAAGATCGCTGACGTGTCCGGTTCCATCGTCCGCGACTTCACCGAGGGCGCGCGGGCGACGAGCGGCTGGGAGGGCCACGACAGCTACGGGCGGTCGCTGCGCAAGAGCCTCGACAAGGAACGGACGTCGACGACCGACACCGGCAGGGCGGTCGCCGACGCGGTCGGCGCGGTCTCCCACGGCAGCCTTGAGAACGCTCGGAACATCCTCAAGACCCAGGCGGGGAACCTCGACGCGATCCACCGGTCCCAGGGCGCCGGCGACACCGGAACCGGCAGAAAGAGCTGACCCGACATGGCGATCCAGGCCTCGAAGCCGGTGAACAACATGCTGTTCGTCCTCATCGGCGAACGGCTCATCCAGGCGAACGAGGACCTGGCGCGCGAGAGTCATGCGCCGTACCGGAAGCTGTCCAGGAATCTGGACGAACTGGCCGATCTGATCGAGAAGTCGATCGGTGGCGCCGCCAGGGCACTGCCGCCCCAGGCCGGGCAGAACTACGTACGCGCGATGCGCATGTTCGTGGACCAGGGCGGTACCGCCCATCTCTCCCAGTTCTCACGGCAGTTGGACGAGATCGCCGACAACAGGGTCCGGACCTCCTACCAGATCAAGGAGGCCAAGTGGCAGATCATCGCCGAGGTGATCCGCCTCATGGCCGAGCTCGTCGTCGTCTTCGCCCTGTCGGTGTTCAGCGGCGGGGCGGCGGCCGGCCGGGCCGCCGTGGCCAAGGCCCGCAGCCGCGTCGTGATCCTCACGCTCATGGACACGCTGATGCGGCGCACCCATGTGCTGCCCATCCTGAGTGAGGCACTGGAGGAGGCGTTCCAGTCGTTCGCGGTGCGCCTGGGCATGATCGCCTTCACGTCGGGCGAGTTCAGCCCCAAGGGCTTCGACTGGAAGCAGATCGCGCAGGACGGCGCGTTCGGCGCGTTCGCGGGGGCGTTCATCGCGCCGATCGCCAAGGGCAGCCAGGGTGTCTTCGACGGGTTGAAGAGGAGCGTCAAGGGGACGACCCCGGTCAAGGACCTGGCCGGCGACGTCCTCCCCAAGATCGGCAGGAAGACCGACGCCCCGACGCACAACCCCGTGCCCGGACAGCACCCCGCGGGCACGACGGGCACGGGGCCGGCCGTACCCGTCGAGCCGTCGCAGGGGCGGCGCCTTTCGGGCGGAAGCCTCGCCGTCGGTGAAGCGGGCGGCGAGTCCCTGGCCGAGGTGGTCGGCGGCGGACTGTTCTACGGCAACTGGGCCACGTCCCCGGACACGTTCGTCGGCGCGGGCCTGAGCAACCGGTCCGAACACGTGCTCCACACGGGCGCCGTGGGCTCGGGCACGTGGATCAACACCAAGTTCTCCGGGGGGCAGCCCGCCGGGACGGTCAACGGGCCCGATGCCGGGCTCGACACCGGGCGCGGCGCCGAGGGCGAGGACGAGCAGCCCACCGCCCCGGGCTCCCCGGCGAGCGGTGCGCCCGCCGGCACCGGCGACGGGTCGGGTTCCGATCCGGCGTCGCCCGTGCCCACCGTCGGCTCCGGTTACACGGACCCGGCGCACCTCGACCCGGCGAGCCCCTCACTGCACGTCGAGAGCCCCGGGATCCCCGGGACCGCCGCGGGCTCGGGCGGCGCCGGGTCCACCGCGGCGCCCCGCGGCGGCGTCCCCCAGGGCGCCGCCCAAGGGACCACCGCGCCCGCAGCGTCGTCCACGCATCCGGCCACGCCCGGTGAGAGCCGCGGACCGGTCACGGGCGGCGGGAGCGGCCGCCCCGGCACGGGACGCGACGCGGCCCCCGCAGGCGCGCCCACGCACGTCGACGAAGCCGACGGGACCGCCCAGGCCGACCCGGACACGTCGCCGCCCCGCGATACGGCCCCGGGCCCGGACGGTTCCTCCTCCACCGCTCCGGCCGTCCCCGGCGCCGGGGACGTGCCGCACACCGCCGCGTCGGCCTCCCGGCCCGCCACCGTGGCGCAACCGGTGGCGCCACGCCCAGGGGAGGCCGCGACGGACACCACGACGACGACCGGCCACCGTCCCACCGACGACGACACGGCCGCCGACGACACGGCCGCCGACGACACGGCCGCCGACGACTCCCGAGGCGAACCGGCGCACACCGTGGGGCGGACGACGGCCGACCCCACCACCGACGGCACGATCACCCCCGCATCCGCCACCGACGAGACCGTCACCGCGACCCCACCCACCGGCGCGCAGGAC
>NZ_JAHHIU010000167.1 GCF_024539815.1 Streptomyces hayashii
GTACGGGCGGGGGGCGCGAGGGGCGTGCCCCGTCGTGCGGCGCCAAGGGGTGCGCCCCCACGGCCGCCCGACGTCACCTTCGTGTGGCTCCCGTGAACTTGGCGCTGGTCAGCGAGGACTCGACGCGCCACCCCAGGGACCCGTACAGTGCCCGCCCCTGAGGGGTCGCCCCCAGAATGCCGGTCCGGGCGCCCTGCCCGGCCGCCGCGTGGTGCAGGGTCCGCATCACGAGGGCGCCGAGTCCGCGACGGCGGTGGCCGGGCGAGGTCTCGATCTGGTCGACGACCGCCGTGGCGCCCGTCGGCGCCATCTGCCCGCGTGCCGCCAGGGAGCCGTCCGGGGCGGCGACCATGGTGCGCGTGACGCCGCCGCGCGACCACGTGCGGATCCGGTAGCCGTCGGGGGCGGCGCCGGGCGGGGTGGCCGCGAGCGGGGCCGTCATCAGGAAGCCGGGCTCGGGGTCGATCCACCAGCCGGGCCCCAGCCAGGGTCCGACCACGGCCGGGTCGGCGAACACCTTCAGCCAGACGCCCGCCCCGGTGACCGCGCCCGCCACGTTCCGCACGGTCGGCTCCGTCACCGCGTCGTGGGTGTGGCCGAGCACATGCCGGGTGGCGTGCTCGACGCCCGTTCCCACGTCGACGGTCCAGCCCCAGGGCTCGGCCACGGGCGGAGCGGCCCCCCGCGACACGACCCACCCGTCCACCCATGCCCGGACGAAACGATCCATGACGACCCCCCGAGAGAGACTGCGTAAGAGTCAGTATTGTTACTTGCCTATTACCTCCGACCGTACGCCCGGGTCGGGCCGCCGCGACAGCCTTGATCGCCCACAGCGAACGCGCGGGAGTTCGGGGAACATTCGAAGACTCACGTGCATTGAGTCGGCATAGCTCAACTTGACTGCCGAAGGGGAGATCATGGCATCGACGTCCGCTCCGCTCACCCTGCCCGTGCTGCCTCTCGATGACGAGGTCGTGCTCCCCGGCATGGTGGTTCCACTGGACCTCAACGACACCGACGTACGCGCCGCGGTGGAGGCCGCGCAGGCCGCCGCCCGTGCGGAACCGGGCAAGCCACGCGTCCTGCTGGTGCCGCGCGTCGACGGCGCGTACGCGAGCACCGGTGTGCTCGGCACCGTCGAGCAGGTCGGCCGGCTGGCCGACGGCGACCCGGGCGCGCTCATCCGCGGCCGCGGCCGCGTGAAGATCGGCGCCGGCACCACCGGACCGGGCGCCGCGCTGTGGGTGGAGGGCGCCACGGTCGAGCAGAGCGTCCCCGACCCGCTGCCCGGCCACGTCGTCGAACTCGTCAAGGAATACAAGGCGCTCGCCACCGCCTGGCTCCGCAAGCGCGGCGCCTGGCAGATCGTCGACCGCGTCCAGGCCATCGACGACGTCTCCGCGCTCGCCGACAACTCGGGCTACTCGCCGTTCCTGACCACCGAACAGAAGGTGGAGCTCCTGGAGACCGCCGACCCGGTGGCCCGACTGAAGCTCGCCACCCGGCAACTGCGCGACCACCTCGCCGAACAGGACGTCGCCGAGACCATCGCCAAGGACGTCCAGGAAGGCGTCGACAAGCAGCAGCGCGAGTTCCTGCTGCGCCGTCAGCTCGAAGCCGTCCGCAAGGAACTGCGCGACCTCAACGGCGACGGCAAGGACGCGGCCGAGGAGTCCGACGACTACCGCGCCCGCGTCGAGGCCGCCGACCTGCCCGAGAAGGTCCGCGAGGCCGCCCTCAAGGAGGTCGACAAGCTGGAGCGCTCCAGCGACCAGTCGCCCGAGGGCTCCTGGATCCGCACCTGGCTGGACACCGTCCTCGAACTGCCGTGGAACGAACGCACCGAGGACGCCTACGACATCCAGGGCGCTCAGCGCGTCCTCGACGCCGAGCACGCGGGCCTGGAGGACGTGAAGGAGCGCATCACCGAGTACCTGGCCGTGCGCAAGCGCCGCAACGCCCGCGGCCTCGGGGTCGTCGGCGGCCGGCGCGGCGGCGCGGTCCTGGCCCTCGTCGGGCCGCCCGGCGTCGGCAAGACCTCGCTCGGCGAGTCCGTCGCCCACGCCATGGGCCGCAAGTTCGTCCGCGTCGCCCTCGGCGGCGTCCGCGACGAGGCCGAGATCCGCGGCCACCGCCGCACCTACGTCGGCGCGCTGCCCGGCCGGATCGTGCGGGCGATCAAGGAAGCCGGGTCGATGAACCCGGTGGTCCTGCTCGACGAGATCGACAAGGTGGGCTCCGACTTCCGGGGCGACCCGGCGGCCGCCCTCCTCGAAGTGCTCGACCCGGCGCAGAACCACACCTTCCGCGACCACTACCTGGAGGTCGAGCTCGACCTCTCGGACGTGGTCTTCCTCGCCACCGCCAACGTGCTCGAAGCCATCCCCGAGGCCCTGCTCGACCGCATGGAGCTGGTCCGCCTCGACGGCTACACCGAGGACGAGAAGGTCGTCATCGCCCGCGACCACCTGCTCCCGCGCCAGCTGGAGCGGGCGGGCCTGGACTCCGAGGAGGTCGTCCTCGACGAGAGCGCGCTGCGCAAGCTCGCCGGCGAGTACACCCGCGAGGCCGGCGTGCGCACCCTGGAGCGGTCCCTCGCCCGCCTGCTGCGCAAGGTCGCGGCCCAGCACGAACTGGGCGAGCGGGAACTCCCCTTCACCGTCCGGGACGAGGACCTGCGCGCCCTGATCGGCCGGCCGCACCACGTGCCCGAGTCCGCCCAGGACCCGGCCGAACGCCGGACCGCCGTCCCCGGGGTCGCCACCGGCCTCGCGGTCACCGGCGCCGGCGGCGACGTCCTGTACGTCGAGGCGTCGCTGGCCGACCCGGAGACGGGCGCGGCGGGCCTGACCCTGACCGGTCAGCTCGGCGACGTGATGAAGGAGTCGGCGCAGATCGCGCTCAGCTTCCTGCGCAGCCACGGCGCCGAACTGGAACTGCCCGTGGGCGACCTCAAGGACCGGGGCGTGCACATCCACTTCCCGGCGGGCGCGGTCCCCAAGGACGGCCCGAGCGCCGGCGTCACCATGACGACGGCCCTCGCGTCCCTGCTGTCCGGGCGGCTCGTCCGCACGGACGTGGCGATGACCGGCGAGGTGTCCCTCACCGGCCGGGTGCTGCCCATCGGCGGCGTGAAGCAGAAGCTGCTCGCCGCGCACCGGGCCGGCGTCACCACCGTGATCATCCCCAAGCGCAACGAGCCCGACCTGGACGACGTCCCCGCCGAGGTGCTGGACAAGCTCGACGTCCACGCCGTGACCGACGTCCGCCAGGTCCTGGAACTGGCGCTCGCGCCCGCCGTGAACGGCGCCGCGCCGGAGGTTCCCGTGGCGGCGTGACGGACGCCGCGGGACGGCGCGGCCCGGGTCCCGTGAGGGAGGCCCGGGCCTTCGCCGTGTCCGGGACACGGCCCTGGGAAGCGCCGTCGGCCTGTGCCTGGGGAATACTTGAGCGCTGCGCGACCGCGGCGACCGGTGAGATCAGGGGTGCTGACGTGCACGAGGACACGAACGACGACGGACGGTCGTCGCGTGGCGTGGAACAGGGCGACCGGGAGTTCCTCTCCCTGGAGCGGGAGCTCACGGTGCTGCTGCGGCGCGCCCGCGCCAATCAGGGGGAGATGGCCCGCGAGGTCCATCCGGACCTGGAGTCCGCCGCCTACGGCCTGCTCGTGCGGCTGGAGGAGTGCGGCCGCCAGCGCGCCACGGAGCTCGCCGCGTACATCGGCGTCGGCAAGGCCACCATGTCCCGGCAGCTGCGGGCCCTGGAACAGCTCGGCCTGATCGCCCGCGCGCCGGACCCGGCGGACGGCCGTGCCTGGCTGGTCGATCTCACCGAGGAGGGCCGCAGCCGGGTGAGCCGGGTCCGCGAGGCCCGCCGCGAGCGGTACGTCAGTCACTTCTCCCACTGGGACCGCACCGAGGTCACCGAGCTGGCCCGACTGCTGCACCAGCTGAACCGGGGCATGGAGAAGTGACCCCGGCCGGGCGCGCCCCGGCCTCCGCTCCGCTCCACCGGCCCGCTCCTCCGGCCCGCTCCACCGGCCCGCTCCTCCGGCATGCCCCCGGGCTTCACCACGACCTCCCGGGCCTCGTCACCGCGTCCTGGGCCCCACCACGACCTCCAGATCCCTGTCGGTCCCCGCTCGGCGCGGCCCAGTGCGGACCGGCGCGGACCGGTGCGGCCCGCTGCGGCCCGCTGCGGACCGGACTCCGCGGTTTCACAGGTGCGCGTACACCACCGTCGCGTCGTCGTGCGTCTTCGCCCGGACCAGGCAGGGGCGCCCGGCCTCGTCGTCCGCTCGTTCCAGCCGCCGGACCCGGTCCACCAGCGACCGCGCTCCCTCCTCGCGGACCAGGGCGAACAGGTCGGACCAGTCGCCTTGCCGGAACAGCTCCGTCCAGCGGGAGGCCCCGTCCGACAGGGCGGCCAGCGCGGCGACCTCGGCGCGTGGCACGACGCCCGTCACCGCGCGGGCGGCCACCGAGGGATCGGCCGCGGCCGTGAAGAACCCGCCCTCCTTGTTGCGCAGGGTGCCGTCCACGACGTCGGCGCTCCGCAACAGGGCCCGCGGCAGCCTCGCGAGCCGGTCGTCGCGCACGGGGTCGACCCTGCCGTCCGGCGACGCCAGCAGGAGCGTCGCGTCGCACAGGACCAGGTACTCGACGCTCTCCGGCGACCACCGCGCGAGGACCACCGTGGCCTGCGGTGTGCGCGGGTGAGAAAGGTCACAGGTTCCCGCATGGGCCCCGGCGGTACGCGCGATGGCGAGGGCGAGCGCCTCGGCCAGGGGGATATTCGGTAGTGAAACGGTCAGTTCGGTCAGGGCGCCGCCGAGTCGTGCCGTGAACCAGGGGACCGAATGCAGACAGCCCGCGCCGCCCCGCGGCGGCGTCACCCCGTCCAGCAGGACGAGCGAACCGCCCTGCCCGGAGGCGGGAAGCCCGACACTCGCGAAGTCCTCGTTGGGGCGGGCCGGATCGCCGCCGTCCGACACAAGTTCCGTGCGCATCCGGCCAGTCTGCACGACCCCTTCACAGCCTTCGCGAAAGGCTGGCATCGCTCCCCGAAAGGGCGCACCACCGCAGGTCAGACGCCTGCTTTGGGTGGGAATGAAGCACTCCGGGAAGGCGTGGCGGCGAATACTGCCAAAGCCCGCCGCCCACGTCCAACCGGCCGGCCGGGCAGGGCCGTCGCACGCGCCAGGGGAACTTGCCCGCCAACTCCCCTCCGATGTTCACTCCTTCGGGTGGCGGGGCAAGCGATGCGCGGACCCCGCACACCGGCACTGGGAGGGTCGGGAACCGTACCGGACGCACGCACCAGTTGACGGAGCGTCACATCCGGCCCATGGGTACACGAGTCAGGAATGCGAGCACCGGTGCAGAAGACGCGGCCTCGGCGTACAGGCAGCCAGACGGCCTCCGAGGGGGGCGCGGAGCGCACCCCTGTCGGCAAGGGCCGCCCGACCCACGTACGCAACCGGCTGATCGTCGCGGTGGCCGTGGTGGCCGCCGCCGTCGCCGGAGCCGGCGCGCCCTCGATCCTGGCCGCGTCCGGCCAGTTGAAGGACTCCCAGGATCTGGTCACCCTGGCCGAACAGAGCCAGGACGCCCTCGCCCTGGCCCAGTCCCTGGCGGACGAACGCGACGAGGTCACCACCTACGTGGCGGCCGGCCGCGTCAAGGCGAAGGCGCCCTCCGCGCAGGGCAGCGCCCGGGTCGACCGCCAGGCGCGCGAGCTGATCGCCCAGACGGACGTCTCCGCCGCGCTGCGCCAGGCCCTCGACGCCGTGCCGTCCGTGCGGCAGTCGGCCCTCACCGGCAAGAGCACCGCCTTCCAGGCGCACCAGGGCTACTCCCAGGTCATCGCCGCGCTCCACCTCCTCGTCGACCGCCTGGCCGAGCAGACGCCGCCGCGCGCCGGATCCGGCGCGTACGCCCTCGCCGAACTCGACAGCGCCGTCCAGCAGGCCTCCGCGACCCGGGGGCTGCTGCTCGCGGCGCTGAACGTGCCGACGCGCGACGAGACCTCCTACGACCCCGTCACCGGCCGGTCGAGCACCGAGAAGGTCTCCTCCGACGCCGACACAGAGCAGCGTGACGCCCTCACCGCCGCCGCTCAACAGGCCCGGCTGCGCTCCGACGCCGCCCTCGCCGACTTCCGCGAGAGCGCGCCCGAGGACGCGGTGGCCTCCTACGACTCCACGGTCACCGGCGGCGACGTCGACGCCGCCGAGGCCTACCTCGCGTCCCTCACCGACCAGCCGGAGCTGAGCGACCGCGAGCTGGACACCGGCGTCAAGAAGCTGGACGCCGCGCTCTCCGCCCGCCTCGACCTGATGCGCGGGGCCGAGTCCTCCCTGTACGGCCACCGCGTCGAGGACCTCGCCCGGTTGCGCGACGACGACGTCACCGACCTGGAGATCCGCGTAGCCGTCCTCGGCGCGCTGATGCTGCTCGCCGTCGCGGTGGCCACCGGCATGGCGCGCAGCCTCACCCGTCCGCTGTCCGTGCTGCGCAGGGGGTCGGCGCGGCTGGCCGGGGCCGAGCACCCCGCCGCCGAGGAGCCGGTCGCCTTCACCGGCCGCAACGACGAGTTCGCCCAGGTCGTCCGCTCCGTCAACGCCCTGCACCAGCACGCCGTCGCCCTCCACGAGCGCGTCGCCACCCTGGAGTCCGACCGCAAGCACCTCGTGGGGCAGCGCCAGCGGATGGCCGACGCCCGCGAGGAACTGCGCGCCGAACTCGACTCCTCGGCCGCCCAGTTGGACGGCCTGCGGGACAGCATCAGCGGCACCTTCGTCAACCTCGCCCTGCGCACCCTCGGCCTGGTCGAGCGCCAACTCGCCGTCATCGAGGGGCTGGAGGAGCGCGAGCAGGACCCCGACCGGCTGGCCACCCTCTTCAAGCTCGACCACTTCGCCACGGTCATGCGCCGGCACAGCGAGAACCTGCTGGTCCTGGCCGGCACGGAACACGTCCAGCAGCACGCGGGCCCCATCCCGCTGGTCGACGTGGTCCGCGCGGCGGTCAGCGAGATCGAGCGCTACGAGCGCGTGCGCATCTCGGCGCTGCCCCCGCACGCGCACGTGGCGGGCTTCGCCGCCGACGACCTCTCCCACCTGCTCGCCGAACTCATGGAGAACGCCACCGCGTTCTCCCCGCCGGACCTGCCCGTCGAGGTCTCCGGCTGGCTGCTGGAGAACGGCGAGGTCATGCTCTCCGTCCAGGACGAGGGCATCGGGATCCCGGCCGACCGGCTCGGCCGGCTCAACGGCCGCCTCGCCGAGTTCGACCCCGAGACCCCCTACGACCAGGAGGGCGAGGAAGGACTCGGCCTCGGCCTGTACGTGGTGGCCCGGCTGGCCCACCGGCACGGGGTGCGCGTCCGGCTGCGCGAGCAGAAGCAGGGCGGGGTGGCCGCCGTCGTCGTCCTGCCGACCCAGCTCCTCGCCGCCGCCCCGGCCGCCGCGATCCCCTCCTCGGCGCCGTCCGCCGCGGCCGCCCACGCCTTCTCCCTGCCCGGCGCCGACGCGGAGGCCAACTCCAACGTCCTGCCGGGCCGTTCGAAGCCCGCCGATCCACTGGTCGCACTGGCCGAGAAGGCCGTACGCCAGGCGAAGAGCCCGGTGGAGTCGCCCGCCGAGACGACCATGGAACTCCTGTTGCCGAGCCCCCAGGAGGAGCCCGGCGCCGGTCAGGACGAGCATGCCCACGCCCACGCCGCCGGTCCGGACGAGCACGCCCACGCGTCGCCCGCCGCCGACCGCGAGGACGCGACCCAGGAGCCGCCCGCACCCGCCGACGAGGCCGCCGCGGGCGAAGCCGGGACGGAACACGCACGCACGCCCGACGTCCCGGAGGAACCCCTCACCGACAAGGGCCTCCCCAAGCGCACACCCAGGATCACCGCACCCGCCCACGCCCCGCGCCAGCGGACCGGTTCGGTCGACGCGGAAGCCCTCCGCCGCCGTCTGGGCGGTTTCCGCCGGGGGGCGGAGGCCGGCTACCGCGAGGTGGAGGCGGAGATCGCCGAGAAGACGGGCCAGAACCGGGTCCCGTCGCAAGAGGCAGTACGCGACGCAGCACGGAACTCCGCACGAAAAGCAGCTCAAGAAGCACCCGCACACGCCGAAGAAGACACGGGGGGCACCGTCGAGGAGGCAAGCAGTTGACCGCGCCCAGCACCTTCGGACTGAGCAGTGAAGCCCGCAACCTGCACTGGCTGTTGACCAACCTCGTGGAGGAGGTCCCCGGCATCCAGTCCGTCGCCGTCGTGTCCTCGGACGGACTGCTCCTGCTGTCCTCGGACGCAGCTCACAACGACGAGGCCCGCCAGGCCCGCGACACCAGGCCCGCCGGCCCACGCGGCTCCTCCGCCGACCTCGCCACCATCGTCTCGGGCATCGGCAGCCTGACCATCGGCGCCGCCAAGCTCATCGCGTTCGGCGGGGTGAAACACACCATGATCGCGATGGACGAGGGCAGCCTCTTCGTCATGTCGATCAGCGACGGCTCGCTCCTGGGCGTGCACGGCTCCGCCGACTGCGACATGAGCGTGGTGGCCTACCACATGGCCCTCTTCGTGGGCCGTGCCGGACACGTCCTGACCCCCGAACTGCGCAGCGAGCTGCGGCAGTCGCTGGAGTCCGCCACGACGGGGAGCATCCGATGAGCGCCGTCCCGCAGCAGCCGCAGGGCGGCAGGCAGCAGCTCCCGGTCCGCGGCGGCGACCGCAAACCCGCCCGGGTGCGCCCCTATTCGCTCACCGGCGGCCGCACCCGCTTCGGACACGTCCTGCTCGTCGAGACGTTCGTGGCGGCTCTCGAAGCCCCCGAGGAACGCAGGGAACTGACGAACGGCTCGCTCAAGTCCACGGTCATGCCGGAGCTGCGGGCCATCGTCGAACTGTGCCGCCGTATGCGCACGGTGGCCGAGATCGCCGCGCTGCTGAAGATGCCGCTCGGCGTGGTCCGGGTGCTCCTCAGCGACCTCGCGGACCAGGGAAAGATCCGTGTGTACGGCACCGGTACCGCTCACGGTACGGGCCGTCCCGACCGCGCTCTGCTGGAAAGGGTGCTGAGTGGACTCCGTCGTCTCTGACGCCGCCTCCTCCTATGGCGTCGCCCCCCTCGTCGAGCCCCTGACCGAGCCCGACGAGCCCCTTCAGCCGTGGCAGACGGACCGCACCCGCGCCCCCATAGCCACCAAGATCGTGGTCGCGGGCGGCTTCGGCGTCGGCAAGACCACCCTCGTCGGCACCGTCTCGGAGATCGAGCCCCTCCAGACCGAGGCGCTGATGACCGAGGCCGGCGAGGAGACCGACGACCTCACCGGCACGCCCGAGAAGACCACCACCACGGTCGCCATGGACTACGGCCGCCTCACGCTCGACGACGACCTGGTGCTCTACCTGTTCGGGACGCCGGGGCAGCAGCGTTTCTGGTTCATGTGGGACGACCTGGTGCGCGGCGCGATCGGCGCGGTCGTGCTCGCCGACACCCGCCGCCTCAAGGACTGCTTCCCCGCGCTGGACTACTTCGAGAGCTGCGGACTGCCCTACGTCGTCGCCGTCAACCACTTCGACGGCAGCGAGCTGTTCGAGCCGGAGGACGTGCGGGAGGCGCTCACGATCCCCACGCACATACCTGTCATGATCATGGATGCGCGGCGCCGGATCTCGGTGATCGAGACCCTCCTGGCCCTGGTGGGCCACGCGCTCGACGAAACCCCCGAGTAAGGCCCCCGAGTAGGGCCCCCAAGGAGTTCCCCGCATGCGGAAGATACTCGTCGTCGGAGCCGGCCAGTCCGGTCTCCAGCTCGCCCTCGGCCTCCAGTCGCACGGGTACGAGGTCACCCTGATGTCGAACCGGACGGCGGACGAGATCCGCTCCGGACGGGTCATGTCGACGCAGTGCATGTTCCACACCGCCCTGCAGCACGAGCGCGACCTCAAGCTCGACTTCTGGGAGCAGCAGGCCCCGAAGATCGAGGGCCTCGGCGTCTCGGTCGCCGCCCCCGGCTCGCACGACCCGGGCCCCACCCAGCGCGCGATCGACTGGCTCGGCCGGCTCGACGGGCACGCGCAGTCCGTCGACCAGCGGGTGAAGATGGCCGGCTGGATGGAGACGTTCGCCCAGCGCGGCGGCCAGCTCGTCATCCACGGCGCGGCCGTCTCCGACCTCGACTACTTCTCCCGCGCCTACGACCTCGTCCTGGTCTCGGCCGGCAAGGGCGAGCTCGTCCAGATGTTCGGCCGCGACGCCGAGCGCTCGCCCTACAGCGAGCCGCAGCGCGCCCTCGCCGTCTCCTACGTCCACGGCCTGGGCCCGCGTCCGGAGCACCCGGACACCGAGGCGGTCCGCTGCAACCTCGTCCCCGGCGTCGGTGAACTCTTCGTCATGCCCACGCTCACCACCTCCGGCCGCGCGGACATCCTCTTCTGGGAGGGCATACCCGGCGGCCCCCTCGACGTCTTCAACGGCGTCAAGGACCCGGCGGAGCACCTCTCCCTGACCCTGGAACTCATGGAGAAGTTCACGCCCTGGGAGTACGCGCGGGCCACCCGGGTCGAACTGACCGACGCCGGCGGCACCCTGGCCGGCCGCTACGCCCCCACCGTCCGCAACCCCGTCGGCCGCCTTCCCGGCGGCGGCCTGGTCCTCGGGGTCGCGGACGTCGTCGTCGCCAACGACCCCATCACCGGGCAGGGCTCCAACTCCGCCGCCAAGTGCGCTGCCGCCTACCTCGCGTCGATCCTGGAGCGCGAGGAGAAGGAGTTCGACGAGGAGTGGATGCGCGCGACGTTCGACCGCTACTGGGACACCGCCCAGCACGTCACCAAGTGGACCAACACGATGCTCGCCCCGCCGCCGGAGCACGTCGTCGGCCTGCTGGGCGCGGCCGGGCAGCTCCAGCCCGCGGCTGATCGTTTCGCCAACGCCTTCGACGACCCGGCAGACTTCGAGAACTTCTTCTACGAGCCCGACAGGACGGCGGCCTACCTGGGCTCGCTGACCGGAGCCTGACGAGCCGGAACCGCAGCCCCGGCCGCCGCTCCCGCCCCGGCACCCGCCCCGGCACCCGTCCCGGCCGCCGCCGTCGGCGGGAGCTTCGGCGGCCGGTAGCGCCGCACCGGCTCGCCGCCCGGGTCCGGACGCACCGCGCCGAGCACCGGGTTGGACGCGAGCGGGGAGACCTTCACCTTCTCGCCGGTCCTCGGAGCCTGCACCACCATGCCCTGCCCGAGGTACATCGCCACATGAGTGGCCTCGGGGAAGTAGATGACCAGGTCGCCCGGGCGCAGCTCCTTCAGCGGGATCCTCTTCAGCCGCGCCCACTGCTCCTCGCTGGTCCGGGGGACCGGGGTCCCCGCCTGACCCCAGGCCTGCGAGGTCAGACCCGAGCAGTCGTACGACCTCGGCCCCTGCGCGCCCCATTCGTACGGCTTGCCGAGCTGGCGCACCGCGTACCGCACGGCCTTCTCGCCCTCCTCGGACGGCTTGCCGTCGTCGCCGAGCGCACCGGACGCCACGAGCTCGTGCTGCGCCCGCGCCACCCCGTCGCTCTCCAGTGCGGCGAGCGCGGTGAGCTGCTCGGCGGTGAGGGAGGCCAGGAGCTTCTGGACGTCGTCCAGGCGACGGCGCACGTCGTCGCGCTCCTTCTTCCTGCGCGCGGTGAGGGTGAGCTGGTCGTCGAGGGCGGCGCGGGCCCGGCGGGCCAGCCCGTCGGCCCGGCGCTCGCCGTTCTCCAGCCGCCCGACCGTCTCCTCCCGCTCGCGTGCCAGCCGGCCGATCACATGCCCCTGGTCGAGGGCGTGCTGCGGATCCCGGGCGAGCAGCAGCCCTACGTAGGGGGAGAGGGCGGTGCTGCCCTGGTACTGCTGGCGGGCGAGCCGTCCGGCCGCGCCGCGGCTCTCGTGCAGGGAGAGCCGCGCCTTCGCCAGGTCGCCGTCCAGCCGCCCGGTCTCGGCCCGCCGCCGCCGCAGCTCCTCCTCGGTGGCGTTGTAGGCCTCGGTGGCCGCCTCGGCTTCCCGGTACAGCCGCTGAAGGTCCGTCAGCAACTCGGCGGGGGTCCGCCCGCCGGGGCCCGAACCAGGGCCTGTACCGGGGCTTGTACCGGGGCCTGTGCCGGGGTCTGAACCGGGGTCGTCGGCGTCACCCGAGTCCGTATCCGTATCCGTATCCGTATCCGTATCCGCATCCGTGTCCGTGTGCGTCTCCGCGGCCGAAGTCGAGGCAGGGTCCAGGTTCAGGTCCAGGCTCGGTTGCGGGTCCGGGGTCCTCGGTGCGGCCGTCGTCGGTTCGCCGGCCCCGGGCGGCTCCGTGGTGGCCACGGCGAGTCCGGGAGCCAGCACGGCCTGCGCGGCGAGCGCCGCCGTGGAGACCGTACAGACCAGACGCAGCAGTCTTCCTGACACGTCATCACCTCCGCTGCGGGGTGGCCCCTCCATCCCGCAGGGCGAGCATCAGGCGCATGTCCGGCGTCCGCGCGCCGGGTGCGCGGTTCGGCGCAACGACGTCACCCGTCGGCGTCGTCCCGCCGCCCCTCCGGCGTGGCGTCGGGCGTGTCGAGCGAAGGCCCTCCTGCTCCGCGCCGGGTCACGCGTCCGGTCGCGCCCCGGGCTTGGACCAGGGCCACCGCAGCCGCCCGCTCCCCTCCGCGTCGGGGTCGAACTCGTACTTCCAGCCCTGGGGCAGCCCGAGCCGCCTGCTGTGCCCGCGCGGCACGCGCCGGTAGACCAGGACGGTCGGCGGCCCACCGGCCGCGTCGGGGACGGGAATGCGGTACGTCTTGGGCGGATGCCCTGTCGGCCCCAGCAGCACGGGCAGCACCCGGCCGTCCATGGGCCCTCCCTCGAAGGGGGTGTCTTGGCTCTTCACCGCTCCAGTGTCGATCAGATCTCCGTGCTCAGCGCACCCCGGACCAGTGCGGAGGTCTGCGCGTCCCGCGTCGCGGTCACCGCGAGGACGGCCACGAACTGGTCGACCAGCCAGTCGCGCAGCTCGTCGGCGGGCGGCTGCTTGTCCTCGTCGAGCCAGATGAGGGAGGCCGCCTCGACGGCCGTGATCCACATCCGCACGGTCATCCGGAGCCGCGGACCGGGGTCCGCGACCCCGAGGTGGCGGTAGATGGCCTCGGCGGCGGCCCGTCGCACGCCGTCCACGGTGGCGGTCGTCCGGGAGGTCTCCACGACGCTGCCGCCCTGCAGCAGTGCGCTGAACCCCGCGTCATGGCGGCCGACGAAGGTCAGATAGCGGTCGAGTACGCGGGAGAGGCGGGGGAGGAGCGGGCCGTCCTGGGGCTCGTCGAAGCAGTGGTGCAGCTCCTCGGCGGCGGACCTCAGGGCGGCCTCGTAGAGCTGCTGCTTGCCGCCGGGGAAGTACCGGTAGACGAGCGGCCGGGAGACTCCGGCGGCCTCCGCCACGTCGTCCAGGGAGACGTCCTCGGGAACGCGGTGCGCGAAGAGCGACAGCGCCGCGTCGAGAAGCTGACTGCGACGCTCCTCGACGCTGAGACGACGGTAGGCGGGGGCGGCTGGCGTCATGACGAGCAGCGTAATCGCCCGCACAGCCCAGCGCCCGGCCCCGGTCGGACGGTGCCCCGCCCCGCTGTCGGACGACGCCCCGGCGAGGTCAGGCCAGCAGGCCCGAGGACTTCCAGAGCCGGCGGCCCACTCCGCGCAGCACGCCTATGTCGTCCAGGAAGTCGGTCAGCCGCTTCGCTCCCGTCTGCATGACCTCCCGTCGGTGCCCGCTCGCCTGGACCTGTGCCACGGCCTCACGGCGGTCCAGGCCCACGTTCCCGTAGACGTCGGGGTTCACGAAGGCCACGGAGAAGATCCGGGCGAACTCACCGGACGTGACGCGGGTGAACTCCTGTGACCACCTCGGCGCCGTCACCATCTGGCGGCGCAGCTCCTCGCGGGCGTAGCGCACGTGCCGGGCCTCCTCCACGACATGGATCCGGGTGACGCCCCGGACCAGCGGCTGCACCCGCTCGTCGGGGAAGGTCAGCCGCTGCATCCAGTCGAGGACCTCCTCGCCGAGCAGGGTCGCGGTGAAGGAACCGGGGGTGGTGGAGACCGTCTTGAACAGGCGGCCCATGTTCTGGTGGGCCCGGCTCACCGGGTACGGGGGAGTGCCGCCGCGCTCGATGAGCCGGGCGAACATCTTCGAGTGCCTGCACTCGTCCTCGATCTCGGTCAGCGCGTACCGCACGTGCGCGCTCGTCGCGGCCTTGTCGTAGATGTGCCGTACGAGCAGCTGCATGAGGATGATCTCGAACCAGATGCCGAGCGAGGCGAGCGCGGCGGCCTCGTGCCGGGACAGCAGGATCCGCTGCTCCTCGCTCATCCGCCGCCACATGGGCGTGTCGTACAGCGACACGAGCTCCGGCGGCCAGAACCACTTGCCGTCCTCGAAGGGAGCGTCCCAGTCCAGCTCCTTGTCCGGGTCGAAGGAGTGCTTGGCGGAGGACGCGAGCAGCCGCTCGGCCACCTGCTCCCGGTCCTTGAGCAGGCCCAGCGCGTCCCGCAGCCCTTCCAGCGCGTCGGCATCCGTGAGGGTCGTCATGACTCTTATGAGACTGCTTGTCAGCAAGGCCGTCAATCCCCCGGACGCCACTTCTTGCCGAGTCCTTCAGTCCGGGGGAGTCCGATCGGCGGGACCCGCGGTCGGGCGAGTCCCTGCGATCGGGCGGGTTCTACGGGCGGGCGCGTTCCTGCGGGCGGGCTCCGGGCCTCCGTCCCGTGAACCGGAGCCCCCGCCTCACGAGTTGAGCACCGCCTCCATCACCGCCCGCGCGATCGGCGCCGCCATCCCGCCGCCGGTGATGTCCCCGCGGCGCGCCGACCCGTCCTCCACCACCACCGCGACCGCGACCCTCGGCTCCAGGTCCCGCTCGCCCTGCGCCCAGGAGACGAACCAGGCGTAGGGAATGCCGGCGTTGCCCAGCCCGTGCTGGGCGGTGCCCGTCTTGCCGCCGACGATCGCGCCGGGGATGGCGGCGTTGGTCCCGGTGCCCTCCCGCACCACGTCCGCCATCAGCTCCCGCAGCCGCCGGGCCGTCGAAGGGAGCATCGCCTGGCGGGACGGCCGGGAGCCGGCCGTGGCCACCGTCGCCCCGCCCCTGCGGGTGGCCCGCTCCACCAGGTAGGGCGTGCGCATCCGCCCCCCGTCGGCCACCGCGGCCGACACCATCGCCATCTGCAGCGGGGTGGCCCGCGTGTTGTACTGACCGATCGAGGACAACGCCAACTGCGCCCTGTCGAGCGAGGTGTCGAAAGTGCTCGGCGCGACGCCGAACGGGATCCGCACCTTGTCGTCGTTGAAGCCGAACGCCTGAGCCGTCCGGGTCATCGCGGGCAGCCCCGTGTCCACGCCGAGCTTGGCGAACACCGTGTTGCACGACCACTCGAAGGCCTCCCGCAGGGGCGCGTCCTCGCAGCCGTCGCCCTCGTTCGTCAGGCTCGTCGTCGTCCCCGGCAGCCGGTAGGGGGCGGGGGAGTCGGTCGGCGCGTCCAGGTCCGTGACCACGCCCGCGTCCAGCGCCGCCGCCGCGGTGACCACCTTGAAGGTCGACCCCGGCGGATACGTCTGCCGCACCGCCCGGTTCAGCATCGGCTTGTCCGGGTCGCGGTTGAGCCGGGCCCAGGCCCGCTCCGCCCGGGCGCCGTTGCCCGACAGCACCCCCGGGTCGTACGACGGACTGGACACCAGCGCCAGCACGCGCCCCGTCGACGGCTCCACCGCCGCCACCGCGCCCTTGCGCCCGTCCAGTCCCTCGTAGGCGGCCCACTGGGCGTGGCGGTTCAGCGTGGTCACCACGTCGCCGCCGGCCGGCCGGCCGTGTGTGACGTCGTTCCACAGCGGGAACGGCGCGAGCAGCGGATCCGACCCGGAGAGCACGTCGTCACCGGCGTGCTCCAGGAACGTCGTCCCGTACACCTGCGAGGCGAACCCGGTCACCGGCGCGTACAACGGCCCGTCCTGGTACGTGCGCTCGTAGCGCAGCTGCTCCCCGGTGTCCCGGGAACCGGTGACCGGCGTGCCGCCGACGAGGATGTCACCGCGGGGCTGTGCGTAACGGGCGATGGAGCCGCGCCGGTTGGCGGGGTTGTCGTCATAGGATCCGGACTGGACGAGCTGGACGCGCGCGGCGTTGACCAGCAGCGCCGTCAGCAGCAGGGCGCAGAAGACGGCGGCATGCCGGATGTGCCGGGTCACCGGGTTCTCCCTGGGCTCTCGTCGGCCAGTGCGGCGGC
The DNA here is from genome assembly GCF_024539815.1 of Streptomyces hayashii. Classification (GTDB taxonomy): domain Bacteria; phylum Actinomycetota; class Actinomycetes; order Streptomycetales; family Streptomycetaceae; genus Streptomyces; species Streptomyces hayashii. The sequence continues at coordinate 16,270 of NZ_JAHHIU010000167.1, forward strand.
GGGTTCGGCGGGCAGTCCGCCGACCGCGGCCGGTTCGGCGCGGGGTGCGGCGGCCGGTTCGGCGCGCGGTGCCGCGGCCGGGTCGTCGTACGGTCTGCGGGCGGAGTCGCTCACCCGGATCAGCAGCGCCACGATCGCCCAGTTGGTCACCACCGAGGAACCGCCCTGCGCCAGGAACGGCATCGCCATCCCGGTCAGCGGGATCAGGCCGGTCACCCCGCCCGCGATCACGAACACCTGGAGCGCCACGATCGAGGCGAGGCCGGCGGCCAGGAGCCGTCCGAAGGGGTCGCGCAGCGACAGCCCCGCCCGGTAGCCGCGCTCGACGAGCAGACCGTAGAGCAGGAACAGCGCCGACAGCCCCGCCAGGCCCAGCTCCTCGCCCGCCGTCGCCAGGATGAAGTCCGACTTCGCGGCGAAGCCGATGAGGACCGAGTGGCCGACGCCCAGCCCGGTGCCGAACACCCCGCCGGCCGCGAAGGAGAACAGCGACTGTGCGAGCTGGTTGGCGCCCTGACCGGCCTCGATCGAGGCGAACGGATGCAGCCAGTCCTCGACCCTGCTGTGCACATGCGGTTCCAGGCGGCCGACGGCGACCGCGCCGAGCGAGGCGAGCAGCAGTCCCACGGCGATCCAGCCGGTACGGCCGGTGGCGACGTAGAGCATCACCACGAACAGGCCGAAGAAGAGCAACGACGTGCCGAGGTCCCGTTCCAGGACCAGCACGCCGACGCTCAGCAGCCAGATCGTGACGATCGGGCCGAGCACCCGCCCGGTGGGCAGCTGCATCCGGCTGAAGCGCCAGATCCGGCGGCCCGCGTACGCCAGCGCCGTGCGGTTGGCCGCCAGGTAGGCGGCGAAGAACACCGCCAGCAACACCTTCGCGAACTCCCCCGGCTGGATGGAGAAGCCGGCGATCCGGATCCAGATGCGGGCCCCGTTCACGGCCGGGAACAGGATGGGGAGGGTCAGGAGGGCGAGCGCGGCCACCACGCACACATACGAGTACCGCTGAAGGACGCGATGGTCGCGCAGCGCCGTCACGACCACGATGAACAGCGCCACCCCGACCGTGGACCACACCAGTTGCGTGGGCGCCGCCCGGTCGCCCGGCGTCTCCAGGTCGAGCCGGTAGATCAGCACCAGGCCCATCCCGTTGAGCAGCACGGCGATGGGGAGCAGCAGCGGGTCGGCGCAGGGGGCGCGCAGCCGCACCGCGAGGTGCGCCAGCAGCGCGAGCACGCCGAGCCCGGCTCCGTAACCCGCCGCGCCGGGCGGGAGCGCGCCGCTCCGGGCCAGGCCGACGGCGCAGTAGCCGTACACGGAGAGCAGAACGGCCAGGACGATGAGGGACAGCTCGACGCCACGGCGCCGGGGGAGGCCCACCATGGCGGCGGGCGCGTCGGCCGCCGCCACGGTGGTACCGGTTCCTGCTCCGACTCCGGCTTTCGTCATGTCCGGAACCTACCCAAATGGGGCTCCTCGTGAGCCTTGGACGATCTTTCGTGTCAGCGCCGGTGCGGCGTCAGCACCAGCGTGGCGTGGTGCCGATGACGTCGATGTACCGCGCCGCGCCCCAGGCCCAGGTGCCGTCCGTGAGGAGGTACCAGACGGAGTTGCCCTGGACGTTCTGACCGGGGGTCCGGCAGAAGATGGAGACGATCTCGCCGCGGCGGGCGACCCGGATCACCTGGCTGGCGCGGGTGGGCGCGCTGCGCAGCAGCAGCTCGCTCGCGGTGACGCGCCCGCGGTACCGGCGGGAGTCGTTCTGGTTGCCGGACTGCCAGCCCTCGCCGCCCCCGCCGTCGCCGCCGCCGCCCGACTGCCAGTTGCCGCCGTCGCCGCCACCGCCACCGCCGCCGGACTGCCAGTTGCCGTCCTGCCCGTTCTGGCTGTTCTGGCTGTTCTGGGTGCCGTTCTGCTCGTTCTGGCCGCCTCCGCCTCCGCCGTCTCCGCCGCCCTGGCCGAGCCAGTCGTGCGGGTCGTCGCCCTGGGCGCTGTTGCTGCCGCTGTCGTTGCCGCCGTCGCCGTCCCGGTCGTCGGCGAGGGCCGGTGTTACGGCGGCGGTGGCGGCGAGTGCGCCGGCTGCGGTGACTATGGCCAGACGGGTGAGCGCCGAGCGCAAGAACATGGCGATACCTCCATGAAGAGGGTGAAACTGACTAATCGCCACATTAGGAGCGGTTCGGGCGTGCCGCCCGTCACGCTGCGCCATCGGGGAGGCGCGCCGGGGCAGGAGGCGTCTGAGGCAGCGTCAGGGTGGCCACCGCTCCGCCGTCCGGAGCGTTCGTGAACGTCAGCCGCGCGCCCAGCACCTCCGCCTGTCCGACCGCGATGGTCAGCCCGAGCCCGTGCCCCTTGGCCCCGCCCTCGGTGCGGAACCGCTGCGGCCCGTGCGCGACGAGGTACTCCGGATACCCGTCCCCGTGGTCCCGCACGGTCACCACGGGCCCGTCCACCGTCAGCGTCACCGGGGCCCGCCCGTGCCGGTGCGCGTTGGCCAGCAGATTGCCGAGCACCCGCTCCAGCCGCCGCCGGTCGGTCTCCACGTGCGCGTTCCGGACGATGACGACCGTCACCCGGCCGTCGGCGGTCGAAGCCGCGTCGGCGCCCGGGGCGCCGGAGGCCGTCGAGGCGGAGGGGCCGGTCGAGGCGGAGGGGCCGCTCGCATGCTCGGAGACTCGGGGCGGCCCGGAGACTGCGGGCGTCCCGGAGACTGCGGGCGTCCCGGAGACCGCCGTCGGCCCGGAGGCGGCCGTCGGCCCGGAGGCGGCCGGAGTCTCGAAGAAGTCGGAGGCCTCCGCCGCCCGCACCACCCGCACCGCCAGCGCGCCCAGGTCCTCGGCGTCCAGTTCCAGACGCTCCCGCCCGGTGTCCAGCCGGGAGATCTCCAGCAGGTCCTCGGTGAGCGTGCGCAGCGCCGTCACCCGGTCGCGCACGAGTTCCGTCGGCCGCCCGGGCGGCAGCAGCTCGGCCGCCGCGTGCAGCCCGGTCAGGGGGGTGCGCAGCTCGTGCGCCACGTCGGCGGTGAAGCGCTGCTCGCTGAGCAGTTTGCCCTGAAGGGAGGAGGCCATGGAGTCGAGCGCGACGGCGACCGCGCCGACCTCGTCCTGCGGCCGGCCCGGCTCCTTCGCGCGGCGGTCGTCCACCCGCGCGTCCAGGTCGCCGGCGGTGATCCGGCGGGCCACCTGCGCGGTGGTGTGCAGCCGCCGGGTCACCCGGGTCACGGCGACGGCGCCGACCAGCAGCGTCGCGCCGATCGCCAGCACGGAGGACCACAGGATCGCGGTGTCGAGCGCCTCGATGGTGTGGGCGCTCTGCGAGTAGTCGACCGCGACCGCGAGGGCCCGCCCGCCGTCGGCGGGGCCCGCCGCCCACATCGTGGGGCGGCCCCGGCGGTCGGCGACCATCGTGCCGCGATCCCCCGCCACCGCCAGTGCCCGCAGCGACGCGGGCAGCTCGGGCGGATCCAGGGTCGCCCCCCGGCCGAGCGAGTCCCCGGCCTCGAACGCCGCCGTCGCGTCCTTCAACCGGGACAGCGCGAGGTCGCGGGCCTGGCCGACGGTCTGGTTGGTCACCGAGACGTGCACCAGGATGCCGAGAAGGGCGGCCAGCGCGCAGCACATCACCGTGATGAAGACGGCGGCCTTCACCGCGAGCGTCCCGGCCCAGGAGGGCAGGCCCGGCCTCATCGGCCGCTCGCGGACGAGGGCGCCGGCGACGACGCGGAGGCGGGCGGCGAGGCCGACGGGCGGGACGGCGACGCCGGCGAGGCGCCGGAGGCGGAGGGCCGGGGCGAGTGCTTGCGGCCGCCCGTGCGCAGCATCTCGTCATGGGTGAGCAGCATCGCCTTCTGCTGCTGGTCCCAGGTCCACTGCAGCCGGTACTCGTAGCCGGCGACCTCCGAGGGGGCGCGGATGATCACGGACCGCCCGGCCAGTTCGACCCCGCTCACGGCGTCCTCGTAGGCCATGATCTGCACGAGCCTGTTCTTGAGCACGGTGTAGACGCGGACGGCCGTCAGGTTGCCCGGCAGCTGCCGGAAGCCGAGCGTCAGGTCGGCGCGGCCGTCGCCGGTGAGGTCGCGGTAGTACGCCTTGAGCACGGGACATCTGCTGCCCTGGGCGCCGCTCTTGCCGCAGTCGGCCATCCGCCGGGCCGTCTCAATGTAGGACCCCTGGCCGTAGTCGCCCGGGTGCTCGGCGATCTCCCTGCGCACCACCGCGACCGGATCGACCTTGCGGATGTCGCCGTGGGGCACCGTGATGCCTTTGACCACCTCGGTCTCCACCTCGCCGATGTCGAACGCCGGGCTGGAGGCCGGGGTCAGATCGGGCCAGAGTTTGTCCGGGCTGATCGCGGTCGGCGTCGAACCCGCGCCCTGAAGCTCACCGGCGTCACCGCAGCCCACGGCGGCCGAGGCCAGCAGGACCGCGACGGCGGCGGCGAGCACGGGACGGCCGGGGAGACCGGGACGGCCGGGGAGACCGGGGCGGCTGCGGAACACGGGACTCGTGGGGCTCCTCTCGGGCGACGACGATGCCAGGCCCCGTACACCTTATTCATAGGGAAGTCCGTTTTGCGTACCGGTGGGCCGGCGGCGCTGAGGCAGCGTACTGCCGCGCTGAGGCACAGTGCTGTGGCGCTGACCACGGGAGAAACGATTACTCGGCTATTCGGCCAGTTCCTCCAGAAGCCTGGCCGTGGCCAGCCCGGTCCGCAGATACTCCACGAACAGGTCGTTGTGCAGGGCCCAGGGCGAGCGCCGTGACCGTATCTTCCGGATGGCCTCGTCGGCCGAGTGCCCCCGGCCCACCAGTGTGTGGGCGACGACCAGGCCCGAGCGGTTGTAGCCGCTGTAGCAGCGGACGAGCACCGTGATGCCCTCGTCCAGCGCGTCTCCCGCCGCCTGCGCCAGCCGGATCACCCCGGCGAGCTGGGTCCCGTCCAGCGGACCGTCCGGGATCGGCCACACCTGGTGGCGCACACCGGGATCGGGTCCGTGCCCCTGCCGGGCCCGGGTCAGCGTCTGGACGAGACCGAACTCGCCGCGTGCCACGGCGAGCCGCCGCTCTCCGCCGGGCCCCCGGAACTCGTGGCCGCCCATCCACAGGCCGGGCACGATCTCGCTCCACGGAAGATCCGGAACAGGTACGTCGGGCTGCTTTCTGCGGGTCCGCAACGGCGCCTCCCCAAACGCGCTGCCCAGTGCCTGCCCAACCCGTGCCGGGGATAACCGCCTTCTTGCCCCGGAGCGCCCCTCCTGTTCCCATGGTCGAAGGGGTGATGGTGCATGAACGGACTGCGCGTCATACCGACCCGGCGGCATGGCCGGGAGCTGCTCTACGTCTGCATCGAGGACGGCAGCAACATCGCCTGGTACGACCGTGAGGCGGCCAGGATCAACCTCATCGGGGACGACCGCAGAGAGGACGTCCTGGAAGCCCTCGGCCCCTTCCTCACGGGGCCCGTCACGGTAGGTCCGCCCCCGGTGCCGACCCCGGCCGAGCTGGCCCGTCTCTCGCTCCACCCGGACGACGACCTGGCGCCCAACCGCCCCGGCGAGGCCCTGGTGATCGATCTGGACCGCGACCCGCCGCCCGCCCACCGGCTCCGGACCGACCCGCGCCGCCACGCCCTGACGGCCGAGCAGACGGTCGGCGAGGCCCTGGACCGGCTCGACGGCGCGGGCTGGCACACGCTGCACTCCGTCGGGCTGCCCGGCGGCGACCGTCTGCACCACCTGGCCATCGGCCCGGCCGGCCTGTTCGCGATCCACGCCGTCCACGCCCGCAGGCACCGGGTCCGGATCGCCGACCCGATGGTCGCCCTGGGCCGCCGCGCCCCCGAGCCCCTGCTGCGCCGGGTGCGCGCAGACGCCGACCGCGCCTCCTACGCCCTGACGGCCGAGGTCCACCCCGTGCTGGTCCTGGTCGGCCCGACGGACGTCGCCGTCACGGCGCCTCCACGAGCGACCCGCATCCTCACCGACGCCGACCTCCCCGGCCTGGCCCGCCTGGGCGGCGTGCTGAAACCGGCGGACGTGGAAGCCCTGCACGCGATGGCGAGAGACCGGGGGACCTGGGCGAGGGTGTGAGCAGAGGCCGTCCGCGAAGCACCCGGGGCGTCATGAGGGGGCGGGGACCTCGGGAGGGGGCGCCGGGGGCGTCATGAGACACCGAGGACCTCGTGACACCGGGTGCGCCGGGGGCGTCGTGAGACGGCGCCCCGGGTGTCATGACGAGGCGCGCCCCGGTGTCACGAGGTGGCCCCGGCCTCCGGCACCGTCCCCGCCTGCCCCGCCCGCTTCGCATCGGTCAGCGGCGCCAGCAGGTCGCCGAAGTCCTGCAACCGCGGTGCGACGTCGGACGCCAGGAACGTGAGCGTCCCGGCCGACCGGCACTCCTCGACCTCCTGCCATGTCACCGGCGCCGACACGGTCGGCTCGGCCCGGGCCCGCAACGTGTACGGCGCGGCCGTCGTCTTGCGCGCCGCGTTCTGACTCCAGTCGACGAACACCTTCCCGGGACGCAGGCTCCGCGTCATCCGGTGCAGCACCAGCCGCGGAGCGGCCCGTTCCGCCTCCACGGCCAGCTGTTTGGCGTACTCGGTGACCCGTTCGGACGACGCCCCCCGCACCGCCGCCAGCAGATGCAGCCCCTTCGACCCGGACGTCTTCGGGTACGCGTCGATGCCGTCCGCCGCCAGCCGCTCCCGCAGCCACAGCGCGACCTCGCAGCACTCGACGACGGTCGCGGGCGCGCCGGGATCGAGGTCGAGGACCAGCCGGTCGGCGAGCTCCGGCTCCTGGACCACCCACTGGGGCGTATGGAACTCGGTGACGAGGTTCGCCGCCCAGACGAGGCTCGCCAGATCCTGCACCACGACCATCCGCGCCGGTCCCTCCGAGCGCGGCACCTCGGCGGTGGTGACCCACTCGGGCGTCCCCGGCGGCACGTTCTTGGCGAAGAAGACCTGCCCGTCGGGCCCGTCCGGATAGCGCAGGAAGGACAGCGGCCGGTCGCGCAGATGGGGCAGCAGGGCATCGGCGACGGTCGCGTAGTAGTGCAGCACCTCGCCCTTGGTGAACCCGGTCGCCGGATAGAGCACCTTCTCCAGATTGCTGAGCGCGAGCCGCCGCCCCTCCACCTCGGTGATCGGCGTCATACGATGAGAATCACACGAAACCGGTGCATAACGCTCACTCGGGAGGGTGCTGCACGTGCGATCCATCTGGAACGGCGCCATCTCGTTCGGGCTCGTCAGCATCCCGATCAAGCTGGTGAACGCCACCGAGAGCCACTCGATCTCCTTCCGCCAGATCCACACCGAGGACGGCGGCCGCATCCGCTACCGCAAGGTCTGCGAGCTGGAGGAGCGCGAGGTGAGCTCGGCCGAGATCGGCAAGGGGTACGAGGACGCGGACGGCACGATCATCCCGATCACCGACGAGGACCTGTCCCATCTGCCGCTCCCGACCGCGAAGACGATCGAGATCGTGGCCTTCGTCCCGGCCGACCGGATCGACCCGCTCCAGATGGACGCCGCGTACTACCTCCAGGCGGGCGGCGCCCCGGCGGCGAAGCCGTACACGCTCCTCAGGGAGGCCCTGAAGCGCAGCCGCAAGGTGGCCATCGCGAAGTACGCTCTTCGCGGCCGCGAACGCCTCGGCATGCTCCGCGTCGTCGGCGACGCGATCGCCATGCACGGCCTGCTCTGGCCGGACGAGGTCCGCGCGCCGGAAGGCGTCGCCCCGGACACCTCCGTCACCGTCCGGGACAAGGAACTCGACCTCGCGGACGCCCTGATGGACACCCTCGGCGAGGTCGACCTGGACGACCTGCACGACGAGTACCGCGAGGCCGTCGAGGAGGTCGTGGCGGCGAAGGCTGCTGGTGAGACGCCTCGGGAAGCGCCGAGCGCACCGTCCAGCGGAAAGGTGCTGGACCTGATGGCCGCCCTGGAGAAGAGCGTGCGGGCGGCGAAGGAGTCGAGGGGCGAGCAACAGGAGCCCGCCGCGGACGCGGACTCGGACTCGGGCTCGGACGCGGACGCGGACGCGGACTCGGGCTCGGACGCGGACTCGACGTCGGGGGAGGCGAAGGTGAGCCGCCTGCATCAGCGCAAGTCCGCCCGCAGCGCACCCAAGCAGACCGGTGGCAAGAAGTCGACGTCGACGGCCAAGAAGGCGACGGCGGCCCCGAGGAAATCGACCCAGGCGGCGAAGAAGTCGACGTCCTCGAAGAGCACGGCGGCGGCGAAGAGCACGTCGAGCGCCAAGAGCACGGCGAAGAAGACCGCCGCGAAGAAGACGACGGCGACGGCGAAGAAGACCCCGGCCAAGAAGACCGCGACCCGCAAACGAACGGCCTGATCAGTCGCCCGGCTGCCCCTCGGGTACCCGGCGGCCGCCCGGTACCCGCCCGGTACCCGCCCGCACGGCCGCCGAGTCGTCCAGCAGCCAAGAGCGGGAGGTCCTGCCCGGCGGGGGAGGGGGCGCCCGTGGCGGTGTCGGTGTTGTTGCCGGTGGCGGTCATGGAAGGCGGGGCGCGGCTCACGCACCGGGACTGATCGCAGTTCCCGTGCCTCCCGCAGTTCCCGTGTTTCCCACGGTCTCCGTGTTTCCCACCGTCTTCGTGCCTCCCACCGTCTTCGTGCCTCCCGCAGTTCCCGTGCTTCCCGACTCTCCCGCAGCTCCCGGGCTTCGCGGAGTTCCAGGACGGCTCTCCGCGCCGACCCCGCTGGTGTGCGCGGAGACGCCGGGCCCACGGGTCAGACCCACCAGGACGGTGCCCACGCCAAGCCCCACCGCGGGCCACACCGGAAAAACGCCCCCGTACGCGAACCCGCGCCCCGCGAAGTACGTCAGCGCGCAGACGCTCATCCCGAGCCCGCCCCACATCGGCCAGGACGCCGCTCCCCGAAGCGCGCTGTCGGGCCGCACCCGTGCCTCCACCGAGGCCACCCCCCGCTCCAGCGGCCGCAGCGCCCGCACCACGCCCGCCAGCACTCCGCCCAGCACCAGCAGCCACGGCAACCGCAGCGCCCACCAGGCGGCGGAGCCGTAGCCGGGTTCGGGAGCCAGGCCGGTCAGATAGAACGCGGCGGCGACGATCAGCACCGGCGCCATGTGCCACAGGTAGAGCGCCATGCTGCCGGCCCCCAGCACCCGCACGGCCCTTTCTGCCCTGGTCCGTTCCAGCACGCGCCGCACGGCCGGTGCGACGAGCAGGGCTGCCCCCACCTGTGCCACGGCCCAGGCCAGCATCGCGGGCGACGGCGGGTCGGCGTTGCTCAGCTTCTGCCCGGTCACCATGATCAGACTGACGGGAAACGGACCGGGCCCGACCAGCGCGACGAACGCCGCCCCGCCGCCCACCGCGAGCGCGATGGGCGCAGCCGACCGTCCGCCGCCGCCCAGCGACCCGTCGCGCCAGCAGAAGCCGAGCAGGTAGACGACCCCCCACACGAGCAGGTAGTCGAGCGCCCCGACGGCTTCGACGATCCCGGGTCGAGGCGAGCCGGCGGCCGCGACCGAAGCGCCGATGCCGAGCCCGACGACACCCATGCACGCGGGAACGCGCAGCCCCCATCGTTCGTGGAGGGCGTACAACGCCGGTGTCAGGGCGCTGAGCAGCAGATACACCGGCAGGAACCAGAGCTGCATCGCCATCGCCCACCCCGCCAGCGCCAGTGTCGCGGGGTCCACCCCGACCCCGGCGCACACCCCGACGGCGAGCAGCACGAGGCCGCTGTACGCGGAGGCGGGCAGCAGCAGACGCACCGCACGCTGCCCCACCCACCCGGCGACGCTCCCGCCGGCGGACCGGGCCCGTGCCCAGGAGCCGCCGGCGGCGTGCCCGCCGGCGAGGAAGAACAGCGGCATGATCTGGAAGCCCAGGGTGAGCCACTGCGTCCAGGGCACGGTCGCCAGCAGTTCCGGCGCGACGATCTCCCCGTCCGGACGCCGGACCAGCCCGGTGATCAGCCAGTGCCCGAGCACCACCAGCAGAATGGCCCAGGCCCGCAGGAAGTCGACGTACGGATCGCGACCCCGCTCCCCGTTCCGATCCCGGTGTCGATCTCGATCTCGGCTCATGCCTCGCATGCTGCCGTGCCCCCAAACCCCCTACGGCGAAAAGCCCTTGTCGCAACCAACCCGTGCCCGGCCCGACACCCCGTAAGTCCGCTTCCACGCCAGGCCCGACACCCCGCGATCCTGTCGGCGGCCGTCTTGACGCGCTTAATGTTACCGGTAACATCGATGGTCGTCGGAGCATCAACCGCACCCCACACCGCAGTGGGCCGTCCGCCACTGGAGTCCGCGTGACCGACCACCCCACGGCACAGCGCACCCCGGCCACCCACCCCCAGCCGCTCGTCCAGCCCGGGCCGCTCGTCCAGCCCGGGCCGCTCGTCCCGCCGGGGCCGCTCGACCAGCCCGCGCCGGCCGTCCCGTCCACCCCGGTCTTCACCGCGCCCGCGGCGGCCGCCTCCTGCGCGGGTTTCGTCCTCATCGGCGCCCTGCAAGCCCTCTACGGCCCCTCGATCCCGTCCCTCCGCGACCAGTTCGGCCTCTCGCCCTCCGCCGCGGGACTCGGCCTGAGCGCCCACTTCGTCGGCGGAGTCGCCGGAGTCCTCCTCTTCGACCGCCGCTACGGACGCACGAGCAACCGCCGGATCCTCGGCGCCTCGTACCTCCTGATGGCGGCCGGAGCGGCAGGCTTCGCCCTCGCGCCCAGCTGGCCCGTCGCCCTCGTCGCGGCGTTCGTCGCCGGACTCGGCTTCGGAGGCATCGACTACGGGCTCAACCAGCTCTTCTCCATCGGCTTCGGTCACCGCTCCACGGCGATGCTCAACATCCTCAACGCCCATTTCGGCATCGGCGCGATCCTCGGCCCGGCCCTGATCGGCGTCGTCGGATCCGAGCACTACCCGGCCCTCTTCCTGGCCTTCGCGCTCGCCAACCTTCCTCTGCTGCTGTGCCTGAGAGGCGTGAGAGACCACGCCCCGCACCCCACCGACCCGTCCGGCTCCGGTACCGGCAGCGAGGCCGAAACCCGTACCAGCGCCGGGACCGACACCAGTCCCCGTATCCGTACTCGCCCCCGTATCCGGGCTCGCACCGATGCCGGCGCCGTCGGCCGTGCTCCGGCCGACGCCGCCCTGCGCTCCGTCCTCGCCGTCTTCGTCACCCTCTACGTCCTGCACGTGGGCATCGAAGCGGGAGTGGGCGGCTGGGAGCCCACCCACCTGGAGGCCGTCGGCTACGGGGCGGGCGCGGCCGCCACCGCGACCAGCGCCTACTGGCTGATGATGACCGTGGGCCGCTTCCTGGTCGCGCCGATCGCCCTGCGCTTCTCCGCCCAGGCCATCATCACGGTCTCGTGCGCCGGCATGACCGCGTGTCTGCTCCTGGCCGGGATCCCCGGCCTCGCCCCTTACGCCTACGCGGGTGTGGGCCTCTTCATCGCCCCGATCTTCCCCACCGGTCTGCCCTGGCTCAACCGGGCCGCTCCGCGAGCCCGCCGCGCCGGAGCGGTCGTCATCGCCGCGTCCATGCTGGGCGGTGTGGCAGCGGGCCCGGCGCTCGGCAGGACCATCGAGTGGTCCGGCGTCCGAGCCGTCCCCCTCATCCTCGCCGCGGTCTCGGCAGCCTGCCTTGCAGCCGCCCTCTGGCTGACCCGGGCAACGCGGACGCACAGAACGTCGTCCTGACAGCGACCGCGGAACCCACCTGGATCTCAGAACCGCACCTGAAACGCAACGCAACGCATCCCATCGCCTTGCGTGGCGTCGCATCGCTTCGTGCCGCACCCCAACCGAAGGGACCCCATGCCCGCCCTCACCACGACCTCCGACGGCTTCCTCCTCCACGGCGCTCCCTTCCGCATCATCTCCGGCGCCCTGCACTACTTCCGGGTCCACCCCGACCAATGGACCGACCGCCTTCGCAAGGCCCGCCTCATGGGCCTGAACACCGTGGAGACGTACATCCCCTGGAACCTCCACCAGCCCGAACCCGGCACCCTCGTCCTGGACGGTCTTCTCGACCTGCCCCGCTTCCTCCGCCTGGCGGCGGCAGAGGGCCTGCACGTCCTGCTGCGCCCCGGTCCCTTCATCTGCGCCGAGTGGGACGGCGGCGGCCTGCCCCACTGGCTCACCGCCGACCCCGACATGCGCCTGCGCACCAGCGACCCCCGCTTCACCGACGTCATCGACCGTTACCTCGACCTCCTCCTCCCGCCGCTCCTGCCCTACATGGCGCAGGCGGGCGGCCCGGTCATCGCCGTGCAGGTGGAGAACGAGTACGGGGCCTACGGCGACGACATCGCCTACCTCAAGCATCTGGAGCAGTCCTTCCGCTCACGCGGCGTCGAGGAACTCCTGTTCACCTGCGACCAGACGAACGGCGACCACCTCGAAAACGGCACGCTGCCCGGGGTCCTGGCCACCGGCACCTTCGGCAGCCGCGTCGAGGAGTCGCTGCGGCGACTGCGCGAGGCGCAGCCCGAAGGCCCGCTCATGTGCGCCGAGTTCTGGATCGGCTGGTTCGACCACTGGGGCGGCCCCCACCACGGCAGGGACGCCGAGGAGGCCGCCGCCGACCTGGACCGGCTCCTGTCGGCGGGCGCCTCCGTCAACATCTACATGTTCCACGGGGGCACCAACTTCGGTCACACCAACGGCGCCAACCACCACCACGCCTACGCCCCCACCGTCACGTCGTACGACTACGACGCCCCGCTCACCGAGAGCGGCGACCCGGGGCCGAAGTACCACGCCTTCCGTGAGGTCATCGCCCGCCACGCCCCGGTCCCCGACGAGCCGGCGCCCGCCCCGGCGCCCAAACTCCCGCGGACGACGGTCGAGTTGACCCACCGCACCCCCCTGATCTCCCTCGCCGGAAGCCCCGTCCGCGCCACTGACCCCCTCACCGCGGACGACCTGGACCAGCGAGCCGGATTCACCCTGTACCGGACGACGGTCCCGGCCCACGGCCCCGGCCTGCTCCACTTCACCGGGGGCGTGGGGGACCGGGCCCAGGTCTTCCTGGACGGCGCCCCCGTGGGCGTCCTGGAACGCGAGCGCTACGACGAGACGCTGCCCGTGCACGTCCCGCGCACCGACGCCGTCCTGGAGGTGCTCGTGGAGAACATGGGCCGGGTCAACTACGGCCCCCGCATCGGCGTCCCGAAGGGCCTCCTGGGCCCCGTCGCCTTCAACGACACCCCCCTCCAGGGCTGGGACTGCCACGCCCTGCCCTTGGACGACGCACCCGTCCCGGCGGCACCCGCGACCGAGTCGACCGCCCCCGAGCCGCCCAGCGTCCAACCCGCCCTCCACCACGGCAGGTTCGAGGTGAGGAACCCCGCCGACACGTTCCTCTCCCTCCCCGGCTGGACCAAGGGCGAGGCCTGGATCAACGGCTTCCACCTGGGCCGCTACTGGAACCGTGGCCCGCAGCGCACCCTCTACGTCCCGGCCCCCGTCCTGCGCGCCGGCGTCAACGACCTGGCCCTCCTCGAACTGCACGGCACGACCGCCCTCCGCGCCCACCTCATCGACACCCCCGACCTGGGCCCGTCGAGCCCCTGAGGCCCAGCACACCGCCGACGCCCCACCATCCACCCGCACCCGCCCCACC
>NZ_JAHHIU010000168.1 GCF_024539815.1 Streptomyces hayashii
CACCACCACCGGCGTCGACTTCCCCATCCAGTGCGGCCCCGTGACCGCCCTCGTCGTCAAGAAGGCCACCGGCGACCTCGACGGCGACGGCGCCCCCGAAACAGTCGCCGTCGTCCACTGCGACGCCCCCATGGGCACCCCGCCCGACGGCGTCTACGTCCTCACCCACGGCGCCGACGGCGCCCCCGCGCGCGTGGTCGCCACCCTCGTCGACCCCAAGGCCCGCAACACCGTCACCGGCCTCGGCATCACCGGCGGAGCCGTCCTCGCCACCCTCCTCGGCTACTCCACCGCCGACGTGCCCAGCTGCTGCCCCGACGTCAAGGACAGCGCCAGATGGCAGTGGAAGGACCACAGGTTCATCCGCTCGACCCCCGCAGGCGCCCGCGCCGTCTGAACCCGGCCGTTCGCCCTGTGAGAAATCAGACAGCCGTCACACCGCGAACCAGGACGCTCACTCCGCGTCGGGACCGTAGACCTCGACCCCGTCCGAAACGCGACGCACATGAATGCAGTCACCCGGACACTCCCGCGCCGAGTCCACCACGTCCACCAGCAACGGCAACGGCACCGGCGTCACAGCCCCCTTGGCCTGCAACAGCTCCTCCTGCGCACCCTTCACATACGCCAGCCCGTCGATATCCAGCTCGAAAACCTCCGGCGCGTACTGCGCGCAGATCCCATCACCGGTACAGAGATCCTGATCGATCCATACCTCCAGGGCCTCGCCACCGACACCGGCCTCCTGCTGCACGCCCATAACTCCTGCCGTTTACCGTCGAGCCGCCAGGGAACCATGCAGGCTCTGACGGGTGTTGAACACTTCGACCCTACCCTCGGCCGCTTTCCAATCATGTTCGGTGGGTATTCCCCTGGCGTGAGGGAGAGCGCAAGGGTGAAGATCGGACACACCCCGACAGTCTTTGTGATCTAGGGGTTTCAATCGACACCCACCCAGGTAGGGTCTGGAAGCGTCCAGCTCCCCTTGGAGGAGGTGAGGACCGTGGCAGCCCACGACGACGACATGAACCGCGGCATCCGCCCGGGACGAGGGTCCGACGACCCGTCCGGGCAGATTGCCTACCTTGAGCAGGAGATCGCCGTCCTGCGACGCAAGCTCGCCGACTCTCCGCGACACACGAGGATTCTCGAAGAGCGGATCGTCGAGCTGCAGACCAACCTGGCCGGCGTATCCGCCCAGAACGAGAGACTGGCCAACACGCTCCGCGAGGCCCGCGACCAGATCGTGGCCCTCAAGGAAGAGGTCGACCGGCTCGCCCAGCCGCCGGCCGGCTTCGGAGTCTTCCTCACAGCGAACGAGGACGGCACGGCCGACATCTTCACCGGCGGCCGCAAACTCCGCGTGAACGTCAGCCCCGGCGTCGAGCTCGACGAACTCCGGCGCGGCCAGGAAGTCATGCTCAACGAAGCGCTCAACGTGGTCGAGGCCATGGAATACGAGCGCGTCGGCGACATCGTCACCCTCAAGGAGATCCTTGAGGACGGCGAACGAGCCCTGGTGCTCGGACACACCGACGAGGAACGAGTGGTCAGGCTCGCCGAGCCCCTGCTGGACGTCACCATCCGGCCCGGCGACGCCCTCCTGCTCGAACCCCGCTCCGGGTACGTCTACGAGATCGTCCCCAAGAGCGAGGTCGAGGAACTCGTCCTCGAAGAGGTCCCCGACATCGGCTACGAGCAGATCGGCGGCCTCGGCGGACAGATCGAGATGATCCGCGACGCCGTCGAACTGCCCTACCTCTACCCCGACCTCTTCAAGGAGCACGAGCTCCGCCCGCCCAAGGGCGTCCTGCTCTACGGACCTCCCGGATGCGGCAAGACGCTCATCGCCAAGGCCGTCGCCAACTCGCTGGCCAAAAAGGTCGCCGAAGTCACCGGCCAGGCCACCGGCAAGAGCTTCTTCCTCAACATCAAGGGCCCCGAGCTCCTCAACAAGTACGTCGGCGAGACCGAGCGGCAGATCCGCCTCGTCTTCCAGCGCGCCAGGGAGAAGGCCTCCGAGGGCACCCCCGTCATCGTCTTCTTCGACGAGATGGAATCCCTCTTCCGCACCCGCGGCTCCGGCGTCAGCTCCGACGTCGAGAACACCATCGTCCCGCAGCTCCTCGCCGAGATCGACGGCGTCGAAGGCCTGCAGAACGTGGTCGTCATCGGCGCCTCCAACCGCGAGGACATGATCGACCCCGCCATCCTGCGCCCCGGCCGCCTCGACGTGAAGATCAAGATCGAGCGCCCGGACGCCGAAGCGGCCAAGGACATCTTCCAGAAGTACCTCACCGAACGCCTCCCCCTGCACTCCGAGGACGTGGGCGAACACGGCGGCGACAAGACCACCACCGTCCAGAGCATGATCCAGACGGCAGTGGAACACATGTACGCCGAATCCGAGGAAAACCGCTTCCTGGAAGTCACCTACGCCAACGGCGACAAGGAAGTCCTCTACTTCAAGGACTTCAACTCCGGCGCCATGATCGAGAACATCGTCGGCCGCGCCAAGAAAATGGCCATCAAGGACTTCCTCGACCACAACCAGAAGGGCCTGCGCGTCTCCCACCTCCTCCAGGCATGCGTGGACGAGTTCAAGGAGAACGAGGACCTCCCCAACACCACCAACCCCGACGACTGGGCCCGCATCTCCGGAAAGAAGGGCGAACGGATCGTCTACATCCGCACCCTCATCACCGGAAAGCAGGGCGCGGACACCGGACGCTCCATCGACACGGTGGCGAACACCGGACAGTACCTGTAAAAACAGGGCGGCTGCGGGTGCCCACCACGGGTACCCGCAGCCGACTGCTTTCCGGGCCACGGCTGGAGCAAGGCAATGACGCAAATGATCTCCCCACCAGCGCAGAGGCGTTCTAGGCTCTTCCGTACCGCCGGGTCGCTAGTTGCGGGGACGGGCACCGCACACGCACCGGAGCACCACCGGTATCTGAGCGGCGCCCACGACCGAGGGTGCCGCCGGGCAAGGAGGGCCGCATGACCGTACGGCGAGTAATGGGCATCGAGACCGAGTACGGCATCTCCGTACCCGGCCACCCCAACGCCAATGCCATGCTCACCTCGTCCCAGATCGTCAACGCCTACGCGGCGGCGATGCACAGGGCCCGCAGGGCCCGCTGGGACTTCGAGGAGGAGAACCCGCTGCGGGACGCGCGTGGCTTCGACCTCGCCCGCGAGACCGCCGACTCCAGCCAGCTCACCGACGAGGACATCGGCCTCGCCAACGTCATCCTCACCAACGGCGCACGCCTCTACGTCGACCACGCACACCCCGAATACAGCGCCCCCGAGGTCACCAACCCCCGCGACGCCGTCCTGTGGGACAAGGCCGGCGAACGCATCATGGCCGAGGCCGCCGAACGCGCCGCCGCGCTCCCCGGCGCCCAGCCCATCCACCTCTACAAGAACAACACCGACAACAAGGGCGCCTCCTACGGCACGCACGAGAACTACCTGATGAAGCGCGAGACCGCCTTCTCGGACATCGTGCGCCACCTCACGCCCTTCTTCGTCTCCCGCCAGGTCTTCGCCGGCGCGGGCCGCGTCGGCATCGGCCAGGACGGCCACGAACACGGCTTCCAGCTCAGCCAGCGCGCCGACTACTTCGAGGTCGAGGTCGGCCTGGAGACGACGCTGAAACGCCCCATCATCAACACCCGGGACGAACCCCACGCCGACGCCGAGAAATACCGCCGCCTCCACGTGATCATCGGCGACGCCAACCTCTCCGAGATCTCGACCTATCTCAAGCTCGGCACCACGGCCCTGGTCCTGTCGATGATCGAGGACGGCTTCATCGCCGTCGACCTGGCCGTCGACCAGCCGGTGCGCACCCTCCACCAGGTCTCGCACGACCCGAGCCTCAAGCGGCTGGTCACCCTGCGCAGCGGACGCACGCTCACCGCCGTCCAGCTCCAGATGGAGTACTACGAGCTGTCGCGCAAATACGTCGAGGAGCGCTTCGGCGCGGACGCCGACGACCAGACCAAGGACGTCCTCGCCCGCTGGGAGGACACCCTCACCCGTCTGGAGAACGACCACATGAGCCTCGCCGGAGAACTGGACTGGGTCGCCAAGCGGGAGGTCATGGAGGGCTACCGGCGCCGGGACGACCTCGACTGGGACGCCGCCCGCCTCCACCTCGTCGACCTCCAGTACGCCGACGTCAGAGCCGAGAAGGGCATCTACAACCGTCTCGTGGCCCGCGGCCGCATCAAACGCCTCCTGGACGAGTCCGAGGTCGCCAGGGCCGTCACCAAGCCCCCGGAGGACACCCGCGCGTACTTCCGCGGCCGCTGCCTGGAGCAGTACGCCGACGACGTCGCCGCGGCCTCCTGGGACTCCGTGATCTTCGATCTCCCGGGCCGGGACTCGCTCCAACGCGTCCCAACCCTGGAACCCCTTCGCGGAACGCGAAATCACGTCAAGGCGCTCCTGGACCGCTGCCGCACCGCAGAAGACCTGGTCAGGGTGTTGTCGGGCGGCTGAACCGTGACCCGGACGGAACCTGCGCGACGGGTGGAACACCCCCCGTCCGGGAATCATCGAGGTGGGCCTCGTACGTTGACGCAACTGCGGGGCCGATGTCGGACCGGGCTTGTAGGGTCTGATCATCACCGATCGGCAGGAATGCCGACCTGTCGACCATGTCGGGCGAAAGAGCGGGGTGAGGGTTATGGCGACCAAGGACACCGGCGGCGGCCAGCAGAAGGCGACGCACTCCACTGAGGAGGTCGAGGAGCAGGCCGCGGAGACGCAGGGCTCCGAGGACCTCAAGGAGCGCCAGGAGAAGCTGAGCGACGACGTCGACTCGGTTCTTGACGAGATTGACGATGTACTTGAGGAAAATGCCGAGGACTTTGTTCGAAGCTTTGTCCAGAAGGGCGGCGAGTAGCCTTCGGATCGAAGGCTACGGGGGTCTTCGGGTTGGCAAGTGAAGAAGGAGCGAAGCGCTGCTCGCGGGGCAACGAGATGAAGTCGCGGGCAGCCTTCGCCGGCAACGAGGCAGCCCGGGACGGGTTGCAGGCCTATTGCCGCACGGTGAGTGGCATCGCAACGCCACGGCGTCCGACGGCCTCGCGACCTGCTGCAAGGCCTGCAAAGCCGTCAAGGGACGGCGTGGGCATCTGAAGCGCCGGTACGGCTCGACCGAAGCCGAGCGCGACGCCATGGTCGCCAGCCAGAAGGGGCTCTGTGTGATCTGCCTGAAAGCCCCGGCCGTCCATGTGGATCACTGCCACGAGACGGGTAGGGTCCGAGGCGTACTGTGCTTCAACTGCAATTCGGCCATCGGCAAGTTGGGAGACGACCCCGACGCTGTGCGTCGGGCAGCCGCCTACCTGGAGGGAACTTCGTGGAAGCCAACACTCGTAGCACCGGGCGTCTGCCAGCTGCCTTCCTGACGCCTGGGTCCTCGTCCTTCATGGACTTCCTCTCCGAGCACCAGCCGGAGATGCTGCCCGGTAAGCGGCAGCTGCCCCCGACGCAGGGTGTCATCGAGGCTCCGCACGGGACGACGATCGTGGCCGTCACCTTCCCCGGGGGCGTCGTGCTCGCGGGTGACCGGCGCGCCACGATGGGCAACGTCATCGCGCAGCGGGACATCGAGAAGGTGTTCCCGGCCGACGAGTACTCGGCCGTGGGCATCGCCGGCACGGCGGGTCTGGCCGTGGAGATGGTGAAGCTGTTCCAGCTGGAGCTGGAGCACTTCGAGAAGGTCGAGGGGGCGCAGCTCTCCCTGGAGGGCAAGGCGAACCGGCTGTCGACCATGATCCGGTCGAATCTGGGCATGGCGATGCAGGGTCTGGCGGTGGTGCCGTTGTTCGCCGGTTTCGACGTGGACCGGGACCGGGGCCGGATCTTCTCGTACGACGTGACGGGCGGTCGTTCGGAGGAGCATCACTACGCGGCGACGGGGTCGGGTTCGATCTTCGCGCGCGGGGCGATGAAGAAGCTGTACCGGGACGATCTGACGGAGGAGCAGGCCACGACGCTCGTGGTGCAGGCTCTGTACGACGCGGCGGACGACGATTCGGCGACCGGTGGCCCTGATGTCGCGCGTCGGATCTACCCGATCGTCACCGTGATCACCGAGGACGGTTTCCGTCGGTTGACCGACGAGGAGTCGTCGGGGATCGCCCGTTCCATTCTGGAGCGTCGCCTGGAGCAGCCGGACGGCCCGCGTGCCGCTCTGCTGTAGTCGGCGGGCTCGTTCTTGTCCCAGGTGATCCAGTGACTTCGACAGAAAGGGACGGTTAACCGGTGTCGACGCCGTTCTATGTCTCACCCCAGCAGGCGATGGCCGATCGCGCGGAGTACGCGCGCAAGGGCATCGCGCGTGGTCGCAGCCTGGTCGTGCTGCAGTATGCCGACGGCATCGTGTTCGTCGGCGAGAACCCGTCCCGTGCGCTGCACAAGTTCAGCGAGATCTATGACCGGATCGGTTTCGCGGCCGCCGGCAAGTACAACGAGTACGAGAATCTGCGGATCGGCGGTGTGCGGTATGCCGATCTGCGGGGTTACACCTATGACCGTGACGATGTGACGGCGCGTGGTCTGGCCAACGTGTACGCGCAGACGCTGGGCACGATCTTCTCCTCGGCGGGTGAGAAGCCGTACGAGGTGGAATTGGTCGTGGCGGAGGTCGGTGAGACTCCGGACGGTGATCAGATCTATCGGTTGCCGCATGACGGGTCGATCGTGGATGAGCACGGTTCGGTCGCGGTGGGTGGCAACGCGGAGCAGATCAGCACTTTTCTGGATCAGCGTCATCAGGACGGGATGAGTCTGGCGGACGCGTTGAAGCTGGCCGTCCAGGCGTTGTCGCGGGACACCAACGGCACGCAGCGGGAGATTCCGGCTGAGCGGCTGGAGGTGGCGGTGCTGGATCGGACGCGGCCGCAGCAGCGGAAGTTCAAGCGGATCGTCGGGCGTCAGCTGGGTCGGCTGCTGGAGACGGACGGTGCGTCGACGGAGGCGGAGAGCTCCGAGGAGGAGTAGGCCCGTTCCGTTCGCGGTGGGTCCCTGTGTGCCCCGGTCGGGTCGTCGGCCGGGGCACAGGGCGTTTCAGGGGGCGCCGGGTGGGGCCGTGGAGGCTCGTACGACGAGGTGGACGGGAATGTCCGCGGGGTCGGGTGTGCGGCCTTCCAGGACGTCGAGGAGGGCTTGCATGCCGCGTTCGCCGAAGAGCTCGGCGTCGAGTCGGACGGTGGTGAGCTCGGGGTCGAGGGCGGTGGCGAGGGTGAGGTCGTCGAGGCCGGTGACGGAGATGTCGTCGGGGATGCGCAGCCCGAGGCGGCGGAGGGCCTTGTAGGCGCCGGCGGCGAGTTTGTCGTCGTCGCAGACGACGGCTGTGGGGCGCGGGCCCGGGGCGGTGAGGGCTCTTTCGGCGGCTGCGCGGGCTTCGTCGATGGAGATGGGTGCGGGCGCGGTGCGCAGGGTGGTGCCGGGGGTGGCGGCGATGCGGGTGGCGAGTTCGTGGGCGCGGACGTCGAAGGTCCAGGAGGGGACGTCGGCTGCGAGGTGCAGGAAGTGGCGGTGGCCGAGGTCGAGGAGGTGGTCGGCGAGCTGGCGGGCGGCGTCGGCGATGTCGAGGTTGACGGTGGCGGCGCCGAGGCTTCCGGCGGGGTCGCTGTCGAGCATGACGAGGGGCAGCTGGTCGCCGCGGATGGCGGTGAGGGCGTCGGCGGCCATGGAGGAGGCGAGGACGCCGTCGAGGGCGGCCTGTGCGGAGGCGAAGGGGTCGCGGGCGGGGCCGACGCCTTCGGGGGAGGGGTAGAGGACGACGCCGAAGCCGTGTTCGGCGGCTACTCGTGCGGCTCCGGTGTAGACGCCGGCGAAGAATTCGGTGGTGAGGGCGGGGACGACGAGGAGGACGGTGCGGGTGCGCCCGAGGCGGAGGTTGCGGGCGGCGAGGTTGGGGCGGTAGTCGAGGGCGCGGGCCGCGTCGCGTACGCGTTGCGCGGTGGTCTCGGAGACGCGGCCGCGCCATTTGTCGCCGAGGACGAGGGAGACGGCGGCCTGGGAGACGCCTGCGGCCTGGGCGACGTCGCGGCTCGTGGGGCGGGTGCTACCTCGTGCCACGGTGGGCCTGCTCCTTCGTCTGGACTGGCGAACAGCGCACATGGTACGTATGACAAGAGGCGTTATACGTAAAACTTCGGGGTGGCTCACTGCCTCGGGCGAGCCGACGGAGGCAGGACATTGGCCGCGGGATACCTGGAGATCCTCAGGGCGAGGCATGCGGCCCGGTTGCTGGCCGGCACGCTGGTGGGCCGGCTGCCCAACGCCACGGCCGCGATCGCGATCGTGCTGTTCGTGCGGGCGGAGGGCGGCACGTACAGCCTGGCGGGGGCGTTGGCGGCGGTGTACGGGGTGGCGAACGCCGTGGGGCAGCCGTCGCTGGGGCGGCTGGTCGACGTGTACGGGCAGCCGCGGGTCCAGTTGCCGGCGGCGCTGGCCTCGGCGCTGGCGATGGCGGTGTTCGCGTTCGCGGGCACCGGTCCGCTGCCGGTCGCCTATGGGGCGGTGGCCGCGGCGGGGCTCTTCACGCCGCCTCTGGAGGGCGGGCTGCGCGCCCTGTGGCCGGCGGTGCTGCGGCGTGAGGACCAGGTGCACACGGCGTACGCGATGGACGCGGTGGCGCAGGAGGTGATGTTCACCGTCGGGCCGTTGCTGGTGACGGTGTGCGTGTCGGTGTGGTCGGCGCAGGCCGCGCTGCTGGTGCTGAACGCGGTGGGGGTGCTGGGCGCGCTGTGGGTGGTCGTGTCGCCGCCCTCGCGCGCGTGGCGGTCGGCTCCGCGTGAGGCGCACTGGCTGGGGGCGCTGCGCTCGCCGGGGCTGCTGGCGCTGCTGGGGGCGTTCCTGTTCGTGGGGGTGGCGCTGGGGTCGATCACGGTGGCGTCGGTGCCGTACGCGGACGATCACGGCGGGGACGCGGTGTACGGCTGGTTGATGGCGGCGCTGGGGCTGGGTGCGCTGGTGGGCGGTGTGGCGTACGGGGCGCGGCGGTGGGCGGGGGCGCCGGAGCGGCGACTGGTCGGGCTGGTGGCTGCTCTGGCGGTGTGTTATCTGCCGTTGATGCTGATGCCGGGTGCGGTGGCCATGGTGGCGCTGACGGCGCTGGCGGGGGTGTTCCTGGCTCCTGCCATCGCGTGTGCGTTCGTCATCGTGGACCGGCACGCGCCGCGCGGGACGGTGACGGAGGCGTTCTCGTGGCTGGTGACGACGTTCACGGTGGGGGCGTCGGTGGGGACGGGTCTGGCGGGGCCCGTCGTGGAGGCCGGTGGCGCGTTGTGGGGGTTCGCGGTGCCGGGCGCCGCGGGCGCCGTGTCCTTGGTGGTTTTGCTGGCCACAGGGCGGGTAATGGCAGTTCCCGCGGGAAGTGGGGTGGTTGCGGCTTCATCGGAAAATGATCCAAACCGTGCTGCCGAACCCCGTTTCAGTTCAGGGGATCGGGCGTAATGTTCACTCATGGACCGCCGCATTTTCGGGCTGGAGAACGAGTACGGCGTCACATGTACGTTCAGGGGACAGCGTCGGCTGTCTCCCGACGAGGTGGCGCGGTACCTCTTCCGCCGTGTCGTGTCATGGGGCCGAAGCAGCAATGTCTTTCTGCGGAACGGCGCCCGCCTCTATCTCGACGTGGGTTCGCATCCGGAATACGCGACACCGGAATGTGACAACGTGACCGAGCTGGTCACCCACGACAAGGCCGGCGAGCGCATTCTCGAAGGACTCCTGGTGGACGCGGAGCGACGCCTGCACGAGGAAGGAATCGCGGGCGACGTCTACCTCTTCAAGAACAACACGGACTCGGCGGGCAACTCTTATGGTTGTCACGAGAACTATCTGGTGGCGCGGCACGGGGAGTTCTCCCGGCTGGCGGACATCCTGATCCCGTTCCTGGTGACCCGGCAGCTGCTGTGCGGGGCGGGCAAGGTGCTGCAGACGCCCCGTGGGGCGGTCTACTGCGTCAGTCAGCGGGCCGAGCACATCTGGGAGGGCGTCTCCTCGGCGACGACGCGCTCGCGGCCCATCATCAACACGCGTGACGAGCCGCACGCGGACGCCGAGCGGTACCGCCGTCTGCATGTCATCGTCGGCGACTCGAACATGTCCGAGACGACGATGCTGCTGAAGGTCGGCGCGACGGATCTGGTGCTGCGCATGATCGAGGCGGGCACGGTGATGCGGGATCTGACGCTGGAGAACCCGATCCGGGCGATCCGCGAGGTCAGCCATGACATCACGGGCCGGCGCAAGGTGCGGCTGGCCAGCGGGCGTGAGGCCTCCGCGCTGGAGGTGCAGCGGGAGTACTACGAGAAGGCCGTGGACTTCGTCGAGCGCCGCGGGATCCGCACCGGCACCGTCGACCAGGTCCTGGAGCTGTGGGGCCGCACGCTGGACGCGATCGAGGCGGAGGACCTCGACCGGATCGGCACCGAGATCGACTGGGTGATGAAGTACCAGCTCATCGAGCGGTACCGGGCCAAGCACAACATGACGATGTCGCATCCGCGGGTGGCGCAGATAGACCTCGCCTACCACGACATCCACCGTCGTCGGGGTCTGTACTACCTGCTGGAGCGCAAGGGGCAAGCGGCCCGGATCTGCAACGACTTGAAGATCTTCGAGGGCAAGTCGGTGCCGCCGCAGACGACTCGGGCGCGGTTGCGCGGTGACTTCATCCGCCGTGCGCAGGAGCAGCGCCGGGACTTCACGGTGGACTGGGTGCACCTGAAGCTCAACGACCAGGCGCAGCGCACCGTGCTGTGCAAGGACCCGTTCCGGTCGGTGGACGACCGGGTGGAGAAGCTGATCGCCGGCATGTGAGCAGGGGTTCCGTGCGTCTCGGCGCGGGTGCGGAACGCAACACGGGCACCGTACGTTTCCCGTACGGTGCCCGTTTCACGTCGTAGAGTTGCGCGCACGCCATCCGAAGATCGACCGATTACGAGGCTTCATCGTGCGCCGACGCTCCCTCATCCTTGCCGCCGTACCCGCGGGACTGGTCACGCTGTCCGCGTGCGGTGACGACAAGTCCGATTCGAGCAAGGCGAGCGACAAGGCGTCGCCCTCGGCCCCGGCTCCGTCGGCGGCGCCTGCGCCGAAGATCGTCGACGGTCCGCTGCCGGCCATCACGGCGGGGGTGAAGTTCGGTGAGAAGCCGACGATCGCCAAGGGGCCCGGCAAGCCGTCGGATCAGCTGGCGGTCAGGACGGTGATCGCGGGCGGCGGGAAGACGGTCGCGGAGAACGACTACATCCAGGCCGACTATCTGGCCCAGGTGTGGGACACGGCGAAGGTCCTCACCAACACCTACGACCACAAGGTGCCGCTGCTGACCCAGCTGGCGCAGGGCAGCACGCTGGAGGGCTGGCGGTACGCGCTGACGGGGAAGAAGGTCGGCAGCCGGGTGGAGTTCGCGGTGCCGCCGACCTGGGCGTTCGGCAAGAAGGGCAACGCGCAGGTGGGGGTGAAGGGCACGGACACGCTGGTGTTCGTGTTCGACATCAAGGACTCGTTCAACGCGAAGAGTTCCGCCAAGGGCAAGGACGTGCCGCAGGACGGGGCCGGCGTGCCGAAGGTGGGCACGAACACCGACGGCCAGGCGCCCTCGATCGACATCCCCAAGACGAAGCCGCCGACGAAGCTGGTGTCGAACTACGTGATCGAGGGGGACGGGCCCGTGCTCGCGGCGGCCGACACCGTGCTGGTGCAGTACAAGGGCGTCATCTGGGACACGGGCAAGGAGTTCGACTCGACGTACGGCCGCCATGCGCTGACGTCGTTCTCGCTGCAGCAGGTGGTCAAGGGGTGGGCGCAGGGACTGACCGGTAAGAAGGTGGGCAGTCGGGTCGTCATCGTCGTCCCGCCGTCGTTGGGTTACGGCGAGAACCCGCCGAACGGCAGTGGCATCGAGAAGGACTCCACGATGGTGTTCTCGGTGGACATCCTCGCGAAGATGTGAGGCCGCCGGAGGTGTAAGACTGTCCGTGTTGTTGCTTTTCCGTGAGACGTGCAGGAGCCAGTGACGTGAGCATTGACAAGCCCGAGATCGACTTTCCCGGCGGCGAGCCCCCGGCGGACCTGGAGATCAAGGACATCTGGGAGGGCGACGGCGAGGTTGCGCAGGCCGGTCACACCGTCTCCGTCCACTACGTGGGTGTCGCGTTCAGCACCGGCGAGGAGTTCGACGCCAGCTGGAACCGTGGGACGCCGTTCCGTTTCCCGCTCGGCGGCGGCCGGGTCATCAAGGGCTGGGACCAGGGCGTGCAGGGCATGAAGGTCGGCGGGCGTCGCCAGCTGACCATCCCGGCCCACCTCGCCTACGGCAACCAGAGCCCGACGCCGGCGATCAAGCCCGGTGAGACGCTGATCTTCGTGGTGGACCTGCTCGGCGTCTGATCGTCGCTCCGCCGGTCCACGTTGATCACGGTGCGACCGGTGCCGATCATCTGGGGCCCATGCCTGCCCGGGCATGGGCCCTCGGCTTTTGTCGGGGCCCTGCGGGGCGGTACGGTCTCGATCGTAAGCACCATAGGGGAGGCGAAGGGCGTCGATGGCCATTGCCAAGGCCGAGCGGCTGATGAACCTGGCGCTGTGTCTGCTCGGGACGCGGCGGCCGCTCAGCAAGCGCGAGCTGCGCGAATCCATCGAGGCTTACGTCGAGGCCTTCGGGCCGGGCAGGGGTGCGGCCTTCGGGCCGGGCAGGGGTGCGGCTCTCAGGTCCGGCGGCGGGGGCGCGTCGTCGGACGACTCCTTCAATCGGATGTTCGAGCGGGACAAGGACGATCTGCGCGAGCTCGGTCTGGTCATCGAGACGGTGGAGAGCCTGGACGGTGAGATCGGCTATCTCGCGCGCCGTGACAGCAACCGGCTGCCGCCCATCACCCTCGACGCCGAGGAGGCCGCGGCCCTCGGGCTGGCCGCCAAGGTGTGGCAGCAGGCCAGGCTGGCGGGCGCGGCCAGCGGCGCGCTGCAGAAGCTGCGGGCGGCGGGCCTTCCCGAGGACGTGGACCCTTACGAGGCCCATGGGGCGCTGGAGCCCCGGATCCCCGTGCACGAGGCGGCCTTCGAGCCGTTGATGCTGGCCTGCCGGGACCGTCGGCCCGTGGTGTTCGACTACCGCAAGGCCACCGCCGCCCACCCGGAGCCGCGGCATGTCGAGCCGTGGGCGCTGGAGTGCTGGCGCGGGCACTGGTATCTGGCCGGGTTCGACCGTGACCGGGGCGCCGAGCGGGTGTTCCGGCTGTCGCGGATCACCGGCCGGGTGCGCTCGCGGGGGGCGGCGTTCACCGTGCCCGTTCCCGATGTCGTCACGGTGCGGGAGACGGTCGCGAGCTGGGCGGGGGAGACCGCCGACCGCAGCGCGCTGATCCGGCTGCGGACGGGGTCCGGGTACCCCTTGCGGGCGAAGGCCACCGCGGTGCGGGAACTCGGCGACGGCTGGGACGAGTTGGAGATTCCGTACGGGCACGGGCTGGACGCCTGGCTGGTGGAGTTCGGGCCGGACGTGGTGGTCCTGGAGCCGGCCGAGCTGCGGGCGGACGTCGTGGACCGGCTGCGGGCCGTGGCCAAGGGCTGAGGGGGAGCGAGCAACACAGTGGCAGGCAAACCGGTCAGGCCGGCGAACGCGATCGACCAGACCCGGCGGATGCTCTCCCTGGTGACGTATCTCAGGGAGCGGCCCGGCGCGCGTATCGAGGACGTGGCGCGCGCCTTCGGCATCACCGAGGACGAGCTGGTGTCGGACCTCGACGTGCTGCCCATGTGCGGGACCAGTTTCCGCGGCGGCGACCTTCTCGACATCGACACCGACGGCGAGCGGATCTGGTGGCACAATCCGGCGGCGCTGGGCGCGGACGCCGCCGAGCCGCTGCGGCTGGCCGCCGACGAGGCGACCGCGCTGCTGGTGGCGGCCCGGGCCGTGGCCACGCTGCCGGGGCTGCGGGAGGGCGACCGGCAGGCGCTGCTGCGGGCCACGGCGAAGGTGGAGGCGGCGGCCGGCGAGGCGGCGGGGGCGAGCGCGCGTCTGTCGGTGACGTTCGAGTCGGAGGGCGGGGTCTTCGCGGACGTCGACCGGGCGATCTCGGAGCGGCGCAGGCTGTGGATCCGCTACTACTCGCCCGCTCGCGACGAGCTCAGCGAGCGCGAGATCGACCCCATCCGGCTGGTCAGCGTCGGGCACACCTATGTGGAGGCCTGGTGCCGCCGTTCCGAGGCGCGCCGCACGTTCCGGCTGGACCGGGTCGCCGAGATCAGGATCCTCGACGAGCCCTCGGCGCCGCCCGAGATCGAGTTGCGGGACCTGTCGGAGGGGCTGGTGCAGCCGGCCGCGGAGGATCCGGAGGTCGTGGTCGAGGTGGGGCCGGGCGGCCGCTGGGTCGCCGAGTACTACCCGCACGACAGTGCGGATGAACTGCCCGAGGGCGGTCTGCGTATTGCTCTGCGTACGCCCGAGCCGGCCTCGTTGAGGCGGCTGGCCCTGCGGCTCGGCCGCGACGGCCGGATCGTCTCGCCGCCGGAGCTCGCCGACAGCGCCCGCCGGGCCGCGCGCGAGGCGCTGGCCGCGTACGACGGGGTCGAGGCGGTCGGGGCGGCCGCCGTGCCGCACGCGGTGCACGGCGAGGGTCGGTTCGACGGACAGGAGCAGGGGGAGTCGTGAGCGAGTCGACGGCGTCCGGTGTGCGGGGCATCTCGGTGGCTTCCGCGTTCGCGGGGATGCGCAGCGCGGGCCCGGTGCGGTTCAGAGCCGGGTGCCCGGACTGCCGGGGCGCCTTCGAGCTCGCCGCGAGCGCGCTGCGGCTGGCCATCGGCGCCTCCAGCCGCACCACGTTCTACTCGTTCACCTGCCCCGACTGCGGGGCCGCGGTGCGCAAGCCGGCCGGCGAGCGGATCGTGGAGCTGCTGACCGGGGGCGGGGTCAGGACCCTGCGGCTGCACTCCCCGTAGGGGTCTAGGCTCGCCCCATGTTCTGGGCGATGTTCGCGGTTGCGTTGGGTTTTGCAGGTCTGGCCGTCCTCGCGGTGTTCGCCGTGCGGGTCTTCGTCGAGGCGCAGCGGCTGGGGCGGCAGGTCGCCGAGTCCGCGCGCCGTGTCGACCGGGCCGCCCAGGACCTGGAGCGGGCGGCGGCGAGCGCGGCGCGCGCCGTGGACACGCTGTGACGGGGCAGCTCCCGCCGGGTGCGGCGTCGCTCGCGTGAGTCCTGAGGCCGATGCGTTTTGGGCGGCTTCGGCCTCCCGCGCCGGTGGTAGGGGCAGGTACGCTGCTGGTCGCGGCTCGGATAACGAGGCCCGGACCGCATACCGGGAGTACGCACGGGGATTGCCTCACGTTTACCCCTGAGCGTTACGATCGCTGTCAACACGATCGTTCGGACATGCGTCCGACCGGTCGGACGGCAACCCGCCCCCGCAGCCTCGGTGAGAAGGTAAAGACTTATGTTCGGAAGGCTCGGCGCCCCCGAGATCATTCTCATCCTCGTCGTCGTCATCCTGCTGTTCGGCGCGAAGAAGCTTCCCGACATGGCGCGCTCGCTGGGCAAGTCCGCTCGGATCCTGAAGAGCGAGGCCAAGGCGATGAAGGAGGACGGCGGCAGCACGGCCACCCCGGCCGGCCCGCCTCACAACGACGAGCAGACCCCGGCGGCGCGTACCATCCAGGCGGCCCCCGGCGACGTGACCAGCTCCCGTCCGGTCACCGAGCCGACGGACACGACCAAGCGCTGACGCAGGGCCGGTGACCTCCGGCCCGCCGCACGAGATGGGAACGTGGGTTGCTGAAGTCTGCCCGCAAAGAGGAGAAGGACCCCGAGGGGCGGATGCCCCTCGCGGATCACCTTCGTGAGCTTCGCAACCGGCTCGCGAAGGCGATGTTGGCCATCGTCGTCGTCACGATCGTGGCCGCCTTCTTCTACAAGAACATCATCGAGTTCTTCACGAACCCGATTCTCAACGCGGTGGGGTGCGACTCGACCTTCTCCGAGCTGGCGACCCAGCGGAGCGGGACCTGTGCCCGCATCGTGCTGAACGGTCTGCTCACCCCGTTCACGCTCGCCCTCAAGGTCTCCCTGATGGCCGGCGTGATCTTCGCGTCGCCGGTCTGGCTCTACCAGCTGTGGGCGTTCGTCGCGCCCGGTCTGCACCGGCACGAGCGCAAGTACGCCTACGCGTTCGTCGGCACCGGCGTTCCACTGTTCCTCGGCGGAGCGTTCTTCGCGTACAAGACGCTGCCGACGATGGCCAAGGTGCTTCTGCAGTTCTCGCCGGCGGACCTCGACAACCAGCTGCCGCTGGACGATCTCCTCGATCTGATCGTCCGCATGGTGCTGGTCTTCGGTCTCTCGTTCGAGCTGCCGCTGCTGCTGGTGATGCTCAACCTGACCGGGGTGCTGACCGGAAAGCGCATGCTCGGCTGGTGGCGCGGCATGATCATCGGCATCACGGTGTTCGCCGCGGTGGCCACGCCCAGCACCGACCCCCTGACGATGCTGGCGCTCGCCGGTCCGATCTGGGTCCTGTACTTCTGCGCGACCGCCTTCTCCCTGCTCAACGACCGCCGTAAGCAGCGCCGCGCCGACCTGGAGCCGGCCGACGACGAGGCGTCCGAGCTGGATCTCACCCCCGAGGACGTCGGCGAGGTCGAGACGGTGGTCGCCTCGCGCGCGCTGCCGGAGCAGTCGAGCACGGACCGGGTCAACGGCTATGACGACGTGACCTGACGGACGTCGCCGAATTCCTGGACCACCCTCGTGACCTGCGAGATCACCCCCTTCGTCGAGCCCGTTGCGGGCAGCGGCCGGGGCGCCCGAGCGGCGCTGCCGGCCGCTTCCGCGTTGCGGGCGGCCGGCCACCGCGTGCGTACGTCCTCGGGCGTCCGGCGCGGTGCGTGGGACGGGCCCCCGCGCCGGGGCGTGTCGGCGGGCCTCGCAGCGGTGGGCGGCGTGCGGGCCTCGCACCGGTGGCCGGCGTGCCTCCGTGAGCTGGGCGTACCCGGGTTTGGAAGCACCTGATCCGGATAATGATCGTCCTGTTGTCAGTGCGGCCCGGTACGCTCGAAAGCACGATGACAGAGGATCTCTCACCGGCCGAGCGGTACGCGGCAGCACGTAAGCGCGCTGTCGAGCAGGCCACCGCGCTCGCGTCCTTCCGCGAGATGTACGACTTCGGTCTCGACCCCTTCCAGATCGAGGCCTGTCAGGCGCTGGAGGCGGGCAAGGGCGTCCTGGTGGCCGCCCCCACCGGCTCGGGCAAGACGATCGTGGGCGAGTTCGCGGTCCATCTCGCCCTCCAGCAGGGCAAGAAGTGCTTCTACACGACGCCGATCAAGGCGCTGTCGAACCAGAAGTACTCCGACCTGTGCCGCCGTTACGGCAGCGACAAGGTGGGCCTGCTCACCGGCGACAACAGCGTCAACTCCGAGGCGCCGGTGGTCGTGATGACCACCGAGGTGCTGCGGAACATGCTCTACGCCGGTTCGCAGACGCTCCTCGGCCTCGGGTACGTGGTGATGGACGAGGTGCACTACCTCTCCGACCGCTTCCGGGGCGCCGTGTGGGAAGAGGTGATCATCCACCTTCCCGAGTCGGTCACCCTGGTCTCGCTGTCCGCGACCGTGTCCAACGCCGAGGAGTTCGGCGACTGGCTGGACACGGTGCGCGGCGACACCGAGGTGATCGTCTCCGAGCACCGGCCGGTGCCGCTGTTCCAGCACGTCCTCGCCGGGCGGCGGATGTACGACCTGTTCGAGGAGGGCGAGGGCCACCGCAGGGCCGTCAACCCCGACCTCACGCGCCTGGCCCGCATGGAGGCCTCCAGGCCGTCGTACCAGGACCGCCGGCGGGGCCGCAGCATGCGCGAGGCCGACCGCGAGCGCGAGCGCAGGCAGCGCTCGCGGGTGTGGACGCCGGGGCGGCCCGAGGTCATCGAGCGGCTCGACGCCGAGGGGCTGCTGCCCGCCATCACGTTCATCTTCAGCCGCGCCGCGTGCGAGGCCGCCGTCCAGCAGTGCCTGTACGCCGGCCTGCGGCTGAACGACGAGGAGGCGCGCGCCGAGGTCCGCGCCCTCGTCGAGGAGCGCACCGCCGCCATTCCGCACGAGGACCTGCACGTCCTCGGCTACTACGAGTGGCTGGAGGGCCTGGAGCGGGGCATCGCCGCTCACCACGCGGGCATGCTGCCGACGTTCAAGGAGGTCGTCGAGGAGTTGTTCGTGCGCGGCCTGGTCAAGGCCGTGTTCGCGACCGAGACCCTGGCCCTGGGCATCAACATGCCCGCCCGCTCGGTGGTGCTGGAGAAGCTCGTCAAGTGGAACGGCGAACAGCACGCCGACATCACCCCCGGCGAGTACACCCAGCTCACCGGGCGCGCCGGCCGGCGCGGCATCGACGTCGAGGGACACGCCGTCGTGCTGTGGCAGCGCGCGATGGCCCCCGACCACCTCGCCGGTCTCGCGGGCACGCGCACCTACCCGCTGCGCTCCAGCTTCAAGCCGTCGTACAACATGGCGGTCAACCTCGTCGAGCAGTTCGGGCGGCACCGCTCGCGCGAACTGCTGGAGACGTCGTTCGCGCAGTTCCAGGCCGACCGGTCGGTGGTCGGGATCTCCCGGCAGGTGCAGCGCAACGAGGAGGGCCTGGAGGGCTACAAGGCCTCCATGACCTGCCACCTCGGCGACTTCGAGGAGTACGCGCGGCTGCGCCGCGACCTCAAGGACCGCGAGACCGAACTGGCCAAGCAGGGGGCGGCCCAGCGGCGCGCGGAGGCCGCCGT
The DNA here is from genome assembly GCF_024539815.1 of Streptomyces hayashii. Classification (GTDB taxonomy): domain Bacteria; phylum Actinomycetota; class Actinomycetes; order Streptomycetales; family Streptomycetaceae; genus Streptomyces; species Streptomyces hayashii. Next base: position 18,801 of record NZ_JAHHIU010000168.1, read on the forward strand.
GGCGCTGGAGCGGCTCAAGCCCGGCGACGTCATCCACGTGCCCACCGGCAAGTACGCGGGGCTGGCGCTGGTGCTGGACCCGGGGCTGCCCGCCGGGCGGGCCAACGGGCACCGCGGCTTCGACCAGCACGACGGGCCGCGCCCCCTGGTGCTGACCGCCGAGCGGCAGGTCAAGCGGCTGGCGTCGATGGACTTTCCGGTGCCGGTCGAGGCGCTGGAGCGGATGCGGATCCCCAAGACGTTCAACGCGCGCTCGCCGCAGTCCCGCCGCGATCTCGCGTCCGCGCTGCGCACCAAGGCCGGGCACATCCCTCCGGAGCGGGCCCGCAAGCAGCGCTCACAGGCCGCGGACGACCGCGAGATCGCCCGGCTGCGCACCGAGATCCGGGCGCACCCCTGCCACGGCTGCTCCGACCGCGAGGACCACGCCCGCTGGGCCGAGCGCTACCACCGGCTGCTGCGCGACACCTCGCAGCTGGAGCGGCGCATCGAGGGGCGCACCAACACCATCGCCCGTACCTTCGACCGGATCGTGGCGCTGCTGACCGAGCTGGACTACCTGCGCGGCAACGAGGTCACCGAGCACGGCAAGCGGCTCGCCCGTCTCTACGGCGAACTCGACCTGCTCGCCAGCGAATGCCTGCGCGCGGGCGTCTGGGAGGGCCTCAGCCCGGCCGAACTGGCCGCCTGCGTCTCGGCGTTGGTGTACGAGGCGCGGATGAGCGACGACGCGATGGCGCCCAAGCTGCCCTCGGGCAAGGCGAAGGCGGCGCTCGGCGAGATGGTCCGCATCTGGGGCCGGCTGGACGCGCTGGAGGAGGACTTCCGCATCAGGCAGACCGAGGGCGTCGGACAGCGCGAACCCGACCTGGGCTTCGCCTGGTCCGCGTTCATGTGGGCCTCGGGCAAGGGACTGGACGAGGTGCTGCGCGAGGCGGAGATGCCCGCCGGCGACTTCGTGCGCTGGTGCAAGCAGGTCATCGACGTGCTCGGGCAGATCGCGGCGGCGGCTCCCACGGAGAGCACGACGGTCGCGAGGAACGCGCGCAAGGCGGTCGACGCCCTGTTGCGGGGCGTCGTGGCCTACTCGTCGGTGGGCTGAGGCGGCTCCGGGGGAGCGGGGAGTGACGACGGGCGGGGCGGGTCCGCGCCCGGTCGGGCACCCGCCCCGCCCCGCCGTGGGCCGCCGGGCGCGCTGCTACCGGCGCTCGTCGAGGTAGGCGCGCCAGCCGCCGTACGCGGTGATGTCCTCGGCGTCGGCGAGGGCGGAGGGCTCGCACAGGAAGCCGGGGACGCGGGTGCCGTCGGCGAGTTCCACGGACCCGAGGACCATGGGGCGGGGCAGTGCGGTCAGCAGGGCTCCGAGGCCTTCGGCCGGCAGGCGCCACACCTCCGTCTCGATGGCCGCCCCGGAGCCGTCCTCGGCGCCGACGCGCACCAGGCCCGGCTTCGGCGGGCTCGTGCGCAAGGCGTGCAGACGGTAGACCGGGGCGGTGGCGGTCGTCCGGTCGAGGCGGGCGCCGAGGGTCAGGAGCTGGCCGTTCAACGGCTGACCGGACAGGTGCGCGCCCACCACCGCCACCCGGGTCTCGGGCCGCAGCAGTGCGGCGATCCGGGCCAGCCGTTCGTCCGTGTGGGCCGGCCCGATCAGCATCACGCCGAACGGGAGGCCGTCCACCTGCCCGGCGGGGACGGCCACCGCCGCCAGGCCGAAGAGGTTGGTGGAGTTGGTGAAGCGACCCAGGCGGGCGTTGGCGCCGAGCGGGTCGGCGGCGACCTCGGCGAGGGTGGGGTGGCCGGGGGCGGTGGGCAGCAGCAGGGCGTCGGCGTCTGCCAGTTCGGCGAGGGCGCGGGTGCGCAGGGCGGCCAGTCGGTCCTGGTCCGCGAAGAGGCGGTGGGCGGGGATGTCGCGGGCCCGGGTGATGATGCCGGCGACCGTCGGGTCCAGACCCGCGCCGCCCTCCGCGAGCAACTTGTCGACAAAGCTCCCCACGGCGGTGTAGCGCTCGGCGACGAACGCGCCCTCGTACAGCATCGCGGCGGCCTCGGTGAACGGGGCGAGGTCGAGGGTGCGGAGCTCGGCCCCGGCCGACGCGAGCTGCCGTGCCGCCGACTCGTAGGCCCGCGCCCACCCGGGATCCAGCTCGCCGAGCCGGTCGAGGGGCGGGACCGCGATGCGCCAGGGGCCGGCGGGCCGCCCGGGCAGGGGCGGGGCGGCGCCGGTCGCCAGGTGGGCGAGGGCCTCTTCGGCCTCCGGCAGGGTGCGGGCGAAGACGGTCACGCAGTCGAGCGAGGCACAGGCCGGGACGACGCCTTCGGACGGGACGAGGCCGCGGGTCGGCTTCAGGCCGACGATGCCGTTGAAGGCGGCCGGAACCCGGCCCGAGCCCGCCGTGTCCGTGCCGAGCGCGAGGTCGACCAGACCGAGCGCCACCGCGACGGCCGAGCCGGAGCTGGAGCCGCCGCTGATCCGCGCCGGGTCGAAGGCGTTGCGGACCGCTCCGTACGGGGAGCGGGTGCCCACCAGTCCCGTCGCGAACTGGTCGAGGTTGGTCGTGCCGAGCACGAGCGCCCCGGCCGCGCGCAGGGCGGCCACCGCCGGGGCGTCCCGGGCGGGCCGGTAGGCGTACGCGGGGCAGCCCGCCGTGGTGGGCAGACCGGCCACGTCGATGTTGCCCTTGGCGGCGAGCAGCCGGCCGGCGAGCGGGAGGCGCTCCCCGGAGGCGACGCGTCGGTCGATGGCCGCCGCCTCCGCCTCGACCTCGTCCCTGGGCCGCAGGTCGATCCAGATCTCGGGGCGGTCCGTGGCCTCGATGCGGTCGTATGCGGCGCGGACGCGGCTGAGCGTGCTGGACATCTCCGGTTCCTCTCTCAGACGGCGGCCGGCGCGAGGACGAGCAGTGCCGTCCCGGCCTCGACCTGGTCGCCGGGTCGGGCCAGGACCTGTGCCACCACACCGTCGACCGGCGCGTGCACCCTGGACTCCATCTTCATCGCCTCCAGGGCGAGCAGCGGCTGGCCCGCCGTCACCTCGTCGCCCGGCGAGACGTTCAACTGCCATACGGAGGCGGCGAACTCGGCTTCCACGAGGTGTCCGCCGGCCGGGACCGTCACCTCGGCCGGTGCGGCGGCGGGGACGGTGGCGGCCTGGGCCCGGGTGAACTCGCCCGCGGCCTCCCAGGCGTCCCGCTCGGCCGCGAAGGCGGCCCGCTGCCGGGATCCGAACTCCGCGACGGAATCGGCGTGTTCGGCGAGGAAGGCCTGGTGCTCGGCGAGCGAGAAGACACCCTCCTCGATGCGCGGCACGAAACGTCCGGAGACGATGTCGGCCCGCAGGTCGAGCAGTTCGTCCGCGTCGACCGGATACCAGCGGATCCGGTCGAAGAACCGCAGCAGCCAGGGCGAGCCCGTCTCGAACGCGCCGCGCTGCTGCCACGGCGACCACACCTGGGTCGTCCGGCCGACGAACTGGTAGCCGCCGGGGCCCTCCATGCCGTAGACGCACAGGTACGCCCCGCCGATGCCGACCGAGTTCTCGGCCGTCCAGGTGCGCGCCGGGTTGTACTTCGTCGTCACCAGCCGGTGGCGGGGGTCGAGGGGGGTGGCGACCGGGGCGCCCAGGTAGACGTCGCCCAGTCCCAGGACCAGGTACTCCGCGGCGAACACGGTGTCGTAGACGTCCGCCGTCGATTCCAGGCCGTTGACACGGCGGATGAACTCGATGTTCCAGGGGCACCACGGGGCGTCGTCGCGGACGCCCGCCATGTAGCGGGCGATCGCCTCGCGGGTGGCCGGGTCGTCCCAGGACAGCGGCAGGTGCACGGTGCGGGAGGGGACGACCAGCTCGTCCGAGGGGGGAAGTGCCGCCACCGTCTCGCGGACGGTCGCGAGGAGTTCACGCTGGGACAGCCGGCCCGGGTCCGTCCGGATCTGCAGCGAGCGGATGCCCGGGGTGAGGTCGGTGACGCCCGTCAGGTCCGCCGCGGCCACCGCCTCCATGAGGGCGTGGACGCGCATCCGCAGAGCGAGGTCCAGCTGCGGCGGCCCGAACTCGACCAGGAGGTTGTCGTCGCCGCTGCGGCGGAAGACGACGTCGCCGTCCGTGGCGAGGATCCCGCCGTCGACGATCTCCGGGCGCGGACGGCCGTCCACGTCCACCGGCCGGAAGCGGACGGTGTCGCCGGGGCGCAGCTGGCCGAGCTTCCAGCGTTCGGAGGTGAGCACCGTGGCCGGGCACACGAAGCCGCCGAGCGAGGGCCCGTCCGGTCCGAGCAGCACGGGCATGTCGCCCGTGTAGTCGACGGCGCCGACGGAGTAGGGGGTGTCGTGGATGTTGGAGGGGTGCAGGCCCGCCTCACCGCCGTCGGTGCGCGCCCACCGAGGCTTGGGCCCGACCAGGCGCACGCCGGTGCGGGCGGAGTTGAAGTGGACCTTCCAGTCGGCGGCGTAGAAGTCGCGGATGTCCTGCTCGGTGAAGAACTCCGGTGCCGCGTGCGGGCCTTCGACGGCGCCGATGTGCCAGACCGCGCCGAAGGAGGGGCGGTCCGCCGTGGGAGCGCCCTCGGTGACGGTCCCGCCGTGCAGGACGTCACCCGTGCGCAGCGCGCGGCCGCCGTGGCCGCCGAACCGGCCGAGCGTGAACGTGCTCGCGCTGCCCAGGAAGGCGGGGACGTCGAGACCGCCCGCGAACAGGACGTATGTGCGCAGGCCGTGCTCGACGGGCGCGCCGACCGCCAGCAGGGATCCTGCGGGCACCGTCACCGGTTCCCACTGGGCGACCGCGGCGCCGTCCACGGTGACCGTCGCCGGCGCGCCCGTCACGCACACGGTCGTGGCGTGGGTGAAGCGCAGCGACGGGCCCTGGAGGGTGCACTCCAGGCCGGGTGCGCCCTCGGGGTTGCCGAGCGCCCGGTTGCCGAGCCGGAAGGAGCGGTCGTCCATCGGGCCGGACGGCGGGACGCCGACCTGCCAGTGGCCGGTGCGGCCGGGCCAGTCCTGCACGGTGGTGAGGGTTCCGCCGGCCGTGACCTCGATGCGCGGGGTCGGGTCGTGCACTTCGGCGAGGGTGGCCGTCGAGTGGGACGCGGCCACGAAGCGGGGGTCGGCGAGCGCCGCGCGCACCAGGCCCAGGTTCGTCTCGATGCCGTCGACGCGGGTGCGGGCCAGCGCCTCGTCGAGCCGCCGCAGCGCCAGGCCGCGGTCCGCTCCGTAGGCGATCACCTTGGCGAGCATCGGGTCGTAGGACGTCGTCACCTCGCAGCCCGTCTCCACCCAGCCGTCGACGCGCACTCCGCCCGGGAACTCGACCCGGGTCAGCAGGCCCGCGCTGGGCCGGTGGCCGCGGCTGGGGTCCTCGGCGTACAGGCGGGCCTCGACGGCGTGGCCGCGCGGCGGACCCGGCTCGCGGACGACGTCCCGTTCGCCGCGCGCCAGCCGCAGCATCCAGGCGACGAGGTCGACGCCGTAGATCTCCTCGGTGACCGGATGCTCCACCTGCAGGCGGGTGTTGACCTCCAGGAAGTAGGCCTCCTCGCGGGCCGCGTCGTAGACGAACTCGACGGTGCCAGCGGAGCGGTAGCCGACGGACGCGCACAACTGGCGTGCGGATGCGGCGAGTTCCTTGCGTACGCGGTCGGGCAGCCCCGGTGCGGGCGCCTCCTCCACGACCTTCTGGTTGCGGCGCTGGAGTGAGCAGTCGCGGTCGCCGAAGGTGACGACCTTCCCCTCGCCGTCGCCGAAGACCTGAACCTCGACATGGCGGGCGTCCTCGACGAGGCGTTCCAGGAAGACGCCGGCCGAGGAGAAGGAGGCGGCCGCGACACGCTGGACGCGTTCCCAGGCGTCGGCGAGCTCGCCGGGCGAGCGGCAGGCCGACATGCCGATCCCGCCGCCTCCGCCGGTCGCCTTGAGCATGACGGGATAGCCGATGCCCCCGGCCTCCTCCTCCGCCGCGGCCAGGGAGTCCAGCAGCCCGGTGCCCGGCGCCAGCGGCACCCCGGCGGCCTGCGCCGCCGCGCGGGCCGTGTGCTTGGCGCCGAACAGTTCCAGCTGGCCCGGGGTCGGGCCGACGAACACGATGCCGGCGTCGGCGCAGCGCCGGGCGAAGGCCGCGTCCTCCGAGAGGAACCCGTAGCCGGGGTGGATCGCGCCCGCGCCGGTCTCCTCGGCCGCCTTCAGCACGAGGCCGGCGTCGAGGTAGGACTCCTTGGCGGGGGCCGGGCCGAGCCGTACCGCCTCGTCGGCGAGCCGGACGTGGGGCGCGGACCGGTCGGGGTCGGAGTACACCGCGACCGTGCGCAGGCCCAGTTCGCGGGCGGTGCGGATGATGCGGACGGCTATCTCGCCCCGGTTGGCGACGAGCAGCTTGTCGAAGGTCATGTCGGGTCCTCGTCGCCGTCGGGGGCGCTGATCGTCATCTCCACCGCGGTCGGCTCGAAGCCGTTGCAGGGGTTGTTGATCTGGGGGCAGTTGGACACCAGGACGAGGACGTCCCGTTCGGCGCGCAGGTTGAGGGAGAGGCCGGGGGCGGACAGGCCGTCGACGATGCCGAGGGCGCCGTCCTTCTCGACGGGCACGTTCATGTACCAGTTGATGTTGGAGACGAGGTCGCGTTTGCCGAGGCCGTGCTTCGCGCCCTCGGCCAGGAAGTTGTCGACGCACGCGTGCTGCGCGAAGGTGTGGTGGCCGTAGCGCAGGGTGTTGGACTCCTTGGAGCAGGCGCCGCCGACGGTGTCGTGGCGGCCGACGGCGTCGGCGGTCACCGTCATCAGCGGGGTGTGCTCGTTGGACATCAGCACACTGCCCGTGGTGAGGAAGACGCCGCCCTGCGCGTGGATCGTGTCGGGCGCGCTGTAGCGCACGGACGTGTCGTGGGCGTCGTACGCGAGGAAGTCGACGGCCTGGTTGCCGTGCAGGTCGGTGATGGTGAGCGTGTGGCCGGCGAGGACGACGGACGACCAGGCCGCCCGTGCCGGGACGACGGTCCGCAGGACGGTCTTCGTGCTCATGCGAGCCCCCTGGCGGCGAGGAATTCGGCGGTGTTGAGGAAGGCGCGGCGGCCCTCCGGGGTCGCGTCCCACAGCGGGTCGCCCGGCCGGGTCGGCTCGGCCCGCCAGGCCAGCACCTCCACAGGGGTGCTGACGTACTCGGGGCGGGGGTCGGCCGGGTGCGGCACGTTGGCGATCAGGACGGTGACGTCCTGTTCGGCGCGCAGGGTGACGCTGCCGCCGGGGCCGGCCGAGCCGGTGAAGTCGAGGGAGCCGTCGTCCCGGATCCGCACGCCCTGGAAGAAGGAGAGCGAGGGCGGCAGGTCGCGCGGCTCCAGCCCGTTCTTCGCGGCGGCCAGCTTGAACAGCTCACGGCCGGCGGGGGAGGGGCCCTCGGGTGCGCCGTCGCCGTAGCGTTCGGTGTTGCGGACGAGGGTGGAGGTGCCGCACAGGGCGTCGTGCCGGCCGGAGGTGTCGGTGACGACCGAGGCGAGGACGCGGCCCTGGTCGGACAGGAGCAGCACGCCCTCGCCGAGGTAGGCGTTCCACTGCACCTTGACGGTGTCGGCCACGTTCAGCCGCTCCCAGGGGCGGCCGTCCACGTGGAGGAGCAGATGGGCGCAGGCGTCGCCGTGCGGGTCGGTCAGGCGCAGCTCGGTGCCGCGGGCGAGGACCCGGTGGGTGTAGTTGCCGCCCGCGACCGTCTCGGCCCACACCAGGCGGTCTGCCTCGCAGGGCGGGTTCGGCCAGTCCCGGGCCGGGACGACCGGCATCGCCTCGGCGCGGGCGCCCTCCTGCGCCCGGGCATGGGCGCGTGCTCCGTACGTGGTCGCTGTCGCCGCCATTGCGGACCTCCGCAGCTCGGTTCCGTCGCTGTCGCGGTATTTCTGTCGCGCGACAGAAATTAGGGCCGCGTCGGGTCGCCGCCGTTGCCCTCGGGTTGCGGGACGGTTACCGAGTCCTCACCGGCCTCGTCCGAAGATCGTCGCGGGGCGCCGTGTGCGAGGATCGAACGCATGGAGTCGGGCAGCGGGCGTCGAGTGGGCAGGCCGCGTGCCGCGCAACGCCCGGACAGCGGGCTCGCGCCGCGCGCGGAACTGCTCGTGGCCGCCGCGGAGTTGTTCACCACCCGCGGGTACGCCGCCACCACCACCCGGGCCGTCGCCGAGCGTGCGGGCATGCGCCAGGCCTCCATGTACCACTACGTGTCGGGCAAGGAGGAGCTGCTCGCGGCGCTGCTGGAGTCGACGGTCGCGCCCTCGCTCGCCTACGCGCGTGAACTGCTCGCCGACGACGCCCGGCCCGCCGCGGACCGGCTCCGGGAGCTGTGCCGCGCCGACGTGGAGCTGCTGTGCGGCGGCCCCCACGATCTCGGCGGCCTCTACCTGCTGCCCGAGGTGCGCACCGAGCGGTTCGCCGGGTTCCATGCCGTGCGCGCCGAACTCAAGGACGCCTACCGGCAGTTGATCGCCGCGACCGCCGCGGGCGGCGCGCCGGCCGGGAGCGAGCTCGATCTGCGCACCGATCTGGTCTTCGGGCTCATCGAGGGCGTCATCCTCGTCCACCGCTCCGATCCCGACCGCTCCGTCGCGGAGTTCGCGCGGGCCACCGCCGACGCGGCCCTGCGCATCGTCGGCGTCTGAGGGGCCCGAGCACGGCGCGTGATCGCCGGCCGGCGGTCGCCTCATCCGTCCCGGTGAATTGATTCGCACACCGACCCGCCGTCACCATGTGTGTTCGAATGATTGCGTAGCGTTCAAAAGTGCCGAGGTTACTCCACGTACGGGAGTGGTTTCAGGCGGTTGCCGAATATGACACGGCGATGATCCTGTCGGACTAAGCTCGCCCGCGGCGCACCGAGTTGAGGCGTATTCGTGCGCTTGTTCCCCAATATCCCGAAGATGCCGACAGATCCCTACAGAGGGTGCCCACATGGTGAGTGTTCAGTCCCCACCCGGTCGCCGAGAACTTCCCTACGCGCGCGTGCTGTTGCTGCCGGCGATACTGATGGCCGCGGCGACCGGAGCCGCCGTCGCCCTGGTGGCGACACCGGCCCGGCTCGCCGTCGGCGTCTGCGGAGCCGTCGCGACCCTCCTGGTGATCGTGGCGGGAGCCGAGTCGGTCCGCCGTGGCCGGCGACTGCGGGAACTGCGCGCTGAGACCGACCGGCGCGTCGCCCGACTGGAACGGCGCGTCGCCGACCACGCCGAGGAGAACCGCCGCCTCGCGGAGGAGCACGTGCCCAGCGCCGTGTCCTGGCTGCGCGCCGGAAATTCCCCCAGAGAGGTGATGCGCGACCTCAGCCAGAGCGATCCCGCCTTCCGCGAGCTCGACGACGCGCAGCGCGCCGTGGTCAGGAAGATCCTCGACATCGTCGACCACGAGGAGTCCCTGCGCGACTCCGCCCAGCGCTCCTTCGTCAGCATCGCCCGCCGTGTGCAGGCCATCGTCCACCAACAGGCGGCGGAGCTGCGGGAGATGGAGGAGGACCACGGACGCAACCCCGAGGTCTTCGACGACCTGCTGCGCATCGACCACGGCACCGCGCTGATCGGCCGCCTCGCCGACTCCATCGGTGTGCTCGGCGGCGGCCGCCCCAGCCGCAACTGGCCGCAGCCCGTCCCGCTGTACAGCGTGCTGCGCGGCGCCATGTCCCGGATCCTGGAGTACCGGCGCATCCAGCTGGACTCCATCGCCAAGGTCAACATCCGCGGCCTCTCCGTCGAGCCGCTCATCCACGCGCTCGCCGAACTCCTCGACAACGCCACCCGCTACTCGCCTCCGCAGAGCAAGGTGCACGTCAACGCCGTCGAGGTGCAGACCGGCATCGCCGTCGAGATCGAGGACGCCGGCGTCAGCCTCAGCGAAGAGGCCCGCGCCAAGGCCGAACGCATGCTGGAGCAGGCCAAGGCGGGCGTCGACATCCAGGACGTCGGCGGCACCCCGCGCCTGGGCCTCGCGGTCGTCGGCCGTCTGTGCACGTCGTTCAATCTGCAGGTCTCCCTGCGGACCTCGGCCTACGGCGGCGTCCGGGCCGTCCTCATCGTGCCGAGCGAGATGCAGACCTCCGACCCCGCCCCCGGCTTCGCGCACGGCATCGGAGCGACCGCCGTGCCGCAGATCGACCTGAGCCAGATCGGCGAGGGCCCCAAGCGCCCGCCGAAGAAACGCCGCCCCACCAACGCGCGCATCCCCGCCGGAGTCTCCCTGACCGACGACGAGGTGCCCGAGGTCACCGAGTGGACCGACCAGGGCCTGCCGCAACGCCGCAGCAAGACCACCATCTCGATCGCCCAGCGCTACCGGGAGGCGTACGCCGCCCAGGACGCCGCACGCCAGGGCAAGCCCGACCCGTTCGCGCGGCCCGAGCCGGAGCCGCAGCCGGAGGAGAAGAGGCGCGAGCCCGGCCTGGCGTTCGAGGCCTTCTGGGAGGGCCTGGTGAAGGCGGCCCCGCCGGGAGCGCACCCCACCGACTTCACCCGCAATCCCACCGCATACCTGCACCTGCTCGAAGACAAGGCCGAGACCGAGGCCGACGATGAAGGGGACCTCACGTGATCCAGCAGCGCCAAAACTTCGACTGGCTGCTCAAGGAGCTCTATGACGGGGTTCCCGGCATCGAGATGATCGTCGTGCTCTCGGCCGACGGACTGCGCATCGCCCGCTACGCCGGCGACCCCGACGCCGCCGACCGCGTCGCCGCCGCCTGCGCCGGCCTGCAGAGCCTGGCCGCCGCCGTGGGCCAGGAGATCCACTCCAGCAGCGGCGAGATGGACATGGTCGTCATCGACCTGAGCGGCGGCTACTTCTACATGATGTCGGCCGGCGCCAACGCCTATCTCGCCGTCCTCGCCGACGTGCGCTGCGAGGCCGGCCGGATGAGCGGCATGATGCGCGACCTCGTGGTCCGCATCGGCGCCCATCTGACCAGCCCGCCCCGCCGCAACGGGCAGAGCGTATGACCCCTCCGCAACGCCGTCGGCGACAACCCCTGCCCCAGCCGTCCCCACCGGCC
>NZ_JAHHIU010000169.1 GCF_024539815.1 Streptomyces hayashii
GTCCCCATCCCCCGTGCAGCCCCCACCCGCCGTGCGTCCGCTGGTCGGCCCGCGGGTCTCGGGGGGACCCGGAGCCGGGTGCGTCGTGTCCCTCACCTGGGTCGTGCGCCTCGCGGGAGTCCCGTGGGCCCCCGGGGTCCTGCGGAGCGAGCGGCAGGGGCGGGATGCGCAGCGCCCCCAGCACGATGCCGTCGCTGTCGTCCACCAGCAGGTCCAGCCGCCGCTCGGCCCCGTCCAGGACGGCCCGGGCCGCCGCCACGGCCCCCGTGGGCACCCCCAGGGCGTGCGCGACGCCCAGCGAGCCGCCCACCGGCACCACCGACAGCACGCAGGCGGCCAGCGCCCGCTGCCGGTGCAGCAGGGCCACCGCCCGGGTCAGCGCACGGTCGTCCCCGATCACCACCGGCCGCCGGGAGCCCCGCCGCGCCAGCACCCGGGCGAATTCCTCCGGGCCGTCCGGCAGGCACACCTTGGTGCCCGCCGCACCCGCGCTGAGCACGTCTTTCGCGATCCGTACGGACTCCCCGTCCGTACGCCGGGCGGCCGGATCGATGATCACCAGCAGCTGTTCGGACGTCGGAGAAGTCGCCACCTCGGTCCTGCCTCGCTTCCTCGGGTAGCATCTTTGTGCAAGAGCCCCTTGCGCTATTGCGCCAGGGGCTTCGTCTATTCCGGGGCATCCGGGTCCGACGAGCGGCGGCCGACCACGGTCGCGGTGCGTGCGGTGCGCGCGGTGGAACGATCCATCGCGTACACCTCTGGCCTTGGACATGCCCCACCCGGAAGGGGTGTACGCGCGTGCCCGCACTTGTGCTGCTCGGTGCTCAGTGGGGTGACGAAGGCAAGGGAAAGGCCACCGACCTTCTCGGTGGCTCGGTGGACTACGTAGTGCGCTACCAGGGCGGCAACAACGCCGGCCACACGGTCGTCGTCGGCGACCAGAAGTACGCACTCCACCTGCTCCCTTCCGGAATCCTGTCTCCCGGCTGCACGCCGGTCATCGGTAACGGTGTCGTCGTCGACCCGTCGGTCCTGCTCTCCGAGCTGAGCGGTCTGAACGAGCGCGGCGTCGACACGTCGAAGCTGCTGATCAGCGGCAACGCGCACATCATCACGCCCTACAACGTGACTGTCGACAAGGTGACGGAACGCTTCCTCGGAAAGCGCAAGATCGGCACGACCGGCCGCGGGATCGGTCCGACTTATGCCGACAAGATCAACCGCGTCGGCATCCGGGTCCAGGACCTCTACGACGAGTCGATCCTCACGCAGAAGGTCGAGGCGGCCCTCGACGGCAAGAACCAGCTGCTGACCAAGCTGTACAACCGCCGCGCGATCGCCGTCGACCAGGTCGTCGAGGAACTGCTCGGCTACGCGGAGAAGCTCGCTCCGTACGTCACCGACACGGTTCTGGTCCTCAACCAGGCGCTGGAGCAGGACAAGGTCGTCCTCTTCGAGGGCGGACAGGGCACGCTCCTCGACATCGACCACGGCACGTACCCCTTCGTCACCTCGTCGAACCCGACCGCGGGCGGCGCCTGCACGGGCTCCGGCGTGGGTCCGACGAAGATCAGCCGGGTCATCGGCATCCTGAAGGCCTACACGACCCGCGTCGGCTCGGGCCCCTTCCCGACGGAGCTCTTCGACGCGGACGGCGAGGCGCTGCGCCGGATCGGCGGCGAGCGGGGCGTCACCACCGGCCGTGACCGCCGCTGTGGCTGGTTCGACGCCGTCATCGCCCGTTACGCGACCCGCGTCAACGGCCTGACGGACTTCTTCCTGACCAAGCTCGACGTCCTCACCGGCTGGGAGCAGATCCCGGTCTGCGTGGCGTACGAGATCGACGGCCGGCGCGTCGAGGAACTCCCGTACTCGCAGAGCGACTTCCACCACGCGAAGCCGATCTACGAGACCCTGCCCGGCTGGTCCGAGGACATCACCAAGGCCAAGTCGTTCTCCGACCTGCCGAAGAACGCCCAGGCGTACGTGAAGGCGCTGGAGGAGATGTCCGGCGCCCCGATCTCCGCGATCGGCGTGGGCCCGGGCCGGGACGAGACGATCGAGGTCAACTCGTTCCTGTAGCCGGTCCCGGTGGCGGCACGTCGGCGCGGGCCGGTCTTGGACACCCTTGACCGGCCCGCCCCGGCCCGCCCCGGCCCGCGGGCCGTCCCCGGTCCGCGAGCCGGTCGCCCTCGCCGTCCTGGCCCCTGCCCCGGTCCTCCGGTCCACCGGTCCTCCGGTGGGTCGGCGGCTCCGGTGCGGCCCCGGCCGCCCCGGCCGCTCCGGCCCCCCGGCCTCGGCCGGTCCCGTCCGCCGGGTGGCGTACCGGGGTCCGCGTCCGGCGGCGACGGGGTTCAGCGGAAGGCGGGCGCGTTGCGCGCGGCCCAGTCGGCGAAGCTGCCCGGAGCCCGCTCCAGGACGCGTTCGACGTCGGAGGTCGGGCGCTGCTCCTCCTCGGTCGGATGGCCCAGGATCGCGAGGGTGCCCTCGACCGCGGCCGGCGGCATGAACCTCGACATCAGCTCGTGGGCCTCCTCCTCGGTCTGCTCGGTGAAGCGCACCGGTTCGCCCAGCGCGGCGGCGATGGCCGCGGCCCGCTCGCGCGGAGTGGTCGGCGCGGGTCCCGTCAGGGTGTAGGTGGCGTTCAGGTGGCCGTCGTCGAGCAGGGCTGCCGCGGCGACGGCTGCCACGTCGTCGGGGTCGACGAACGGCAGGCCGACGTCGCCGAACGGCGCCGCCGCCTCCCGCCGGGCGCTGATCGACCCGGCCCAGGCGAACGCGTTGGTGGCCATTCCGCCCGATCGCAGGATCGTCCAGTCGAGCCCCGACTCCTTCACGGCCTCCTCGAACCGGCGCGGATGCCGGTAGGCCTCGGGACGGGTGCCGGCGCCCTGTGAGGACAGCAGGACGACTCTGCGGATCCCGGCGGACTTCGCCTCCGTCAGAACGCTGTGCGGGTCCTCGCCCGCCACCAGCAGGAACAGCGCCCCGGCGCCGGCGAACGCGGCGCGCAGACCGGCGGGTTCGGCCAGATCGGCGGGCTCGGCCCGCACCCCGGCCGGTACGTCGGCGTCGGTGACGGAGCGGGCGACGGCCGTCACCGGCCTTCCGGCCTCGTCGAGCCCGCGTACCAGGGCGCGGCCCACGTTCCCGGTCGCACCGGTCACCACGATCGCGCCGGTCGTGTCCTCGATGACTGTCATTTCCCGTTCCGTCGTCTCCCGTTGCGTCATATCCCGTTCCCGTCCCTCGTATTAGTCAGTCAGCTAACTCAGTCGGTGGACGTGAAGCTAGCACGGGACCCCGGGCGGCTGTCTATAGTGAGTCGGGTGACTGACTCAATCGAGAAGCGCGCCGCGAGGAAGGGCGACAAGCGGCAACGGCTCGTGGCGGCCGCCGCCTCGGTGCTGCACGAGCGCGGCGTCGAACGGACGACGATCGCCGACATCGCCCGCGCCGCGGACGTCCCGGTCGGCAACGTGTACTACTACTTCAAGACCAAGGACGAGCTGGTCGAGGCGGCCCTCGGCCGGCACGCCGAGCATCTCGACGCGCTCACCGCCCGGCTCGACCGGCTCGCCGACCCGCGTGAACGTCTGAAGAGCCTCGTCGCCGGCTGGGTCGAGGCGCGGCACGTGGCGGCCCGTCACGGTTGTCCGACGGGCACCCTCGCCGTGGAGCTCGACAAGCGCGACGAGGGCGGCCTCGACCTCGCGGCCGGGCTCGTCATCCGGCGGTTGCTGGACTGGGTGGAGCGCCAGTACCGCGAGATGGGCGTCGACGACCCCGACGGTCGGGCGCTCGCGCTGGTCGGCGCCTACCAAGGCATGTCGCTGCTCTCCAATGCGCTGCGCGATCCCGAGGTCATGACCCGTGAAGGGGCTCGGCTCGTCCGCGAGATCGACGCCTCGGCGTGAATCCGCCTGTCCGTGCAGCAGGGGTCATATGCGACAAAAGGGAATATTCTGAGACCACGTGACCGCGTGCGTCGGTCCGGAGAAGGTGAGTGCGATGCGCGTATTGCTCAAGGCTTCCATGGACACGGACAAGGCCAACGAGGCCATCCACAACGGCACTCTGACGAAACTGATCCAGGAGTCGATGGAGCAGATCAAGCCGGAGTCCGCCTACTTCACCACCGACCACGGTCGGCGCACCGCCTACATCGTCTTCGACATGCAGGACAGCTGGCAGATGCCCGTGCTCAGCGAGCCCTGGTTCCAGAGCGTCGGAGCCGAGATCACCTACACCCCGGTGATGAACATGGAAGACGTGCAGAAGGGCCTGTCGCAGGTCGGCCGCTGACCGTCCCCGCGGACGAACACCCGCTGAACGGGAGCCCGACGGGACGCCGCGCGGGACGCGGGGCGGGGGCGCGCCGCACGGGGACGTCGGCTCAGCTGAACACGATCATCGACCCCTGGGCGAGGCTGCGCGTGGCCGCCGCGTGCAGCCCCAGCCAGACGTGCCGCTCACGGGCGAAGGGGCTGGGATCGTACGGCGCCGGGACGGCGGGCTCCTCCAACTCCGTGGGACCGGCGGGCGGTCGGGGGGCCGCCGGAGGATTGGCCGGATCGATGCCGAGGGACGGCGCCACGAACTCCAGTTCCCGCAGCAGCGACTGCGCGGAGCCCAACGGGCCGCCCCCCGCGAGGAGTTCGTCGTTGGACAGCGGTTGCAGGAAGTCGACGGGGACGTACGCGCCCGCGTGGTCGTAGTGCCAGACCAGGTGCGACTGCTTGGCGGTCGCCTCGAACATCTCCAGGAGCTGCTCGTAGTCCCCGCCCAGTTCGTCCACCGGCGTCACCGGCAGCCCGCACACCTGGAGCAGGTACGCGCGGCGCAGGAAGTGCAGGGCGTCGTAGTCGAAGCCGGCCACCGGGGCGACCTCGCCGGTGAGACCGGGCATGTACTGGTACACCGGCACCGGCGGGAGACCCGCCTCGGCCAGCACCTTGTTGTACTGGGCGAGTTCGTCGGCGAAGGGGTTGTCGGGGGTGTGGCACAACACGTCGACGAGCGGCACCAGCCACAGGTCACAGGCCAAAGAGAGCTCCTCACTCAGCGCGTTGCACGGTGGTGCACGGACAATGCGGCAATGCCGGTCAGGGAAGGGTAGTCGGTACGGCTCACGTCAGCTCCCGTTCTGCGTTCCCTCGTGCAGGTCCCATACCCACACTCCGGCCACCCTCCTCCCCGGGCGGCCCACCAGCTTGTCCACCGTCTCACGCAGCCGGGCCTCGTGCCGCTGCGGGGCCAGCACCAGCGCGCCCGCCCGCCAGTACGCGAAATCCTCGCGGGCCGCGGCCCGGGCGCGGGCGTCGACCACCGGGACCACCCCCGTGTACCGCACGTCCCGCAGCAGGCTCGCGGTGAAGCGCAGCGGGACGCCGTAGACGCCGGTGCGGTCGCCGTCGCCGTAGGGGCCGTTGAAGTAGCCGCCCGGCATCCGGAAGCCGAGGCCGGCCGCCGTCTGCCAGTGCAGGGCCTCGGCCGCCTCGGGCTCGGCGAGCGGCACCGGGACCAGGGTCTCGTCGCCCCGGACGTACGCCTTCCAGGCGCCGTCGGTGAAGAAGGCCGGCGTCGGGGCGCGCGGCCCGGACTTCAGCGGCGCCGGGATCAGGGGCAGCAGCGCGAGGCAGACGGCGAGCAGCCCGGCGTACTGCGTGCCCAGGCGGCGGGCCCGCGCCAGCCGGTCGACCGCCAGGGCGAGCAGCATGCCCAGCGCCGGGGCGCAGACCAGCGCGACCCGGCTCTCGATCACCGACTCGAAGAGGGGGAGACCGGCGAGCGCGGCCCAGGGGCCGGGGACGGTGACGCCGGTGAGGGGGAGGGCGACGCGCGGGCCGAGGGACAGCACGGCCGCGGCCGCCGCCGTGCAGGCCAGCGCGCGGACGACCGGCCGCCGCCACAGCGCCACCGTGACGGCGAACGCGAGCAGGACCAGCGGCCAGCCGTAGAAGGCGTTCTGTTCGGTCGGGTTGAGGGAGAGGGCGTCGGCGCGCCCGGCGTCGCACGCGACCAGGGAGCGTTCGGCGAAGGAGAGCAGCGCGCGCACCGAGTTGCCGACGCCGGTCGCGCTGCCGTGGTCGATGCCGCTGTAGCTCTGCGGGCCGGAGAACTGCCAGGCCAGCGGGTAGACGACCAGCGGCAGACAGACGGCGGCGGCGATCGCCAGACCGTTCAGCAGGGGGCGTACGGCCGCACGGGCCACGGCGGGGCGCGCGGCGCCGTAGGCGACGGCGAACACGACCAGTCCCAGGGCGGTCAGCAGCAGGGGTTCCTCGCCGAGGAAGACCTGGTAGGCCGTCATCAGACCGAGGGCGACCCCGTCGCGCGCGACCCGTTCGCCGGTGGTGAGCCGCAGCGCCCGGTCGATGATCAGCGGGATCATGAACAGCACCACGAAGTTCGGGTGGGCGTTGGCGTGGCTGACCATCGGCGGCGCGAACGCGGCCAGGGCGGCCCCGGCGAAGGCGGCCGCCCGCTGGCGCACGAGCCGTCGCACGATCAGCCGGTACCAGGCGAGCGCGGTGGCGGCCAGGCCCAGCGTCATCACCAGGCTGAGGGAGACGGCCGGGCCGAGCAGCAGGGTGACCGGCGTGAGCGGCACGGACAGACCCGGCATCGTCGTGTTGGCCATCAGGTTCACGCCGCCGGGAAAGCCCTGGAGGTCGGTGAAGAGGGGATTGCGCAGCCGGACGACGTTGTCGGCGGTCACCGCGAAGAACCACTCCCACTGGTTCTGGTCCTGGAGGGAGTCGGTGAGATAGCGGTGGGCCGGGTCGAGGAGGCGGCCCGAGTAGAGGGCCGCCGCCATCACCAGGAACAGGGCGGCCGCGAGGAGGTCCGCCGGACCGGGGGTCGGGACGCGCAGCCGGACCAGGTCGCGCAGGACCCGCGGGTAGTCCGCCGGGCGGATCTTCGAGCCGGGCCGGTGCGACCAGTGCACGGGCACCTCGGCGACCGGCCAGCCGGCGCGCTGGAAGTGCCGCAGCACCTCCACGTCGATGGCGTAGCCGTTGAGGCGGGACGCGGCGAACGCGGCGCGGGCCTTGTCGCCGTCGAACAGCTTGAAACCGCACTGGGTGTCGCGTATCCCGCGCAGGGTGGTCCGGCGGATGAGCAGGTTGCCCGCGGCGCCGAGGAGTTCGCGCATCCGGTGCTGCCGGTCGCCGAGGGTCGCGCCGGGCACGGCCCGCGATCCGATCGCCGCCGCGTGTCCGTCGGCGAGGGCCTTCTCCAGGCGCTCCAACTCCTCGACGGGGGTGGCGAGATCGGCGTCCATGACCAGGACGTGTCGGCCCCGGCTGGCGGCGACGCCCCGGCGCAGGGCGTGTCCCTTGCCCCGGTTGCCGGAGCCGGTGACGAGCTGCACGCGGGGGTCGCGGCGGACGGTGACGAGTTCGCGGGTGGCGTCGGTGGAGCCGTCGTCGGCGACCAGGATCTCCCAGCTGCCCCAGTGACTCCCGGTCGCGTCGAGATGGCGGCCGACGGCGTCCAGGGTGGGGCCGAGCCGGCGCTCCTCGTTGTAGGCGGGGATGACCACGGAGAGGTCCACGGCGTCGGCCGCGGGCCGGGCGGGGCGCGTCGCGGAGCGGGGCACCGGGCGCGGCACCGGGCGGGTGCCGGGGGCGTCCGCCCGGCTCATCCCGCCGCCAGCCGTTCCAGCAGGCCTATCGACTCGTCGTTGTACGCGGCGAGCATCACGCGGGCGGCGCCCGTGTCGCGGGCGTACAGGGCGTCGACCAGTTCGGTGTGGCCGGACCACAGGCAGCCGCGCAGGTCGGACAGCCGGCGCAGGTGCTGCACCGTGCACACCCAGGACTGCACCCGCAGCCGGTGCAGGAAGTCGGCGAGGTAGGGATTGCCGAACAGGGCGCTCAACTCGCGCCAGAACCGCAGGTCGTAGCCGATGAGCACGGTGAGGTCGCCGGCGGACGCGGCCCGCTGCGCCTCCTCGCCGCGTCGGCGCACCCCCGCTATGGCGGCCGCGATCCGTGGCTCCTCGAAGTTCTGCTGGCCCTGACGGCCCTCGTCGACGGCGAGGAGCATCCCCTCGATGATCAGGCTGCGGGCCTCGATCATGCCCCGGTAGTCCTCGACCGAGTACTCGGGGACCCGGAACCCCCGGTGCTGGTCGGCCTCCAGGAGACCCTGGGCGGAGAGATCGACGAGAGCCTCGCGCACGGGGGTCGCGGAGACGCCGTACTGCTCGGCGATCTCCTTCACCGTGAACTCCTGCCCCGGCTGCAGCCGGCCCCCCAGCACCTCGTCGCGGAGCGCGTCGGCGATCTGCTGGCGCAGGGTGCTGCGCGTCACTGCGCCGTTGCCGGTGCTGCCGGGCATGGTCGAGGCGTCTCCCTCGTCGGGTGCGGAAAATGGCGTGCTCGTCGTTATGTACGAGCACGCCACCTTACGCGTTCGACGAAATCGAGACCCTCCGTGCGCAATGGCCCCGCGACGGCCCCCGGACCGGTCCGCGAACGGCCCCCGGACCGGCTCTCGACGGCCCCCGGGACCCGCCCGCGGCGGCCTCCTCCCGCGTCCGGAGCCGCCGTCGGCCCCGGTGCTACGCGGTGTACTCGTCGGCCGCCGCGAGGGCCGCGTCCAGGGCCGCGAGGCCCTCCTTGACCTCGGACTCGGAGACGTTGAGCGGCGGCACGAAGTGGGTGCGGTTCATGTTCACGAACGGCCACACCCCGGCCTTCTTGGCGGCGGCGGCGAAGGCGGCCATGGGCGCGTTGGCCTCGCCGGTCGCGTTGTACGGGACCAGCGGCTCGCGCGTCTCGCGGTTCTTCACCAGCTCGACCGCCCAGAACATGCCGACGCCGCGCACCTCGCCGACGCTCGGGTGCCGTTCGGCCAGTTCCGCCAGCCCGGGTCCGACCAGGGAGGCGCCCAGCCGCTCGGCGTTCTCGACGACGCCCTCCTCCGCCATGACGTCGATCGTCGCGACGGCGGCCGCGCAGGCCAGCGGGTGTCCGGAGTACGTCAGGCCGCCCGGGTAGGGCCGCCGGGCGAAGGTCTCCGCGATCGCGCCGGAGATGGCGACGCCGCCCAGCGGCACGTATCCGCTGTTCACGCCCTTGGCGAAGGTCATCAGGTCGGGCGTCACGTCGTACAGGTCGGCCGCGAACCACTTGCCGGTGCGGCCGAACCCGGCCATGACCTCGTCCAGGACGAAGACGATCCCGTGCCGGTCGCAGATCTCGCGCACACCGGCCAGGTAACCGGGCGGCGGCAGCATGATCCCCGCCGTTCCCGGGACGGTCTCCAGGATGATCGCGGCGATCGTCCCCGGCCCCTCGAAGGCGATGGTCGTCTCCAGGTGCTCCAGCGCCCGCGCGGTCTCCTGTTCCTCCGTCTCGGCGTAGAAGCGGGAGCGGTACAGGAACGGCGCCCAGAAGTGCACGACCCCGGCGGTGGCGGTGTCGGAGGCCCAGCGGCGCGGGTCGCCGGTGAGGTTCACGGCCTGCTGGGTGCCGCCGTGGTACGAGCGGTAGGCGGAGAGGATCTTGGGCCGGCCGGTGTGCAGCCGGGCCATGCGCACGGCGTGCTCGACGGCGTCCGCCCCGCCGTTGGTGAAGAAGATCTTGTCCAGGTCGCCCGGGGTGCGCTCGGCGATCAGCCGGGCCGCCTCCGAGCGCGCCTCGATCGCGAAGGCGGGCGCGAAGGTGGTCAGGCGTGCGGCCTGCTCCTGGATCGCGGCGACGACCTTCGGGTGCTGGTAGCCGATGTTGGTGTAGACGAGCCCGCTGGTGAGGTCGAGGTAGCGCTTGCCGTCGTAGTCCCAGAAGTACGACCCCTCGGCGCCGGCCACGGCGAGCGGGTCGATGAGCTCCTGGGCGGACCAGGAGTGGAAGACGTGCGCGCGGTCCGCGGCCTTCACGGCGGCGCCGGCCGTGGGATCGATCTGAGGGGTCATGCCGGTGAGCGTAAATGTCCGCGATGCGGAAGCGGTATCGGCGTCCTGTTCCGTGGACGGGCCGATTACGCGACAGGTTGTCGGGCGTGAGGCAGGGCCGGTCCGCCCAGCCCGGGGACGCCATTGACAGCATGCTGGCAAAGTAGCAGCATGCTGTCATATGCCTCACCGTCCCGAGGAGGAGACATGACCCGAGAAGCCATGAGCGGCGGACGCGGCGACGGTGGCGGACGCCGGGGCGGTGGCGGACGCGGTGGCGGTGGCGGACGCCGGGGCGGTGGCGGACGCGGTGGCGGTGGCGGTCGCAGGCCCGTGCACCTCGCCGTCTACGACTCGCTGGCGGACTGGGAGACCGGCCACGCCACGGCGTACCTCGCGCGCGCCGGGTACGAGATCCGGACCGTGGGCCCCACCCGCGAACCCGTCGTCAGCATCGGCGGCCTGCGCATCCAGCCCGACCTGGCCCTGGCCGACCTCCGCCCGCCGGACAGCGCGCTGCTGATCCTGCCGGGCGCGGACCTGTGGGACACCGGCGACGACCTGGCGCCCTTCGCCCGAGCCGCGCGCCGGTTCCTCGACGCCGGTGTGCCCGTCGCCGCGATCTGCGGGGCCACCGCCGGGCTGGCCCGCGAGGGCCTGCTCGACGAGCGCGACCACACCGGTGCGGTCTCCTTCCACCTGGCCGCCACGGGCTACGGCGGCGGCGGACGGTACGTCGAGGCCGACGCGGTCACGGACGGCGCTCTGGTCACCGCCGGCCCCACCGAGCCCGTCGCCTTCGCGCGCGAGATCCTGCGGCTCCTCGGCGTGTACGAGGGCGAGGCGCTGGACGCCTGGTACCGCCTGTTCCACGACTCCGACCCGCAGGCCTACGCCGTCCTGGAGAAGGCGACGGCCGACCGGTGAGCCGGCCCCGCCAGGAGCTGCTCAGCCGCAGCGCCCTCGGGGTGTTCCGGCTGAACGGCCAGTTCCTCGCCGTCGCCGAGGAACTGGCCCGGCCCTCCGGGCTCACCGCCGCCCGGTGGCAGGTGCTCGGCGCCGTGCTGGGCGAGCCGCTGCCCGTGTCCGGCATCGCCCGCGCCATGGGCATCACCCGGCAGAGCGTGCAGCGCGTCGCCGATGTGCTGGTGGAGCGCGGCCTCGCCGAGTACCGGCCCAATCCGGCCCACCGGCGGGCCAAGCTGCTCGCGCCCACCGGGCAGGGGCGGGCCGCGATCGCCCGTATCGCCCCCGGGCACGCGGCGTTCGCCGATCGGCTGGCGCGGGAGTTCGGCGAGAGCGAGCTCGCCGGGGCCGTCCACGTCCTGGAACGCCTGTCCAAGGTGCTGGACGGGCTGGAGCCGCCTGTTACGGAACCGTAGACACCGCGCCTCCCTATCCCCCGAACGGCCGGATTATTCTCGCCTCCACACACATGTCTCGATCACACATGTGGCGGAAAGGCGGCGCTGCGATGGAGAAGCTGGCCCCCGGTGACCCGCAGCGCATCGGCGGCTACCGGCTGCTCGCGCGGCTGGGGGCAGGCGGGATGGGACGGGTGTACCTCGCCCGCTCGGACCGGGGGCGCACGGTCGCCGTGAAGCTGGTCCGGCGCGAACTGGCCGCCCGCGAGGAGTTCCGGGCGCGTTTCCGCCAGGAGGTGCGCAACGCCCAGCGGGTCGGCGGCTTCTGGACGGCCCCCGTCCTCGACGCCGACACCGAGGCCGCCGTGCCCTGGGTGGCCACCGGCTACGTCGCCGGGCCGAGCCTGCAACAGGTCGTGAGCCACGACCACGGCCCGCTGCCCGAGCGGTCGGTGCGCATCCTCGCCGCCGGGCTCGCCCACGCGCTCACCAACATCCACGCGGCCGGCATCGTCCACCGCGACCTGAAGCCGTCCAACGTGATGGTCACCATCGAGGGGCCCCGGGTCATCGACTTCGGCGTCGCGCGGGCGCTGGAGAGCGTGACCGGCGACAGCGGGCTGACCCAGACCGGCGCGGTCATCGGCTCGCCCGGCTTCATGGCCCCCGAGCAGGTGCGCGGCGACGGGGTCACCCCGGCCAGCGACGTCTTCTGTCTCGGCTCGGTCATCGCCTACGCCGCCACCGGCGTCCTGCCCTTCGGCGCCCCCGACGACGGGGCGCACGCGCTGATGTTCCGCATCGCCGAGGACGAGCCCGACCTCGCGGGCGTCCCCGAGGGCGTCGCCGACCTGGTCCGCGCCTGTCTGCGCAAGGACCCGGCCGCCCGCCCCTCCCTCGCCCGCGTCCTGGAGCTCACCGGCGTGGACGACACCGTCTCCGACGGCCGCTCCCGCGACCCGTGGCTGCCCAGCGCGCTGGTGGCCCAGCTCGGCCGGCACGCCGTGCGGCTCCTTGAGGTGGAGGACCCCGAGAACTCCGAGAACCCCGAGGACCCCGGCAATCCCGGGAGCTCGCGGAACGCGGCCGGCGCGGAGCGCTCGAAGAGCACCGCGCACCCGGGACACCCGGGACACGGGGGACGTCCGGGGAACCCGGCGAACGGCGATGGCCCGACCGCCGGTCTCCCGGCCGGACGGTCCGGACCCGGGGCGGGGTTCGCGGCGGCCGCCGAGGAGCACTCCGGGCCGCGCGGCGGCACGCTCGCCCCCGACCACCGCCGCACGCTGGTCGCGGGCCCCGACGGCATCCCGTCGCAGACGCCGCCGCCCGGTTCGGACAGCGCCGCGCACCCGGCGTACGGCCACGCCCAGCAGCATCCGCAGCCGGCCCCCGGCTACGGGCCCGGGCCGTCGGACGGCTGGTCCGCGGCGCCCGGCATCCCGGCCCCGTACAACCCCTACGCGGAGGGCGCCCCGGGCGCGGTCACGCCGCCGTACGGCCCCTACGGACCGGCCGAGCCCGCCGGCGCGCAGGAGCGGCAGCGACGCAGCGGCCGGACCACGCTGCTGCTCGTCGTGGTCGCCCTGGTGGTCGCGGTCGCCGCGGGCGGCTCGGTGTACGCCTTCATGAACGGGGACGGCGACTCCGGGGCGGACCCGACGGCCCGCGCCTCCGCCGCCACGACCCCCTCCGCCCGGACCTCGACGCCGCCCTCGTCGTCCGCGTCCGGGGCGACCTCCGCCTCCCCCTCCCCGTCCTCCCCGGCCGGCGGAGTGCCGGCGTCCTTCCTCGGCTCATGGACGACCACGATCGAGAACGAGAGCGGCACGAACACCCGGCGGCTGACCATCACGCAGGGTGAGGTCGGCGACACCGTGCTCGCTCTCGTCGCCGACGGGGAGGCGTACCACTGCGAGTTCACCGCCACCCTCACCCGGGCGCCCGGCGCCGACGGAACGCTGCGGATCGGTCCCTCCAAGGTCACCACGGGCCGCCCGCTCTCCTCGTGCAGCCCCGGGGCCGCCTCCGAGATCACCCTCCTCGCCGACGGCAGACTCCAGCGCGTCAACACCGGAACGGGCGAGAAACTCACCTACAGCAGACGCTGAGCGGCCCTTGCGGCCCGTGCTGCGCCTGCCCCGCTCCCGGCCCTCACCGGGGCTCCGGCGGCCGCTGGCGGGGCATGTTGGGGCGGGCGTTCACCCCGGGCGGGGCGGGGAAGCGGCCCGGGCCCCCGCCGGAGTCCGGCCGGCCGCCGGAGGCGATCGCCGCCTGGATGCCCATGGGCGTCGGACCGGTGCGGAACTCCACCATCCAGTCGGCCGTCTCCGTGCGCACCAGGTCCGTGACGTCCTCCGAGAACCGCCGCAGCACCCCGAGACACCGCTCGGCGGCCTCGCTCGCCGTGCCCTCGGCCGGGCCCAGCACCTCCCGGACGCTCTCCGAGGCCCAGTCGAACTGCAGCACCTGAAGCCGGCGCTGCACGGCCTGCGCGGTGGCCACGTCCCGCATCCAGCCGGACGTCACCCCGAAGAACCGGTCCACCGCCACACAGGCCACCGCCAGCAACAGGGCCAGATAGCCCCAGGGAGCCACGTCGCCCATCACGCGGGTGAGGTCCAGCAACGGCAGCGCGGCCCCGCACACCGCCCCGGCCGCCGCCCCGGTGCGCAGCACCCGGGCGCCGCGCCGCTTCCACACCCGGTCGCCGAGGTACCAGGCGGCGGTCTCCAGCGCGCCGCGCTCCACCCACCGGTACAGCTCGTCCAGCCGTTCCGCGGGCTCGCCCCAGTCCCCGAGCGGCAGCGCCCGCCCGGTCAGGTCGCCCGGCCGCAGTCCGGCCGCGCCCTCACCCCGCCCGTCCTGGGGCGGACCCTCGGGCTGCATCTCCGGCTGCTGAACCACCCGGCACTCCCTACTGATCCCGATCGACGGATCCGGGCCGATCCCGATGACGCCGACCGATCCCGACCGATCACGTTGCGTGACACCCGCGACGCTGATGCCGCTGCGCCGGACCTTTCCTACCTCCCAATGGGTGGCTAAGAGGAAGGTTTCATCGCTTTTACGCCTGGAAGTGGGCCTTGATCAGGTATAGACCGCACACGTAACTCACTCGAAAGAGTGCTGGGGCGACACCCGCACAGACCACGTAGGCTCGTGCCGAGCGGGGTGAAACCCGCTCGGAGGCACGCCCGACAGTCGTAGACACAGGAGCTGATCGTGATTCCCGGTGGTGGCCAGCCCAATATGCAGCAGCTGCTCCAGCAGGCCCAGAAGATGCAGCAGGACCTGGCCCGCGCTCAGGAGGAGCTGGCGAACACGGAGGTCGACGGGCAGGCGGGCGGCGGCCTGGTGACGGCGACCGTGACCGGCTCGGGCGAGCTGCGGGCCCTGCGGATCGACCCGAAGGCCGTCGACCCGGAGGACACCGAGACCCTCGCCGACCTGGTCGTCGCGGCCGTCCAGGCGGCCAACGCGAACGCGCAGACGCTGCAGCAGCAGAAGCTCGGCCCGCTGACCCAGGGCCTGGGCGGCGGCAGCGGCATCCCGGGCATGCCCTTCTAGCCCGGTCCGCGGTCCGGCCCGCCCTTACGCGGACGGGCCCCGGCCGACTACCGTACGTACGGCAAGGAACCCCAGGAAGGACGGCAGTCCGTTGTACGAAGGCGTGGTCCAGGACCTCATCGACGAACTGGGGCGGCTGCCCGGCGTCGGTCCCAAGAGCGCGCAGCGGATCGCCTTCCACATCCTGCAGGCCGAGCCGACGGACGTACGGCGCCTCGCTCACGCCCTCCTGGAGGTCAAGGCGAAGGTCCGCTTCTGCGCGACCTGCGGCAACGTGGCGCAGGAAGAGCTGTGCGGGATCTGCCGGGACAGCCGCCGCGACCCCTCCGTCATCTGCGTGGTGGAGGAGCCGAAGGACGTCGTCGCGATCGAGCGCACGCGCGAGTTCCGCGGCAAGTACCACGTCCTGGGCGGCGCGATCAGCCCCATCGAGGGGGTCGGTCCCGACGATCTGCGGATCAGGGAACTTCTCGCGCGGCTGGCCGACGGCACGGTCACGGAGCTGATCCTGGCCACGGATCCGAACCTGGAGGGCGAGGCCACGGCCACGTACCTCGCCCGCATGATCAAGCCCATGGGCCTGAAGGTCACCCGCCTGGCCAGCGGCCTCCCAGTGGGCGGCGACCTGGAATACGCGGACGAGGTGACCCTCGGCCGCGCCTTCGAGGGGAGACGACTCCTAGATGTCTGACGCCACGCTGCACGCGACCGAGCAGAACCCGGACGACTTCGCCGTCCAGATCGCGGACCAGATCGAGAGCTTCCTGGTGGCCGTCACCGAGGTGGCGAAGGGCGACGAGCCGGGCTCGGCGGTCCCCTTCCTGCTGCTGGAGGTCTCCCAGCTGCTCCTGGCCGGCGGCCGTCTCGGCGCCCACGAGGACATCCTCCCCGACGAGCGCTACGAGCCCGACCCGGGTTTCGAGCCGGACGCGGACGAACTGCGGGAGAACCTGGCCCGCCTTCTGGAGCCGGTCGACGTCTACTCCGAGGTCTTCGACCCCTACGAGCCCCGCAAGGCGCCCGTGCCGGCCCGGATCTCCGACGACCTCGCGGACGTCATCGCCGACCTGCGCCACGGCATGGTCCACTACCGGGCCGGCCGTACCACCGAGGCGCTGTGGTGGTGGCAGTTCTCCTACTTCTCCAACTGGGGCTCCACGGCCTCGGCGACGTTGCGCGCCCTGCACTCGGTGCTCGCCCACATCCGTCTGGACCAGCCCCTGGAGGAGCTGGACGGTCTCGACACCGACCAGTCGCCCCTGGGCGACGAGACGCTGGAGTTCGAGGCGGGCCGTGTGATGGCGGAGGAGATCGGGGCCCCGCTGCGCCTGGGCCAGACCCAGCGCTGACCGGCCTTGCCGGTCACAGCCCCCACAGTCCCTTTCCCACCGCCGTGACCCCGCCCGTCAGCGCCAGGGTGAGGACGAGCCGTCGCGCCAGTGGCTCGGGTATGCGGCCCGACAGCGCCCGGCCGACGAGTGCGCCCACCGCCATCGCGCCGCTCACCCACGCCCACCGCGTCCCGCTCAGCTCCGGCACGCCGTTCGCCGCGACCGAGAAGGCGTTCACCACGACGCTGTAGAACTGCGCGTTCGGGACGAACTCCCGTACCGTCCAGCCCGCGTTGACGGCGTACAGGGAGATCGGCGGGCCGCCGACCCCCGCCGCCGAGTTCATGAAGCCGCCGACCGCTCCGGCCACGACCGCGCCCCGGCCGCCGCGCAGGGCCGGGACGCGGGCGCCGCGCATGACCAGCAGGACCGCCGCCGTCACCAGCGCGCCCATCACCGAAAGGGTGACGGAAGGCGGGAGCCGGCGGGTCAGCCAGGCGCCCGCCGGGACCGTGCAGGCGGCCGCCACGCACAGGGGGACCATCGCGGCCGGGCGCACCCGGCGCCAGCCGCCTGCCAGTCCCACCACGCTGATCGCGCCCGCCGCGCAGTTCGCCAGGACGACTCCCTGGGCCGGTCCGAGCAGCAGCACCAGCGCGGGCACTGCCACCAGGGCGAAGCCCATTCCGGTCAGCCACTGCACACAGGAACCCAGCAGCACGATCCCCGCCAGCAGCGCCTCACCCGTCCCGGTCGTCATGGGGTACATGCCTACACGATCTCGTCGCCCCCGCAACGGAATTGGCCGGGAGCTGCACGTCCCCTGTGCGCGGGCTGTACGGGCCCTGACCTGCCGGACGCGAGGCTTGGGGCAGTCCAAAAGCGTCCAGCCGCACAGGAGTTGCGATGACTCGCAAGACCCGTATCCGCGCCGCCCTGGTCACCGCCGCCGCCGTCGTCACCGCCGTCACGGTGACGGCCGGGGTCAGCGCGGTCGGCGCCGAGAAGCCCGCCGAGCCCGCCGAGCCCGCCGAGCCCGCCGAGCCCGCCGAGCCCGCCAAGCCCGGCGACAAGCAGATAGCCGCCCTTTTCGACGGCTGGAACGCCGCGCTGCGCACCGGCGACGCCGAACTCGTGGCCGACCGTTACGCCAGGAACGCGGTCCTGCTGCCCACCGTGTCCAACAAGGTCAGAACCGACCGAGCGGGCATCGTGGACTACTTCGAGCACTTCCTGCGGAACAAGCCGGTCGGCAAGAAGGTCCGCACGATCGTCAACGTCCTCGACGCCGACTCCGCCGTCGACACGGGCGTCTACGCGTTCACCCTGACCGACCCCGGCACCGGCCACAAGCGCGTCGTCGAGGCCCGGTACACCTACGAGTACGAGAAGCGCGGCGGCCGGTGGCTGATCGTCAACCACCACTCCTCGGCGATGCCCGAGGGCTGATCGCCCCGGCTCACCCCGTCCGCTGGGCGGTCCGCAGCGTGATGCGGACGCACAGTCCGCCGCCGGGGGCGTCCCTCAGGGTCACCGTCCCGCCGTCGTCGGTCACCAGCTGTCTGACGACGGCGAGGCCGAGCCCGGATCCCGAGCGCCCGGTCAGGCCCTGACCGCGCCAGAAGCGGTCGAAGGCGCGGTCCTTGTCCGCGTCCGGCATGCCCGGTCCCTCGTCCGCCACGGACAGGACCGCTTCCCTCGCCCCGGACTCCACACGGACGGTGATCGTCGCGCCGTCCGGCGACACCTCCAGGGCGTTGGAGAGCACGTTGTCCAGCACCTGGTCCAGATGGCCGGGGCCGGCCAGCACGGACGGCCGGTCGCCGACACCACTCCCCCCGAGCGCGATGGTGACTCCGCGCTCGTCGGCGGCCGGTCTCCACACCGCGAGCCGCTCGGCCACGACGTCCGTCAGCGGCAGCGGCTCCGCGGCCGTCACCTTCGCCTCGGCCCGTGCGAGCACCAGCAGGCCGTTCACCAGCCGGCTCATGCGGACCACCTCCGCCGTCGCCTGCTCCACGTCCTCCCGGACCGACTCGTCGTCCACGCCGTCCGCGATGTTGTCCAGCGACAGGCGCAACGCCGTGAGCGGGGTGCGCAGTTGGTGCGAGGCGTCGGCCACGAAGACGCGCTGCGAGTCGACCAGGGTGTCCAGGCGCTCCGCGCCCTGGTTGAGGGTGCGCGCCAGCGTCCGGGTCTCCGGCGGGCCCGTGACCGGGGAGCGGGCGGTCAGGTCCCCGTCGCTGAATCTGCTCGCCATGGAGTTGAGGGCGCGCAGCGGCGCGGTGATCCGGCGCGCGGCGAACGCGCCGATCGCGGCGGCCGCCGCCAGGACGAGGACGGCGAGCCCGGCCCGGAAGCCCCAGATCTGCCAGAGCCGCCGGGTCATGTCCGAGGTCGAGTAGGCGACCCGGACGGCCGCGTCCCCCCGGGCGGGCACGGTGACGGTGAGCCGGCTGCCCCAGATGAAGTCCGAACCCCAGTCGGTGGTGGGGGAGTCGTCCCGCACGGCCCTGGTCAGGGCAGCGTCCGCGGCGGGTCTCGGCAGGCCGGGGGCGCAGCTGCGGGTGGGGGTCGCCTGGACGTCGCCGGGGGTCTTGTCGCCGTAGGCCCGGGCCACCTCGGTCAGGGCCTCGCACGAGATGCGGTCGCCGTTGCCCAGCAGCAGCGCCATGGTGTCGGCCTCGCGCAGGACGGACAGCTCGGTGTCGTCCCGCAGCTGCTTGGTGAGGGTGAAGGCCACCGGCACGGTGAACAGCAGGATGGCGACGGCGACGATCAGGATGTAACTGCGGATGAGCTGACGGTTCATGAGGATCCGGTGTCCCTAGCCCTGGGGTCCGGCGTCCTTGACGATCTCCAGGCGGAAGCCCACCCCCCGCACCGCCTCGATGGCGAGGACCCCGGCGAACTTCCGCCGCAGCGCGGCCACGTGCACGTCCAGGGTCTTCGTCGGCCCGAACCAGTTGGCGTCCCAGACCGCTTCCATGATCTGTTCGCGCGACATCAGCGCTCCCGGCTCCTCGGTGAGGAAGGACAGCAGGTCGTACTCCTTCGGCGCGAGCGCGACCTCGGCGCCGTCCACGTGGACGCGGGCCGCCTTGCGGTCGACGGTCAGCCGGGGTCCGTAGCGGTCCGGGACGGCGGCGCTCCCCGCCGGGCGCGGCTGCACACGCCGCATCACCGCACGTATCCGCGCGATGACCTCACGCACCCCGAACGGCTTGGAGACGTAGTCGTCGGCGCCGAGCTCCAGGCCGACCACCCGGTCCGTCTCGTCGCTGCGGGCGCTGATGACGATGATCGGCACGCTGCCGCGGTCACGCAGGGTCCGGCAGACGTCGAGGCCGTCGGTGTCCGGCAGGCCCAGGTCCAGCAGGACGACGTCGCAGGGGCCGGTGTGGGCGAGGGCGGCGGCGCCCGTGGCGACCCACTCGACCTCGAAGCCGTAACGCCTCAGACCGCGCCGGAGCGACTCGGCGACCGGTTCGTCGTCTTCCACCAGGAGTACGTGCACAGCCGCACGATAGTGCTTGAAACTTAATTCACAGCTATCACTTCGGCGTCAGTGGGCAGGGAAGTCCCGACGACGGGCGCCGGCACGTCCTCCGCGGGCCCGCGAGTCTCACCATGCGGTACCCGGGAGGCGGATTTCGGGCGCTCGTTAGACTGAGCCGACCGCAGTACAAGGGCGTATGTGCGGGAAAGAGACAAACTGAGCGAGGAGCGCACGTGGGCCTTGTCGTGCAGAAGTACGGAGGCTCCTCCGTAGCCGATGCCGAGGGCATCAAGCGCGTCGCCAAGCGGATCGTGGAAGCGAAGAAGAACGGCCACCAGGTGGTCGTCGTCGTTTCCGCGATGGGCGACACGACGGACGAGCTGATCGATCTCGCCGAGCAGGTGTCACCGATGCCCAGCGGCCGGGAATTCGACATGCTGCTGACCGCCGGAGAGCGGATCTCCATGGCCCTGCTGGCGATGGCGATCAAAAACCTGGGTCACAGCGCCCAGTCGTTCACCGGCAGCCAGGCAGGCGTCATCACCGACTCGGTCCACAACAAAGCCCGGATCATCGACGTCACGCCGGGGCGCATCCGGACCGCGCTGGACGAGGGCAACATCGCCATCGTCGCCGGGTTCCAGGGCGTCAGCCAGGACAAGAAGGACATCACCACGCTGGGGCGCGGCGGGTCCGACACCACGGCCGTGGCCCTGGCCGCCGCGCTCGACGCCGAGGTCTGCGAGATCTACACCGACGTGGACGGCGTGTTCACCGCCGACCCGCGCGTGGTGAAGAAGGCGCGCAAGATCGACTGGATCGCCTTCGAGGACATGCTGGAGCTCGCGGCCTCCGGCTCCAAGGTGCTGCTCCACCGCTGTGTGGAGTACGCCCGCCGCTACAACATCCCGATCCACGTCCGTTCGTCCTTCAGCGGACACGAGGGCACGTGGGTCAGCAGTGCACCGATCGAGCAAGGGGACAAGCCGGTGGAGCAGGCCATCATCTCCGGTGTCGCGCACGACACCTCCGAGGCCAAGGTCACGGTCGTCGGCGTGCCGGACAAGCCGGGCGAGGCCGCCGCGATCTTCCGCACGATCTCCGACGCCGAGATCAACATCGACATGATCGTGCAGAACGTGTCCGCGGCCTCCACCGGCCTGACGGACATCTCCTTCACCCTCCCCAAGGCCGAGGGCCGCAAGGCCATCGACGCCCTGGAGAAGAACCGGGCCGGCATCGGCTTCGACTCCCTGCGCTACGACGACCAGATCGGCAAGATCTCCCTGGTCGGCGCAGGGATGAAGACCAACCCGGGCGTCACGGCCGACTTCTTCAAGGCCCTGGCCGACGCGGGCGTCAACATCGAGCTCATCTCGACCTCCGAGATCCGCATCTCGGTCGTGACCCGGGCCGACGACGTCAACGAGGCGGTGCGCGCCGTGCACAGCGCGTTCGGGCTGGACTCCGACAGCGACGAGGCCGTCGTCTACGGGGGCACCGGGCGTTGATCTCGGCAACGCGCCGACCGACGCTCGCGGTCGTGGGGGCGACCGGGGCGGTCGGCACGGTCATGCTGCGGATCCTGTCCCAGCGTGCCGACGTCTGGGGCGAGATCAGACTCGTCGCCTCGCCGCGCTCGGCCGGCCGCAAGCTGGCCGTGCGCGGCGAGGAGGTCGAGGTGCTGGCCCTGTCGGAGGAGGTCTTCGACGGGGTCGACGTCGCGATGTTCGACGTGCCCGACGAGGTCGCCGCGCACTGGGCGCCGGTCGCCGCCGCCCGGGGCGTGGTCGTGGTGGACAACTCCGGCGCCTTCCGGATGGACCCGGACGTGCCGCTGGTGGTCCCCGAGGTCAACGGGCACACGGTGCGCAACCGGCCGCGCGGGATCGTCGCCAACCCCAACTGCACGACGCTGTCGATGATCGTCGCCCTGGGCGCGC
Source organism: Streptomyces hayashii (assembly GCF_024539815.1). Taxonomy (GTDB): domain Bacteria; phylum Actinomycetota; class Actinomycetes; order Streptomycetales; family Streptomycetaceae; genus Streptomyces; species Streptomyces hayashii. The sequence continues at coordinate 21,615 of NZ_JAHHIU010000169.1, forward strand.
TGCACGCCGAGTACGGGCTGCGCGAGCTGGTGGTGTCCTCGTACCAGGCGGTGAGCGGGGCCGGACGGGCCGGGGTGGAGACGCTGCGGCAGCAGATCGCGCTGGTCGCCGGCACCGAGCTGGGCACGCACCCGGGCGACGTGCGGCGGGCCGTCGGCGACAACACGGGGCCCTTCCCGGAGCCGGTCGCGCTGAACGTCGTCCCGTGGGCGGGGTCGCTGCGCGAGGACGGCTGGTCCTCGGAGGAGATGAAGGTGCGGGACGAGTCCCGCAAGATCCTCGGGCTGCCGAAGCTGCCGGTGGCGGTGACCTGCGTGCGCGTCCCCGTCGTCACCACGCACTCGCTCACCGTGCACGCCCGCTTCCAGGACGAGGTCACGGTCGACGGGGCCCGCGAGATCATCGCGACGGCTCCCGGCGTCGTCCTCTTCGACAACCCGGCGGCGGGGGAGTTCCCCACGCCCGCCGACGTGGTCGGCACCGACCCGACCTGGGTGGGCCGGGTTCGGCGGGCCCTGGACGACCCGACGGCGCTGGAGCTGTTCGTGTGCGGGGACAACCTGCGCAAGGGGGCCGCGCTGAACACGGCGCAGATCGCGGAGCTGCTGGCGGCGGAACTGTCCTGAAGCGGTGACACTGACCAGCGCTTCGTCGGATTGTAAGATCTTTCAAGCAATGTGAGCCGGTCGACGGTCCGAACCACTTGTATCGGACACCTTTGGCATCCGAAGATTTTCCTCCCCGTCCTTCGCAACCGTGCGCAGGGCGGGGAGCGTCTTTGCGGTCACCCTTCGGTGTGCGCAGGCGTGTGAACGATCACAGCGTATGGGGACGCCGTGGTCCGGGCGTGGGGACGCCCGTTCCTATGGGATACAGGGGAAGAGCGGGGCACATGAGACGGGTGCGCGGGGCCTTGGCCGACGCGAAAGAGACGCCGGACGCGTACAACCCCCACGGGGGGAAGTGTGTCCAACAGGCGTGGCAGAGGTACTCGAACTCCCGGTGGCGCCCCTCGGCGCGGCCCTACGGCCGCCGCGCGGCGCCGTGCGACCCCGCACGTCCGGCGCGCCCGGCGGCATGCCGGTGATCGCGCCGATGCCAGCAGCGCGGCCCGCCCGCGTCCCCAGCCAGCGTGACGGCGCAGAAGCCGCCGGAGCCACGGAGAACGCCGGAGCCGCGGAGAACGCCGTGGCGGCCGGCACCACCGTCGACCACCTCACCGAGACCTACCGGGCGCACTACCGCTCCCTGCTGGGGCTCGCCGCCCTCCTCCTCGACGACACCGCCTCCTGCGAGGACGTCGTCCAGGAGGCCTTCATCCGCGTCCACTCCGCGCGCAAGCGCGTCCGTGACCCGGAGAAGACCCTCGCCTACCTGCGCCAGACCGTCGTCAACCTCTCCCGCTCCGCGCTGCGCCGCCGCATCCTCGGCCTGAAGCTGCTCTCCAAGCCGATGCCGGACATGGCCAGCGCGGAGGAGGGCGCCTACGACCAGCTGGAGCGCGACTCGCTCATCAAGGCGATGAAGGGCCTCCAGCGCCGTCAGCGCGAGGTCCTCGTGCTGCGCTACTTCGCGGACATGACCGAGGCCCAGGTCGCCGAGACCCTCGGCGTCTCCCTCGGCTCGGTCAAGGCGTACGGCTCGCGCGGGATCGCGGCCCTGCGCATAGCCATGGAGGAGCCGGCGTGAGCGGAGCAGCCGGAGAGCGGGGCCCTCATGGCAGCCCCGACGGTCACGAGCGCGACGAGCCCCTCGCGCGGCACGAGCCGCCGTCGCCCACCCAAGAGCCGAAGCAACCGCACGCTGGGAACTCAACCGTGAACCACCGCCTCGACGACCAGGGCCCCGACGGGCTCGACTCGGACGAGCTCGCTCTGCGCCGGATGCTGCACGACGTCGTCCAGGAGATGGAGCCCCGTGACGGCGCCCTGGACCACCTGCGGCGCGCCGTCCCCGTCCGGCGGGCCCGCAAGCGGCAGGCGGCCGTCGGCATGGCGGCCGCGGCCCTCTTCCTCGGCACCGCCGTCCCCGCCCTCGTGCACGTCTCGAACGCCGGCGGCTCAGACGCCAACCCTTCCATCGCCGGCCAGGCCTCACAGGCGCAGGGAGGCGTCGATCAGGGCAAGAACCCCGACGGCGGCTCCTCGGGCAGGGTCGGCGACTCGGCCGGCAGGACCGGTGAACCGGGGAAGGACGGCGCCACCGGCTCCGGCCAGGGCAAGGGGTCCGCGGGCGGCGCCGCCTCCACCGGCCCCACCGCCTCCGCCGCGGCGAGCGTGCCTGCCTGCGTGCCGGCCCAGCTGACGGCCGCCGACCCCACCGTCGCCGTCCCCGACGCGGCCGGCATCGTCTACGGCGTCTTCCGCGTGCAGAACTCCTCCTCCGCCGCCTGCACCGTCGGCGGCGCCGTCTCCCTGACGTACGACGCCCAGGGCGCCGCCGACGCCGCGAAGATCACCGTGGTGGAGCACGCCTCCGGGGACGTGGCGGCCGGCCTTCCCGACCCCTCCCTCGACGTCGCCCGGCTCACCCTCGCTCCCGGCTCCGCCTACGAGGTGAAGTTCGCCTGGGCGCCCTCCGAGACCTGCCCCACCGCGGGCGGCGCCAGCGGCGGCGACGGCGGCGGCACGGCCTCCCCCTCCCCCTCGCCGAGCGAGCAGACCGGTACGACCGGCGGCGAGACCGCCTCCGGCGCCACGGCCCAGCTGTACACCGAGGACGGCACGGCCGACGGAAGCGTCGTGGTGTCGTACAAGGGCGAGAACGGCTCGGCGACGGCCAGGGCGACCGTGCCGGACGCCTGCGCGGGGACGATCTACCGGACGGGCGTGCTCGCGTCGTCCTGAGCCCGCTCCGGCGCACCGCCGGCCGCGGGCGAACCGGTGACCACGGGCCCCTCCGGGAGGATCCCGAGCCGGGCGTCCCGCGCGGACTCCGCCTCGCGGCGCAGCAGCCGGAACCACATGAACACCACGAACCCGGCGAAGACGAACCACTCGCCGGTGTAGCCGAGGTTCTGGAACGCCTTCAGGTCCAGCCCCGTGTCGGCCGCCGCCTTCGCGGGCACCGCCGTCATCCCCGGACCTGCGGTGTCGAGGGTGATCCACGCGTCGTAGAGGTCGTAGGGCACCAGATTGACCAGCGACGCGGCACTGATCGCCGCGGTCTGCCCGGCCGGCAGGCCGCCCCGGTCGCTCACCCCGTCGTCGCCGGGCTGCTCGGAGGCCTGGAGCGCGCCGGTGACGGTCACCTCGCCGGCGGGCGCCGCCGGGACCTTCGCCGCGTCGGCCCGGCCCGGCAGCCAGCCGCGCACGACCGGCAGCGCCCTGCCGCCGTCGACGCGCAGCAGGGTCAGGACGTAGAAGCCGCTCTTCCCGCCCAGCTCGCGGTCGGGCACCAGCAACTGCCTGCCGTAGCGGCCGGTCGCGGTGGCCTGCTTGCCCGAGGTCGCCTTGTCCACGGGCAGCAGCTCGGCCAGCGGGCGCGCGGGATCCGTACGGGCGGACTCGGCCTGCGCCTTCGCGTCACGGTGGGCGTCCACCCGCGCCTCGAACCGGCTCAGCTGCCAGGACCCCATGAACACGCAGAAGGGGATGGCCAGCAGCACGAAGACGTTGATCCCCCACCAGCGGGGCGTCAGCAGAAACCGGTACACGCCCCCCACGGTACGGGGCCGGGACGGGCCCGCGAGCCGCGGGGTGAGCCCCTTGGGTGGGAAGCGGGTGCGAAGACGGTGGGAAGTCGTCCACAGGCTGAGGACCTTGGCGTCTCTTTGTGGGCGCGGGCGGGCAGTATGGGGCCATGACTGAGAGCAACGGGTCCGCCGCACCCGAACGGTACGAGGACATGCCCGACTGGGAGAAGCGCTTCCGGGCGCCCCGGGTGTCGCTGCCCGACTGGGCGCAGGACGCCCCCGACCACTCCCTCTTCGTGTCGAACGCGACAGGGACGTACGAGCTGTACGCCTGGGACCGTGCCACCGGCGAACGGCGGCAGGTCACCAACCGGGCCAACGGCACGACGGACGGGGTGCTCTCCCCCGACGGCGCCTGGATCTGGTGGTTCGACGACAAGGACGGCGACGAGTTCGGGGTCTGGCGCCGCCAGTCCTTCGCCGGCGGCGAGGACGAGCTGGCCACCCCCGGCCTGGACGCCTCCTACCCGGCGGGCCTCGCCCTCGGCCGCGACGGCCGCACCGCGGTGGTCGGCCGCTCCACCGACGAGGAGGGCACGACCATCCATGTCGCCCGCACCGGCGAGCCCCCCTTCGAGCTCTACCGGCACCGGGAGTCCGCGGGCGTCGGCGACCTCTCCCACGACGGCAGCCTGATCGCCGTCGAGCACACCGAGCACGGCGACGCGATGCACTCCGCGCTGCGCGTCCTGCGCCCGGACGGCACGAAGGTCGCCGAGCTGGACGACACCCGCGGCGGCACCGTCGAGCTGGGCCTGGAGGTGCTCGGCTTCGCCCCGGTCGACGGCGACCCCCGCCTGCTCATCGGCCACCAGCGCCGCGGCCGCTGGGAGCCCCTGGTCTGGGACGTGACGACGGGCTCCCAGACGGACCTGGACCTGGACCTGCCCGGCGACGTCAGCGCCGAGTGGTACCCGGACGGCTCGGGCCTGCTCATCGTGCACGGCTTCGAGGCCCGCAGCGAGATGTTCCGCTACGACCTGGCGAGCGGCGCGCTGGAGCGGATCCCGACCCCGCCGGGCACCGTCTCCGGCGCGACCGCCCGCCCCGACGGCAGCGTGGAGTACCTGTGGTCCTCCTCGGCCCGGCCGCCCGCGGTCCGCTCCACGACCGGCGAGGTGGTCCTCGATCCGCCCGGCCCCAAGTCCCCCGGCTCGGTCCCGGTGCAGGACGTGTGGGTGGAGGGCCCCGGCGGCCGCATCCACGCGCTGGTCCAGAAGCCCGCCGACGCCACCGGCCCGCTGCCCACCGTCTTCGACATCCACGGCGGCCCCACCTGGCACGACAGCGACGCCTTCGCCGCCGCGCCGGCGGCCTGGGTGGACCACGGCTACGCGGTGGTCCGCGTCAACTACCGCGGCTCCACGGGCTACGGGCGCGCCTGGACGGACGCGCTGAAGCACCGGGTGGGCCTGATCGAACTGGAGGACATCGAGGCCGTGCGGGAGTGGGCGGTGAGCTCCGGCCTCTCCGACCCCGCCCGGCTGGTCCTCACCGGCGGCTCCTGGGGCGGCTACCTCACCCTCCTCGGCCTCGGCGTCCAGCCCGACGCCTGGGCCGTGGGCATCGCGGCCGTCCCCGTCGCCGACTACGTCACGGCCTACCACGACGAGATGGAGGCCCTGAAGGCGATGGACCGCACCCTGCTCGGCGGCACCCCGGAGGAGGTCCCCGAGCGTTTCGAGGCCTCGTCCCCGCTGACCTACGTCGACAAGGTGCGGGCCCCCGTCCACATCTCGGCCGGCGTGAACGACCCCCGTTGCCCGATCCGCCAGATCGACAACTACGTCAAGCGCCTGGAGGCGAGGGGAGCGGTGCACGAGGTGTACCGCTACGACGCGGGCCACGGCTCACTGGTGGTGGACGAACGCATCAAGCAGGTCCGCCTGGAACTGGAGTTCGCGCAACGGCACCTGCCGTCCTGACCCTCGCCCGTCCCGGGGCCGCAGGGCGAGAACCGTCCACGGCCCCGCCCGCCGCACCCGGCAGGCGAGAGGGGCGGCGGGCGCCCCGGGGGACACCCCCCGGGCGCCCGCCGACCCCTACCGCCTGCGCCGCAGCAACTCCGCCAGCCCCCGGCGGGTAGCCGCCAGCACCACCCGGTCCGAGCCCCGCAGGACGTACTCGTCCGGCAGGTCCCACACCAGCCCCGGCCCACCCTGCCGCTCGCGCCCGGTGTCCAGCGCCAGCACCCGCCAGTAACCGGCCCGGAACGCCTCCCCGACCGTCTTGCCCTCCAACTGCGCGTACCCCGCGACCTCCAGCGCGGCGAACAGCAGCACCCGCCGCTCCACCGGGATCGCGCCCAGGATCTGCCGGCCCATCATCGCCCCGGCGAACGACGGCGCCGACAGATGCGAGACGCTCCTGCTGCGGGTCAGCGCCTGCGGATGCGCGGCCCGCAGAGTGCGGTACACGGCGGTCGCGAAGTCGTCGTCGTACAGCCGCAGCACCACCCGCAGATCGGGGCGCAGCGACCGCGCGTACAGCGCGGCCTCCAGGTTCGTCGTGTCGGAGCTGGTCACCGCGAGCAGCGCGTGCGCACGGTGGATCTTCGCGGCCTCCAGCACCCCCTCCTGGGTGACGTCCCCCAGTACCACCGGCGCCCGCAGCCGCCGCGCCACCGCCAGCCCGCGCGCCTCGGGCCCCGCCTCGACGCACACCACCGGGATGTTCAGCTCACGCAGCCGGATCAGCACCCGCGTGCCGATCTTCCCCAGCCCGAGCAGCACGACATGCCCGCCGAGCCCCCAGGGCGGCCGGCGCAGCGCACCCGCCCCGCGGAACGTCCCGAGCGCCTCCAGCACCGCCGCCAGCAGCACCGGCAGCAGCAGCAACCCGACCAGCCCGGACAGCAGTTGCAGGACCTGCCGCTGGGTGGTGGCCCCGACCGCCGGGTCGTTGATGGCGAACAGGTCCAGCAGCGTCAGGTACAGCGCGCCCAGCGGATGGATCCCGGTCGCCAGCCACAGTGCCACCGCCAGCGCGAACACGCACCCGACCAGACCGGCCAGCGACCACCGCAGCCGCCGCGAGAACAGCGAGGCGAACGGAGCCATGACCCCGACGCCCCGCCCGGAGGGCAGCGCCGGCCCGGCCGAGTACGCGACCTGTTCCAGGACGACCGATCCGCGCCTGCCCGACGCGGCCGCCTCCCGCACCGCCGTCGCGTCCGGCAGCAGCAACGGGCCCTGCTCGCCGCTGGTCTCGGAACCGTCCGCGAACGCCGGATCGCCGCCGTTCGCGGACAGCAGCGCGAGCGTGGGGCGGCCCGGCCCGCCCGCCTCCCCGGCCCCGGACGGCGGCCGCTCGACGGCGCGCAGCAGCAGTCCGTCCGTCTGGACCACCTTGCTGGTGCCGACGACGGCGGTCGCGGCGAGCGCGGGCGCGGCGGTGTCGGCGTCGGACAGGACGGTCGTCGAGGCGTCCCCGCGGGAGTCCGGGGAGTCCGGACCGTCGCCGGTGGCCAACGCGGCTGCCTGGTCGAGCAGTTCCTCGATGTGCTGGCCCAGCCGGCGGTTGTAGAGCCGCAGCACCAGCCGCAGCCGGGGATTGAGCCGACGGGCGGTGAGGGCCGCGCGGATGTTCGTCTCGTCGTCGTCGTACACGAGGGCCAGCGCGGCGGCCCGCTCCACACCCGCCTCGGCCAGCACGGCCTCGGTGGCCTCCACGGCCTCCAACGTGCGCTGACCGCTCATGGGTTCGCCCATGGCCGTGGACGGGGCGCCGTTGCCCGCCGCCCGGTTGACGGCCGCGCTCACCACCCGGTCGAGCAGGGCCGCCGACACCGCCCGGGCCCGCCCGACGACCGGCGGCCGGACCATGCGCTCGGCGGGCGGCACGACGAGCGTGACGTGTTCCTCGTACACACCCCGCAGTTCGGCGGCGAGCCGGTGCGCCAGACCGTCGTCGCCGCACACCACCATGTGCGCGCCGGCGACGCCCGGCGGCTGACCCTGATTCGGAACGCTTGCCACGAGGGAGAAGACTGCCTCACCGGGACGGGAGGTTCCACGAAGGAAGTGAACACCCGGGGCGGAACTCTCGTATGAAAGGGGAGGGAATGCGAGAAACAGGCAACAGGGAGAACCCGGAAGCCGGAGGTGCCCGACCCGTGGCCATCGCCAAAGCGGTCCCGCACGAGGAGGGCGCGCACCCGGCCCGGCAGGACGCCGACCGGGACCACACGGCTCTTCACGACGGGCCGGACGAGCAGAACCGAGCGGACCTACCGGACCGAGCGGACGTACCGGACCGAGCGGACGGCCAGGCCCGAGCGGACGGCCAGGCCCGAGGAGTCCTCCAGGGCGTGCGGGTCTCACGGGCTCCACTGGGCGCGCGGGCCCCAAAGGCTCCACAGGGCGGACAGGGCTCGCAGGGCGGACAGGGCTCGCAGGGCGGGCAG
>NZ_JAHHIU010000170.1 GCF_024539815.1 Streptomyces hayashii
GCCCTCCCTCGGCCGGCGCCCCTGCACCGGTCCAGGGGCGCACACGCCTGTCCGTGGCCGGCGCGCGGGACCGCGTCGACCGCCGCCGACCGCGACCGCCGCCGACCGTGGCCGCCGCCGACACCCGCTCCCCGATACCCCGTTGATCGCCACGCCATCCGCCGCATAGGTTCCGACGCATGACGAACGTGGCGAACGTACGGATCGGTGTCATGTACGACCGCGACTGGGCGCCGGAGGGTCTGCCCGGTTTCGCCCGGCGGGCCGAGGCGCTCGGCGTGGACGACCTGTGGGTGGTCGAGGATCTCGGGTGGAACGGCGGGGTGTCGGCGGCGGCCGTGGCGCTGGGAGCCACGGAGCGCCTCACGGTCGGCATCGGCATCGCCCCCGCGCCGCTGCGCAGTCCGGCCCTGCTCGCGATGGAACTGGCCACGCTGGCACGGGTGTTCCCCGGTCGGCTGGTGGCCGGGATCGGGCACGGGGTACGGGAGTGGATGGAGTCCGTCGGTGTCGCGCCCCGGTCGCCGCTGGCCCTCCTGGAGGAGACGATCACCTCCGTGCGCGCGCTGCTGCGCGGCGAGCGGATCGAGCTGGAGGGGCGGGAAGTGCGCCTGGACGGCGTACGGCTGGTGCATCCGCCGACGCAGGTGCCGCCGGTGGTCGCGGGCGTCGTGCGGCCCCGCTCGCTGGAACTGGCCGGACGGGTCGCGCAGGGCACGCTGATCGCCGAGGGCCACGGGCCGGGCGACCTGGAGAACGCCCGGGCGCTGACCGCCAAGGGCGGCGCGGGGCCCGAACACACCCTGACCGTGCTGTCCTTCACCTGTGTGGGCGACGACCCGGACGAGGTCGCCCGTACGCTGCACCCGCACACCGAGGGGCACGGCGCGTGGCTCGGCCGTCCGCAGGACGAGGTGTTCACCGTGTCCGGCAGCACGGCCCGGGCCGCCGACGACGTCCGCGCCCTGCGGGACGCCGGCGCCGACACGGTCGTCCTGCGCTTCGTCGGCGCCGAGCCGCTCGACCAGCTCGAAGCGCTGCTGCCCCACATCAAGGGCTGAGACCCAGGAACCGCGCGGCGGCGTCCGGACGTTCCCCTGCGGGACGTCACGGGCGGGAAGGGCCCGTGCACGTCGGAACATGTCCCTACAGGGAGACAGCGGGGTGAGGCATGGCGCGGGTACTGGTCGTCGGCGGGGGGATCGCCGGCACGGCGGCCGCTCTGGCGTTGCGGAAGGCGGGGCAGGAGGTCGTCGTCCACGAGGCGCATCCGGACTCCGCCGAGGACATCGGCGCGTTCCTCACCCTCGCGAGCAACGGACTGCGGGCGCTGGCGCAGGTCGACGCCTCGGCCGCGGTGACCTCGATCGGGTTCCCGCTCACCTCGATGCGCGTCGTGGACGCGACCGGCACCGAGTCGGCCCGTGTGCCGCTCGGCGAGGCGGGCGATCCCCTGCTGCGGTACCGGTGTCTGCGCCGCGGTGAGCTGAACGCGGCCCTGCAGGCGGAGGCCGCCCGCCGGGGCGTCGAGATCGTCCACGGGGCGCGCCTCACCTCCGTCGAGCACACCCCGGACGGCGTCGGCGGCCCGGGCGCCGTCACCGCGCACTTCGCGGACGGCAGCGCCGCCACCGGCGACCTGCTGCTCGGCGCCGACGGCCTGAACTCCACGGTCCGCCGGCTGACCGCTCCCGCCGCGCGGCCCCGTTACGCGGGCCAGCGCGTCTTCTACGGCTACACCGCCGACGCACCGGTGAGCGACGTCGACGAGACGGCGTGCATCACGATGACCCGCGGCAGCGCGGCCGCCTTCGGGCACATGACGTCCCCCGACGGGGAGACCTACTGGTTCGCCCGCGTCGGCGCCGACGACCCCCTGACCGCCGACGAGATCGCCCACGCGGAGCCCGGCCGCTGGCGTGACCTGCTCGTTCCGTTGCTGCGCGCGGACCCCACGGCCGCCGCCGGCATCGTCGAGGCCACCCAGGCCCCCGTCCTGGTCACCAACGCGACCGAGATGCCCAACGGCGCCCCCTGGCGCTTTGGCCGCACCCTGCTGATCGGTGACGCGGCCCACGCGGCGTCCCCGGCGACCGGCCAGGGCGCGTCGATGGCCCTGGAGGACGCGGTGATCCTCGCGAAGTGCCTGCGCGACCTCCCGGACCTCGCCTCCGCGCTCGCCCGGTACGAGGCGCTCCGCCGCCCCCGCGTGGAGCACAACACCACGGTCAGCGGCAACATCTCCCGCGGCGTGCACACCTCCGGGCCCCGCCCGTCCGGCGGCCCGCCCCCGGCCCGCCCGGGCGACGACGAGCTCATCGCCCGGCTGGAGTGGAGCACGAGCCTCGGTCACCTCGACTAGAAGCGGGCGCCGGCCGCGGGAGCGTCATCCCTGGACGAGGACCAAACCTCCGGCGGCCATCAGGAGGGCGCCGCCCGAGAACGCGATCCCGGCGACCACGGCCAGCACGGCGGGTCTCAGGATCAGCCGCGGGCTCGGCCCGCCGGCCGCGGCGAGCTGTCTGCGGCGCAGCGCCAGCGAGCGGAATCCGCTGTGGACACCGCACAGACCCACGATCAGATACGACACGATGTCAGCCCTCCGAGGCTGTCGGACGGGATCGCCGGCGCGTCGGGCACGTGGGCGTCCGCGTGATGGTGAACAGGTGGTGGACAGGTGTGCTGAGCGATCGGCTCTCGGCTCGGTGAAGGATGCCGCGAACGGCTCTCCCCGGCGGCCTCGCGGCGTCGCCGTCCGGCCCGGTCAGGCGGGCGTCCAGGTCGTGCCGTCGGGGGCGTCGGGTCGCGTGGATTCGAGGTGGGCGCGGAGGGCGGCGAGTGCGGGGTGGGGGTTGTCGCGGCGCCAGACCAGCGAGTGCGGGTACACCGGTGTGGGGTCGCGCACGACGATCCGTCGCAGGTCGTAGTGGGCGGGCCAGACGAGCCGGTCGTGCTCACCGACGAAGGTCGCCAGCGTCGACGAGGCGGCGATGGACTCCACGAGGGCGTCGGAGCCGAAGTTGGGGCCGGCCGCGTCGATGACCAGTCCGAACTCGGCGGCGAGGCGGTCGTAGTAGGCGGTCCACTCGGTTCCGGCGGCGTTGCCGGGCATCCAGATCCGCTGCCCGGCGAGCTCGGCGAGGGTGACGGCGCCGGCCCCGGCGAGCTCGTGGCCCGGTCCGGTGAGGAGGCGGAGGGGGTCGTCGAGGACGCGGGCGGTCGCGATGTCGTCGGGGAGATGCTGCGGGGACAGGGCGACGGCCCGGAAGGACGCGTCGATCGTGCCCGACCGGACGGCGGCGACGGCCGTGTCGGCGTCGAAGAGCGTCACGACGTCCAGTTCCGTCCCGGGATGCGCGCCGTGGAAGCCGCGGAGCAGGGCCGCGGGTGCGATCCGCCTGTTGATCACGTCGACGCGCAGGGCGCGGCGGCCGGGGCGCACGGAGTCGGCTGCCCGTTCCTCGGCCCGCAGGAGGTCGCGGGCGTGGGGCAGGAACGCCTGGCCGTCGATGGTGAGCCGGGCTCCGCGCGCCGTGCGGGTGAACAGCCGAACGGCGAGGTCCTTCTCCAGTGCGGCGATGCGCTTGGAGACGGCCTGCTGGGTGATCGACAGATCGGCGGCGGCTTCCTGGAACCGGCCCGCGTCCGCGACGGCGACGAAGGTGCGTACGGCTTCGAGATCCACGCCGACGCACCCTAGTTCACAACGCGTGGTTGTGCCCCGTGGCCTCCGCGGTTGTTTGACCCGCTGTCGTCCCGCTCGCTTAGCTCTCCCCCACGGTCCGGGGCGAAGCCCGGTCGGGGCCGGGCGTCGCCGAGGCGTTCGGACGGACACGGCAGAGGAGCGCGCGAGCATGGTGGGCGGGAGGCCGTTGGGCCGGCGGTTCGGCTGGCTGTGGGCGGCGTACGCGGTCAGCGCGTTCGGCACCCGGCTCGCGTTCGACGCGTTCGCCCTGATCGCGATCCTGGTGCTGCACGCCGGGCCGACCGAGGTGTCGGCGCTCGCCGCCGCGGGGCTCGCGGTGGGCGCCGCGGTGGCGGTGCCGCTCGGGCCGTGGGTGGAGTTCCGCCGCAAGCGGCCGGTGATGATCGCGATGGACCTGACCCGGTGCGCGGCGCTGCTGAGCGTCCCCGCCGCCTATGCGGTCGGTCTGCTGACCTTCGCCCAGCTCCTCGTGGTGTCGGTCGTCGTCGGGGCGGCCGACATCGCCTTCAACGCGGCGAGCGGCGCGTATCTGAAAGCGCTCGTGCGGCCCGAGGACCTGGTCGTCGCGAACGGTCGGTTCGAGTCCACCAACTGGACCGCCACCGTGCTCGGACCGCCGGTCGGCACGGCCGCGATGGGGCTGTTCGGCCCGGTGACGACCGTCGTGGCGGACGCGGTCAGCTATCTGCTGTCGGCCGTGGGGATCCGCGCGATCGGCGGCGGCGAGCCGCGCCCCGTGCGCGCGGGCGGTCCCGGCGCCCGGCTCCGCCCCGCCGATCTGCTCGAAGGGTGGCGGTTCGTCCTGGCCCACCCGACCCTGCGGCCCCTGTTCTTCAACACGGTCCTGGTCAGCGGTCTGATCATGGCTACGTCACCGCTGCTGGCCGTCCTCATGCTCGGCGATCTCGGGTTCGCCCCCTGGCAGTACGGTCTGGCCTTCGGCCTGCCGTGCCTCGGCGGCATCCTCGGCTCGCGGCTGGCCCGCCCGCTCGTGGCACGGTACGGGCGGCACAGGGTCATGCTCACCGCCGGGGCGCTGCGCGCGTGCTGGTCCCTCGGGCTGGCGTTCGTCCGGCCCGGGGCGGCCGGGCTCGTCCTGATCGTCGCGGTCGAGTTCGGGCTGATCGCCTGCATGGGCGTGTTCACCCCGGTGTTCGCCGCCTACCGGCTCGACCGGACGCCGGCGGACCGGGTCGCCCGCACCCTGTCGGCGTGGTCGGTCACCAGCAAGGTGACCATCGCGGCCCTGACGGCACTGTGGGGCCTGCTCGCCGGCGCCGTCGGCCCCCGCGCCGCGATCGCCGTCGCCGGTCTCCTCATGCTGATCACCCCCGTCCTGCTTCCCCGGCACGACCTCGCCCCGCAGCCGGACCTCGGACGTGATCCGGCGGGCAGCCGGACCTGACACACCGGCCCCGCCCCACCCGGTCCCCGCTCCCGCCCCGGCTCCCCGTCCCGGCTCCGCCGTCCTGCCGCCACCGCTCCCCCGCGCCGCTCCCGCCCCCGGCCGGAATCGACCCCGTCCGGCCAACCCCCGGCAATGTGAGGCGAGTTGCCATACCGTGGGCGTATGGCGCTGCATCACCACAGTGACCGTCCGTGGCGCGTGAGGGTGGACGACGCGGAAGGCGCGCCCTGTGGCGCGGGCGTGCTGCTCGACGACCGCCATGTGCTGACCTGCGCCCATGTGGTCCGCTACGCCGGAGCCGCACCCGGATCCCGCGCCTCGGCGGTGCGGGTCAGCAGTGTGGCGTGCCGCCCGGAATGGAGCCTCACCGCGCACGTGGCGCCGGGCACATGGGTACACGACCACGACACGCAACGCGGCGACGTGGCGCTGCTCGAACTCGACGAACCGGCCGGCTGCGGCACCCGGACCACGCTGTGGAAGGCGCCCATCTCCGGCGGCACGGTCCAGGTGTACGGCTTCCCCCAGGACGAGCCGTTCGGCATGGGGGCGGACGCCCGGCTGGCGGGGTCCGGCCACCGGCAGGGCGAGTGGGGCCTGTTGAAGCGGATGCGCGAGGGCGACCCGTGGATCGAGCGGGGCTACTCGGGCGCCGGCGCGATGGCGGTGGGCGGCGAGTTCGACGGCCGCGTCATCGGCATCGTGGTGGCCGACTACGTCAACGGAGACGCGAAGGCGGCCTGGATGCTGCCGACGGAGACGATCCTCACGTACCTGCCGAGGATCGAGGAGTTCACCGGCGGCGACCGCAACGACGAACTGGGGCCGCATCGCGGGGAGCCGGCGGGTGACGTGCTGGGTGATCCGCTGCGGCTGGCGCTGACGCAGGAGCTGACCCGGCTGCTGGACAGCGGCTGGTGCGGCACCGTGGTCGTCGGCACCGGCGGGACGACCGCGGTGGGCGACTCCTGGCTCGTCCGTCTGGTGCGCACGGCCGATCCGGCGGCCCGGGCCACCGTCAGCGACGCCGAGCTCACCGGCGCGCCGGGGGACACCGTCCTCGGACTCGGCACCATCGACGCGGCCTACGACGCGCGCGGACGGTCCGTCGCCGACGTCGGCGGCTACCTCGCGCGCCGGTTCGGGCTCCCCGGCGGGGACCCCCACGAGGTGGCGCGGCAACTGCTGCGCCGCAGGCCGCCCGCCTGTCTGGTGGTGGGCGGCGTCGACCGCGCCCAGGATCCCGAGGCGCTCCTCGGGGGACTGCTGGGGCAGTTGGCCGTCAGGGCCCGGTCGCGCGGCATCCGCCTGGTCCTCGGCTTCGAGGGCATGACACCCGCCGACCTGGCCCACGACGTGTGCCTGGACCCCGAACCGCTGCGCGGGAAAGCCACCCGGAACGTGACCGCCGCGGCCGTCCACACGGTCGTCGGGCAGCTCGCGGCGGAGGAGGACGCGGCGGCCGCGCTGCACCAGGAGCGGGGCGTACGGTTCTTCGCCGCGCCCCGGCTGCCGCCGCGCGCCGCGCCGCGGCTCCGGGTCCGGCTGGCCGTGGCCCGGGCGACGGAGCCCAATCCCGAACTGGCCGTGATCCACGAGCGGGCCGACGACGCGCGCGCCGCCCTGGCCCGGTTCGATCACGACCTGCGCCGGCTGCTCGCGGCGCACGAGGACCTCACCGCCCGTCTGGAACTGCATCGCCTGCGGGCCGCGCGCTACTTCGGCGACGAGGACCGGCTGCTCGCCGACCGGCACGCTCCGGCCTTCCGCGCGCTGAAGACCGAGCCGATCGACGTCGGGGCCGCCCGCGCCCTGGTCAGGCGCTATATCGACGAGGTCGACCGACGGTTAGAGGAAAGACGGTCGAAGGAGAGGTGACGGCCGGGGATGAGCCCGTCCATGTGCAACCGCCCAGACTGCGGGCGCGGAGAGATCGACGATCAGGGCTTCTGCCCGGCCTGCGACCGGCCGCCGCTGCCGCGGGACGAGGCCGCGTCGCCGCGAGCGGGCCGGGAGCCGGATCCGCCGGCCCGGGTCGCGGCGGGCGTCGGCGTGGCGCACGTGCGGCCCGATCCCTGGTACGGCCTCGGCCTGGTCGACTCCGATCAGCCGCCGGACGTGCCGTCGAGCCCTTCGGGGCCCGTCGCCGAGGAGCATCGCTTCTGCTCCTACTCCCCGTGCGGGCTGCCGGTGGGCCGCGGTCAGGGCGACGAGCCGGGCCGGATCGCCGGTTTCTGCACCGCCTGCGGCCACCCCTACGACTTCGCCCAGCCCAACGGCATGGTCATCGCCGGCCGTTACGAGGTCGAACGCGTCCTCGGCTCCGGGGCGTACGGCGCCGCCTATCTGGCCCATGACCGCAATCTGGCGACCCGGGTCGTCCTCAAGGCCCTGCACAAGTCGGTGGCCAAGACCGCCCGGCACGAGCGGGACGTCCTGGTCGGGCTCCGGCACGACAGCATCGTCCGCATCCTGGGCTACGAGCACGACGGGCCGCACCTCGTCCTCGAATACGTGCCGGGCGAGCCGCTCTCGGCACGCGACGGCGACCGCCTGGAGACCCTCCTCGCGCACGGCGTCCGCGTCCTCCAGGCGCTGGACTACCTGCACGCGCGAGGTCTGCTGCACTGCGACGTCAAGCCGCTGAACATCATCCGCTTCCGCGAGGAGGGCCCGGCAGGGGCGCTCGACCGGGTGCGGCTCATCGACTTCGGCGCGGTGCGCAGCCGGACGAAGGACACGGGGAGAGTCGTCGCGTACACGGAGGCGTACGCGCCGCCGGAGACCGACCCGGAGCATCTGCGCCCCACCCCCGGCTTCGACCTGTTCGGACTGGGCATGACCCTGCGCGAGGTCTGCCGCTCCCGCTGGACGGACCGCTCCGCGCCGGGCGTCGACTCGCTGCACCTGCTGCTGGAGCGGGCCACGGACCCGGAGCGGCCGTGGTGGCGGTTCGTGTCGGCCCGGCAGTTCGCCGAGCAGCTCAGCGGTGTCATCCGGCAGGTCGTGGCGGCTCCGCCGACGGGCCGTCAGGTGGCGCGTCCGTCGGCCCTGTTCGGGTCCATGGCCGGCTCGCTGCACGGCGGCCTGGGCGCGGCCCGGCCCCTCGCCGACTGGGTCGGGGCGCAGCCGGACGGGAACGGGCTGCTGAGGATGCCCGCGCCGTTCGCCTCGCCGGATCCGGGCGACATCGCGGCCGCCCTTCCGGCTCCCCTGTCCGATCCCGACCATCCGACGGTCACGGGCACGGCCGGCGGCACGCTGGCCGAGATCCGGCTGGCCCTGCGCGGAAAGGACGCGGTCGCGGCAGCAGCTCATCTGCGGGCGGCGGGACTGCCCGACTGGCACTGGCTGTCCGACTGGTACCGCGGCCTGATCGCGCTGGCCGACGGCCGCCCCTCGCGGGCCGCCGCCGTGCTCGGCCAGGTGCGCAGGGCGCTTCCCGGCGAGCTGATCCCGCCCCTCGGCCTCGGTCTGTGCGCCGAGCTGGGCGGGGACCGCGCGCTGGCGCGGTCGCGCTACCGGATGGTCTTCGACACCACTCCCGCGCTCGGTGCGGCCGGCTTCGGTCTGGCACGCGTCCTGCTGCTGGCCGGCGAGCGAGCGAAGGCGGTGGCCGTCGCCGAACAGCTGGCCGGGGAGTTCCGCTACGAGCGCGAGGCGCGGGTGGCGGCCGTGCGCCTGCGCGTCATGGTCGTCCCGGAACGCGGCCATCCGGCGCCGACCGAGGACGACGTGGCGCGGGCCCGCGCGGACCTGCCCGGCCTCGACGTGGACGACGCGGCGGCGGCCGCCCTGCGGACCGAGATCCAGTACGCGGAGTTCCTGCGCACCCGCGACCGGCTGAAGCTGTCCGACGCGATCCGCGCGCTCGCGCCGCACGCGCCGACCGAACGCGAGTACGTCGCCCTCGTGGACCTGGCCAACCTGCTGCGCCCGGCGCTGACTTGGGGGTGGCGTGGAAAGCGCGCAGAACGGGCCGTTCCCGTGTCGGGGCAACGCCCGGCAGGCTAAGCTCCCTTGCACGTTCCGTCGAGAACGCCCGTACGCTCCGTAAGGGAACGCACAGCGACACGATCGGATGGTGGCGGTGGGGGACAGGTCGCCGTTGGGGCTCAGTTTCGCCCTGGAAGTGGACGCACCCTCGGATCTGCCCTACGACGAGCGACGCGCGGACGCCCTGATCACGGTCACGGCGGACCCGGCCGCGGGTCCGTCCGCGCAGGGCCCGAGCGCCGAGATCCTCATCATGGACCGCTCGTTGTCGATGACGGGTCACAAGCTGGACGAGGCGAAGCGGGCGATGTGGGCGGCCATCGACACGCTGCGGGACGGGACGCTGCTGGCCGTCGTCGCGGGCAACCACGAGGCCGACGTGATCTTCCCGGCGACGGGCGGGCTGGCCCGGGTCGACGCCCGCACCCGGGAGGACGCCAAGCTCCGGGTGGCCGGTCAACTCCCGGAGGGCGGAACGGCGATCGGGAAGTGGCTGGCCCACGCCCGCCGCCTCTTCGCCTCGGTGGAGTCCCCCGGCACGGTGCGCCACGCGGTGCTGTACACCGACGGCAAGGACGAGCACGAGACGCCCGAACAGCTCGGCGAGATCCTCGCGTCCTGCACCGACCACTTCGTCTGCGACGCCAGGGGGCTGGGCGACGACTGGCGTTACACCGAACTCCTGCGCGTCACCGAGGCTCTGCACGGTTCCGCCGAGGCCGTCGTCACCATCTCCGACCTCACCGAGGACTTCACCCGCCTGATGCGCGAGGCGCAGCGGATCGTGGTGCCCCGGGTGTATCTGGGCCTGCGCCTCAACAGCCGTTTCCGGCTCGCCTTCGTGCGTCAGACCCGCCCCGTCGAAGCCGAGTTGACGGCGCGTCAGCAGCAGGGCGAGGAGACGCACGTCCCCCTCGGATCCTGGCCCCCGGAGACCCGCCAGTACCAGATCTCCCTGCGTCTCGACCCGGCGAGCCTGACCGTGGACGAGCCCCTGCGCGCCGCCCGCATCACCCTGCACGCCGAGTTCCCCGACGGAACCCGCCGGCCCTGCGCGGAGAGCGCCGCGATGGTCGTGCGCCGCCGCTCCACGCCCGGCTTCGGCATTGCCCGCTCCCCCGACCTGACCCGCGTCGAGAACGAACGCGAACTCGGCATGGCCATGCGCGCCTGCGCGGACGCCCAGCTGCGCGGGGACCTCGAACACGCCGACCGCGAACTGCGTCTCGCGATCGGCCTCGCGGAATCCCTCGGGGACACCGCGCGCCTGCGGTCGCTGCGCGCGATCTCCGCCGAAGGCCCCGACGGCCTGCCGCGGGTGCGGCGGGACGTCGCCCGGGGCCGGATGCTGGGGATCGGCGTCGACTCGACGAAGACCGCGCGACGACCGGTCGAGCCGCGGGAAGGGCCGCCCCAGGACGCCGGGTCGCCCCGCGCGTGCCCCCGGTGCGGTACCTGGTCCACGTCGCCGAAGGCGAATTTCTGCGAGGAGTGCGGGCACCGGCTCGGCGACGCGGGCACGGCCGACGGACCGAGGGACGCCCTGTGACCGGGAGACGGCTGCGCGCGTCCCATCCGGTCGTGGTGCTGCGCCGGCTCAGGGCGGGCGTGCTGGCCGTGCTGGCCGTGACGACGTTGCTGTGTCTGGTGGCGGCGGACCGGGCCGAGGAGCAGATCGACGCCTCCCGACGCACCCAGGAGGCGGTGGACGACATTCGGCAGGCACACGAGCAGGCCACACGGGCGAGGGCCGCGCTCGAAGCCGTCTCGCGGATCGAGGACCCCGTGTCGATCTCCCTGACCGGCGCCGGCGCCGACTTCGCCAACGCCGCCGCCCGCATCAGCTCCCATCTCACCTCGGCGACGGAGGGCAACGGGGCCGGGAAGCGGGGGCTGAGCCACATCCAGTTCGTCCAGGGGCAGTTGGCCACGAGCGTGCAGATGGCGAACGCGGCGGTCCTCGACGGGGCCCAGGCCGTCGGCAAGGTCGGCGAGTCGCTGCACGCCGAGCGGGAACACCCGGGCGGGGAGTCCGTCCGGTTCACCGGCGGCCTCGAACAGTCGCTGCTGGATCTCCAGCAGGTGGAGAGCGACGCCAAGCAGGTCCAGCTCGACTCGGACTGGCGCGACCGCCGTCTGCTGTGGCCGCTGTTCATGACGCCTCTGGCGGTCATGCTGCTGCTGGTCTGCGCGACCGGACGCATCGTCGCCCGCCGCTTCCGGCGCTATCCCAGCCCCGCGCTCGTCCTCGTCCTGCCGGCCACCGCGTCGGTGGACGTCCTGATGTGCGTGCTGCGCCCGCTGAACGTGGCGGTCGCGCTGCCCGTCCTCGCCGCCGCGGGCGCGCTGACGTATCTGGCCTACCGCCCCCGTCTCGCCGAATACAGGTTCCCCCGCTCATGAGAAGCACGAGAGCCCCGAGAAGCAGAACACCGAGAACCCTGACGGCGCCTCTCGTCCGCTGCGCCCTGGTCCTCGGGCTGCTCCTGACGCCGGTCGCGTGCGCCGAACCGGCGGACAGCAAGGTGACGATCATGGTGCCCTGGTCGGGGAAGGAGTTCGAGGCCTTCTACGCGGTCGTCGAGGCGTTCGAGCGCAGCCACCCCGGCATCGACGTCGAACCGCAGGTCACCCGCGCCCTGACCCAGCAGCTCGACGCGGCGGTCGCCGCGGACGCCGAGCCCGACCTCGCGGTGCTCCCCAGCGTGGGGGCGATCGCCAAGTACCAGCAGGAAGGCGCGCTGCGCAGACTCGACGTCGACACGCGCGACTACGTGCAGCCGTTCCGCGGGCTCGGCATGCACAGCACGAAGAACACGAAGAACACGACGGGCGCGGACGCCGTGTACGCCATCCCCGTCAAGGCCGACGTCAAGAGCCTCGTCTGGTACGACGCCACCGCCACCCCGAAGCCGCCCGCGGACTGGGCCGCTCTGCGGTCCCGCCACTACAGCTGGTGCCTGGGGCTGGAGTCGGGTCCGACCTCCGGCTGGCCGGGCGCCGACTGGATAGCGGACCTCCTGCTCGCCGAGAAGGGCGTCGACGCCTACACGGCATGGGCGTCGGGAAACGCGCAGTGGGACGAAGGACCCGTCCACAGGGCGTGGATCGAGTGGGGGGACCTCGTGGGCGGCGCCCGTTCCGGCGCGGCCAAGACCGACTTCAGAGCCGCCGTCAAGCAGATGCCCAGGTGTTCCCTGGGCCACGGCACCCTGTCCGCGATGGACTTCGACGCGGCCCAGGTGAAAAGGGGCCGGTACATGTACGTGTCGCCTCCGGGCAGAACCCTTCAGGTCTCGGCGGACTTCGTCGGGAAGTTCACCGGGAACGCGAGCGCCGACGAGTTCATCGCCTATCTGGCGAGCGCCCCGGCCCAGCGGATGTGGGTGAACCGGCCCGGCTTCGCTCTCTCCGCCGACAAGCGGGTGACGGTGAAGGACTACGACGACGCCGTCCAGGGCGGGATAGCCGGGATGCTCCACACCTCCGCGTACACCCTCTGCTTCAGCGCGGCCGACGCGATGGATCCCGACGTCTCCGCCGCCTTCTACCGGGCGGTCCTGGAGTACGCGGACGGCGCGGCGGAGGGCCCGCTGCTGAAGGCGCTCGACAAGGTGCAGGCCGCGCTGGGCCTCGCACGCTCCACGTCGCCGCCCCTGTGCGCCACCCCCTGAATCGCCCCCTTTCCCGGATCCCCCAGGAGCCTGCCATGCCGGACGCCGTCCAGTTCACCCTCGACGACGGCACCGTCGTCCTCGTGGCCCCGCCCGCCCGCACCGGCACCGGAGCCGTGGGGCTGGGCGGCCGTCTGGAGAGCGCGGCGACCAGTCTCCGGGAGGCGCTGGCGCCGATCACCTCCGCCGCCTCCGAGGTGATCGGTCAGTTCCGCGGCGCCGCGGAACGCCCGGACGAGGTCGAGGTCACCTTCGGCGTCGTCCTGGACGCCAAGCTCGGCGCGATCCTGACGAGCGCGAGCGCCAGCACGCACCTCGACGTCACCCTGCGCTGGAGCGGCACGCAGCCGACACCGCCGAGCTGAGTCCAAGGCGGGCTCGTGCGGGCTTTGCGACACCGCGGCCCGACGCTGGGTGTCTCCTGCACTCGCATTTGCCGACGCGTTACCGGGAAATGACCGGACTGCTGGAGAAGTACGGCCGGGTGCGGGGCATTTCAGCAGGTCATCGACTCAACTGCCGCCGGGGCTTCTCCCGTTCCCGCAACGTTCAATTCACCGTTCCCGCCGGCGCTTCATGCAGTCCCTAAGGTCCCTGGAGGCTTCGAAAGAAGGGACCCATGGACGCACGCCTTTCGGTCCGGGCTCGCGGGATCGGCAAATGCTTCGGGGACGTCGTCGCCCTCGACGGGATCGACCTGGACGTGCCGCCGGGCCGGGTCCACGGCCTGGTCGGGCCGAACGGCGCCGGCAAGACGACGCTGCTCGGCCTGCTGCTGGGTCTGGCCGCCGCCGACAGCGGCACGCTGGAGATCCTGGGCACGCCGGTCGGACGGACACTCGACGCCCCCGGCGGGGTCGCCGGCTTCGTGGACGGGCCCGGGCTCTACCCCTCGCTCACCGCCCGCCAGAACCTGGCCGCCCTGGTCGCCCTGCGCGGCGGCGACACGCGGGCGAAGAGGATCGACGACGTGCTCGACGAGGTCGGGCTGACCGACGTCGCCGACGACCGGGCCCGCGGCTTCTCCCTGGGCATGCGCCAGCGGCTCGGGCTCGCCGCCGCCCTGCTCTCCGAGCCCCGGCTGCTCGTGCTCGACGAGCCGTCCAACGGCCTCGATCCGGCCGGCGAACGGCATGTGCGCGGTGTCCTCGGCCGGCTCGCCGCCGACGGCGCGGCCGTCGTCCTGTCCAGCCATCGCATGGACGACCTGGAAGCCCTGTGCGACGACATCACGATCCTCGCGACCGGACGGGTCGTGTTCTCCGGGCCGCTGGAGGAGCTGGCCCGCGAAAACCGTGAGCTGGACTACCGGTTGCGCACCTCCGACGCGCCGGCCGCCCGCCGGGTGGCCGCCGGCACGGCCGGCGTCCGTCTCGTCGACGACGCCGGCTCGCGGCCCGGCTCCGCCGAACGGACCGTCGTACGCGCGGCGACGCCCGCGCTCGACGAACTGGTGGCCCGGCTCGTCCGCGCGGGCGTCGCGGTGCGGGAGCTCACCCCGGTGGTGTCGCCGCTGGAGGCCGCCTTCCTCGCCCTCACCGCACCGCAGGAGGACGGCGGATGACCGCGGCCCCCGCCCACGACCGCCCCGCCGCCGCCCGACGGGTCACGGTGGTGCGCGGCTACCGCTTCGAGCTGGTCAAGCTGTTCTCCCAGTGGCGGGTCCGGATGCTCGTCCTCGTCTGCTGGATCGCGCCGGCGCTCTTCGTCGCCGCGGTGAGCGAGCAGAGCACACTGCCCTCCGACACCCTCTTCGGCCGCTGGATGCACACCACGGGATGGGCCGGACCGCTGGTGACGCTCGGTTTCGCGGGCGCCTGGGCGCTGCCGCTGCTGGCTCCCGTGATCGCCGGCGACGTCTTCGCCTCCGAGGACCGGCTCGGCACGTGGCGGCATCTGCTCGTGGCGGTCCGCTCACCGCGGCGGATCTTCGCCGCGAAGACGCTGGCCGGCTTCAGCGTCGTCCTGCTGCTCGTGACGGGGCTGGCCTGCTCCGGCACGGTCGGCGGGCTGCTGGCGGTCGGCGACCGGCCGCTGGTCGGCCTCGACGGCCGCCTGCTGACGCCCGCCGACGCGGGCGGGAAGGTCCTCCTCGCCTGGGTCTGCGTGCTCGCTCCGGCTCTGGCCCTCGCCGCGCTCGGGATCCTCGGATCGGTCGCGTTCGGACGGTCCCCGACGGGGCTGCTGCTGCCGGGCCTGGTCGCGCTCGCGATGCAGGTGGCCCAGGCGCTGCCGCTGCCCGTCGCCGTGCGCCTCGCCCTGCCGGGCTACGCCTTCGTCGCCTGGGACGGCCTGTTCGTCTCCCCTGCGCAGACCGACCCGCTCCTCATCGGCGTCGCCGTCAGCCTGGCGTGGGCCGTGGGCGCGGCCGTGCCGGCGTATCTGCTCTTCGTGCGGCGCGACTTCACCGACGCGGCCTACGACGGCTCGGGCCGCCGCACGATCGTTCTCGGGCTGCTGCCGCCGGTCGCGCTGGTCGCCCTCACGGCCGCGCTGGTCGCCGTGACGACTCCGGCCGCGGGCTCCGGGATCCGGCAGGGCAAGGTGCAGCGGTCCCTCGCCACGGCGTTCGCCCACCTCTACCGCCTCCAGACCGGGCAGCTCCACCGCCCCGCCGTCACGGAGGCCGGGCTGCGCACCACGGCCGCGTGCGTCAAGAGCGCCGGCCGCGGCCCCCAGGAGGGGCCGGGCAACGACTGGCGGTGCGTCGTGACCTGGCGTCTGCCGGGCGTCCCGGTCGCGGGGACCGCCGTCTACCAGCTGGACGTCGGCTCGGACGGGCGGTTCGTGGCCGACGGCGACGGTCCGAAGGAAGTCAACGGCTATTTCCTGGTGCGCACTCCGACCGGGGACGCCCCGAACCCCCTCTGGCAGTTCGACGGCCAGGTCGACCTGCTCGACACCACCTCGAAGGGATGAACTCCATGCAGGTGACACGGCAGCGCCGGGTCCACGGCAGTCGGCCCATCGCCCTGTTCGGCAGACGCGTCGGCAGGCGGGCCACGCTGGTCACGGCGGGCATCGCCGTCGCGCTCGGCGTCACGGGCACCGCGATCGCCTCGACGTACCGGTTCGGCACCGAGCAGGTCGGCCGGACCACCGCCGACGGCCAGGTCGTCTCCAGCGACCAGTACATCGAGCCGTACGGCAACCGCACCGTCATCGACGACGGCAAGATCATGTCGTCCTCGGTCAGCCCGGACGGCCGCCATCTCGCGGCCGCGATCACCGACGGGGACGCGTCGCTGGTCGTCGTGGACCTGAAGACCGGGCAGGTGAAGCAGAAGGTCGGCACCAACGCGGCGGACGGCCTGCGCATCAAGAGCGGGTCCGTCGGCCAGGAGGGCCCGTCCTACTCGCCCGACGGCAAGCAGCTGTGGCTGGGCCAGACCGACGGCTACACCAGGTTCACCGTGAACGCGGACGGCACCCTCGCCGACCCGACGGCCGTCCCGATAGCGGCCGACGGCGCCAAGCACGCGCTCGTGGGCGCCGCGGTCTTCTCCGCCGACGGCTCCACCGTGTACGCAGCGGTCAACGGCCAGAACAGGGCGGTCGCCATCGACGCGGCCACCGGCGCCGTCGAGCAGAGCTGGGCCGTGGGCAACGCGCCCCGTGGACTCGCCCTGGTCGGGAACAAGTTGTACGTCGGCAACGAGGGCGGGCGTCCGGCGAGGCCCGGCGACACGACCATCAACTCCTACGGCACCCAGGTGGTGGCGAACCCGGACACCGGCGCCGCCACCACCGGCACGGTCAGCGTCATCGACCTGGCCCACCCCTCCGCCGCCGTGCGCGGCATCGACGTCGGTCTGCACCCGACCGCGGTGTACGCCAGGAAGGGCGCGGTGTTCGTCACCAACACGGCCGACGACAGCGTGTCGGTCATCAGCGCCGCACGCGGCAAGGTCGTGCAGACCATCGCCACCCGGCCGTGGCCGGAGGCGAAGGTCGGCTACGAGCCCGACGCGGTGACCCTCACCGACGACGGCCGGCTGCTGGTGACGCTCGGCCGCGCGAACGCGGTCGCCGTCTACCGCTACAAGTCGGCGCAGGAGCCCGCCGGTTACGTCGGCCTGCTGCCCACGGACTACTTCCCCTCGGAGATCACCACGGTGGGCGGGAACGTGGTCGTCTCCCACACCCGCGGCATCGACGCCCGTCGGCCCTCCGCCACCGGTAGCCACGGCACCCACGACACGACGTCGAGCCTGACGCAGTTCAGGCTGCCGGACGACAGCGTCATCAGGGCCCGGACGGCCAAGGTCTTCCGGCAGAACGGCTGGACGCCCGGCTCGGTCCGGACGGCCGACCGCAAGAGCCGCGCCAAGGCCGTGCCGGTCCCGGCGCGGCTCGGCGACCCCTCGACGATCAAGCACGTCTTTTTGCTCGTCAAGGAGAACCGGACCTACGACCAGGTCCTGGGCGACCTGCCGCAGGGCGACGGCGACGCCTCGCTCACCCAGTTCGGCGAGAACGTCACGCCCAACCAGCACGCGCTGGCCCGGCAGTTCGGGCTGTACGACAACTTCTACGACATCGGCACCAACTCGGCCGAGGGTCACAACTGGCTGATGCAGTCGGACAATCCGGAGTACACCGAGTCCTCCGCCGGTGAGTACGCGCGCAGTTATGACACCGAGGACGACGTGCTCGGCCACCAGAGGTCGGGATTCCTGTGGACGGGCGCGCAGGCGGCCGGCAGGTCCGTCAAGGACTTCGGCGAGTTCCAGTCGATCGAGACCAAGCCGGCCGGCGCGACCTGGCAGAACCTGTACTGCGACGCCAGGAACATGGCCGCCACCGGGCAGCCGACCACCTACCCCATCCGGACGGGCTCGGCGATCCCCTCGCTGAACAAGGTGTCGGTGCAGGGCTTCCCGCTGTTCGACCTCGCCGTGCCGGACGTGTACAAGTACCAGATCTGGAAGCAGGACTTCGAGAAGAACGGTCCGGCGAACCTGAACATGTTCTGGTTCTCCAACGACCACACCGGGGGCCCGGCGAGCCCCGCCGCCGAGGTCGCGGACAACGACCTCGCCGTCGGCAGGATGGTCGACGAGATCTCGCACAGCGCGTACTGGAAGGACTCGGCGATCTTCGTCGTCGAGGACGACTCCCAGGCCGGTCTCGACCACGTCGACGGCCACCGCGCGCCGGTGCAGATCATCAGCCCCTGGGCGCAGCGCGGCAAGGTCGACGACCGCTACTACTCGCAGATCACGATGATCCGCACCGTCGAGCAGATCCTCGGGATCCACCCGATGAACCAGAAGGACAGCGCGGCCACCCCGATGTCGGGGGCCTTCACCCGCAAGGCGGACGACACGCCGTTCAAGGCGGTGGCGAACCGTGTCCCGCTGACCGACGGTCTGAGCACCCAGCCCCCGTGCGGCGCGGACACCCCGGCGCCGCAGGACCCGGCCGCGGCTCCCGCGCCGACGACCGAAAAGGCGCCGGCGCGGCAGCAGAAGGTGGCCGCGCAGTGGAAGACCTGGGAGTCGCACCAGCGGCTGACCGGCCCGCACGCCGTGCCCGACTACGCCAACCCGGTCCAGATGAACCGGCTCACCTGGTACGAGACCCACAACTGGACCGAGCCGTACCCCGGCGACGCCAAGATCTACGCCCCGGACGACGTACCGGGCGCGTACCTCCCGTCCCCGGAATCCGACGGCTGACGGCCGACGGCCGACGGCTGACGGCTGACGGCTGACGGCTGACGGCCGAACGCTGACGGCCGACGGCCGGCGCAGGACGACACCTCGCCCGCGCTGCTCGACCCGGCCCTTCGGCGCCGCCGCCCCCCCTCGGGGCCGGCGGCGCCGAAGGGCCGGCCCGCCCCCTGGCTGCCGGCCGGTGCGTCGAGTCGATGGACCGTGCCCTCCACGCTGTGGCGTCCAGTGCGCTCACGGCTGTTGCCGGAAGGCGGCCACAGCGGCCTCCACGGTGGGGAAGAAGTGGCGCGGGTCGATGGTTCGGGTCAGTTCGTACCGTTCGATCTTGCGCCGCACCGGGTCCTTGAGTTCGGCGAACACGAGGTGGACGTGCTCGGCGTTGAGCTCCTGGTCGAGATTTTCCAGCACGTCCGCGGCGGTGGTGTCCACATCGGTCATCGGTTCCGCCGCGATCACGATCCAGCGCGGCTTCGGCTGCGTGCGCGCCAGTCGCCTGACCCCGTCGCGGAAGGCCCCCGCGTTGGCGAAGATGAGGGGGGCGTCGAACCGGTGGATCACCAGGCCCGGAAGCTGTTCGGCGTGCGGGTAGGAGGCGATGTCGTGATAACCCTCCAGCCCCTCCACCCGTCCGAGCACGGTGCTGTACGGCCACCACGCGCGCCGGAAGACGTTGAGGACGGACAGGGCCACGGCGACGGCGATCCCCTCCAGGACGCCGGCCAGGGCCACCCCCAGGAACGCGGCGACCGAAAGCAGGAACTCCGTCCGGCGCTGCCGCCACAGCCTTGTCGCACCGGGCACGTCGGCCAGGGACAGCGAGGCGGTGATGACCACCGCGGCCAGGGCCGGCTGCGGAAGATCGCGGAACATGCCCGGAACCAGGACCAGCATGAGGACGATGAGCGCCGCCCCGACGACTCCGGTGAGCTGGCTCCTGGCGCCCGCCCGCTCCGCCACCGCGGTACGCGATCCACTGGTACTGACCGGGAAGCCCTGAAAGAAACCGGCGGCCAGGTTGGCCACCCCGACCCCGGCCATCTCCTGGTTGCCGCGGACCTCCTGTCCGCTGCGGGCGGCGAACGCCGAGGCGTTGGAGATCGTGTCGGCCAGGGACACCAGCGCGATGCCCAGCGCGCCGGCCGACAGCGGCGCGAGGTCGGCGACCCGGATGTCCGGGACCGTGAACGGCGGGAAGCCCTCGGGCAGTTCACCCACCAGGTCGACGCCGTGGTCGCCCAGGTCGAGGACCGCTGCCGCCGCGATCGCCAGGACCACCATGACGAGCACCGCGGGGACCTGCGGCAGCCACCGCTGGAGCACGAGGATCAGCAGGATCCCGCCGAGGCCGACCGCGGCGGCGGCCGGCACCGCCGCCCCCTCGGCGAGCTTCTCCACGAGGCCGAGACACTCCCCGATCAGGTTGTCCGCCTCGACCTTGAAGCCGAGCAGTTTGGGCAGCTGGCCGATCAGGATGGTGAGGGCCAGACCGTTCATGTAGCCGATCATCGTCGGCTTGGAGATCAGGTCGGCGATGAAGCCGAGTCTCGCCACCGAGGCCAGGATCATGATCGCCGCCACCATCAGCGCGAGCACCGAGGCCAGGGCGACCGCGCGGTCGGGATCCCCGTCCGCGGCTACCAGGGGAAGCACGGTCGCTGCGATCATCGGTCCCAGCGAGGAGTCCGGGCCGAGCACGAGGATGCGGGACGGCCCGCACACGGCGTAGCCGAGCAGGCAGAGGATCGTCGTGTAGAGACCGGTGATGGACGGCAGGCCCGCCAGCTCGGCGTACGCCATGCCCTGGGGCACCAGCAGCGTCGTCAGGACGATTCCCGCGACCAGGTCCTTGGCCAGCCATTCCCGCCGGTAGACCGCCAGGACACGAAGCCCCGGAACGGCCCGGAGCCGGGACAGCACGGCGTGACGTCCGTGTGGGCCGCTGCGGCCCTGCTGGTCGGCCACGGGTTGTCCCTTCGTCACGTCCGACCGCCGGTGGTCGTCCCGGTCCCCAGGGCATCGTCACACCGCCCGCGGGGCCTCCCGCGCCTGCCGGGCCAAGAGCTTGCCCAGTTCCCAGAGGAGCAGCAGCGCGACGGCGGTCAGCAGTGCCCAACCGAACTGCCTCGCGTCGATCTCGGTCGTCCCCAGGATGCGGCGGAAGCCGTCCAACTGGGTCGTCGCCACCGCGAGGACCAGCTGGGCCAGAGCCACCCAGTTCATCTGTCTGCTGTCGAACGTGGCCGTCGTGAGCGCGGAGTCCGTCGCGCTGCGGCATTCGAACGCGGCCACGATCAGGCAGAGCGCGAAGGCGGTGAACGCGATCGACCGGCCTGTCTCGACGCCGTCGAAGCGGGCCTCGCCGAGTTTGATCATCCCGAGCAGTCCGCAGGTGATCGCGAGACCGCTGAGTCCGACCGTGACCAGCACGGGCCGCGTGAGCACCGACTCCCCGCGCGGACGCGGCCTGCGGCTCATGAGCCCCGGGCTCTCCCGGTCGAAGCCGAGCGCGAAGCCGAAGGAGGCGTTCACCACGAAGTGGATCCACAGCACCTGCGGCGGGGTGAACGGCTCGCCCGCCGCGATGTTCAGGACGGTCGCCCCGAGGAACGTCAGCACGAACGTGACCAGCAGGAGCAGCACGAACCGGATGTACTTGGTGAGGTTGTCGTAGATCGTGCGGCCCTGCTCCACGGCGTAGACGATGGTGGCGAAATTGTCGTCGGAGAGGATCATGCGGCCGGCGTTCTTGGCCACGTCCGTACCGCTGCCCATGGCGATGCCGATGTCGGCGGCCTTGATCGCGGGCGCATCGTTGACGCCGTCCCCGGTCATCGCCACGACGTCGCCCTTCTTCTTGAGCGTGTCGGCGAGCAGCACCTTGTGCTCCGGCGCGACCCGTCCCACCACGCCGATGCCGTCGACGCGGGCCAGCCGCTCCGCCTCGCTCATCGCGGCGAAGTCGGCGCCGAGGACGGCCTCGCCGGGGATGCCGAGCTGCCGCGCGATCGCCGCACCGGTGGTGACGTCGTCGCCGGTCACCAGGCGGACCCGGATGTTGGCCGCCCGGGCGTCCGCCACCGCGGCCTTCGACTCCTCCCGGGGCGGGTCGACCATGCCGACGAGACTGCTCACCCGCAACTCGCTGACATACGCCAGCAGGTCGCCGTCGGCGTCGAAAAGGGCCGGGTCGATGTCCCGTGTGGCCGCAGCCATCACCCGGCGTCCCTCACCGCCCATCCGCGCGACCGCCGCTTCGGCGCGCTGCCGCAGATCCGCGTCCCACGGCACCGTCTCGCCTGCCGCGAGCGCGGTGGCGGCACGCGCCGTCACCGCCGGGGCGGCGCCCTTGACGAAGCACCGCACGACCGGACGGCCGCCGGTGTCGCGGGCGGTGTGGAAGGTGGCCATCAGCTTGTACTCCGGGTCGAACGGCAGGGTCGCGAGGCGCGGGAGACCCTCCCTGGTGGCGTCCGTGTCCAGCCCCGCCTTATGGCCGAGCACCAGCAGTGCGCCCTCCGTCGGGTCGCCCACCACACGGCCGTCCACCAGCTTCGCGTCGCTGGCCACGACATACGGCAGGATCGCGTCCTCGACGCCAGGGACGCCCCCGCCCGACCCCGCGCCCGACCCCGCGGCGTGATGGATCCTCCCCTCCAGCCCGTAACCCGTGCCGGAGACGCTGTACCTGTCGGTCGGAGTGATCACCTCGACGGCCGTCATCTGGTTCATCGTCAGGGTGCCGGTCTTGTCCGAGTTGATCGCCGAGGTGAACGCGAGGGTCTCGACCGACGGCAGTTCCTTCACGATGGCGTTCCGCTTCGCGAGATTGAGGCTCCCGACGGAGAGGATCGCCTGGGTGACGGTCGGCAGGGCCTCGGGGATCGCCGCGATGGCCAGCGAGACCGCGCTGACGAACAGCACGTCCCACGCCTGGTCCCGGCCGCGTCCCAGGACGAACATGACGATCATGGTGAGCGCGGCCGCTCCCGTGATCCACAGCGTCAGCCTGTCCAGCTCCCTGGTGAGCGGCGGCACCTCCTTCTCGGTGGCCGCCAGCATTCCGGAGATCCTGCCGAGCTCGGTGTCGGCGCCGACGGCCGTCACCACCAGCACACCGCTGCCATGGGTGACCGGGGTGTTCATGAACGCGGTGTTGGTGAGGTCGCCCGGCGCCGGCCGCCCTCCGTCGGGCAGCGTGCCGGCATCCTTCGCCACAGGGACGCTCTCACCGGTGAGCGACGACTCGTCGATCTGCAGAGCGCTGGCCTCGACGATGCGACCGTCCGCCGGAACCTGGTCACCGGCGGATATCAGCACGATGTCGCCGACGACGAGCTGCTCCGCCGGGATCCCGGCCTCCGTGCCGTCCCTGCGCACCCGCGCCGTCGCCTCCATCATCGACTTCAGCGCGTTCATCGCGCTCTCCGCCTTGCCCTCCTGCCGCAGCCCCACGACCGCGTTCACCAGGGTCAGCGCGACGAGCAGCACCGCGGTGGTCCACTCCTGGATGAGCAGTGAGACCACCGCCGCGACCACGAGGACGATCTGCATGTAGCTGCGGTACTGATCGAGGAACCGGCGCCAGGCCGGCGTCCGGGACTCTTCCGGCAGCGCGTTGGGGCCGTGTGCGGCCAGGAGTTCCGCGGCCCGGGCAGCCGGGAGTCCGACAGCCGGATCGACGCCGAGGGCGGCCGCTGTCTCCTCCGGGGACCGTGCGTACCAGCGGTCGCGCTGCGAGGCCCCCTGCTGTGTGCCCACGGAATTCGGACGCACCGTCATCAACCTGCCTCCGATCCTGGCCGGTCACCGCTTCCTCTTCGCTGACGTGCCGGCCTGACGGCGCTTCTTCCCGCCCGCCGACGGGTGCCGGGCCGCGTAGGGGTCGGCAGGCCGGCCTTCGGGGGCCTCCCGCTGCAGTGTGCGCTTGGCGTCGGCCAGTTCCTTCCTGGCGGCGTCCTTCACCACCGGGTACCGGGGGTCGATGCCGATCAAGGTGTGCGCGAGGACGGCCGCGGTGCATATCCGCGCGAACCACTTCCGGTCCGCCGGCACCACGTACCAGGGCGCCCACGGCGTGCTCGTCGCCGACAGCATCTTGGAGAAGGCGCGCTGGTAGTCGTCCCAGTACTGCCGCTCCCGGACATCGGCCGCGGAGAACTTCCAGTTCTTCTCCGGCAGGTCGAGCCGCTTCAGGAACCGGGTTCGCTGTTCCTCCTTCGACAGGTTCAGGAAGATCTTCACCACTTTGAAGCCGTTGTCGGCGAGATGACGTTCCCAGTCGTTGATCTCCTGGTACCGCCGTTTCCACCTGCCCGGTCCCCGTGCCCCGGCAGGCACCCTCTGCCGGAGGAGGAGTTCGGGGTGCACGCGCACGACGAGGACCTCCTCGTAGTGCGAACGGTTGAAGATGGCGATTCCGCCGCGCTCGGGCAGCCGCTGGGCATAACGCCACAGGTAGTCGTGGTCCAGTTCCTCCGCGGAGGGCACTTTGAAGCTGCTCACCCGCACGCCCTGCGGGTTGAGGCCGCTCATCACATGACGGATCGTCCCGTCCTTGCCGCCGGCGTCGAGCGCCTGAAGGCACAACAGGACGCCGAACGTGTCCTGGGCGGCCAGCCGCTGCTGGTAGTCCGCCAGCAACTCCACCCCGTTGCGCAGCAGTTCGACGCCCTCCCGCTTCTTCAGCCCTCCTTTGAACCGAGGGTCGAAGTCCCGGCCCAGCCGGACCTTCGACCCGGGTTCCACTCTCAACGGCTCGATGAAGGCCGCGATGCGTTCGGCCCGTTCGTCCGACATCACCGGGCACCGCCTCTCGTCGTCGGGTCTCCGGCGGTCTCGTGGAGTGCCTTGCGCGCCCGGCGTTCGACCAGGATCAGCACGTAGGCCCTGACCGTGGCCTCGCGGAAGGAGGCGTACGCGGCCCCGACGGCGGCCTCGACCACGGCCTCGGCGACTGCGGGCCATGCGCCCCTCAGCCGCGCCACCAGATCCCGGGCGGCCCGCACCTCCTCCGGAAGGGCGCCCCGCAGCGGATCCAGCGCCTCTTCGGAGCCGATGTGCTGCACGGGGGCCGAGGCGCGGCCGCCGACGGCTGGGACGGAGCGCGACGCGCCGATCGGCCGCAGCTCCTCGTCGACGGTCATGACCGCTCAGCTCTGCCGCAGCCGGGTCGACGGATCCGGTGCTTCCCGCGCCCGCGGCACCCCCCGTGAGTCGGTCCTACGGCCCCGTTCCGAGAAGTCCCACGTTCCATGTCGGCGACCTCCAGACCACACCCGATCTCGCGCCGGGGCAGCGGACCGCGGCGGGCGCTTCACTCGATTCTCAGGCCGACGCGACAAGATCGCCTCCCGGGGACATGCCCGCGACGTGCGGTTTCCGCACCGCACCAGGCTCGTTCGACGCGTGGCCCGCCGCTGTCATTGCCTGCCTGCGTCGTCGCTCGATCGACGGGCGTTCCCCGTGGGCCCACCGGACGTCCGAAGTCCCGCCGCACTCCCGCCACCTTGCGAAGGACCAGGTCGGACGGCAAACCCTGCTTCAGTACTAGACGTCGTCGCCGGGCGCCGGGGCGGCCCGGGTGTCGGCGTCGGTGAGCTCCTCCAGCTCGCCCCTCGTGTCGAGCCGGTAGAGCAGCGCCAGCGCAGGTCCCACCAGCACGATCGCGATGGCCGTGACGATCATCAGCCAGCGCATGGCGGGGGCGGCCCCCGCGGCCTGGGTCACCGTCAGCGTGGTGGGCAGCAGGTAGGGCCGCTGCGCGAAGCCCCAGGCGCCGACGGTCAGGGCGACGCTCGCCACCGACGTGTACCGGGACCAGCGGTACGACCGGCGCCGGACGAGCACCACCGTGGCCGCACCGCAGAGCGCCGCGACGGCGATCAGCAGCAGGCCCGTGCCCCCGGTGAGCCCGTCCCAGACGTGCCGGGCGTCGTCGTGGGTGACGGGCAGGGCGATGAGCGCGAGGACGACGACCGCGGCGAAGGCGATCGTCGCCCGCAGCCGGAAGTAGTCGACGAGGTCGTGCGCGCCGAACCGCCGGGCGTCGGAGCAGAGGAAGACCGCGCCGAGGAACGCGGTGGCGGCGACGGCCAGCAGTCCCGTGAGGACGGAGGTCGGGTTGGCCCAGGCGTCCGCGGAGGCCCTCGTGCCGACCTGGACCCGGCCGGAGGCGACACCGCCGAGCACCGCCCCGAGGAAGAATGGCGTCACCAGCGACGAGACGGCGAACATCGCGCCGTAGATCCGTCGCCGGGCCAGGCGGTGGGCGGGCTTGCGCAGGGCGAACCCGGCGCCGCGCAGCACCAGGCCGACGGCGGCCAGGGCGAGCGGCAGCCACATCGCGGTGAAGACGGCCTGGAACATCGTCGGGAAGCCGGTCCACATGACGACGAGGACGAAGATCAGCCAGACGTTGTTGGCCTCCCAGACCGGCGCCATGGCCTGGTCGATCAGCCGGCGCGGCCGCCTGCCGCGGTCGGCGCCGCCGGCCATGAGGTCCCAGAAGCCCGCGCCGTAGTCGGTGCCTCCGGCGCAGGCGTAGGCGGCGATCGCGACCACCATCACCCAGGCGACGAGGCCGGCCGTCACGACGCGCCCCCGGTGGGACCGGAGCGGCCGCCGGGCGTGGCCGCGGCGGTGGGGGGATCGGGCTCGCCTCTGGGCCCGTAGGGGGTGTCGGTCTCCGGCGGCGGGTCCGCGTGCGGGCCGGCCGAGCCCTCGTCGGCGATGCGCCAGCGGGTGCGCATCTTCAGCACGACGGCGAGGAACGAGGCGAAGACGGCCGCGTACACGACGACGACGATGCCGAGCATCGCCCACAACGATCCGGCGTGGGTGCTGGTCACCGCCTCCGAGACCCTCATCCGCCGGTAGACGATCCAGGGCTGGCGGCCGACCTCCGTGGTGATCCACCCGCACTCGACGGTGACCAGACAGGCGACTCCGGCGAGCGCGGCGCAGCGGTAGAACCAGCGGCTCCCGGGGTTGTCCCGGCGCCGCCACCAGGACCAGGCGTACCAGAGCGCGAGCAGGATCAGCAGGCTGCCGACGGTGACCATGACGTCGAAGGCCCAGTGGGCGATGGTGGCCTGGACGGCGGTGGGGCGGTCGGCTGCGGGCACCGAGGTCAGCCCGGTCACCTTCGTGCCGGGTGAGAACCCGGCGAGGATCGAGTCGAGTTGGGGGATCCTGAGGCCGCCGGAGATCGTGCCGTCGCTGTTCAGCCGCCCGAACACGTACTCCGGCACATGGGTGCCCGTCTTCCAGACGATCTCCGTGGCGGCGAACTTGACCGGCTGCTTGTGGAAGACGGCGCGGGCCGTGGAGTCGCCGAGCATGAACTGCACCGGGGTCAGGACCGCGGCGACCGTGAACGGCACGGTGAAGCCGAGCCGGTGGTAGCGGTCGCGGCGCCCGCGCAGCCAACCGGCCGCGTACACGCCGGCGACCACGTATCCGGCGGTCAGGAGCATCGCGACGACGAAGTGCCAGTACTCGGGGCCGAACATCGGCGTGAAGATCGCCTGCCGCACGTCGACGTCGACGGGCCTGCCCCGGGCGTCCGGACGGAACCCCTGCGGGGTGTTCATCCACGAGTTGGCCGCGATGATGCCGAACGCCCCCATCAGGGCGGCCGCGGGGAGCGGCACGGCGAGCCAGAAGTGGGTCCAGGGCTTCAGCCGGCGCCAGCCGTAGAGGTAGATCGCGATCAGGACGGCCTCCAGGAAGAACGCCCATGCCTCGACGCCGAACCCGAGGCCGAAGACGTCTCCCCAGCGGCCCATCAGGCCGGGCCACAGCAGGCCGAACTCGAAGGACAGCACGGTGCCGGTGATGATGCCGATGGCGAACTGCACGGCCATCACCGCCGACCAGCGCCGGGCGAGGGTGAGGGCGACGGGGTCGTCGCGGCGCAGCGCCCGGTGGTGCATGAGCAGCGTGATGAACGGCAGGGCGACGCCGAACGGGACCAGCAGGATGTGCGAGGCCAGCGTGAAGGCCATCAGCTCCCGTGCCGGCAGGAGTCGGTCCGGAGTGCTGTTCGCCAGCAGAGCGACGGTGCTGAGCATGTGCGCCTCGATGGTCTGCCCCGCGAAGCGGCGGGGCTGAGGAGGGACGGGGTGGGGAGAAGGGCCCGCGGACGGACGGGCCGGGGCCCCTGCTCAGCACCGTGCGGCGGGGCGCGACGCGATCCCGCGCCGCTGGTCAGCCCCCGGTGGCGAAGCCGGGGAAGAGCGTCATCCCGCCGTCGACGTACAGGGTGCTGCCGACGACGTAGTCGAGCAGGTCCGAGGCCAGGGCGACGACGGCGTTGGCGATGTCGTCCGGGTCCCCCACGCGGCGGTACGGGATCAGGCGCAGAAGGTCGGCCTCGGCCTCGGGGGTGGACCAGGCGTCGCGGTTGATCGGCGTGCGGATGGCTCCGGGGGCGACCGCGTTGACCCTGATCCGCTTCGGGGCCAGCTCCTGTGCGAGGGTCTGCATCAGCATGCCCACACCGCCCTTGGAGGAGGCGTAGTTCACGTGTCCCGCCCACGGGACGATCTGGTGGACCGAGCTCATGCAGATGATCTTCCCGGCCGACCGGGAGACCTCTTCCACCACTCCGCGCCGCAGGAACTCCTTGGCGGCCTCCCGCGCGCACAGGAACTGGCCGGTGAGGTTGACGTCGATGACCTTCTGCCACTGGGCGAGCGTCATCTCCGTGACGGCCGCGTCCCGTTGCAGGCCCGCGTTGGCCACCATGACGTCGATCGTGCCGAACTCGTCGACCATCCGCGCGACCATGGCGGTCACCTGGTCCTCGTCGGACACGTCGGCCTCGTGGGCGTAGGAGCGGACCCCGAAGCCCTCGATCTCCTTCACCACGTCCTCGGCCTCGCTCGCACCGGCGACGTAGTTGACCACGACGTCCGCCCCGGCCCGGCCCAGGGCGATCGCGGTCGCCAGGCCGATGCCCGAGTTGGCGCCGGTCACCAGCGCCTTCTGCCCCTTGAGAAGCTGCGCGGACAGCGGCCCACTGCTCTTGTCGGCTTTCCCTGCCACCACGATCTCTCCTTCTGCCTTGCGGACGGCCGCCCTCCGCGACCGGACGACGCTCAGGAGAACGGGGGACGCCGGCCGGTCCGTCAGGACAAGCCACAGGAGCCGTCGCGTACCCGGCTTCCCGACGAAAGCACCCTGCGCCGCGAGGGGATCGGACCGGCGCGCAAAGCGGCCGTACTTCGACCGGGCACGTCACACCGCCGGGCTAAGAGGTCCCGGCGACGGCGTCGGCCCCTCACCGCGCGGGAGAGTCACGTGCTGGAGAGTCACGTGCTGGAGAGTCACAGCGACCGTGCGGGCGCCGACCTCGCGCGAATGATCGTCGAAGGTATTGACGCCTCCAGGTGCACACATTTAGCGTCTGCCCGACCTTACGAACAACGTTCTACATTTCGAACAATCCGCCCCGGACCGGCCGCTCACCCCCGCCCCTCCGCGTCACGAC
>NZ_JAHHIU010000171.1 GCF_024539815.1 Streptomyces hayashii
CCCGTACACCCCGCCCGCCCCCACCACGCCGAGCAGCGCGAGGCTCGCGGTGAGCGTGGCCATACGCCTGCGCCGCAGAGTGCGACGCCCCCTGGCCATCAGCAGGGCCGGCTGCGAGGACGCCTCCGCCGAGCAGTCCGCCTCGGCCAGCTCGTGCAGTCCCCGCCTGAGCAGTTCTTCTTCCGCATGGGCGGTGTCGCTCATCGCGTTCCCCTTACCGCGTAACCGGCCAGCGCGCCCGCCGCACGCAGCCGCTCCAAGGCCCTGTTGGTACGGCTCTTGACCGTTCCGGGCGAACAGCCGAGCAGGTCGGCCGTCTCTTCCACCGACAGGTCCTCGTAGAAGCGGAGCACCACGACGACGCGCTGGACGCGGGGCAGCGTGGCCAGAGCACGGTCCAGCTCCAGCCGGGTGTCCGCGTCGCCCGCCATGTCCCCGGCGTCGGGGGTGTGGTCCGCTTCGGGACGCACGACCTCCGTGTGCCAGCGTCGCCTGCGCCAGGTCGCGTAGAGATTGACGACGGTCTTGCGAGCGTAGGCGTGGGGTGAACCCCAGTCCGCCGAGCGCGACCAGCGCAGGTACACGCGCACCAGCGCCGCCTGCAGCAGGTCCTCGGCGCTGTGCCGATCGCCGGTCAGCAGACGGGCCGTCCGCAACAGCGACGCGTGCGCCCCCATCACGAACTGCGCGAACTCCTCGTCGCGCACCGAACTTCGGTCACGCACGGATGCTCCCCCCAGGAGTAAGAGGTCCGAGGACCCTGTCACCCACTCGACAACCTGGGGCCCGCGGGGGGTTCCATCCGTTTTCGGGTCACACCAGCCTTCGCGCCGTGGCCCAGCGGGTCAGCTCGTGGCGGTTGGACAGCTGGAGCTTGCGCAGCACCGCCGAGACGTGCGACTCGACCGTCTTGACGGAGATGAAGAGCTGCTTGGCGATCTCCTTGTAGGCGTAACCGCGGGCGATGAGCCGCAGCACCTCGCGCTCGCGCTGGGTGAGACGGTCGAGGTCCTCGTCGACCGGCGGGGCGTCGGTGGAGGCGAAGGCGTCGAGGACGAACCCGGCCAGGCGCGGCGAGAAGACCGCGTCGCCCTCCTGCACCCGGAAGATCGATTTGACCAGGTCGGCCCCGGTGATCGTCTTGGTGACATAACCCCGGGCGCCGCCGCGGATCACCCCGATCACATCCTCCGCCGCGTCCGACACGGACAGCGCCAGGAAACGCACGGGCTGCTCGGGGTCGGCCATCAGCGGGGCGCAGCGGCGCAGTACCTCGACTCCGCCGCCGCCCGGCAGGTGGACGTCGAGCAGGACCACCTCGGGCCGGGTCGCGGTGATGACGGTGACCGCCTGGTCGACGTCCGCCGCCTCGCCGACGACTTCCACGCCGGTCTGCTCGGTCTGGCCGATCTCGGCCTGTACTCCCGTGCGGAACATGCGGTGGTCGTCGACGAGGACGACACGCACCCGCCGCCCGCCCGCCCCGGCGCCGGGGGTCTGCGCCGGCCCCGCGGCCTCCCCCGCGCCGGTGGTGCCGTTCGTGTCGTTCGTGTCGGTCGGGTCGCTCATGACGTCTTCTCCGCCCTCTCCATCTCCAGCTCGATCTCGGTGCCGCCGTCCGGGACCGCCCGCAGCCGCGCCGTGCCGCCGTGGCGCTCCATCCGGCCGATGATCGATTCTCTGACGCCCATACGGTCGGCGGGTATCGAATCGAGGTCGAAGCCCGGGCCGCGGTCGCGTACGGACACGAAGACCGTCCTGCCCTCGACTTCGGCGTAGACCTGCACGGCGCCGCCGTCGCCACCGTACTTGGCCGCGTTCACCATCGCCTCGCGCGCGGCCTGCATCTGTGCCCCGACCCGTTCGTCGAGCGCGCAGTCGCCGACCACCACGACTTCGATGGGCACGCCGTGCTTGTCCTCCACCTCGGCGGCGCTGCGGCGCACCGCGTCGGCGACCGTGGTCGGCTCGTCGGCCTCGTCCTTGCCGGTCCCCTCGGGTTTGTAGAGCCAGGTGCGCAGGTCGCGCTCCTGGGCGCGGGCGAGACGACGCACCTCGCCGACGTTCTCCGCGTTGCGCTGGATCAGGGTGAGGGTGTGCAGCACCGAGTCGTGGACGTGGGCGGCGACCTCCGCCCGCTCCTGTGCGCGGATGCGCATCAGCCGCTCCTCGGAGAGGTCCTGGGTCATACGGACCAGGTAGGGCCCGGCGAGCAGCGTGATGCCGACGATCACGGCGAGCGCCGCCTGCAGGACGGATCCGAGATGGGTTGCGGAGCCCTGCAGGACGAAGGTGCCGGAGACGCCCGCCGTGACCAGCAGGACGCCGGCGCCCGCCCGCAGGAGCGTGAGCGTACGGCGCTTGCGGCCCACCTCGACCCAGCGGGCCCGGCGCGCGTTGTCCGCCTGACGCCAGACGAGGGCGACGCCGGCGCCGACGAGGACCGCGGGGACGAGATAGGCCTTGGCGCCGCTGCCCAGATTCACGTTGGTCACGAAGACCGTGGCGACCACGACCATGAGGAGCAGGGCGACGATCTGCCCCTTGTCGGGCTTGCGCGCGACAAGTCTGCGGCGGCCGTCGGGCGCGGTCTCGGTGGCGACGAGCGCCGGCGGCTTCTGGTCTCCGACGCCGCCGACGCCGAGCGGCACGAAGAACCAGAAGGCCGCGTAGAGCAGGGCGCCGAGGCCGTCCGCCATGAACAGGCCGGCGAAGACGAGCCGCACCCACACGACGGGCAGGCCGAGATGCCCGGCGAGCCCCCGCGCCACGCCACCCAGCCAGCGTCCGTCGCTGCTGCGGTAGAGCTTGCGCGGCGGCCGCGGTTCGACGAGTGGCGCTGCTGCGGCTTCCGGCATGCCAATGATGGTCACACGGGCCGCGGGCCCGGGCATCAGGGTTGGCCCCC
This sequence comes from Streptomyces hayashii, assembly GCF_024539815.1. Lineage (GTDB taxonomy): Bacteria > Actinomycetota > Actinomycetes > Streptomycetales > Streptomycetaceae > Streptomyces > Streptomyces hayashii. Next base: position 2,909 of record NZ_JAHHIU010000171.1, read on the forward strand.
GAGACGCCCCTGATCTTCGGGGCGACCGCACGTCGAACGCGCCCCCGGCCGCGGATCAGGGCGGATATCAGGGTCCGACCAGGGTTGTTCCGGCTGCCACGAGGGGGGTCCGCCCGCCACCATGGAGTCATGACAGATCACCAGCACGCCGCGGACGCCGTGCCCGACGGGGGCGCGCCCGACGCGGCCGCCCCGTCCTCCGGCGCCTCGGGCGCCGCCGGTGACCCGCCTCGCGCGCACGGAGAGCACGGACAGCACGGACAGCAGGAACAGCAGGGACAGCACGGGGAGCAGGGCACGCGGGGCGAGCAGCGAGGCCGCGAGGAAGACGGCCTGACAGCGGCCGAGGCAGCCGTCGCGGCCGCGACGGCGGCTGCCGCTGCGGCGGGCACCGGCACCGATGCCGGCACCGATGCCGGTGCCGGTGCCGGTGCCGACAGAGGACGGGCGGCAGGTGGCGGGAGGGCCGCCGGCGTCCCGTCGAGGTTCCGGCGGGACCGCGAGCACAAGATGCTCGCGGGGGTGTGCGCGGGCCTCGGGCGGCAGTGCGACATGGACCCGGTGATCTTCCGGATCACGCTCGCCGTGCTCTCCGCGACCGGCGGCATCGGTCTCATCTTCTACGGTTTCGCCTGGCTCTTCGTTCCCTACGCCGACGACGGGCAGAACGAGGTGCGCAAGCTCCTGACCGGCCGGGTCGACGGCCAGGCCCTCGCGGCCGTGCTGTTCGCGCTGGTCGGCTGCGGTGTGTTCCTGTCGATGCTGAGCAACGGCAGCGTGCTCACGTTCGCCGTGGTCGTCTCCCTGCTCCTCGCGGGCGCCGGGTACTGGTCGCGGCACCGGGACTCCTCCGACCCCGACCCGCTGGCCGCGCAAGCCGTGGCCGACGCCCCGCCGGAGGCGCAGGCGCCGCCCGTGCCCGCCGCCTACCCGTCCTGGTGGCGCGACCCGATAGTCAAGGACGGCACCCACGACGGCGGCACCGGCTACCTGTGGGGCCCGTCGGACTCCCGCGGCCGGGACTTCATGGCGGACGTCGGCGTCGAGCTCACGGGCCACCGCCGCCGCGAGGACATACGCACCTCCCGAGAGCCGTACGTCCGGCCCTCGGGCCCGCGGTGGATCGGCGGCTGGTTGTTCCTGCTAGCCCTGCTCGCGGGCGGTCTCGTCACCAGGCTCACCTGGCACGGGCATCCGCTCGGCACCAGCCTGCAGGCGGGCCTGTCTGCCGCGCTCATCGTGCTGGGCACGGGCATCGCGGTCAGTTCGTTCCTGGGGCGCACGGGAGCGGGGTCGGTGTTCCTGGCGATCGTCACCGCGGGCCTGCTGGCCGGCACGGCCGTACTGCCGAGGAACATCGGCACGCACTGGACCGACACGACCTGGCGGCCCACGACGGTGGCGGAGATGCGGACGAACTACGAACTGGGCACGGGCGAGGGCACCTTGGACCTGTCCCGGCTGAACCTGGCCAAGGGGCAGACCGTCAGCGCCGACGCCGAGGTCGGAGCGGGCCGGCTGCGGGTGATCGTGCCGCCGGACGTGACGGTGAAGGTGAGGATCGACGTGGGGCTGGGCGACGTCCAGTTGCCCGGTGACGACGAGAAGGACGTGGACGTGGAGCCGGGCAAGCACAAGGAGGTCACCCTGCGGCCCGCCTCGGGGCGGGCGGACGCGGGAACCATCGATCTGGACCTTCGGGTCGCAGTGGGACAGGCGGAGGTGGCCCGTGCTGCGTCATGAGTTCCGGCCCGGCCGACTGATCGCCGGCGCCTCCTTCGTCCTCGCGGGCGTCATCTTCGCGGGCGACGTGGGCGGGCTGTGGGAAGCGCAGTGGTTCGTGATGATCCCGGTGATCATGGCCGGTCTCTGTCTGGCGGGCGTGACGGGTGCGGTGGCCGGGGGCGTCCGCAGACGACGAGTCCGATCCGGCCGGACCACTGCGACAGGAGCCGACCCGACCACGTCACCGTGACCGGCTCGAACCGGACGACCAGGCCGCTATGACCCACCCGAACCGGACGACCGCGCCGTCGTTGCCCGCCCGAACCGGACGCGCAGGCCGCCATGACCCAGCCGGACCGGACGGCGAGTCCGGTCCTTGAGGTCGGCGGGCCGCGGCTCAGAGCGCCCGGCGTTCAGCCCCGGTCGTCCAGCCCAAGTGCCGGCCCACGCATCCAGCCCCAGCGTCGGCCCACGCCTCCTGCCCGGCGTCCAGCCCCGGCATCCAGCCCACGCCTCCTGCCCGGCGTCCAGCCCCGGCATCCGGCCCGGGCGTCCAGCCCCGGCATCCAGCCCCGGCGTCCAGCCCCGGCGTCCAGCCCGGGCGTCTAGCCCAGGCCTCCCGCCCGTGGCTGGCGCCGCCGGGAACGCCAAGCGGCGTCCAGGGAGAGGACCGGGGCGCCCGCGAGGACGAAAGGCAGCCAGGCCATCAGGTACGGGAGGTCGTTGCCCAGGTAGTACGGATCCGAGGCCCAGCTCACCGTCAGCCACAGGCTGAGCGAGATCAGCACCCCGCCCAGTGCGGCGAGCCGGGTGAGGACGCCGAGGAGGATGCCTATGCCGACGGAGAGTTCACCGAAGGCCATGGCGTAGCCGAAGCCGACAGGGCTCTTCAGGGCCAGGTCGACCATGGCCGGGATGGCGGAGGAGTCACGGACGGCGCGCATGGTCTCGCCGATCGAGCCGGCGCCGCCGGCCTTCAGGAAGGCGGGGTCGGTGAGTTTGTCGAGGCCGGCGTAGACGAAGGTCACGCCGAGGAAGATCCGCAGAGGGAGGAGGGCGTAACGCGTGGCGGTGTCCCGCAAGCCGCGGCCACCCCCGTCGAGATAGGGAGGATAGGTGTCCGTCCGCATACTGTGAGTCATCGCCCGTAGCCGCCTCTCGCCCGGAGTGGTGGGACCCCTCGACAGACCATACGTACGGCATGGCGGGGTGCACTCAAAAGGTGTGCACGGGCTCGGCCCGACACCGGTTCACCGGCCCGGGCCGGGGCCGACGGGCCGGGCGGACGACGTCGGTCCGTGAGGTGGGCGAAGTCGGTCCCTGAGGTGGGCGACGTCGGTCAGCGAGGTGGGCGAAGTCGGTCCGTGAGGTCAGTCGGTGACGTCGATCGCGTACCGGTTGGTCTCGACTCCGGCGGCGGTGACGACCTGGACCTCCACCCGTCCGGGCTCCACGTCGGCCGGCACGGGCACGGTGAGGACGTCGTCTCCGGGGTTGCTGAAGCCGCCCGTGACCGGGACGAGCGGGACGTGCACATGGACCGGCCCGATGCGGACGACCATGCGGGAGAGCCGGTCGGCGGTCTGGGCGCCGGGCGGAACGAATCCCGCGCCGCGGATCTCGATGTCGTCGCCGGTGCGGATGGGACCGTCGAGGTCGCCGGCCTCGCGGGAGCGGACGACGGAGAGGATGACGGGACGGCCGCCCTCGGAGTACTTGCCGGCCACGTAGGTCGCGGCCGAGACGAGGACCACGACCGCCAGGCCCCAGGGCAGGTCGGGCAGTTGGTCGGGGCGGCGGGCCAGGCGCACCGCGGCGAAGGCGAGCGCGACGGCGCCGATCACGGCGTACTGGATGTCGGCGAAGGCGCCGCGGCCGGAGTCGTCGGTGAGCAGGTCGGCCGCCCGGGGACGGTGGGCGCGGACCTTCTGCAGCCGCTGGCCGAGGACGCGCAGCCCGACCACGCGGCGCACCAGCACGGCGATCCCGCAGACCACGGCGAGGACGGTCACCGTGCCCGCGCCGCGGCCGAGGTCGAGCCCGGCGATCAGCGCATCGCGTTCGGCGTGGCCGGAGGCGGCGGCGAGCCGGCCCACCAGGACCAGCACCGCGTAGGCCACGAACAGCACCCAGGCGGCGGCGACCGCGCGGGAGGTGGAGAGGCGGTTGTCCTCGCCGATCACGGGCGCCAGCGCCCCGCCGCGCGCCCGGTGGAACCAGGAGGCGGCGGTCAGCGCGCCGGCGACGACGAGCGCGGCGAGGAGTCCGGCGGTGCGGGCAGCGGTCCAGCCCGTGCCGACGGCGGTCAGGGACTGCACCAGCAGGAGCGCGACGACGGCGGCCCACACGGTCACCGCCGTGCGCCGCCACAGGCGGCCGAGCCAGGCCTCGCCCTCGGCGCGGCCGCGTTCGGCGACGAGTTCCGCGGACTGCGTCAGCTCCTCGGAGACCCATTGGCGGGACGCCGAGACGGAGTGGGCGACGGCGGCCGGCAGGCCCTGTCCGGCGGCGAACTCGTCCCGTTTCAGCAGGAACGCGGCGACCGCGCGCCGGTGTCCCTCGCGTGCTCCGTGGGGACAGTCCCCGCAGGCGCAACCGCCTTCGTGCGCACCCGCCCCCGGGCCCGGACCTGCGCCCTGTCTCGCCTCCTGCACCGCCACGTCCGACGCCCTGCCTTCCCCGCGACCCGATCGGATGGAGGCCCCGGAGAGCCCTCTGCGGACCCCGGTCGCCACCCTGTGAACAACTCCCCTGCGATGTCAGCGAATTGTGCCCTACGACACACCCTGTGTGTCCGGCAGGTCTGGTCAGGGGCGGGTGAAGCCGGGAAGGCCGTGTTGACCCGGCTGCGAGAATTTCCCCATGGCCGAGATCATCCAGCGTCACGGGACCTGGGCCTTCGACGGCGCGACGGTGAGGATCACGCCGGGACTGCATCGTTCCGTGCCGCTGTTCCGGCAGACGTACGGGGAGATCGCCGTGCCGCTGGAGGCGGTCGCCGGGATCGTCTACGAGCCCGAACGCAGACGCGGGCGGCTGCGGATGCGGCTGCGCGAGGGGGCCGATCCGCTGCTTCAGGCGACCGGCGGGCGGCTGCCCGACGCGGCCGACCCCTATCGGCTCACCGTGGACACGGACCGCTCGGGGATCGCCGAGTACCTCGCCGAGGAGATCCGGCACGCGCTGCTCCTGGACCGGGTCACGGACGAGCCGACCACGGGATATCTCCTGCCGGGTCCGCCGGTGCCGGTGTCGGTGCGGTCCTCCGACGGGACCGTCTCCTTCGACGGGGTCCAGGTGCGGATCGACTGGGCGGACACCTCGGACCGGGTGAAGCGGGCGACCGGGCCCCGCGTGCTCGACGTCGGCGACCTGGTGCGGGTCGAGTGGCTGCCCAACTCGGGTCTGGACGACGGCTTCCTGCGCTTCGTGACCCGCGAGACGGTGTTCTCGAAACTGCCGGCCGAGAAGGACCCGTACGCCCTGGACCTGTGGGGGAACGTGAGCCGCGACCTGCTGACGGCGCTGGTGGCGACGGCCGTCACGGCACGTCTCCCGCACCCGTCGGCCCGCGCGCATCCCGAGCCCGAGGACGCACCGGAGGAGGCGGGCCGCGGCGCGGCCCGGGGACGGCGCCCCACGGCACCCGCCCAGGACTCGGCCGTCCCGAACCCTGCCGCCCTGCCCCCTGCCGTCCCGAACCCGGCGGACCACCACGACGTGCTGTTGCGCCGGCTGCGCGAGTTGGGCGAGTTGCACCGGGACGGGGTGCTGACCGACGAGGAGTTCGCGAGGACGAAGGCCGTCGTGCTGCGCGGCTTCTGAGCGACCGGCGACCGTGGTCAGCGCAGGCAGCTCACGCAGCTCAGCGGCTCGGTCACTCGTTCACCTCGGTCAATCGGCCACCTCGGCCACCTCGGTCAGCTCAACAGGTCCGGCTCGCTGCGGCTGACGTCCTGCCACAACGGCTGGTAGTTGATCCACGCCACCAGGTCGCCGCCGAGCTGCTCCCGGGTCGCGACCGCCGCCCGGTGGTCGATCAGCACGGGTCTGCCCGCCGCCCGCGCGGTCAGCTGGACCTGGCTGGAGCGTTCCATGGAGACGAACCACCAGGCGGCCGCGTCGACGGAGTCGCCCACGGTCAGCAGCCCGTGGTTGCGCAGCACGAGCGCCTTGCGGGAGCCGAGCGCGGTCGCGATGCGCCGCCCTTCCTCCGCGTCGACGGCCACGCCGGTGTAGGCGTCGTAGAGGGCGTGGTCCTCGTAGAACGCGCAGCTCTCCTGGGTGAGGGGGTCGAGCAGCTCGCCGAGCGCGGCGAGGGCACGGCCGTGGACGGAGTGGCAGTGGGCCACGGCGACGACGTCGGGGCGCGCGGCGTGCACCTGGGCGTGCACGGTGAAGGCGGCCTGGTTGACGTGGTAGCGGCCCTCGACGACCTGCCCGTCGGCGTTGGCCAGCACCAGGTCGCTGACGGTGACGTGCTTGAAGGACATGCCGAAGGGGTTGACCCAGAAGCAGTCGCTGTATTCGGGGTCGCGGGCGGTGATGTGCCCCGAGACGCCGTCCTCGAAGCCGAGTCGGCCGAAGACCCGTACGGCGCCGGCCAGCCGTTCCTTTCGGTGCCGGCGCTCGTCCTCCACCGAGTCGTGCATCGGCGGCATCGCGAACTGCAGCCGGTCGGTGGGCAGCGGGGCAGGCGGCGTGGGCCCGTGCATCGGTCCTCCAGCACTGGGTTGCTTTACGACGCGGAAGTTACCGTCGGTCAGGGCAAAAGGGCAGAGCCGTTATGCAAAGATGACGATTTCCGTCACCATCGGAGCACGTCTTGAGCATCGCCGCCCGCCACATCACCGCACTCATGCGTCAGATCGCGACGCGCAACGCCATCGAGCTGGTCCATCCCTTCGCGGAGTTCCAGACGTTCGGTGCGCTGGCCTACATAGCCGAGTGCTACGGCTTCCGGTACGAGAGCGTGCGGCTCGTCGGCAAGCACCGGATCCTCCACGTCCAGCTGGTCCGCGACCCCGACCCGTCGGCGCGGCAGCGGGCCGCCGCGAACTCGGCCGCCTTCCCCGGTCCGGGCCCCGACCGTCCCGTGCCGGGCATGTACCTGGGCTCGCTCACACCGGTCCCCGAGGCGCAGGCGGACGTCGACCTGATCACCGCGCTCATCCGCTACGACGCCTTCGCGGCGGCCGCCAACCGCAGACAGCTGCAGTTCATCGGGTGGGGCTCGGCGGTGCTGTTCCTGCTGATGGCCGTGCTGACCGGCGTGTACGCGGTGCTGCTCCCGCTCGCCGTGCTGATGCCGGCGTTCGTGCTGGGCGCGCTGCGGGTGAACACGATGCGGCGCGCGAAGCTGGCCCGGCAGCTCGCGGCGGCGGGGTGCACGCCGGTGCGGGACGGGGCAGGGGTGGAGCGGTACGTGCGACCGACGCCGACGCCCTTCGGAACGCCGTACGGCGGCCCGCAGGGGCCGGCGCAGGGAACGCCGTACGGCGGCCCGCAGGGGCCGGCGCAGGGAATGCCGTACGGCAGCACACCCCAGGGGCCGGCGCAGGGAACGCCGTACGGCATGCCGCAGGGATTCTGACGGCGCAGGCCGGAGGGAACGGGGAACACCGACAGAAGATGTCCGGTATCGGGGTCACACTCGCCGTATGACACCCAGCAGCGCCCCTGGAAACTGGTCCGTCCTCGCCGAGGCGGAGCCCGAGTTCGCGAAGACCGCCGAGGACCGCTTCGGCGCGTTCACCCACCACGTTCTGGCGACCCTGCGCAAGGACGGCTTCCCGCGCACGTCCGGCATCGAGGTCCGTTTCCTCGCCGGTGAGCTGTGGCTCGGCATGATGCCCGGTTCGCTCAAGGCCCACGATCTGCGCCGCGACCCCCGCTTCTGCCTCCAGGCCAACCCGGGCGAGGGCACCGGGATGGGCGGGGGCGACGTACGGATCGCGGGGCGGGCGATCGAGGTGGCGGACGGCCCGGCGAGGGCCGCGTACGTGAAAGAGGTGGAACCGCCGCAGCCGTTCCACCTCTTCCGCACCGAGCTGACGGAGGTCGTACGGACCTACGTCGAGGACGACACGTATCTCGTCGTCCAGGTGTGGCGGCCCGGGGCGCCGGTGCGCACGCTCAGGCGGACCTGAACCCCGCTGCCGGGACCCCGGAGCGGCTCACTCCCACTCGATGGTGCCCGGCGGCTTCGAGGTCACGTCGACGACGACGCGGTTGACGTCACGGACCTCGTTGGTGATCCGGGTGGAGATCTTCGCGAGGACGTCGTAGGGCAGCCGCGACCAGTCGGCGGTCATGGCGTCCTCGGAGGAGACGGGGCGCAGCACGATCGGGTGGCCGTAGGTGCGGCCGTCACCCTGGACGCCGACGCTGCGGACGTCCGCGAGGAGGACCACCGGGCACTGCCAGATCTCCCGGTCGAGGCCGGCGGCCGTCAGCTCCGCGCGGGCGATGGCGTCGGCGTCGCGCAGCAGGTCCAGGCGCTCCTTGGTGACCTCGCCGACGATGCGGATGCCGAGGCCGGGGCCGGGGAACGGCTGGCGCTGGACGATCTCCTCCGGCAGGCCGAGTTCCTGGCCGACCATGCGGACCTCGTCCTTGAAGAGCTTGCGCAGCGGCTCGATCAGCTGGAACTCAAGGTCCTCGGGCAGCCCGCCCACGTTGTGGTGCGACTTGATGTTCGCCGTGCCGGTGCCGCCGCCGGACTCGACGACGTCCGGGTACAGCGTGCCCTGGACCAGGAAGGCGACCTCGGGACCGTCGTCCGCGATGATCTCCGCCTGGGCCTGCTCGAAGACGCGGATGAACTCGCGCCCGATGATCTTCCGCTTCTCCTCGGGGTCCGAGACGCCCTTGAGTGCGTTGAGGAAGCGCTCCTCGGCGTCCACGACCTTCAGCTGGACGCCGGTCGCGGCCACGAAGTCCTTCTCGACCTGCTCCGTCTCGCCCTTGCGCATCAGACCGTGGTCGACGTAGACGCAGGTCAGCTGGGAGCCGATGGCCTTCTGGACGAGGGCCGCGGCGACCGCCGAGTCCACGCCGCCGGACAGGCCGCAGATCGCGCGCCTGTCGCCGACCTGCTCGCGGATGGCCTCGACCTGCTCCTCGATGACGTTGCCGGTGGTCCAGTCGGGGCTCAGGCCCGCGCCCCGGTACAGGAAGTGCTCCAGGACCTGCTGGCCGTGCGTGGAGTGCATGACCTCGGGGTGGTACTGGACGCCGTACAGCTTCTTCTCGTCGTTCTCGAAGGCGGCGACCGGGACGACGTCCGTGGAGGCGCTGACGACGAAGCCCTCGGGGGCGGCGGAGCAGGCGTCGCCGTGCGACATCCACACGGACTGCTCGGCCGGGGTGCCCTCGAAGAGAGTCGAGGAGGCGCGGGAGACGTGCAGGTCGGTGCGGCCGTACTCACGGGCGCCGGTGTTGTCGACCGTGCCGCCGAGGCTCTGCGCCATCAGCTGGAAGCCGTAGCACATGCCGAAGACGGGAACGCCGGCTTCGAAGATCGCGCGGTCGAGGCGGGGGGCGCCCTCTTCGTAGACGGACGAGGGGCCGCCGGAGAGGACGATCGCCGCCGGGTTCTTGGCGAGCATCTCCTGGACGGGCATGGTGCTCGGCACGATCTCGCTGTAGACCCGCGCCTCGCGGACTCGACGGGCGATGAGCTGGGCGTACTGCGCGCCGAAGTCGACGACCAGGACGGTGTCGGGGGCGGCGGCAGCGGGAGTCGCTGTGGACACGGGGGCCTTCCGGCGGTTCGGGCGTGGTCTCTGTGCTGGCCAATTCTACCGAGAGCGGGCGTGTCGCCGTCCCGGCGTCGGAGCCGGGAGGCGTCTCAGGATGCGAACGGGCTTGGACCGCGCCCGGCGCCCCTGCATACTGGGCCGCATGCTGTCGCACACGACCTTCGTCTTTACCTATGGCACCCGGCCCGCCGGCTGCCATGGTCGTGTTGCTTGAGCTGCTGACAAGCGACTTCCCAGGCGCCCCGGGCCGACAAGGCCCGGGGCGCCTGTCGTTTCTCCCGGGTCCTGTCGCTCCGGGGCGGCCCGAACCCACACAGGAGCCCCCATGACCGCCATCGACGTGACCGGCGCCCGCACCTCCGAGGCCGCCGACGTGATCACCGGCGCCCGTGAGCGCATCGACGCGCTCGACGACCGCATCATCGGTCTGATCCAGGAACGGATGGCCGTCTCGGCCGTCATCCAGGAGGCGCGCATCACGTCCGGCGGCCGGCGGGTGAACCTCTCCCGCGAGCTGGAGGTGCTCGGCCACTACCGGGACGCGCTGGGCCGGCCCGGCACGGCCCTGGCGATGACGCTGCTCGAACTGTGCCGGGGACGCGTGTGACCTCGGGCGTCAGTTCGGCCGCCGTCTCACCCGTACGGCGCGTGACCGCGGACCCGGCGGCGTCGTTGGTCCCGGTGTCCGCTCCAGCCAGGGGCGGTTCCGGAAGAACCACGCGTGGCTCGCTGGGGCGATGAGACGCACGGATCGTGCCGTGCGTCGTGGGACCTCGCTCCGAAGGTGACCGGACGGCAGGGGACAGCAGCCCGGTCACCGAGAGAACGGTCGGTCTCGGGGACGCCCGGGACCGACCGGCGGAAAATGCAGAAATGCACAAGGGCTGGGTCAAACGGTTGCGGGGGCCGCGCTCATCCAGCACGATGCGTAGAAAGCCCCGAACGACCTCACATCACTCTTCGGGCGACACCCCCGCGCGCGTCGCCTCCCCCGCTGCCAGGCCTTCACTGCCAGAGGTCCAGACCAGCGGCGCAACCCCCCGGCGCCGCTCCCAGGCACCGGCGCTGCCCTGACGCCGGTGCTGACGATAGAGAAGGGCCCTGCGGATCCGTCCCGCGGGGCCCTTCGTCATGCCCGGGGGCTTCTCGCGCCGGGCCGGGCCGAATGTGACGAGCGCCATATAAAGATCCTGTGAGTCAGCACAACTGTTCACAGCCTTCGCCGGTCACACCTAGCGAAAACAGGCCCACTCCCGACCCCCATTGCGGAAGGCCTCCACCCCAGATCCGCCGAGGTCTTCATGAAGCTTCGCCGCACGATGGTCGCCATGGCCGCGACCGCCGTCGTCGCCCCGCTGGCCCTGCTGTCCGCGCCCGCCGCCTTCGCGGAGGGCGACGAGACGTCCTCCCCGTCCGCGACGCAGAGCGCCACGGCCGGCCCGTCGGACTCGGACGGGCAGAGCGCGTCCGGCACGCCGACCGGCGCCGGCTCGGCCTCCTCCTCGGCCGACCCGGACGCGCTTCAGGCGTCCGGCACGCCGACCGGCAGCCCGAGTGGCTCCGCCTCCGCCTCCTCGTCCTCGTCCTCGTCCTCGTCCGCCTCGGGGACGTCCTCGGCGAGCCCGTCGGCGAGCGCGAGCGACGACGCGTTCGACCCGTACACGGACTGCAAGTCCTTCGACCTGGACGAGAAGCTCTCGGCCGAGATCAAGGGTCTGCCGAGCAAGATCGTCGCCGGTTCGGGCTGGCACGACTTCGAGTTCGTCGTCGACAACGACTCCGACCAGGACCTGAAGAACGTGTACATCGACGCGTTCATGGAGTACGGCGACGAGACCGACACCCTGCTCTCCGAGGGCCTCGCCGTCATCCAGGTCAAGGAGGACGGCAAGTGGACCAGCGGCTACCAGGACTCCTACGAGGGCGAGAACGGCAAGCAGGTCGTCACGGGCTCGTTCGTGGGACTGCTGGACACCCTGGAGGCGAACTCCTCGGACTCCCTCGACCTCCGGGTGAAGGTCAAGGCGTCGGCGCCGGCGGGCGCGTCGTTCGCGCTGAGCGAGGCCATCTACGCCGGCAAGGGCTCCGCCTGCTACGGCAACGGTGACGCCTACGACGTCCAGATCGTCGCCGCGGGCGGTCACGCCGACGGCGCGGGCGACGCCAAGCCGAACGGCGACAAGCCCGACGACGGCGTCAAGGCCCAGGGCGGCGCCAAGCCGATCACCGGCAGCCTCGCCTCCACCGGTTCCGACTCGGCGGTGCCGATGATCGGGCTGATCGGCGGCGCGGCCGTCGTCGCCGGTGCGGGAGCCGTGTTCGCCGCCCGCCGCCGCAAGGCCGGCGCGCACGCGTAACACGCCACGAGGACCAGCGAAGGGACCTGCGCTCGGAGGGGGGCGCAGGTCCCTTCGTCCTGTCCGGACCGCGTGCGGCGCACGCGGTCTTACCCGGGCTACTGCTTGGGCGGGACCGTCGGCATCCCCAGGAACGGCAGGCGCAGCGCGCCGAACGCCTCCGCGGGCACCGCGGGGCTGACCGGCTCGACCGGCTTCAGCCGCTCGTACGCCGCTCCCTGCGCGGGACGCGGGTCCGTCTCGCCCTTGTTCGGCCAGTACGACATGGCCCGCTCGGCCTGGGCGGTGATGGTGAGCGACGGGTTCACCCCGAGGTTCGCCGAGACCGCGGCGCCGTCGACGACCGAGATGCCCGAGTGGCCGTAGAGGCGGTGGTAGGGGTCGATGACGCCGGTCTCGCGCGAGTCGCCGATGGGGCAGCCGCCGAGGAAGTGCGCGGTGAGCGGGGTGCCCATGAGCTCGCCCACGTTGGAGCCGGCGAAGCCGTTGATGTCGGCGGCGATCACGGAGGCGGCCTGTGAGGCGGCCCTGATCTGCTTGGGGTTGGGAGCGCCGTGTCCCTGACGGGCGGTCAGCAGGCCCTTGCCGACGCCCGCCGGCTTGAGGTACGTCGTCAGCGAGTTGTCCAGCGACTGCATCACCAGACCGATGATGGTGCGCTCCGACCAGCGGCGGTTGGAGAGCGAGCGCAGCACGAGGAGCGGGTGACGGACGGCGTTCGCCAGCCAGCCGGCGACCCTCGACGAGCCCTCCGCGTAGGGCACCTGAAGGATCGACAGGCTGCCCATGGAGTTGGAGCCCCGGCCGTAGCGGACCGGCTCGATGTGGGTGTTCTCGTCCGGGTGGATGGACGAGGTGATGGCGACGCCGCGGGTGAAGTCGACCTTGGGCGCGCCGGTCGCCTTGCGGTAGCGGCGGTCGTCGGTCTGGGCCCCCACCAGGGCCTCGGAGTTGGTCCGGGTCAGATGGCCCAGCCGGTCGGACAGGTAAGGGAGTTGGCCGCCCGCCTTCATCCGGTGCAGCAGGGTCTGGGTGCCGTAGGTGCCGGCCGCGAGGACGACCCGGCGCGCCTTGAAGACCCTGCCGGGCGCCCTGCCCTTGCGGCGCGCGTCGGTGGGCAGGGTGGCGATGGCGTAGCCGCCCTGCGAGTCGTCCGTGACGGACATGACCGTCGTCAGGGGGTGGACGACCGCGCCCGCCTTCTCGGCGAGGTGCAGATAGTTCTCGTTCAGGGTGTTCTTGGCCCCGTGGCGGCAGCCGGTCATGCACTCGCCGCACTCGACGCAGGCCTTGCGGGCCGGTCCCGCGCCCCCGAAGTAGGGGTCGGCGACCTGCTCTCCGGGCCTGGCCTTCGCCGTGCCGTCGGCGTCCTCGCCGTCGCCGAAGAACACCCCGACCGGCGCCAGATGGAAGGTGTCGCCGACGCCCATCCGTTCCGCGGCCGCCTTCAGGTGCACGTCGGACGGGGTCGTCGTCGGGTTGAGCCGTACGCCCAGCATGCGGCGCCCCTGGTCGTAGTACGGCGTCAGCTCCTCCTGCCAGTCGGTGATGTCACGCCACTGGGGGTCCTCGAAGAAGGGCTTCGGCGGGACGTAGAGGGTGTTGGCGTAGTTGAGGGAGCCGCCGCCGACGCCCGCTCCGGCCAGGACCATGACGTTGCCCAGCAGATGGATGCGCTGGATGCCGTACATGCCGAGCGCGGGGGCCCAGAGGTAGTTCTTCAGGTCCCAGGAGTTCCTGGGGAGCGACTCCCGGGTGAAGCGGCGGCCCGCCTCCAGGACGCCCACGGTGTAACCCTTCTCCGTCAGGCGCAGGGCGGTCACGGAACCGCCGAAGCCGGATCCGACGACGATGACGTCGTAGTCGTAGGCGTCCTGGGACACGTGCTCTCCTCGTGGGGAACGGGTGGGGTTCAGCGAAGCCGTAGAGCCTTCATCACCTTCAGGCTGTTGCTCATGAACCGGGCGTACTTCTCGTCGTCCATGCCGAGGGCCGGCGCCATCGGCAGCAGGCGCTGCTGGGCGACCGTCTGGGCCTCGGTGTACTTGAGGATGCCCTCGGAGCCGTGGCGGCGGCCGAGGCCGGAGTCCTTCATGCCGCCCATCGGGGACTGGACGCTGCCGTAGGCCGAGGCGTAGCCCTCGTTGACGTTGACCGTGCCGGCCCGCACCCGGGAGGCGACCTCGCGGCCGCGGCGGGCGTCCTTCGTCCACACCGACGCGTTCAGGCCGTAGGGCGTCGAGTTGGCGTGCTCGATCGCCTCGTCGTCGGTGGTGAAGCGGTAGATCGAGACGACCGGGCCGAAGGTCTCCTCGGTGCAGACGGACATGGGCTCCGTGACGCCGTCGAGGATGGTCGGCTCGAAGAAGTACGGGCCGACGTCCGGGCGGGCGACACCGCCGGCGACGACCTTCGCGCCCTTGGCGACGGCCTCCTCCACGTGCCGGGTCACCGTCTCCAGCTGGCGTTCGCCGACCAGGGAGCCCATGTCGGCGCCGTAGGCCAGGGAGGTGCCGAGGCGCATGGCCCGGGTGCGGGCGGCGAAGCGCTCGACGAAGGCGTCCGCGATCGACTCGTGGACGTACAGCCGCTCGATGGAGATGCACAGCTGGCCGGCGGAGGAGAAGCAGGCGCGCACGGCTCCGGCAGCCGCCTTCTCCACGTCGGCGTCGTCCAAAACGAGCATGGCGTTCTTGCCGCCGAGTTCGAGGGAGACGCCGACGAGCCGGGCGGCGGCGCCCTGGGCGACCTCGCGGCCGGTGCGGGTGGAGCCGGTGAAGCAGACGTAGTCGGCGTGCCGGACGACCTCGGGGCCGACGACCGGGCCCTCGCCCAGGACGACCTGGAAGACGTCGGCGGGCAGACCGGCCTCGACGAGCAGGTCACGGGCCCACAGGGCGGTGAGGCAGGTCTCCGTGTCGGGCTTCATGACGACGGCGTTGCCCGCGACGAACGCCGGCAGCGCGTCGCCGACCGACAGCTCCAGCGGGTAGTTCCAGGGGGCGATCTGGCCCACGACACCGCGCGGGTGGCGCAGCTCGGTGACCTTCGTGAGGGTGGGCATGGCGCCGGCGTGCCGCTTGGGACGCAGATACGCGGGGGCCCTGCGGCCGTAGTGACGGGCGGCGACGGCGACGGCCTGCACTTCCTCGTGGGCGTGCAGGCGCGCCTTGCCGGTCTCCAGCTGGATGAGGTCGAGCACCTCGGCCTGGCGCTCCAGCACCAGGTCGTGGAAGCGGAGCAGGACGGCCGCGCGTTCGCGGACCGGCGTCTTCGCCCACACCGCCTGGGCGGCGCGGGCCGCCTCGTAGGCCTTGAGGACGTCCTCGGGGGTGGACTCGGGCAGGTCGGCGAGCTTCTCGCCGGTGAACGGCGTGTGGTTGGCCGTCCGGCCGGAGCCGGTCACGCCCTTGGTGAGCTGGGCGACCAGCTCCGGGGTCACCACGTCGGCGGCCGTACGGACGCCGGTGGGGGTGGGGGCGAGGGGGTTCGTGCCGGTCTTTGCCGGTGCCATTTCCGGGGCCTGCGAGTCCGTCATGAGGCGCAGGGTATGACGTGCGGGGGACTTTGGGTACCCGCCGCTAATAGGGATTCACCGGCCGCACACACGACGCCAGCGTTCACTGGCAACAAACCCGCTGATCAGGGCGTGGGGGCCGGCGCTCACCAGGCGGATTCCGCCGTTCGCGATCTCCGGGCGGCGGCCGGACGGGACGGCCCCCGTCGGTCACCGGTGCTCACCGGGAGTCCACCGGGCAGGGCGGCGCCGGACTGCGGTCCAGACCGGCGCGGGCCGCTTCCAGGGCGTTCGCGGTGTCCTGCGGGGTCGGCCGGCGCTCCGGGTCGCGGCGCAGGAGGCCCTGGAGGAGGGGGGTGAGCGGGCCGGCGCGTTCCGGCTCGGGCGGGTCCGCCGGGTAGATCGCGGCGGACGTGGACGGCGGGGTCGTCCCGTGGAACGGGGACCGGCCCTCGACTGCCGCGTACAGCAGGACGCCGAGGGACCACAGGTCGGAGGCCGGGCCCGCGCCGCGTCCGGACGTCCGCTCGGGAGCGATGAAGTCCGGGGAGCCGACGCCGTCGCCGGTCGCGGCCCGGGTCTCCTCACCCGGGACGTGCGCGATGCCGAAGTCCGTGACGACGACACGCCCGTGGGGGCGACCGTGCTCGGGGGCGCCCGGGAGCGGGGGAAGACCGAGGAGCACGTTCGTCGGCTTCAGGTCCCGGTGGACGATGCCGACGGCGTGCGCGGCGCGCAGCGCGCCCAGGGCGGCGAGGCCGATCCGCGCCGCCTCGGCGGGGTCGAGGGGGCCGCGCCGCAGCGTCTCGCGCAGGGACTCGCCGTGGATCAGCTCCATGACGATCCAGGGGAGTCCGCCCTCGACGTCCGCCCCCTCCTCCATCACCACGGCGTGGATCGTGACGGCGCTGGGGTGGTCCACGCGGGCGGCGGCGCGGGCCTCCCGCTGGAGGCGGTGGGCCGCGCGCCGGTAGGGCTCGTCCTCGGGCCGTCCCGGCAGCCACGGCTTCTTGACGGCGACTTCACGCCCCGTCAGCTCGTCCCGGCCCCGCCACACGGTGCCCGAACCGCCGGATCCGATGCGATCGAGCAGCCGGTAGCGGCCGTCCAGTATCCGGCCTTCGGCGGCTCCGGGATCCCCGTCGTTGCTCATGCCTCCATGACTACCACGATCACCGGCCAACTCCCGTCGACACGAAGGCGGTTCGGCGACCCGACCCGCTAGGGGCGGTCGATCTGCAGGTTGTCGATCGCCGTGCGGGCCACCTCGCGGCCGCGCGAGGTGAAGTCGCCCTTGCCGGGGTAGCCCACCATGAGCTTGTACATGTCGCCGCCGGTGGACTTGTAGTAGAGGATCTTCAGCTCGCGCGGGGCCGGGTGCTGGCTGTCGTCGGTGGTGTACACGACCGTGTTCCCGGCGGCCCTGCGGCCGTGGAAGGTCGCGTCGCCGTCCGTGCTGGTCCGCGGCCCCTTCGGCATGTTGACCCGGTAGTCGCCGGACTCCTTGAAGTCGCCGTTGTCGGCGTACATCTCGGCCGCCGCCGAGTCCTTGATCAGGTGGCTCTTGTCCTCCGCCCTGCGTTCGACCTCAAGGAGGACCGAGATCGCGCCGCTCGGGTCGGTGTAGCTCACCCAGTGCTCGTCCGCGGGAGCCCCCTTGGCGGGTTCGCCGCGCACATAGCTGTCGGGCACCGCGAGCGTCGCGGTGACCTCCTTCTCGTGCTTCGTCTTCCACCCGTCGGGCAGCGGCCCGGCGAAGGGGTCGGCGACCACCAGGTACGCGGCCGCGGCCACGGCCACGACGGCGGCCCCCAGCCCGATCCACGCCGTGCGGCCGAACCGGCGTCCGGCACGGGGGCTCCCGGGGTGCGACACGGTCTGGACGGCCTGCGGAGCGGGCGGGTTCGCGGCGGCCTCCAGCAGGGCCCGCACCCGGGCGGCCGTCGGACGGCGCGCCGGGTCCTTCTCCAGCAGCCCGTTGACGGCCTCCGCCAGCGGACCCTGCGCGGCGGCGGGCGGCGCGGGGACCGCGTGCAGGACCGACTGCAGGGTGGCCGGGGTGTTGCTGCGGCGGAACGGCGAGACACCCTCGGTCGCCGCGTACAGCACCACGCCCAGGGACCACAGGTCGGCGGCGGGGCCCGGGCGCTGCCCCAGCACCCGCTCGGGGGCGATGTACTCGGGCGAGCCGACGATGCCGCCGGTGTCGGTCAGACGGGTCTCGCCCTCTATTTGGGCGATGCCGAAGTCGGTGAGGACGATGCGGTCGTGGCGGCCGAGGAGGATGTTGTCCGGCTTGACGTCCCGGTGCAGGACGCCCGCCGCGTGCGCGGCCTCCAGCGCGCCGAGCACCTCCAGGCCGACGCGGGCGGCCTCGCGCGCGCTGAGCGTGCCCTCCTGGAGTACGTCGCCGAGCGAACGGCCGCGCACCAGCTCCATCACGATCCACGGCCGTCCGTCCACGACCGCGACGTCGTGCACGTCGACCACGGCCGGATGGTCCAGCCGGGCCGCGGCCCGTGCCTCGCGGCGCATCCGCTCGAACGCGTTGGCGCGTTCGCGTTCAGGAAGGTGGTCGGGTACGCGGGGTTCCTTGACGGCGACCTCGCGGTCCACCGTCTCGTCCTTGGCGCGCCACACCGTGCCCATACCGCCGTGCCCGAGCTTCGCCAGCAGCCGGTAGCGCCCGGCGACCAGTCGTCCGACACCCGGTTCCTGTGGGGGCACGGCCGCCTGCTGAGCCATGACCGCCTGCGGGTTCGGCGGTTGCAGAACAAAACTCGTCGTCTCATCGGACTCGTGGCCGACGCCCCCGTTGTCGCTCATGGTCCATCCATATCGCGCCAGACAGGCCGGTATCCACTGGTGAAGTGCAACTACCGTGTCACGAACGTGTCGATCGCGACGTCGAAGTACTCCCGCGCCTCGCGCACCTTGCCGACCGGCGCCGAAACCCACACGTCGTACTGCCGTCCGCCCTGCTCCCAGCACAGGTCGTAGGTGTGCCGGGGGCCCTCCGCCGCGCTGAAGCCGTCCCAGGTGAACTGCCAGAGCGCGGCGGGCCGTCCGCCGTGGGTCGTCCCGGTGACCTGGCCGTCGTGGTAGCCCGGGTTGGTGTCCGAGCCCTTGGCGGCCGCCCGCTCCATCACGGCGAGCGGGCCGTCCGAGGCCGCGTCGGACACCTTGACCCCGAGGCGGAAGACCTGCCCCGGGGACATGAAGAACACCCGCTCCCCCTGCGGCACGCGCGTGAAGTCCTCCGGCACCGCGAGCGCGAACCCGGCCGGGTCGTCGGCCACGCGGTAGCCGGACGGGGCGGACGGCGTGCCGGTCGCCGGGCGGGAGGCGGCCGGCAGCGCGGCGGGGGACGACGTCCCGTGGACCGCCGTCGGCGAGACCCCGGGAGTCGCCGACACGCTCGGCGCGCCGCTGGTGCGCGGCCGGCCCGGCGTGGTGCTCGCCGACGCCTCCGGCGCCGAACTCGTGGGCGTGCGGCCCCGGTCGCCGTCCCCGTTCAGCAGCAGCGCCGCCGCCGACACGCCCGCCCCGGCCATGGCGGCCACCAGCAGCGCGGCCACCAGCACGCCGCGCGTGGAGCGCTCCCGGGCGGAGGCCTCCGGGCGGGGCAGATCCGCCTGGGTCGGGGTGTAGCCGGACGACACCGGCGGCGGCGTGCGCCCGGTGTCCAGAAAGGCGCGCAGCAGCCGCTCCGCCTCCGCCGCGCCCAGCCGTCTCTCCGGATCGCGCTCCAGCAGCCCCCGGACGACGGGCAGCAGCGGGGCGGCCTGCGGGGGCGTGCGGATCTCGGCGAACACGACGGCGTGCAGAATGCCGCCCAACGAGTCGCGCCGGAACGGCGATTCGCCGCTCAGCGCCGTGCACAGCAGCGCGCCCAGCGACCACAGGTCGGACTCCGCGCCCGTGCGCGACCCGGACATCCGCTCGGGGGCGGTGTACTCGGGCGAGCCGACGAACGAACCGGTCTCGGTGAGCGTGGTGGCCCCCGCGATCTGCGCGATCCCGAAGTCGGTGAGGACGACGCGGTCGCTGTCGCGTTCCAGCAGGACGTTGGCGGGCTTGATGTCCCGGTGCAGGACCCCGGCCGTGTGCGCGGCGCGCAGCGCGCCGAGCAGGGCTACGGCGATGCGGGCCGCCTCCTTCGGCGCGAGCGGGCCCTCGGCGGCGATCCGGTCGGCGAGGGAGCCGCCGTCGATCAACTCCATGACGATGTAAGGGCGTTCGCCGTCCTCGACGACGTCGTGCACGACGATGATGTGCGGATGGCTGAGCTGGGCGACCGCCCGGGCCTCGCGCAGGGTGCGGTCGCGTCGGCCGCGCGCCTCCTCCGCGGAGAGCGTGTCGTCCGGGATCAGCTCCTTCACGGCGACACGCCGTCCCAGCAGCTGGTCCGTGGCCCGCCACACGACCCCCATGCCGCCACGCCCGAGCCTCGCCTCAAGCCGGTAACGGCCCGCGATGACCCGCTCGGCGTTCCCGCCCCCCTCGGTCCCCATGGGGCCCATCATGCCCCACCGGAGGCCAGGCCTCCGGGGCGCGGTCCGGCCAACTGCCGGGCCCCGCCCGCGGACGCTGCGAACCCCGCCCGCGGACGCTACGAACCCGGCTCGCGCCAGCTCTGCAGCACGGACTTGAACCGCTTGGCCGTCACGGCCCAGTCCTTCGCGGGCGAGGACATGTAGACGGCGTACTCGGAGCCGTCACGGGCGACGTACGTCTCCTCGATCGCGCGGCGCGGCCCCGGGAACTTCGTGTCCTTCGCCAGCGCCGTCCACGTGTACTCCCATTCGGAGCCGTCGCGGTCGCGGTAGAGGTTCTTCTCCAGGGTGACCCGCTCGTAGTCGACGAGCCGCTTGAGCTGCTGTTCGAGGTCGACCTGGTGGGCGTAGGGGTCGTTGAAGTCGGGGGACTTGTCGAGGGCGATGCGCACGAAGTGCTCGCCGCCGTCGGGGGTGTAGTCGATCTGCTGGAGATCGCCGTCGTCCTGGTACACCTCCCGCTCCCAGCCCTCGGGCAGGGCCAGCCCGAAGCCCAGCGGGTCGTCGATCTTCTGCCAGCCGTCGGGCGCCGTGCCCTGCCCGGCGCCGGTGGACGTCGGGCTCGGCGAGGGGGACGAGCCATCGGACCCGGTGGTCCGCCCCTGGCCGGGATCCCACTTCTGCAGCACGATCGCCGTGCCCCCGCCGACCAGCGCGGCGACGACGACCACGAGGGCCGTCGTGCGCAGCCGGCGACGGCGGCGGGGCGGCCGGACGTCCGCGGCGGACGCCGTGAACGGCACGGGCGGCGTGTTCGGCCCCGACGGCCCCTGACCGGGGTGCACGGGACCCACGGCGGTCGGGTGGGTCAGAGGGTGGCCGGACGTCGGCGTCCGGGGCGCCGACGGCACGTACGAGGTGGGGGGCGTGGCAGAGGACGTGGGGTGCGCCCCGGACGGGGGCCCGACGGGCCGGCTACCCGTGGCCCGGTCCGGGCCACCGAACTGCGTCGGCACATAGACCTGCGCCGCGTCGGGGCGCCGTCCGTCGGCGGCCTCGGCCAGCATCTGCTCCGCCTCGGCCGTGGTGGGGCGCACGGCCGGGTCCTTGCGCAGCAGAGCGGTGATGACGGGGCCGAGCGGCCCGGCGTTCCGCGGTTCGGCGGCCTCCTCCTCGACCACGGCCTGCAACGTGGTCAGCGGCGAGGTGCGGCGGAACGGCGACCGCCCCTCCACCGCCGTGTAGAGCGTCGCGCCCAGCGCCCACAGGTCGCAGGACGGGCCGGGGTCCTGGCCGCGCACCCGCTCGGGGGCCAGGTAGTCGACGGAGCCGACGACCTCTCCGGTGCGCGTGATGGTCGTGTCGCCCTCGATCTGGGCGATGCCGAAGTCGGTGAGGAGGACGCGGCCGTCCTCGGAGAGGAGCACGTTGCCCGGCTTGACGTCGCGGTGCAGCACCCCGGCGGAGTGCGCGGCGCGCAGCGCGCGCAGCACCCACAGGCCGATCCGCGCGGCCTCCGTGGGCTCGACGCGCCCGTCCTCCTTGACCGCGTCGGCCAGCGAGCGGCCCTCGACCAGCTCCATCACGATCCACGGACGGCCGTCGTGTTCGAGCACGTCATGGACGGTGACCACGGCGGAGTGGTTGATCCGCGCGGCCGCCCGGGCCTCGGCCCGGGTCCGCGCCAGCAGAACCGCCTGGTCACCCTCCGCGACATAGAGCGCGGCCGTCAGCTCCTTGATGGCGACCGCCCGGTGCAGCAGCTCGTCGTGGGCACGCCACACCCGGCCCATGCCGCCGCTCCCTATGGCGTCGGCGAGCCGGTAGCGCCCCGCTAGGAGCTGGCCCTGCATCTGATTCACGTTGCCCCGCAATGCTCTTGACAGGGCCAGCGTAAAGACCGGGCCGCCCGCGCGGAACCAGGGGGGTGCCAAGGAGACAGCACTGTGACGGTTGTCGCTTCCCGCCCCGCGGGGCAACCCCGAAGCCCCCGGCAGAGTCCCGGCGTCGTCAGCCGGTGTACTGGTAGGTGGCCGACGCCTGCTCGAAGAGCCGGGAGACCTCGTCCCGTTCGGCTTCCGGGCCCCGCACCTGAACGATGTGGTACCGCCCCGCGATGAGGATGGCGAGGTTGCGGACGTACAGCTCGCGCCCGCCCGCGCCGGTCCAGGTGAACTGGCCCTCGGCCATGGTCCGGGTTCCCACGGTCGTCGTGCGCAGCCCGGAGGCCGTGGCCCAGCTGGAATCCCGGTACGGCTGGAGCTCGCTCTCCTTCTCCCGCTGGTAGACCATGGGGTCGCTGCCGCCGGACGACGTGCTGTCGCGGCCCGGGACGACGATCAGCTCGAAGTTCCCGTGCGAGTAGACGACCTGGCCACGCCCGTTCTTCGGCGCGCGGCCCCAGCCGTCGGCCACGGCGACCTGGAAGCCGGCGGCGTCCTTGCGCAGGGTGAACCCGTCGGCGACGCCCCCGCCGGACCCACCGGTCTGCGTCTGGGTGGCCTCCGCCGACGAGGACGGGGAGGCGCCCGGCGAGGTCTGGTCGGGGCGGGGTTCGCTGCTCGCGTCGGGCGCCTGGCCGGTCGTCGCGCCGGCGGCCCCCGTGCGCCGCGGGCCCGCGCCGGCCGCGCCGTCCTCACCGGCCTTGGGCATGAACAGCACGGCGTAGGCGACGGCCGCGGCCAGCACCAGCAGGATCAGCACGAGCAGCGTCCGGCCCAGGCTGCGCGGCGAGCCCTCCGGCTCCGGCCGGCCCCGCTTGTGCCGGCCGTGCGTCGCGGGCAGACCGGCACGCCGGCGGCGTACCAGCTCGCCCTTGCGGCGCACGATGGGCAGCCGGCGGGGGTCCACCGGCGGGGCGGCGACGACATGGGCTCCCGCCTCCGGCTCCGGCGCGGACCGCACCAGCGAGCGCAGCCAGCCCCGCAGTTCCTCGAAGTCGAGGCGTTCGGTCGGGTCCTGGCGCAGCAGCGACTCCACGACCGGTCTGAGCGGCCCGCACTCCTCGGCGAAGGCGGGCGGTTCGGCGCACACCATCTGCACCAGCTCGGCCGTGGACTCCTCCGGGTACGGCGCGTGCCCCTGCACGGCCCTGAAGAGCAGCGCGCCCAGCGCCCACAGGTCGGTGGCGGGACCGATCGGGGCTGCCAGCTGCCAGTTCTCGTGCACCGGACCGGCCTGCTCGGGCGCCCACCGCTCGGTGACCGGTCCGACGACCGCCATCCTCGCCTGTCTCGCCCGCTCGGCGGCGAGCGCGGTGCCGGGACCGCGCCGGGCGCCTCCGCCGGGCCCCCCGGCCGCGAGCTCGTCCCACCGGACCCCGGTCCGCTCCTCGCCCGACGCCGTCCGGCCCTGACCCTGCCCCTGGCCCTGGCCCTGGCCTGGGCCCCGGCCCTGCCCCCGTCCCGGCACGGGCGGGCCGGGAACGGGCGTGAGCGAGGCGTGCGACGTCGGGGCAGCGCCCTGCTGCGGAAACCCGGGGACGTAGGGGGCGTGCGGCGCGGGGGCGGGTGCGCCCTGGACTGCGTAGGGATCGGCGATCCGGCCGGTCGGGGCGCCTCCCGCGGCCCCCTGTCCGCCGTCGGACGGGGTGCGGGCGCCGGGCAGAGCCGCGCGTCCGTTCTGCTCCGCCTCCTGGGCCTCCTGCACCCGCGCCGCCGCCCGGGCCCCGGCGCGGTACGCGGCGATCGCGCCGGCCCGTGCGGCACGGACGTCCCCGCCGGTCTCCGCGGGCGTCCTGCGGGCCACGGCCCCGGACGCGCCCGAGCCGGCGGACGGCTCACCCGCCGCCACCGGCAGCGCACCCGTGGCCCGCGCCTCTATCGCCGCCCGCCGAGCGGCCTCGGGATCCACCGCACCGGCATCGAACCCACCGCCGCCGGACCCGCCCGGGACGCCCGGCCCTCGCGATCCGCCCGGACCGCCCGGGCCGAAGGCGCCCCGGCCGCCCGGCTGCGAGCGGGCCGCGGAACCCCCGGGTCCGAGGCTCTCGCCGGGACCGCCGGGGCTGCCGTGACCGCCGGGACCGCCGGGACCGCCGGCGCTGCCGGCTCCCTCGCCGGATCCGCTCCCGCCGGGCTCGGGCACGGGGTCAGCGGCCGGCACCGGGTCGTACCCGCACAGCGCCTCTTCCGCCGCGCCGACCGCGAGGCCGGTCAGCATGACCCGCCCGTCGTCGCAGACGAGGACCGTGCGGGCGGTGATGTTGCGGTGCACCCAGCCATGGGCGTGCAGCACCCGCAGCGCCATGAGCACGTCGGAGGCGACCTCGGCGGCCCGGTACGGCGTCAGCGGCTTCTCGGCGAGCAGCGCCGACAGCGGCCGCGCGGCCACCAGCTCACTCACTATCCACAGCGAGCCGCCCTCGGCGAACACGTCGAAGACCTGGTCGAGCCGTGGATGGTCGGGGATGCTCGCCGTCGCCTGGGCCGCCTCCATCGCCCGCCGTACGACGGGGTCGGCAGGCCGTCTGGTCCCCGCCCCGGCGCCCGCGCCCCGGCCGGCCGGCCGCCGCGCCCCGCGCTCGCGTGCCGTGAACCCCTCGGGCAGGCCCTCCGCGTCGAGCACCTCGGCCTCGACGACCTCGGGCAACGGGACCTGGCGGACCAGGACTTCCTGCCCGCTGTAGGTGTCGAAGGCGCGGGACTCGGTGAGTTCGTACTCGTCCGAAGGCGGCAACGGCAGGCGGTAGCGGTCGACGAGCACCCGACCCGCATAGTCGTCCACGTTGCCTCCCCCGGCCGCCCGGTCGGTCAATTCCGTTCGTCCTGCGTGCCGTTACAGCCGAATCCGGCCTTATAGCTGGATGCGTACGGTCCGCAAGCACTCACGATACGTGCCGGAGGCAACCCGCAAAGAGGGGATGCAGGATCTCACCCCGAACCCGGCCGCCCGGCGACGGCTACTTCTTCGGCGTGAAGGTGTCCGTGAGCGTCTTCCACGTGGTCTCCCGCAGGGCGGTGTCCCAGGCGGCGGACTTCGCGGTGTACATCAGCGCGTACCCGAGCCCGTCGTTCACGACGAATCCGCGGTCGACGGTGCGGTACGACGTCCCGCCCTCCGTGTAGGTGAACTCCCAGTCGGCCGTGTTCCAGCCGCGGTAGTCCACCGGCGCTATTCGGATCTTCTTGTACAGCTTGCGGAGCATGTAGCGCTCCTGGTTCTTCCAGTCGGAGACGGGGTCGCCCTTGGGCGTGTCGGTCCAGGCGATGAGCAGCTTCTGCCCGTCGGGGCCGGTGAAACGGTCGCCCGCGTCGGAGTGGGTCTTGTACTTCCACCCCGCGGGCAGCCCGATCGAGTAGCCCTGGGCTCCCGCGTGCGTCGCCGCCGCCTTGCCGCCACCGCCGGGGGTGACGCCGGCCCCGGCGCCTCCGGCCACCGCGGTGTCGTTGGAGGAGGAACCGGAGGCGGGGGCGGACTGCGACGGCGACCCGTCCGTGCGGGTCCCGCCGCTCTCGTCCTCCTTGGTGCCGGCGTTCGGGCTTCCGCCGGCGACCGTCCCGCCGCCGCCCTCGGACCCGCTCGCCTTGTCGTCGTCACCGCCGAGCGTGAGGGCCAGGACGGTTCCGAGCACCGCGAGGAGCACCACCGCGACGATGATGACCAGCGTCCGCTTGGGCACCACGTCGGTCAGCGGAGCCCTCGGCACGGGGCGCGGCGGCAGGTCCGGCGGCGTCATGACGGGCCATCCCGAACTCCGCCCGGCGACCCCGCCCTGCGCTCCCGCACCGGAAGCGGAACCCACGGCGGAACCGGAAGCGGAACCCGACCGCGACGCGGAGACGGCGCTCGAATCGTTCCCGGAGCGGGCCGCCGGCACCGACGCGGATCCGGCCGCCGCGGAGGCAGCCGCCGCCCCCGTCGTCGGCCTGGTCGTCGGCTCCGAGGTGCTCCTGGGC
>NZ_JAHHIU010000172.1 GCF_024539815.1 Streptomyces hayashii
GTCCCCGCCTCCCCCGTCGCCGAAGCCGCCCCCGAAGTCCCCGGGGTCGAAGTCGGCGCCGGAGACCTCGCCGCCGTCGTAGCCGCCCCCGAAGTCGCCGTAGCCGGTGCCGTAGTCGGCTGCGTAGGAGGGGGTGGCCATCATCGAGCCGAGCATCGTCCCGACGAGGAGGCCCGGCAGGATGCCGCCGCCGAAGTAGCCGCCCGCCCAGGGGCCGTAGGCGGGACCGGCCTCCCAGTACGGACGGCGGCCGTAGTCGCTGTCGACCTCGCGGATCACGGGATCGCGGCCGTCGGCCAGACGGGTCGCGTCCGCCGCGCAGACCGGGACCTCCCGGGTGGCCCCGCCGGGCGGCGTCCAGGCGGCGTCGGCGACCGAGGGGCCATGGCGGGGATCGAAGAAGCAGGGCGGCCGGCGTTGGGGCAGCGGCCCTCCCGTCCGGCGGGCGGCGAGGGACGCCAGCGAGAAACGGCCGCCCTCCAACGCCTCGGTGACGGTGCGGACGTCCTCCGGCCGGGCCGCCGCCGCCATGGCCGTCTTCGCCTGCTCGTAGGCGTCCAGGGCGCGTTCGTAGTCGGCGCGCATGGCGTCGTCGGCGCCCGCCTCGGCCGGATGGAAGTCGAGACGGTCGAGTTCCTCGCCGAAGGCCGTGATGTCCTCGTCCACGACGACCCGCAGCCGGTCGAGGGCGGCCCGCTGCTCCTCGGCCCGGCGCCGGCGGCCCCGCCGCACCAGGGTGTACGCGCCCGCCCCGCCGGCCGCCAGCACCACGACCGCGACGATCAGCGCGGAGGTCGAGATCATCCTGCCGCCGTTCGGGGAACCCCAGCTCGCGGGCGCGGAGCCGCCCATGTGGGTCAGGGCGCGGTCGGTGAAGTCGGTCAGCTGGGTTCCGGCGTCGCTCTCGCCGCGGACGCTGCCCACCAAATTGCGCACGGCCGTCCGCGACAGGACGGAGGAGTCGGCGCGGGCGTCGAAGCGGTCGCCCAGGCGGATCGCGTACAGGCCGGTGACCCCGGTGGCGGTGCGCAGGTCGCTGAAGAGGCCGGCCGTGGGGTAACCGGCCGGCAGGACGGCGATGAACAGAGGTTTGTCGGCGTCCTCGATCTGCTGCTCCAGGGCCCGCTCGTCCGCCGGGGACAACTGCGCGGCCGCCCCGGGGTCGACGTAGACCGGGCTGTGACGGAGGGAGTCGGCGATCGTCGAGACGCCGGTGGCGGCGACCGCCCGCGGGGCGGCCGCCGCCCACACGGTCCACAGCGTGAGGGCGACGAGCACCAG
Source organism: Streptomyces hayashii (assembly GCF_024539815.1). Taxonomy (GTDB): domain Bacteria; phylum Actinomycetota; class Actinomycetes; order Streptomycetales; family Streptomycetaceae; genus Streptomyces; species Streptomyces hayashii. The sequence goes on from NZ_JAHHIU010000172.1 coordinate 1,282, forward strand.
CGCCAGCAGCGGTCCGGTGAGGCTTCGGGCCCGGCGGGTCGAGAGCACGACCTTCATACCTCGAAGCTACCCGAACCCCTCACATACCGGACATCTGGCGGCTTTCGGGCATCACTCCGCCGGGTCCACGCCCGCCCGCAGCAGTCCGTACGTGTACGCGTCCTCCAGGGCCTGCCAGGAGGCGGCGATGACGTTCTCCGCCACGCCCACCGTGGACCACTCCCCCGTGCCGTCGGTCGTGGAGATCAGGACGCGGGTGGTGGACTGGGTGCCGTGGACGCCCTCCAGGATGCGGACCTTGTAGTCGACCAGGTCGAGCTTGGCCAGCTGGGGGTAGATCTTCTCCAGGGCCACCCGCAGGGCACGGTCCAGGGCGTTGACCGGGCCGTTGCCCTCGGCCGTCGCGACGATGCGCTCGGCCTTGGCCCAGAGCTTGACCGTGGCCTCGTTGGCGTGGGTGCCGTCGGGGCGGTCCTCGACGATGGCACGCCAGGACTCGACCTCGAAGTACTTCAGCGGCCTGCCCTCGACCTCGGCGCGCAGCAGGAGTTCGAAGGACGCGTCGGCCGCCTCGTAGGTGTAGCCCCTGAGCTCGCGCTCCTTGACCCGCTCCACGACCCGGCCGACCAGTTCGCGGTCGCCGCCCAGGTCGACGCCGAGCTCCTTGCCCTTGAGCTCGATGGAGGCGCGGCCGGCCATGTCGGAGACCAGCATCCGCATGGTGTTGCCGACCTGCTCGGGGTCGATGTGCTGGTAGAGGTCGGGGTCGACCTTGATGGCCGAGGCGTGCAGCCCGGCCTTGTGGGCGAACGCCGAGACGCCCACATAGGGCTGGTGGGTGGAGGGCGTCAGGTTGACGACCTCGGCGATGGCGTGCGAGATGCGGGTCATCTCACGGAGCCGGCCCTCGGGCAGCACCTTCTTGCCGTACTTCAGCTCCAGGGCCGCGACCACCGGGAACAGGTTCGCGTTGCCGACGCGTTCGCCGTAGCCGTTGGCCGTGCACTGGACGTGGGTCGCGCCCGCGTCCACCGCGGCGAGGGTGTTGGCCACCGCGCAGCCGGTGTCGTCCTGGGCGTGGATGCCGAGCCGGGCGCCCGTGTCGGCTAGCACCGTCGAGACGACGGCCTGGACCTGCGCGGGGAGCATTCCGCCGTTGGTGTCGCACAGGATGACCACGTCCGCGCCGGCCTCGGCGGCGGCCCGGACGACCGCCTTCGCGTACTCGGGGTTGGCGCGGTATCCGTCGAAGAAGTGCTCGCAGTCGACGAAGACCCTGCGGCCCTGGCCCTTCAGGAAGGAGACGGTGTCGCTCACCATGGCGAGGTTCTCGTCCAGGGTGGTGCGCAGGGCCAGCTCGACGTGCCGGTCGTGGGACTTCGCGACCAGGGTGATCACCCCGGCTCCCGACTCCAGCAGTGCCCTGACCTGCGGGTCCTCCGCGGCCTTCGCACCGGCCCGGCGGGTGGCGCCGAAGGCGACCAGCTGGGCGTGCCGGAAGTCGATCTCCTCCTGCGCGCGGGCGAAGAACTCGGTGTCGCGCGGGTTGGCGCCCGGCCAGCCGCCCTCGATGAAGCCCACTCCGAAGTCGTCCAGGTGCCGGGCGATGGCCAGCTTGTCGGCGACGGTGAGGTTGATGCCCTCACGCTGCGCGCCGTCGCGCAGGGTGGTGTCGAAGACGTGGAAGGAATCGTCGAGTTCGCTGGATGCGGTCATGGTCTGAAGGCTCCTGTGTCGGATCTCGGTCGTTACCGGAATGACCGGCTCCACCGTCCCCCCAATGGTCCCTCGCGCTCTCGCTCCCGGCTGTGGGTGGGCCAGAAAAGCGAAAAACCCCTCGCGGGTGCGAGAGGTCTGCGCGCGGGTCGAGGACGACGATGGCCGCTCGTACCTGGTCGTACGGAGCGGTCACTGCGGACCGGCGCGCCTGCTGCCAATAATCGTGGCGAACGAGAGCACGGCGGCAGTCTGGCACAGACCGCGCTCGTGCTCACCGGGTGTCTCAGGATGCGAGCAGTGCGTTCTCACGCGCCCATGAGGAGGCTCCCGGCGAGGAACTCGCCGACGTGCCCGAGGACCTGTTCGCGGTCCGTGCCGCGCAGACCGACGGCGACGTGGATGGAGAAGCCGTCGAGCAGGGCTCGCAGCCGGGCCGCGAACCGGTCGGGGTCCACCCGCCGGAACTCGCCGCGGGAGATCCCCTCCGCGAGCAGGGCGACCAGGTCGCGGTGCCAGGCGCCCTCGATGGCCGCCTGGCGGTCGCGCGCGTCCGTGTCGTCGGCGGCGTTCTGCGAGCGGTTCCAGACCTCCAGCCACAGCGTCCAGTGCGGGTCGCGGTGGCCGTCGGGGACGTACAGGCCGACGTAGGCGTCGAGTCGCTCGCGGGCCGGAGCGGCGCGGGCCAGCAGCCGGGCCCGCTCGGCGCCGAGCCGGCCCTCGCTCCACTCCAGGGTGCGCAGCAGGAGTTCGTCCTTGGAGTGGAAGTAGTAGAGGAGATGGCCGCTGCTCATGTCGACCTCACGGCCGAGCGCCGCCATGGTGAGCTTCTCCAGGCCGCGCTCGGCGATCATCCTCATGGCGGTGGCGAGGACGTCCTCGCGGGGCGGGGCGTTCCTGCGTGCCCGTGCCGCTGCGGCCATGTCCCGGCTCCCCTGCTCTCGGTCGTCGTCGCTCGGTGTCGGTCGTCGTCGGACGGTCCCCGGCCTCAGACCCTCGGCTGCTGCTGGGTGACGCAGTGGACGCCGCCGCCGCCGGAGAAGATCGTACGGGCGTCCACCAGCGTGACCGTCCGCTCGGGGAACAGCCGGCGGAAGACTCCGGCCGCGAGTTCGTCGCGCGGGTCGTCGAAACCGCACAGCACCACGCCGCCGTTGCAGAGGTAGTGGTTGATGTAGGAGTAGTCGGCCCAGTGGCCGTCGGCCTCCAGCACGGTCGGGGCGGCGACCTCGACGACCTCCAGCCGGCGGCCGCGCGCGTCGGTCTGCGCCCGCAGCAGCCCCACGGTCTCCCGGGTCACCTCGTGGTCGGGGTGCGCCGGGTCCGGCTGACTGTGGGCGACGACGACTCCGGGGCGGGCGAAGGCGGCGACGATGTCCACATGGCCGAGGGTGCCGAAACCGTGCGGGGAATAGTCGCCGGTGAGGCCGCGGGGCAGCCAGATCGCCTTGCGGGTGCCGAGCATGGCGTGGATCTCCGCCTCGACCTCCTCCCGCGTCCATCCGGGATTGCGCTCCGGGCCGAGCTGGACCGTCTCCGTCAGCAGGACCGTGCCCTCGCCATCGACATGGATCGCACCGCCCTCGTTGACCAGGCGTGAGGCGTACGTCCTGGCCCCCGCGAGGTCGCAGACGGCGGCGGCGATCTTCGCGTCGTGCTCCCAGCGGGCCCAGTCCTGGGCGCCCCAGCCGTTGAACGTCCAGTCGACGGCGGCCAGTTCACGGCCGTTCGTGAGGAACGTCGGGCCGATGTCGCGCATCCAGGCGTCGTCCAGTTCGCGCTCGACCGTCCGCACGCCGGGCCCGAGCAGGGTCCGGGCCTCCGCCGACCGACCGGGCCCGCACACCACGGTCACCGGCTCGAACCGGCGCACGGCGCGGGCGACCTCGGCCCACGCCGTCCGCGCGGCGGCCAGGTCCTCGGGGTCGTCGAAGGTGGGGTTGGGGCCCGGCCACGCCATCCAGGTGCGCTCGTGCGGGGTCCACTCGGCGGGCATGCGGAAGCCGTCGGCGGCTGCCTTGTTCATGAGACGGTCCTTGGTCCTCGGGAAGTCAGAGGAAGTAGAGGCGGTTCAGGGAAACGGACTCGGCCGGCTCGGAGCGCAGCGGCTCGCCGTCGAGGGTGACCAGGCCGGTGCGCCGGTCGACGTCGACCGCTCCGGTGCGGGAGTTCAGGCGCAGGTCGGCGGGGCCGATGCCGCGGGTGCCGCGGACGGCGACCCTGCGGCGGCGGGTGGGCAGCGAGTCGCCGCCCCGGTCGAGGGCGGCCCGGGCGACGAAGGCGACGGAGAGGTCGGCGGGCGTGGCGCCGTACGCCCCGAACTGCGGTCCGAGGACCAGGGGTTCGCAGGTGTCGGTGGCGGCGTTCGGGTCGCCGACCACCCCGTAGGCCGGAAAGCCCGACTTGAGGACCAGTTGCGGCTTGGCGCCGAAGTACTCGGGACGCCACAGCACGAGGTCGGCGAGCTTGCCGACCTCGATCGATCCGACCTCGTGCGCGAGTCCGTGCGCGATGGCCGGGTTGACGGTCAGCTTGGCCAGGTAGCGCAGGACGCGCTCGTTGTCGTGGTCGTCGTGCGGAGCGCCGAACTCGGCCTTCATCTTCCCCGCCATGGCGAAGGTGCGGCGGACGGTCTCGCCCGCGCGGCCCATGCCCTGCGCGTCGGACGAGGTGATGCCGATCGCGCCGAGGTCGTGCAGCACGTCCTCGGCGCCCATCGTCCCGGCGCGGATGCGGTCGCGGGCCATCGCGGCGTCGCCGGGCAGGTCGGTCTTCAGCCCGTGGACGGAGACGATCATCCCGTAGTGCTCCGCGACGGCGTCCCGGCCGAAGGGGAGGGTGGGGTTGGTGGAGGAGCCGATGACGTTCGGCACGCCCGCCATCCTCAGCACGTCGGGCACATGGCCGCCGCCGCAGCCCTCGATGTGGAAGGCGTGGATCGTGCGGCCGTCCAGGACGCGCAGGGTGTCCTCGACCGACAGGCACTCGTTCAGCCCGTCGCTGTGCAGGGCGACCTGGACGTCGTGCTCTTCGGCGACCCGCAAGGCCGTGTCCAGCGCGCGGGTGTGGGCGCCCATGTCCTCGTGCACCTTGAAGCCCGAGGCGCCTCCCTCGGCCAGCGCCTCGATCAGCGGGGCGTCGTGGGAGGACGAACCGCGGCCCAGGAAACCGATGTTGACCGGCCAGGCGTCGAAGGCATTGAACGCGTGCCGCAACGCCCAGGGCGAGTTGACGCCGACGCCCCACACGGGCCCGAACTCCTGCCCGATGATCGTCGTCACGCCGGAGGCCAGCGAGGCCTCCATGACGCGCGGCGACAGCAGGTGGACATGGGTGTCGACGGCGCCGGCGGTGGCGATGAGCCCCTCGCCGGACACGATCGAGGTGCCCGTGCCGACGACGACGTCCACCCCGTCCAGGGTGTCGGGGTTCCCGGCGCGCCCGATCGCGTGGATGCGGCCCTCCCGGATCCCGATGGAGACCTTGCGGATCCCCTGCACCGCGTCGATCACGACGACGTTGCTGACCACGACGTCACAGGTGTCGCGGACGGCCGCGGCCTTGAGATGCAGGCCGTCGCGGGCGGTCTTGCCGAAGCCGGCGAGGAACTCGTCGCCGGGGAGCTGGGAGTCGGACTCGACGCGGACGACGAGGCCCGAGTCGCCGAGCCGGATCCGGTCGCCGGCGCGGGGGCCGTGGGTGGCGGCGTACTCGTGGGGACCGAGGCGGCGGGCCTCGGCGGGGTGGCCTCCGGGGCGGCTCATCGCCCGCCTCCCCGGCCGTCGGGGGCCGTGACGCCGAGGTAGCCGCAGGCGGCGGCGCGGGCCAGGGCCTCCCGGCGGGCGCCGGGGGCGTCCAGCGGTCCGTCGACCAGCCCGGCGAAGCCGATGGCGACGCGGGCCCCGCCGATCGGCACGAGGCCGACCTCCAGCGACTCCCCCGGCCCGAACCGCACCGACGACCCTGCGGGCACCGCGAGCCGCATGCCGTAGGCCTCGGCACGGGCGAAGTCGAGGCGCGGGTTGGCCTCGAAGAAGTGGAAGTGGGAGGTGACGGAGACGGGCACGGTCGCGGTGTTGGTGACGGTGAGCCGTACGGCCGCCTCGGGCTCGGCGTGCGCGGGCCCGGGCAGCAGCGCGCCGGGCGCCCGGTCCCGCAGCCCGCCCGCGAGGGGGTCGCGGACGACCGCGAGCCGTGAGCCGTCGTCGAAGACGGCCTCGACGTGCACCTCGGTGACGATGTCCGCGACGCCCGGCAGCACGTCGTCCGGTCCGAGGACGGACCTGGCCCGCTCGATCGCCTCGGCGAGCCGGACGCCGTCACGGGCGGCCTCGCAGACGGTGTCCGCGATGAGCGCGGTCGCCTCCGGCACGTTGAGCCGCAGCCCGCGGGCCCTTCTCGCCCGGGCCAGCTCGGCCGCTCCGAAGAGCAGCAGCCGATCCCGCTCGGTGGGGGTGAGTCGCACATGACCTCCCTGGCCGTGTTTGAGCAGTACTCTAAACGATGTGCACGACGACCATAAGGTGCCACCGGGAGTTTTAGAGCAGTGCTCAAGGCGATGGAGGCGACAGTGCGCCCGGAGACGCCGCAGGGCCACCCCGGTCGGGGTGGCCCTGCGGCGGCGTCGGGAGGATCGAGGATCAGCCCAGCCGGTGCATCCAGCCGTGCTCGTCCTCGGCCGTGCCGCGCTGGATGTCCAGCAGGGCCTGCCGGAGGCGGAGGGTGACCTCGCCGGGCTCGCCGCCCGACTGCTGCCACTCGCCGCCGGTCCGCTTGACCGTGCCGACCGGGGTGATCACGGCGGCGGTGCCGCAGGCGAAGACCTCCCGCAGCGCGCCGCTCTCGGAGTCGCGCTGCCACTGGTCGACGGAGACGCGGCCCTCCTCGGCCTCGTAACCGAGGTCGCGGGCGACGGTGAGGAGGCTGTCGCGGGTGACGCCCTCCAGGATGGAGCCGGTCAGCGAAGGCGTGACGATCTTGTTCCCGTAGACGAAGTACAGGTTCATTCCGCCGAGCTCCTCGACCCACTTGCGCTCGACCGCGTCGAGGTAGCAGACCTGGGCGCAGCCCTGCGCGGCGGCCTCGGCCTGGGCGAGCAGCGAGGCGGCGTAGTTGCCGCCCGTCTTGGCGTCGCCCATGCCGCCGGGGACGGCGCGGACGTGGTCCTCGGAGACCCAGATGGAGACGGGCTTGACGCCGCCCGGGAAGTAGGCGCCGGCCGGGGAGGCGATCACGATGAAGAGGTACTCGTTGGCCGGCTTCACGCCCAGGCCCACCTCGGTCGCGATCATGAAGGGGCGCAGGTAGAGGGACTCCTCGCCGCCGTGCGCGGGCACCCAGTCCTTGTCCTGTCCGACGAGCGCGTCACAGGCCTCGATGAACGTCTCGACCGGCAGCTCGGGCATGGCCAGACGGCGGGCGGAGCGCTGGAACCGCTTGGCGTTCTGGTCCGGGCGGAAGGTGGCGACGGAGCCGTCGGGGCGGCGGTAGGCCTTCAGTCCCTCGAAGATCTCCTGCGCGTAGTGCAGGACGTTGGTCGCCGGGTCGAGGGGGATCGGCGCGTACGGAACGAGCTGACCGTCGTGCCAGCCGCGGCCCTCGGTCCACCTGATCGTCACCATGTGGTCGGTGAAGTGGCGGCCGAAGCCGGGATTGGCCAGGATCGCCTCGCGCTCGGCGGCGGAGAGCGGGCTGGCGGAGGGCTTGAGCTCGATCGTGGGCGTCGTCATGAGTGGTTGTCCTTCACCGGTTGTGTGTGACGGGCCGCGCTCACGTCCGTACGGCCAGTGGCGTGTGCTAGGACGTCCGAGCATTGCCTGAAACCGCGGCTCCGCGTTCGATTATCGCAAGCGGGGCGTGCGGAAGAAAACGGCGTGAATGCGACCCGGGGTCGATGGTGACACCCGGCAGGACATACGAGAAGCCGCCGGGTGCGATGTGACCGGGCGGCTTCGATGGGTCACCCCCGGCTCCTGGGAGCCGGGGGCCACGTGGGGCGCCGGGTCAGCCGGCTACTCGTGCGGAGAGCGCGTCGCCGATCTCCGAGGTGCTGCGCGCGGGCAGCGCGGCGCGCTCCGCCAGGTCGGCGGAGACGGCGTCCTCGATGCGGACCGCCTCGGCGTCGTGGCCGAGGTGGCGCAGCAGCAGGGCGACGGACAGGACCGTGGCGGTCGGGTCGGCCTTGCCCTGGCCCGCGATGTCCGGGGCCGAGCCGTGCACGGGCTCGAACATGGACGGGAACTCGCCGGAGGGGTTGATGTTGCCGCTCGCGGCGACGCCGATGCCGCCGGAGACGGCCGCGGCGAGGTCGGTGATGATGTCGCCGAAGAGGTTGTCGGTGACGATCACGTCGAACCGGCCGGGGTCGGTGACCAGGTAGATCGTCGCGGCGTCCACGTGGATGTAGTCCGTGGTGACGTCCGGGAACTCCTCGGCGACCCGGTTGAAGACGTTCGTCCACAGGTGGCCGGCGAAGGCCAGCACGTTGTTCTTGTGGACCAGCGTGAGCTTCTTGCGGGGGCGGGCCTGGGCGCGGGCGAAGGCGTCGCGGACCACGCGCTCGACGCCGAAGGCCGTGTTCACGGAGACCTCGGTGGCGACCTCGTGCGGGGTGCCCTTGCGGATCGTGCCGCCGTTGCCGGTGTACGGGCCCTCGGTGCCCTCGCGGACCACGACGAAGTCGATCTCGGGCTGGCCGGCCAGCGGGGTGGCCACGCCGGGGAGCAGCTTCGAGGGGCGCAGGTTGACGTGGTGGTCGAAGAGGAAGCGCAGCTTGAGCAGGAAGCCCCGCTCCAGGACGCCGGAGGGCACGCTCGGGTCGCCGATCGCGCCGAGCAGGATCGCGTCGTGCTGCTTGAGCGCCTCCGCGTCGGCGTCGGTGAGGGTCTCACCGGTGGCGTGGTAGCGCCGGGCGCCGAAGTCGTACTCCTTGGTCTCCAGCTTCACGTCCTGCGGGAGGACGGCGGAGAGGACCTTGAGACCTTCGGCCACGACCTCCTGGCCGATGCCGTCACCGGGGATCACTGCGAGATTGAGGCTGCGAGACATGCGGGAACCCTACTCCTCGTCCCATGGGATGACACGGACCGTCCGTCATGCGGACAGCGCGTCGCGGGCGGGGCGCAGGGGTCCGAGGGGCGGCGCGGGGCCCGGCGCCCGTGCGGGCGCCCGCTCCGCGCCGCTGTCCGACGGCCTCTGCTCAGTGGCCGGTCTCGCCGCCGTTGTCACGGCGGTCGAGGGCGCGCTGCAGGGCGGCGGCGGCGTTCTTGCGGTCGGACTCGCTGCTGCGGGAGACGTGACGGACTCGGCGGCGGACGGTCGTCTCGGCCATGGGGAATCGACTCCTTCTAGTTCCAGGGAGTGCGGAAGGGTTGCGAGACACCGGAAGGGGCGGGGAGCGGACCGCAGGGGTTGCCTGCGAGGGGTCCGGCTCACGACCGCCATTCGCTTGATCGAGCGAGACGTTCGGCTCCTACAAAACTAAGGGAGGAGCGCGCGCCTGTCTCCACAATTACTCGGACTTCCTACTATCTGAGACGGGCACCCGGCATCTAACCCTTCAAAACTCATTGACCGGTTAGGTGGACGCGTGGTGCACTCGGGTCATGTCCCTCTCAGCGCACCGCCAGGTCCGTCACCGCACCACCACCGTCCGAGGTCACGAGGTGTACTACCGGGAGGCGGGCCCGGCCCACGCGCCGGTGCTGCTGCTTCTGCACGGTTTCCCGAGCAGTTCGCACATGTTCCGCGACCTGATCCCGCTCCTGGCCGACCGCTACCACGTCGTCGCCCCCGACCACGTCGGCTTCGGCCGCTCGGCGGCGCCGGCCGCCTCCGACTTCGCCTACGGGTTCGCCGAACTCGCCGAGCTCACCGACGCGTTCACCCAGCGGCTGGGACTCGACCGCTACGCCCTCTACATCCAGGACTACGGCGCGCCCATCGGCCTGCGCCTGGCCCTCTCCCACCCCGAGCGCGTGACGGCGATCATCACGCAGAACGGCAACGCCTACGAGGAGGGGCTGGGCGAGGAGGCGTGGGCCCCGGTGCGGGCGCTGATCGCCGAGCGCACCCCGAAGACGGAGGCGGCCGTCCGGGAGATCAGCAGCCCGGAGGGCGTCCGGTGGCAGTACCTGCACGGCGTCCCGGAGGACCTGCGCGACCTCGTCAGCCCGGACGCGTACGAACACGACGCGGCCCGTATGGCCCGCCCGGGCCAGCCGGAGATCCAGCTCGACCTGATCGCCGACTACGGCTCCAACTTCGCCCTCTACCCGGCCTTCCAGGAGTACTTCCGCACCAGCCAGGTCCCGCTGCTGGCCGTCTGGGGCGCCGGTGACGAGATCTTCGTCCCGGCGGGCGCGCTCGCCCACCGACGTGACCTGCCGAAGGCCGAGGTCCACCTGCTGCCCACGGGCCACTTCGCGCTGGAGACGCACGCGGGACAGATCGCCGCCCTCGTCCGGGACTTCCTCGACCGGAACCTGTGAGCGCCCCTGCCAGGGCAACGCGAAGGGCCGGGCGCATCGCCCGGCCCTCGTGCCGCCCGGCCGGTTCCGGCCGGGCGCGGGCGTCAGCCCGTAGGGAACGTCAGCCCATGTGGGGGTACGTGTAGTCGGTCGGCGGGACCAGCGTCTCCTTGATGGCACGGGTCAGGGTCCAGCGCATCAGGTTCTGCGGGGCGCCGGCCTTGTCGTCGGTGCCGGAGGCACGGCCGCCGCCGAAGGGCTGCTGGCCGACGACGGCGCCGGTGGACTTGTCGTTGATGTAGAAGTTGCCGGCCGCGTAGCGGAGCTTCTCCATCGTGTAGGCGGCGGCCGCGCGGTCGCCCGAGATCACCGAGCCCGTCAGCGCGTAGTCCGACACCGACTCCATCTGCGTCAGCATGGCGTCGTACTGGTCGTCCTCGTACACGTGCACGGCGAGGAACGGGCCGAAGTACTCGGTCGTGAAGACCTCGTTCGCCGGGTCGGTGCACTCGACGACGGTCGGGCGGACGAAGTAGCCCACCGAGTCGTCGTAGGAGCCGCCGGCGACGATCGTGCAGGCCGGGTCGGCCTTCGCCCGGTCGATCGCGGCCTTGTTCTTGGCGAAGGAACGCTCGTCGATGACCGCGCCCACGAAGTGGGACAGGTCGGTGACGTCGCCCATGGTCAGGTGGTCGACCTCGGCCGCGAACTCCTCCTTGAAGCCGGAGTTCCAGATCGACGCCGGGATGTAGGCCCGGGAGGTCGCGCTGCACTTCTGGCCCTGGTACTCGAAGGCGCCGCGGGTGAGGGCGGTCTTCAGCACCGCCCGGTCGGCGCTCGGGTGGGCGACGACGAAGTCCTTGCCGCCGGTCTCGCCGACCAGACGCGGGTAGGAGCGGTACTTCTCGATGTTCGCGCCGACCGTCTTCCACAGGTACTGGAAGGTCTTGGTGGAGCCGGTGAAGTGGATGCCGGCGAGGTCGCGGTGGTTCAGGGCGACCTCGGAGACCTCCAGGCCGTCGCCGGTGACCAGGTTGATGACGCCCTTGGGCAGACCGGCCTCCTCCAGCAGCCGCATGAGCAGCACGGCGGCGTGCGTCTGCGTCGGGGAGGGCTTCCACACGACCACGTTGCCCATGAGCGCGGGCGCGGTCGGCAGGTTGCCGGCGATCGCCGTGAAGTTGAACGGCGTGATCGCGTAGACGAAGCCCTCCAGCGGGCGGTGGTCGAGGCGGTTCCAGACGCCCGGGGAGTTGGCCGGCGGCTGCTCGGCCAGGATCTGGCGGGCGTAGGCGACGTTGAAGCGCCAGAAGTCGACCAGTTCGCAGGGACAGTCGATCTCGGCCTGCTGGGCGGTCTTGGACTGACCGAGCATCGTGGAGGCGGCGAGCGTCTCGCGCCAGGGGCCGGCGAGCAGTTCGGCGGCGCGCAGGATGATCGCGGCGCGGTCGTCGAAGGACATCGCGCGCCAGGCGGGCGCGGCGGCGAGGGCCGCGTCGACGGCGTCCTGCGCGTCCTGACGGGTGGCGTTGGCGTAGGTGCCGAGGCGGGCCTTGTGGTTGTGCGGCTGCACGACGTCGAACCGCTCGCCGCCGCCCATCCGCCGCTCGCCGCCGATGGTGCAGGGCAGGTCGATCGGGTTGTCGGCCAGCTCCTTGAGCCTGGCCTCCAGCCGGGCGCGCTCCGGGGAGCCGGGCGCGTAGCCGTGCACCGGCTCGTTGACGGGGGTGGGGACCTGGGTCACAGCGTCCATGAGTTCCGTAACTCCTTACTGAGCGGTGTTGCGAGCGGTGAGGCGAGCCGGGGCGCGAGGCCCTCGGGCGGGCGGTCGTGGGCGCGAGCGGGGGTGGGCTCAGCCCTTGCTGATCATCGAGCGGACGAAGAACCGCAGGTTGGCGGGCTTCTCCGCGAGACGGCGCATGAAGTAGCCGTACCAGTCGGTGCCGTAGGCGGTGTAGACGCGCATGCGGTGGCCCTCGGCGGCGAGGCGCAGGTGTTCGTCGCCCCTGATTCCGTACAGCATCTGGAACTCGTACTCGTCGAGCTTGCGGCCGGCCCTGCGGGCGAGTTCCTGCGCGATGGAGATCAGGCGCGGGTCGTGGGACCCGATCATCGGGTACCCCTCGCCCTCCATCAGGGTGCGCAGGACCCGGACGTACGCCTTGTCGATCTCGTGCTTCTGCTGGTACGCGACCTCGGCGGGCTCCTTGTAGGCGCCCTTCACCAGGCGAACCCGGCTGCCGCTCGCGGCGAGGCGGCGGGCGTCGGCCTCGGTGCGGAAGAGGTAGGCCTGGATGACGCAGCCGGTCTGCGGGAAGTCCTCGCGCAGCTCGTCGTGGATGGCGAACATCGAGTCGAGGGTGGTGTGGTCCTCGGCGTCCAGGGTGACGGTGGTGCCGATGGCGGCGGCGGCCTCCACGACGGGGCGGACGTTGGCGAGGGCCAGGTCGTGGCCGCCCTCCAGCGCCTGGCCGAACATCGACAGCTTGACGGACATCTCGACCCGCTCGCCGAGCTCCAGCTCCGCGAGGCGCTCGACCAGCGTCAGATAGGCGTCGCGGGCGGCGCGGGCCTCGTCGGGGGTGGTGATGTCCTCGCCGACGACGTCCATCGTCAGCTCCAGCCCCTGGGCGGTGCGTTCCTCGACGATGGGCACGATGTCGTCGACGGTCTCACCGGGGATGAAGCGGTCCACGACCTGTTTCGTCACCGGGGCCGCCGAGATCAGGCGTCGCATCCGGTCGCTGCGCGACGCGGCGAGAATCACGGGACCCAGCACGGGGCACCTCCACAAACCAGCAGATAGAACCACCGTGAAACCTAAGGATCCCTCCGATCGTGAGCCATCGACAGCTGTCACGCATCCGTGCCGCAGATCTCAGACAGATGTATGAAGGGCTGCCGGAATGGGAGAGAATGCCCCTGTGACGGCCGACGCTGCATCTTCCTCCCACGCGGGCGACTACCAGGAGCTCGTCGACGAGATCTCGGAGCTGCTCGGCGCCCCCGCGACCCTGGAGAACCGCGACTTCGAGCTGATCGCGTTCGGGGCCTACGACAGCGACGACGAGCTGGACGCGTCCGCGCTGGACCCGGTGCGCACCCGCTCGATCCTGACCCGGCGCTCGACCGCGGCCGTGCGCACCTGGTTCGAGGGGTTCGGCATCACCCGCGCCACCGGCCCGGTCCGCATCCCGCCCACCCCGGAGGCGGGGGTCCACCGCGGGCGCGTCTGCCTCCCCGTCCGGCACCGGGGCGTGGCCCTCGGCTACGTCTGGCTGCTGGACGACGATCCCGGACCCACCGACGCCCAGCTGGCGTCCGCGATGGAGGTGACCGCGCGGATCGGCGCCCTGCTCGCGGACGAGGCCCAGCACGGTGCGGATCTCACCCGGGAGCTGCGGGCGGTCCTCACCGCCGCCCGGGGCTGGCCCAGGGACATGGCGGTCGCGGAACTGCGCACCGCGCTCGGCGCCCGCGCGGACGCGCCGCACACGGTGGTGTGCGTGGCCCCCTGGCCGTCCGCCGACCCGGACGAGGCGCCCTCGCTGCGCACCCTGCCCGGGGCGACGGCCCTGTGCACGACGCCCTGGGCCACGACCGGCCAGTGCCTGGCGGTGCTGGTACGGCTGCGTTCCACGGACACCCTCACCCCGGCGACCTCCGCGGCGGCCCGCCTGCTGGAGCGGACGGCCGGGTCGGCGGCCGGGGTGGCCGCCGGGCGGGTCGGGCTGGCCGGACTCGGGGCGGCCTGGGAGGAGGCGTCGGCGTCGGCGCGGGCCGCGCTGGCGGAGCCGCGCCTCGGCCCGGTCGCGCGGTGGGCTTCCGTCGGCCCCTACCGCCTGCTCACCTCGCTGCCGCCCGAATCCGCCCAGGATCCTTGTGTGCGGCCCCTGTTGGCGTCCGCCCAGCAGGAACTGGCCCGCACCGCCGAGGTGTACCTCGACTGCGCGGGCCAGGCCGGCCGCACGGCCGCGGAGTTGGGCATCCACCGGCAGACCCTGTACTACCGGCTGTCACGGGTGGAGCAGCTGACGGGCCTGGACCTGGACGACGGCGAGGACCGGCTGCTGCTGCACATGACGCTGAAGGCGGCCCGGCTGCCCTGACCGGACGCCCCGGGCCGATCAGTCGCGCGCCGCGCCCGCGATCACCCGCCGCAGTCCCTCGGTGAGCTGCGCGGCGTCGGTCGCCGAGGGCGGGTCGAACAGCCACTGGACCATGAGCCCGTTCAGCAGCGTCTGGTAGAAGCGGCCCTCCGAGTCGACGGTCTCCTTGTCGAGTTCGTCCTCGGGGACGCCGGTGAACATGGGCACGATCCCCGCGCGGCCCTGCTCCTGCGCCACGGCGAGCAGCGAGCGCACCTCCTGCAACCGGTCGGCGTACAGGATGACTTCGAGGCTCAGCATCCACACCGCCCTGGCCTCGGGCAGCGAACGGATGACGTTCGCCCAGACCTCCTGGAAGCGCTCCAGCGACCCCGGGGCCGACGTGCTGTCGCCGCCGGCGCCCCAGCCGGGGTCGAAGGTGTCGCCGAGGCCTTCGATCAGCGAGACGTACGCCTGCACCAGCAGGGCGTCCTTCGACCCGTAGTGGTAGCCGATCGACGCGAGGTTGGTCCCCGACTCCTTGACGATGTCGCGCGCCGTCGTGCGCACGAAGCCCTTCCCCAGCAGGCAGCGCTTGGCGCCTTCGAGCAGATCCTCACGGTGTCCCATGCCCGTCACCCTACCCCCGATCCATACAGACGTCCTAGACGAATGATTTATACATTCGTTCTAGACAATCGTTTAAGACGCTCGTACAGTCATCGGCATGACGAACCCGACGAGCACCGCCACACCCCCGGCCGCCCGCGCCGGCCGCCGCGAATGGACCGCCCTCGGCGTGCTGATGCTGCCGCTGCTGCTGGTCTCCATGGACGTCTCCGTCCTCTACTTCGCCATTCCGGCGATCAACGCGGACCTGCATCCGAGCGGCACCCAGCAGCTGTGGATCTTCGACGTCTACGCGTTCGTCCTGGCCGGCCTGCTGATGACGATGGGCTCGCTCGGCGACCGCGTCGGCCGCCGCAAGCTGCTGCTGTTCGGCGCGGCCGCCTTCGGCGCCGCCTCGCTGGCCGCGGCCTACGCCGACAGCGCCGGGACCCTGATCGCGGCCCGCGCGGTCCTCGGCATCGGCGGCGCGACGCTGATGCCCTCGACGATGGCCCTGATCCGCACGATGTTCACCGACCCCGGCCAGCGCGCGAAGGCGATCGGCCTGTGGTCCGGCGTCATGACGGGCGGCATCGCACTCGGCTCGGTGATGAGCGGTGTCCTGGTCCAGTACTTCTGGTGGGGCTCGGTCTTCCTGGTCAACCTGCCCGCGATGGCCCTGCTGCTGGTCCTCGGCCCGGTTCTGCTGCCCGAGTCGCGCGACCCCGCCCCCGGCCGCTTCGACTGGCCGAGCGTCCCGCTGTCCATGGCCGGCGTGCTCCCCGTGATCTACGGCCTGAAGGAGATCGCCTCGCAGGGCCTGCACGCCGAGTACGTCGTCCCGATCACCCTGGGCCTGCTCTTCGCCGCCCTCTTCGTCCGCCGCCAGCGCACCGCCGCCGACCCGATGATCTCCCCCGCCCTGTTCCGCCGCCCCGGCTTCGCCCCCGCGGTCGTGCTGAACCTCGTCTCCTCGTTCGGGATGCTGGGCTCGGCGTTCTTCACCACGCAGTATCTGCAGTCGGTCCTCGGCAAGAGCGCGCTGGAGGCGGCGCTGTGGGCGCTGCTGCCCTCGGTCCCGATCGGCATGGCGGCCCCGCTGGCCACCTCACTGGTCCAGAAGGGCGTCGACCGGGCCCACGTGGTGACGGCGGGCTTCGCGACCGGAGCGGCCGGCTACGGCCTGCTCGCCCTGGCCGGCACCGACTCGATGTGGCTCGTCCTCACCGCCTGCGGGGTGCTCGCCTCCGGGATCGTCATGGTCCTCTCCCAGATGACGGACCTGGCGATGAGCGCGGCCCCGGTCGAGCGCGCCGGCTCCGCGTCCTCCCTGCTGGAGACGGGCGCCGAGTTCGGCGGCGCGCTGGGCATGGCGGTCCTGGGCTCCATCGGCACCGCGGTCTACCGCCACGAGATGCCGTCCTCGTCCCCGGCGCAGGCCCGCGAGACCCTCGGCGGGGCCCTGGCCACCGCCGCGCAGTTGCCCGGGCGCACGGGAGACGCCCTGGCCACCGCCGCCCGGGAGGCCTTCACCCACGGCATGCAGGGGGCGGCGATCGCGGGAGCGGTGGTCCTCGCGGCGGCGGGGATCGCGGCGACGGCGACACTGCGGCGAAGCCGCGTCGGCGGCGCATAGCCGCACAGCACAAACAGAACGCCAGGCGGGCTGGATCACTCCAGCCCGCCCGGCGTACGCCTTCGATCCCGGGTCGGACAGCCCAGCCTGTCCGGCGATCGAGGACAAGGCCGGTTCAGGGCCGAAGCGGGGCCCGGGGGCGGCAGCCCCCGGACCGTGCAGCGAACCTCAGACGAGGTTCACGGCACGAGCAGACGTCGCGCCGATCTCCTCCGCGACTTCCGCCAGCACCGCGGGCGGCACCGTGTCGTCGACGGTCAGGACTGCCAGCGCCTCGCCGCCGGCGACCGCGCGGGCGACCTGCATGCCGGCGATGTTGATCCCGGCCTCGCCGAAGACCCGGCCGACCGTGCCGACGACGCCCGGCCGGTCCTCGTACCGCAGGACGACCATGTGGTCGGCGAGCGCGAGGTCGACGTCGTACTCGCCGACCGCGACGATCTTCTGAAGGTGCTTGGGACCGGCCAGCGTGCCGGAGACCGACACCTCCTCGCCGTCCGAGAGGGTGCCGCGCACGGTGACCACGTTGCGGTGGTCGGCCGACTCGGAGCTGGTCGTCAGCCGCACCTCGACGCCGCGCTCCTGCGCGAACAGCGGAGCGTTGACGTAGGACACCGTCTCGTCGACGACGTCCTCGAAGACGCCCTTGAGGGCGCTGAGCTCCAGCACCTTGACGTCGTGCTGGGTGATCTCGCCGTAGACCTCGACGTCGAGGCGGACCGCGACCTCTCCGGCCAGCGCGGTGAAGATCCGGCCGAGGCGCTCGGCGAGCGGCAGACCGGGCTTGACGTCCTCCGCGATGACACCGCCCTGGACGTTCACCGCGTCGGGGACGAGCTCACCGGCGAGCGCGAGGCGCACCGACCGCGCGACCGCGATGCCGGCCTTCTCCTGCGCCTCGTCGGTGGACGCGCCGAGGTGCGGGGTGGCCACGACCTGGTCGAACTCGAACAGCGGGGAGTCCGTGCAGGGCTCCTTCGCGTACACGTCGAGACCGGCGCCGGCGACGCGGCCCTCCTTCAGCGCCGAGTACAGCGCCTCCTCGTCGACGATCCCGCCGCGCGCGGCGTTGACGATCCGCACGCTCGGCTTGACCTTGCGCAGTGCCTCGTCACCGATCAGACCGACCGTCTCGGGGGTCTTCGGCAGATGGACGGTGATGAAGTCGGAGACCTCCAGCAGCTCGTCCAGCGACAGCACCTTCACGCCCATCTGCGCGGCGCGCGCGGGCTGCACATAGGGGTCGTAGGCGACGACCTTCATGCCGAAGCCGGACATGCGCTGGGCGACGAGCGCGCCGATGCGGCCGAGGCCGACGACGCCGAGGGTCTTCTCGGCGAGCTCCACGCCCGTGTACTTGCTGCGCTTCCACTCGCCGTTCTTCAGCGCGGCGTTGGCCTGCGGGATGTGGCGGGCGGTGGCGAGCAGCAGACCGCAGGCCAGCTCGGCGGCGGTCACGATGTTCGAGGTGGGGGCGTTGACGACCATCACGCCGGCCTTGGTGGCGGCGGAGACGTCGACGTTGTCCAGGCCGACGCCGGCTCGTGCGACGACCTTCAGCTTCTTGGCGGCGGCGATCGCCTCGGCGTCGACCTTGGTGGCCGAGCGGATCAGGATCGCGTCGACGTCGGCGATGGCCGGGAGCAGTTCGGCTCGGTCCGCTCCGTTGCAGTGCCGGATCTCGAAGTCCGGGCCGAGTGCGTCCACAGTCGCGGGCGACAGCTCTTCAGCGATGAGTACGACAGGTTTCGAGCTCACGTGAGTCCTCACAAGTCCAGAGCGTGCGGACGGCCGTCCCGACGGCCGCAGGCGGAGGGAGGGGCTAGCCGCGTGGAAGACGCACGACGCTGTGGGCCTGAACGCGAATGTAGGCAGCAGTGTAGTGCTGCGGCGGAGGTCGCCTCATGCCTCCGCGGAAGGATCACCCGTCCGTGGTCGGACGGAATGGACAACGGGCCGGAGCAGCGCGCTCCGGCCCCCTGTCCCCGAGGCTACGCCTCTTCGTTCACCCAGCTCATCAGCTTGCGGAGCTGCTTGCCGGTGGTCTCCAGCAGGTGCTCGGAGTCCGCGTCCTTGTACTCGTTGTACTTCTTCAGACCGCCGTGGTACTCGTCCATCCAGTTCTGGGCGAAGGTGCCGTCCTGGATCTCGGCGAGGACCTGCTTCATCTCGGCCTTGGTGGCGTCGGTGATGATGCGCGGGCCGGTGACGTAGTCGCCCCACTCGGCGGTCTCGGAGACGCTCCAGCGCATCTTCTCCAGGCCGCCCTCGTACATGAGGTCCACGATCAGCTTCAGCTCGTGCAGGCACTCGAAGTAGGCGATCTCCGGCTGGTAGCCGGCCTCGACCAGGGTCTCGAAGCCCGCCTTGACCAGCGCCGAGGTGCCACCGCACAGCACGGCCTGCTCGCCGAACAGGTCGGTCTCGGTCTCCTCGGTGAAGGTCGTCTTGATGACGCCCGCGCGGGTGCCGCCGATGCCCTTGGCGTACGACAGCGCGAGCGCGAAGGCGTTGCCCGTGGCGTCCTGCTCGACCGCGGCGATCGCGGGGACGCCGCGACCCTCCTCGTACTGGCGGCGGACCAGGTGGCCCGGGCCCTTCGGGGCGACCAGGGCGACGTCGACGCCGGCCGGGGCCTTGATGAAGCCGAAGCGCACGTTGAAGCCGTGGGCGAAGAACAGCGCGTCGCCGTCCTTCAGGTTGTCCTTGATGGACTCCTCGTAGACCTGGGCCTGGATCGGGTCCGGGATGAGGATCATGATGACGTCGGCCTCGGCGGCGGCCTCGGCCGGGGTCACCACGCGCAGGCCCTGCTCCTCGGCCTTGGCCTTGGACTTGGAGCCCTCGTGCAGACCGACCCGGACGTCGAC
This sequence comes from Streptomyces hayashii, assembly GCF_024539815.1. Taxonomy (GTDB): domain Bacteria; phylum Actinomycetota; class Actinomycetes; order Streptomycetales; family Streptomycetaceae; genus Streptomyces; species Streptomyces hayashii. The sequence goes on from NZ_JAHHIU010000172.1 coordinate 20,669, forward strand.
ACCGGAGTCACGGAGCGACAGGGCGTGGGCGTGGCCCTGGCTGCCGTAGCCGATGACCGCGACCTTGCGGCCCTGGATGATGGACAGGTCGGCGTCGGCGTCGTAGAACAGCTCGGCCACTTTGGGTTCTCTCCTTGGGGTGCAGGTGTTGCGTCCCACCGTATGACGGCGGGCGGAAGGGAAGTCTCGGGGTCTCGGTATACGGGCGGCCGGATGACGCCGGCCGCCCGTTCCGTGTCTCAGGCCGACCGGTCGAGGGAGCGCAGCGACCGGTCCGTGATCGAACGGGCGCCACGGCCGATCGCGATCGTGCCCGACTGGACCAACTCCTTGATGCCGTACGGTTCCAGCATCTTGAGCATGGCGGACAGCTTGTCGCTGCTTCCGGTGGCCTCGATGGTCACGGCCTCCGGAGAGACGTCGACGGTCTTGGCGCGGAACAGCTGGACGATCTCCACGATCTGGGAGCGCGTCTCGTTGTCGGAGCGCACCTTCACCAGAACGAGTTCGCGCTGAACGGCCTGTCCCGGCTCCAGCTCGACGATCTTCAGCACCTCGACGAGCTTGTTGAGCTGCTTGGTGACCTGCTCCAGCGGCAGGGCCTCCACGCTCACCACGATCGTGATGCGGGAGATGTCGGCGTGCTCGGTGACGCCGACGGCGAGCGAGTCGATGTTGAAGCCGCGGCGCGAGAACAGGGCGGCGATCCGGGCCAGGATGCCCGGCTTGTTCTCCACCAGGACGGAGAGCGTGTGCTTGGACATGTCTTCTTTACGTCTCTCTCGCTCAGTCGTCTTCGTTGTCGCCGAAGTCGGGGCGGACGTCCCGGGCGGCCATGATCTCGTCGTTGGACGTTCCGGCGGCGACCATCGGCCACACCATCGCGTCCTGGTGGACGATGAAGTCGACGACGACCGGGCGGTCGTTGATCGAGTTCGCCTCCTCGATGACCTTGTCGAGGTCGTCCGGGGACTCGCAGCGGATCGCGTGGCAGCCCATGGCCTCGGACAGCTTCACGAAGTCCGGGACGCGGGTGCCCCGGGCGTCGGGGTTCACGTCGTCCGGGCCGGAGTGCAGCACGGTGTTGGAGTAACGCTGGTTGTAGAACAGGGTCTGCCACTGTCGGACCATCCCGAGGGCGCCGTTGTTGATGATGGCGACCTTGATCGGGATGTTGTTCAGGGCGCAGGTGGTGAGCTCCTGGTTGGTCATCTGGAAGCAGCCGTCGCCGTCGACCGCCCAGACCGTCTGGTCCGGCGCGCCGGCCTTGGCGCCCATCGCGGCCGGGACCGCGTAGCCCATCGTGCCCGCGCCACCGGAGTTCAGCCAGGTGGCGGGCTTCTCGTACTGGATGAAGTGGGCGGCCCACATCTGGTGCTGGCCGACGCCCGCGGCGAAGATCGTCCCCTCCGGGGCGAGCTGTCCGATCCGCTCGATGACCTGCTGCGGGGAGAGCGAGCCGTCGGAGGGCTGGTCGTAGCCGAGCGGGTAGGTCTCGCGCCAGCGGCTGAGGTCCTTCCACCAGGCGGTGTAGTCGCCCGCGTGGCCCTCGCTGTGCTCCTTCTGGACGGCCTGCACCAGGTCCGCGATGACCTCGCGCGCGTCGCCCACGATCGGGACGTCGGCGGTGCGGTTCTTGCCGATCTCCGCCGGGTCGATGTCCGCGTGGACGATCTTGGCGAAGGGCGCGAAGCTGTCCAGCTTGCCCGTGACGCGGTCGTCGAAGCGGGCGCCGAGGGCGACGATCAGGTCGGCCTTCTGCAGTCCGGTGACGGCGGCCACGGAGCCGTGCATGCCGGGCATGCCCAGGTGCTGCGGGTGGCTGTCGGGGAACGCGCCCAGCGCCATCAGCGTGGTGGTGACGGGCGCGCCCGTCAGCTCGGCGAGGACCTTCAGCTCGGCGGTCGCGCCGGCCTTGATGACACCGCCGCCGACGTACAGGATCGGCCGCTTGGCGGCGGTGATGAGCTTGGCCGCCTCGCGGATCTGCTTGGCGTGCGGCTTGGTCACCGGGCGGTAGCCGGGCAGATCCAGGACGGGCGGCCACGAGAACGTGGTCTTCGCCTGGAGGGCGTCCTTGGCGATGTCGACCAGGACCGGTCCCGGGCGGCCGGTGGAGGCGATGTGGAACGCCTGCGCGATGACCTGGGGGATGTCCTCGGCCTTGGTGACCAGGAAGTTGTGCTTGGTGATCGGCATCGTGATGCCGACGATGTCCGCCTCCTGGAAGGCGTCCGTGCCGATCGCCTTGGAGGCCACCTGGCCGGTGATCGCCACGAGCGGCACCGAGTCCATGTGGGCGTCCGCGATGGGCGTCACCAGGTTGGTCGCGCCGGGCCCCGAGGTCGCCATGCAGACGCCGACCCGGCCGGTGGCCTGGGCGTAGCCGGTGGCGGCGTGGCCTGCGCCCTGCTCGTGCCGGACCAGGACGTGACGGACCCGGGTGGAGTCCATCAGCGGGTCGTAGGCGGGAAGGATCGCACCGCCGGGAATGCCGAATACCGTGTCGGCGCCGACCTCCTCGAGAGAACGGATGAGGGACTGCGCACCCGTCACGTGCTCGACGGACGCGGAGTGTCCTCCGGATCGGGGCCGCGGCTGCGGATGGGCCCCGGTGGCCTGCTCGGTCATCGGCATTCTCTTCTCGATGCTGAGGGTTTTACTGAGGGTCGTACGGGTGGTGCCGGTCCTGCTGGGGGTGGAGCCTGCGGGTTTTGTGCAACAAAAAACCCCTCGTGCCAAAAGGCAAGCGAGGGGAGCGCGCCGGGTGTGGGTCGCGGTGAGTTCCGGTCCGCCCGGACGTCACCAGCTTCAGCCGACGCGCTTTCCAAGTACGAGAATTCGGGTGCGCATGGCATTGACCCTCCCCCTGGCGCGCACCGACTGTCAAGTGGGTGGGACGGGAGTCTCATTATGTGAGCGAAGGGCACTTCCGCTCCCCAGCACGGCCGTGACACCGCCGGAGACGACGCCACCGGCGTGGACACCACTGGTGTACACCCCCGCGCCTCCGCCCGCGAACGCGGGCTCGGCGGGCCCGTGCGGAACCGGGAAGCGGCCCGTCGCCAGGGCACGGCGCAGCCGGTACTCGTCCAGCGGCCCGGAGAAGGCCGTGCCCTGGCCGTGGGTGCAGCCCATCGCACGCAGGGCGACGACCTGTTCGGGGAGGTCCACGCCGTCGGCGACCGACTGGAGCCCCAGGTCGCAGGCGATCCGCAGCAGCCCACTGGTGATCTTGTGCAGCCGCGCGGACTCGACGACGCCCTCGACCAGCGAGCGGTCGAGCTTGAGGATGTCCACGGGGAGCCGGCGCAGCGCCGTGAGGGCCGCGTAGCCGCCGCCGAAGCCGTCCAGGGCGATGCGGACCCCGAGGCGCTTCAGGGCCCCCAGGCGGCGCTCCAGCTCGTCCAGCGGCACCCTGGGGTCGGTGTCGGAGAGCTCGACCACCAGGGAACCGGACGGCAGCCCGTGCCGGGTCAGCAGCGCCTCCACCGAGCCCAGCGGCAACGAGCGGTCCGTCAGCCGGCGGGCGCTCACCCGCACGGTCACGGGCAGGGTGAGCCCGCTCGCCGTCCGGTCGGCGGCCTGCTCCACGGCCTCCTCCAGCACCCAGCGGCCCAGCTCTGCCGTCTTGTCGCCGTCCTCCGCGACCCGCAGGAACTCGGCGGGCGTGAAGAGGACCCCCTGGGAGGAGCGCCAGCGCGCCTGCGCGGCCACCGAGGTGATCCGGCCGTCCTCCAGGCGCACGACGGGCTGGTGCAGCAGGGCGAACTCGCCGTCGTGCAGTGCGGCCCGCAGCCGGGTGGCCAGCTCCGCCTTGCGTACGACGTCCTGCTGCATCTGCGGCTTGTAGAGCTCGACCCTGCCCTTGCCTCCGGCCTTGGCGCGGTACATGGCGAGGTCGGCGTTGCGCAGCAGCTCGCCGGCGCCGAGGCCCGGATCGGCGAAGGCGACGCCGATGGACGCGGCGACCCGGACCTCGTTGCCGTCGATCAGGTACGGCTGGGAGAGGGTGAGCCTGAGGCGGTCGGCGAGTTCCACTATGTGCCGTTCGCGGGCGGCACGGTCGCGGGCGCCGTCGCCGACGATCAGGGCCGCGAACTCGTCGCCGCCCAGCCGGGAGGCGGTGTCCGACTTGCGGACCGCGTCCTGGAGCCTGCGGGCGGCCTGGACGAGGAGCTGGTCCCCGGCCGCGTGGCCGATGGTGTCGTTGACGGCCTTGAAACCGTCGAGGTCGATGAAGAGGACCGCCGTGCCCCGCAGCGCCGGACCCCGGTCGGAGCTGCGCCGACCGGACAGGGCCTGCTGGACGCGCCGGGTGAACAGCGCGCGGTTGGGCAGGTCGGTGAGCGGGTCGTGCTCCGCGTTGTGCTGGAGCTGGGCCTGCAGGCGCACCCGCTCGGTGACGTCCCGGCTGTTGAAGATCAGACCGCCGTGGTGGCGGTTGACGGTGGACTCGACGTTGAGCCAGCCCCCGTCGCCCGAGCGGAACCGGCACTCGATGCGGGTGGTGGGCTCGTCCTGGGGGCTGGCGGCGAGGAAGCGGCGCACCTCGTGCACCACGCAGCCGAGGTCCCCGGGGTGGATCAGGTCGGCCAGCTCGGTGCCCACCAGGTCCTCGGCGGGTCGGCCGTACACACCGGCGGCGGCCGGGGAGACGTAGCGCAGGACCCCGCTGGGCGCGGCGATCATGATGACGTCGCTGGAACCCTGGACCAGGGAGCGGAAGTGGTTCTCCTTCTGCGCCAGTTCCTGGGTGAGGGTGATGTTGTCGAGCAGCATGATCCCCTGGCGGACCACGAGCGCGAGCACCACCGTGCCGCCGGTCAGCAGCACCACGCGGTCGACACTGCGGCCGTTGAGGACGTTGTAGAGGATCCCCAGGGTGCAGACGGCGGCGGCGAGATAGGGCGTGAGCGCGGCCAGGGAGCCGGTGATGGGCCGGGTGACCGGATACCGCCCGTGGTCGCCCCCCTGGGGAGGCGCCTGCGCCTGCAGGTGCGGAAGCGTCTGCGCCTGCGGCAGCGGCTGCTGCGGAGGGCCGGAGGCGCGCGGCGGCGCGGGTGGGCGGCCGCCGCCGCGCTGGCCGGGCAGGTGCTCAAGCACCACGCGCGTGTGCGCCTCCTCGCCCGCCGGCCGACGGGAGGCGGCCCAGGGCGCGTAGGCCAGGAGCAGCGAGCCCGCGAACCAGCCCGCGTCGAGGAGCTGGCCCGAGCGGTAGTTGTTGTGCAGCAGCGGCGAGGTGAACAGCGCGTCGCACATCACGGTCAGCGCGAGCGCGCCGACGGCCGTGTTCACCGCCGTGCGGTTCACCGAGGTCCGCCGGAAGTGCAGCACGAGCACCATGCTCACCAGCGCGATGTCCAGCAGCGGATACGCCAGGGACAGCGCGGCGTGCGCCACGCTCGGCCCGTCGAACTTGGCGGCCTGGGCGAGCGCGAGGCTCCAGGACAGGGTGAGCAGCGAGCCGGCGATCAGCCAGGCGTCCAGCGCCAGGCAGACCCAGCCGGCCTTCGTCATGGGACGGGCGGCGAGCACCAGCAGCCCCACGATGGCGGGGGGCGCGAAGCACAGGAAGAACAGGTCGGCGAAGCTGGGGCTGGGCACGGGACGGCCCAGGACCACCTCGTACCAGCCCCAGACCAGGTTGCCGAGGGCGGCCATCGCCGAGGAGAGCGAGAACAGCAGCCAGGCGGGTCGAAAGCGGACGCGGCGGCTGCGCGCGTAGAGGAGGCACGAGACGGCGGCCGTGCCGGCCGCGCCGGTCAGCCCGAAGTCGCCCATGATCAGCGCAAGTCGGTCGGAGCCCCAGCCCAGCGCGGAGCCGACGGCGTACACCGCGCAGACCAGGGCCAGCAGAAGTTGGTGGAACAGGTTCGATCCAGGGCCGTGGGCGGACGGCGGTCCGAGGCGCGGCCTCCCGGCCGGGGGCTGTGTGCGCAGCGCTCCGTCGAGGAGGGGCGTGGAGGTCGTCGGCGAACTCACCGCGGCCTCCCGGTCCGCGTCGCTCCCGGGTCCCGTGGGCCGGGGTGCGACGGCTGCTTCTGCCTCCCGCGGTCGCCGCACCCGTGCGGGGGAGGACCGTGCGGAGGACCGTGGTGAGTGCGGTGGGTCCGGTGACCGCGTGTGCCCGCTGCCGGGTGCCGGGGTCGTCGCCGGCGGCTCCGCCGCGTCGGATCGTTCGTCCATAGGCCGTGCATCGCCCGTCGCCCCCCTCACAAGTCTGAAATGTCCATCCCTGACGCCGGTCGTGCGCGGCGCAGCCCCTGTCGGGACGATACACCAGTCTCGTCACTCAGGGACATAGTTCCTCTACGCTGCGTGACGATCATCGGCATATGCGTCCGGATGAGGTACAGAACGCGTCCGGGGGACTGCGGAGCGTGCCCGGGCGGGGGCGGAGCAACGCCCGGACCGTCAGGGCCGGTTCTCCGTGCCCGTCGTCACGATCACGTTGCGCAGGGGCTCCCGGTTCACGAAACGGCCCAACTGGTCCGCCAGGAGGCGCTCGGCGCGAGGCCGGAAGGCGGAGGTGGGTCCGCCGACGTGCGGGCTGATGAGGACGCCCGGCGCGGTCCACAACCGATGGCCCGGGGGCAGGGGTTCGGGGTCGGTGACGTCCAGGGCGGCGGTGAGACGGCCCTTCTCCAGTTCGGCGAGCAGCGCCTCGGTGTCCACGACCGCCCCGCGGGCCACGTTGACCAGCAGCGCGCCGTCCTTCATCCGGGCCAGGAAGTCGGCGTCGACCAGACCGCGCGTGCTGTCGTTCAGCGGCGTCGAGACGATCACCACGTCCGCCTCGGGGAGCAGGGCGGGCAGTTCGGCGATCGGGTGCACGGGACCGCGCGCCGTCGTGCGCCAGGAGCGCGCGACGCGCGCCACCCGCGCCACCTCGAACGGTACGAGCCGGTCCTCGATGGCGGAGCCGATGGAGCCGTACCCGACGACGAGGACGTTCTTGTCGGCGAGGGCGGGATGGAACGCGCTCTGCCAGCGCCCTTCGTCCTGCGCGCGCACGAACTGGGGGATCCCGCGCAGTGCGGCCAGGGTCAGGGTGAGCGCCAGTTCCGCGGTGCTCGCCTCGTGCACTCCGCGCGCGTTGCACAACCGCACGCCGGGCACGAGATCCGCCAGCCGCGCGGTGATGTCGTCGACGCCGGCGGTGAGGGTCTGCACGACCTGGAGGCTGCGCATCTCCCGCAACGGCCGCACCTTCACGGGCTGCCGCTTCATGTACGGCACCACGTACACGACGCAGCGCGCGGGATCGCCGGGGAACGGCTGGTCGCCGGCCTCTCCTCCGTCCCAGAAGAGGTAGTCCAACCCGTCCGGGAGCCCGTCGATCTCGTCGGGCGGGATGGGCAGCCATACGTCGCGTGCCAGGTCAGCGGTCATGCCAGGAGGCTATGTCAGGCACGCGTCGGCCCAGCGGTTAGGTTGGGGGGTCCGGCGAGGGAGGGTCACGAGCAGGTGGAGCGCAGGACGATCGGCGCGGGGGCGCTTGAGGTGGGGGCCGTGGGCCTCGGGTGCATGCCGATGAGCTGGGCGTACAGCGGGTCGCGACAACGGGGCGACGAGTCGCTCCGGGCGGTGAACCGGGCGCTGGACGCGGGTTCGTCCCTGCTGGACACCGCCGACATGTACGGACCCTTCACCAACGAGCTGTTGCTGGGGCGGGTGTTGAAGGAGCGGCGCGCCGACGCGTTCGTGTCGACGAAGGTGGGTCTGCTCGTCGGCCAGCAGCACATCGTCGCCAACGGCCGCCCCGGGTATGTGAGACGGGCCTGCGACGCGTCCCTGCGGCGCCTCCAGACGGACGTCATCGACCTCTACCAGCTGCACCGCGCCGACCCCGAGGTCCCGGTCGAGGAGACCTGGGGCGCGATGGCGGAACTCGTGCGGGCGGGCAAGGTGCGGGCGTTGGGGTGGTGCGCGGTGCAGCTGGTAG
>NZ_JAHHIU010000173.1 GCF_024539815.1 Streptomyces hayashii
GCGTGGGCGGCGGTGGCGGCGGGGACGGTGGCGGCCGCGGCGGCCAGCAGCAGGGCGGCGAACGGTCGGAGCAGGCGTTTCCAGGGCAGCATCGGGTGATCTCCTTGCGGCTCACGGGAGGTGCGATGGCCTTACGCCTGTGATCCGGATCACGAGGATGCTGTTCACTCGTCAAGTTACGGGCGAGTAAGTGAAGTGTGAAGTTACGCGTCAGTAAAAACTTCCAGCGCTAGCCACGGGCGGCCGCGGTCACTGATATGCGATCACCAGACGGGGCGAATGGGACCGTCGGGGGCGATGTGCGTCAATTGGGCGCGCAGAACGCCCAGTTGATCCTCGCCGAGCACGTCGGCCCAGTCCCGCACCACCTCGGCGGCCGCCTCCTCCGCCGCCCGGGTGCACTCCCAGCCGCGTTCGGTGAGCACGATCAGCCGGGCGCGCGCGTCCCCCGGATGCGGCAGGCGTTCGACGTACCCCTTGCGCACGAGCTCGTCGACCAGCTGACTCGCCGCCTGCTTGGTGACCCCGAGATGGACGCCCAGCTCGGTGACCGTCGCACCGCCCCGGGCGAGCCGCGTGAAGGCGAAGCCGTAGGAGGGCCGCCCGTCGAAGCCACGGGCGACGACGCCGTCGTTGATGCGCCGGGTGAGTTCACCGGCGGCGGCGAGCAGGGCGGCGGACAGGGCGAGAGCTTCGGAGTTCTGCACGGCTGCATTGAAACACCCTTGACAACATGGTCAAGCAGCTTGACCATAGAGGAACTTAGTCAAGTTGCTTGACCATCTCTGCCCATCAGGAGGCACCCATGCCCGTCGTCCGCTCCTCGGAGGCCGTCACCCACGAGATCCACGGCGCCCGCTTCGTCTCGTACGCCACTCCCCTCACCGGCAGCAAGGAGCTGTGCGCCTGGCGGGGCGAGATCCCGGCCGGCACCAAGGCGCCCGCGCACACCGTCAACCGGGAGGAGATCTTCCATCTGCTCGTCGGCGAGCTGATCCTCACCCTCGACGGCCGCGCCGAGCGGATCCGGGCGGGCGACACCGTGATCGTCAACCCGGGGGCGACCCTGGCCGTCGAGAACCCGACCGACCACACCGCGCTCTCCTGGGTCACCACGTCCATCGGACTGGAGGCGGAACTGGCCGACGGGACCCGGATCACTCCCCCGTGGGCCAACTGATCCCGCCGCCGCCCCTCACGCCGCCAGCGTCCCCGGCTTCACGGCACCCGGACCGAACTTCGCCCGCACCCGGTCGGCGACCTCCTCGATCCGGCGGACCTTCTCGTCGACGGGGTCGAAGGTGAGCTGGTAGGAGGCCTGTTCGGCGGGCCCGAGGGCCTCGGCGCGCAGGGCGACCGCGCGAACCCGGGCGCGCTGCAGACCGAGCGCCTCGTAGAGCCCGTACGCCGTCCCGGTCAGGGCCGCCGAGTGCGCGGTCGGCTCCTTCAGGGTGCGGCTGCGGGTGGTGGAGGATCTGTCGGCGTAGCGCACGGTGAGGGTCAGGGTGCGGCAGACCTTCCCCACGGCGCGCAACCGGACGCCCAGTTCCTCGGCGGCCGAGAGCAGGGCGCGGCGATGCCGGTCGGGGTCCAGCTCGTCGCGTTCGAAGGGGCGTTCCGCGGCCAGCGACCGTGACACGGAGTTCGGCACCACCCGGCCGCGGTCGACACCGTTCGCTTTCTCGTGCAGTTCCCGGCCCGCCTTCGCGCCGATCAGTCGCTGGAGCGTGGACAGGGGTGCGGCAGCGACCCGGCCGAGGGTGTCGAGACCGTACTCGCACAGGGTGCGGGCGGTCGCCGCGCCGACCCCGGGCAGCGCGGTGACGGGCTGCCCGGCGAGGAACGCGCGCACCTCGCCCTCGGGGACCGCGCGGGTCACCCCGGGCCGGGCGGCCCGCAGCGCCATGCGGGCCGTCAGCGGGCCGGGACCGGCGCCGATCACGCAGTCGACGCCGTGCAGCGCGAGCGCGCGCACCCGGATCACCGACGCCAGCTCCACCGCGCTGCGCCCGAAGTACCGTTCGGCGCCCCGCAGATCGGCCAGCGCCCCGTCAGGCGGCAGCGCCTCGACGACCGGCGTGAACTCCTCCAGCAGCCCGAGCAGCGCCGGCAGGGCTGCCTCGCGCGCCGGAGGAAGCTGGAAACGTACGCAGAGGATGGTCATCCCGCACTCCCCGGACTCTGGTGCCACAACTTCCTTCCCACCGCGGGCCCTTCGCCCGCGGGGCGCAGATCGGCCCAGGGGTGCATCTCGTACCCCGTGGGCATCCGGAGGCGACGCCGTTCCATCGCGTCCTGGGCGGCCGAGCCCGCCGGCGCGGGCAGCCCGTCCGAACCGGCGAGCCGGCCGCGCGCCGGGCCGTCGCCGTCGTCGGGGTCGCCCGCGTGGCCGCCCGGAGCGGCCAGCCGGGCCGCGACCCCTTCCAGTCCCTCGTCCCGGCGCACCTCCAGCAGGTCGGCGAGGTTCCAGGCGGCCGAGCCCACCACGCTGAGGCTGCGCGGGCCGCGCCGCTGCACCACCCCGCGCACCAGCAGCAGCCAGGAGTGGAAGACGGTGTGGGCGCAGGCGTCGTGGGAGTCCTCGAAGAAGGCCAGGTCGACCAGGCCGGTGCCGTCGTCCAGGGTGCTGAAGACGACCCGTTTGCCGGACCGGATCGGCGGGGTCTGGGTGGCCGCCTTGGCGCCCGCGACCAGCACGGTCTCCCCGTGCCGCGCCTCCCGCAGCCGACGGGCCGAGACCACGCCCAGCTCGGCGAGGAAGTCGCCGTGGTCGTCCATCAGATGGCGCGAGGCGTCCATGGACAGCACGCCCAGCTCGGCGCTGAGCCGCTCGGCGGAGGTCAGGTCGGGCAGTCCGGCCGAGGCGGTCTTCCGCCCGCCCGCCAGAGGGAGTTGGCCGCCGCCCGCGCCGCGCCCGCCCCGGTGCAGCTCGGTCAGGTGCAGTTGCAGGTCACGGCGGTTGGCGCCGAAGGCGTCCAGCGCGCCGACCTGAGCGAGCCGCCCCGCCAGCGGCCGGCTCGGGCGGGCCCGCTCCCAGAAGTCCAGCAACGAGGCGTACGGCTGCCCGTCCGCGACCCGTGCCGCCTCGGCCTCGCTGATGCCGTGGACGTCGGAGAGGGCGAGCCGCAGCCCCCACCGCCCGGCCGAGTCCACCGAGCCCACCGAGCCCACCGATTCCACCGATGACCTCGATTCCGTCGACGGCGCCTGTTCGGACAACGGCGTCGGTTCAGACACCAGTTCGATACGGTGGGCGACGCCCGACCGGTTCACGTCCAGCGGCAGGATCGGCACCCCGCGCCGTCGCGCGTCCGCCAGCAGCAGCCGCTTGGGGTACATCCCGGGGTCGTGCGTGAGCAGCCCGGCGTAGAAGGCGGCCGGGTGGTGCGCCTTCAGCCACGCCGACTGGTACGTCGGAACGGCGAAGGCGACCGCGTGCGCCTTGCAGAACCCGTAGGAGCCGAAGGCCTCGACGATCCCCCAGGTCCGCTGAATCGTTTCTGCGTTGTAGCCCCTCGCCGCCGAGTGCTGCGCGAACCACACCTTGATCCGCCCCTGGGACTCCGGGTCGGACAGCCCGCGCCGCACCCGGTCCGCCTCGCCGCGCCCGCAGCCGGTCATGATCGCGACGATGTCGATGATCTGCTCGTGGAAGACGACGACGCCGTAGGTGTCCCGCAGCGGCTCCGCCAGATCCGGATGCGGGTACCGGACCGGCGCGCGCCCGTGCCGGGCCTCGATGAACGGCCGCACCATGTCGGCGGCGACCGGGCCGGGCCGGAAGAGGGAGATGTCGACGACCAGGTCGTGGAAGGTGGCCGGCTGCAACCGCCCCACCAGGTCCCGCTGGCCCGGCGACTCGATCTGGAAGCACCCGAGCGTCTCGGTGGACCGGATGAGCCGGTACGTCGCCGGGTCGCCCTCCGTGACCGCGTCCAGGTCGATCCGCTCCCCCGTCGCCCGCTCCACCTCCGCCACCGCGTGCGCCATCGCCGACTGCATCCGCACGCCCAGCACGTCCAGCTTGAGCAGCCCGAGGTCCTCGACGTCGTCCTTGTCGAACTGGGCCATCGGGAACCCCTCGCCGCTGGTCGGCACGACCGGCGTGCGGGAGAGCAGGGAGGCGTCGGACAGGAGCACCCCGCACGGGTGCATGGCGATTCCGCGCGGAAGGGCGTCGAGGGCCTCGACCAGCTCCCACAGCCGCCCGTACCTCTCCTTCTCCCCTGCCAGCGACCGGAGTTCGGGCAGTTCCTCCAGGGCCGCGCGGGCGTCCCGGGCCCGGATGTGCGGGAAGGACTTGGCGACGCGGTCGATCTCGGCCGGGTCCATGGACAGGGCCGCGCCGACGTCCCGGATCGCGTGCCGGACGCGGTACGTCTCCGGCATCGCGACCGTCGCCACCCGCTCGGCCCCGAAACGGCCGATGATCGCGCGGTAGACCTCCAGCCGGCGCGCGGACTCCACGTCGACGTCGATGTCGGGCAGCACGACCCGCTCCCGGGACAGGAAGCGTTCCATCAGCAGCCCGTGCTCCAGGGGGTCGGCGTGGGCGATGCCGAGGAGGTGGTTGACGAGAGAGCCCGCGCCCGAGCCCCGCGCGGCGACCCGGATGCCCATCTTCCGCACGTCGTCGACCACCTGAGCGACCGTCAGGAAATAGGAGGCGAATCCGTGGTGGGCGATGATGTCGAGTTCGTCGTGCATCCGCTCCCAGTACGGCCGCGCCTTCGCGGACCGGTCGTAGCCCCGCAGCACCATCCCCGCCGCCGCTCGCGAGGCCAGTGTCCGCTGGGCGGTGCGGCGGTCCGCGCCCACGAGATGCGGCTCGGGGAAGTGGACGGCGCCCATGCCCAGGTCGTCCTCGGGATCGACCAGGCACTCGGCGGCCGCGACCCGGGTCTGCTCCAGCAGCCGGTGGGCGACGTCCCGCCGGAAGCCCGCGGCCTCCACGATCCGCTCCGCCGCCCCGAGCATGGCGTCCGCGCCCTTGAGCCAGGCCTCGCCCGAGTCGAGCTCCTTGGTCGGGTCGACGGGGACCAGCCGGCGGGCCGCGTCCAGGATGTCGGCGACCGGGCCCTGGCCGGGGTCGGCGTACCGGACGGCGTTGCTGAGCACGGGCCGGATCCGCTGTTCGGCGGCGAAGCCGACGGTGCGGGCGGCCAGCCGCAGGGACCCGGCGCCGGTGCCGGTGCGCCCGTGCCAGACGGCCTCAAGGCGCAGGGCGTCGCCGTACGCCTCCCGCCAGGGGGCGAGGAGTCTCGCGGCCCGGTCCGGACGGCCCGCGGCGAGCGCGCGGCCGACGTCGGAGGCCGGGCCGAGCAGGACGGTCAGACCGTCGCCGTGGTTGTCGGCCCAGGGCAGCGACGGCAGGCCCGTGCCGTCCCCCGCGTGTGCGTGCGCCGCGGTGACCAGCCGGCACAGATCGGCCCAGCCCCGGGCGCCGTCGCGGGCGAGGAAGGTGACGCGGGGCGTCGACTCGTCGACGAAGGCGCCGCCGCGCACGGGGGTGCGGCGGCGGTCCCGCCGTACGGACGACGCGTCGCCCTGCGGGCGCTCGGGCGCCGTCACCGCCAGGTCCACTCCGAACAGCGGACGCACGCCCGCCTTCGCGCAGGCCTTGGCGAAGCGGACCGTGCCCGCGAGGGTGTCGCGGTCGGTGAGGGCGAGGGCGTCCATGCCCCGCTCCGAGGCGCGCTCGGCCAGCCGCTCCGGGTGCGAGGCCCCGTACCGCAGGGAGAACCCGGAGACGGTGTGCAGATGCGTGAACCCTGGCATCCGCACCTCCCGAATCGAACATCAGTTCACTACTCTCCCACCCCCACCATAGACCAAATCCCGAACGTATGTACGACAGCCGTTCGGGCGCCCCCCACCTGCGGAAACACCCCGCGCCCCGGACTGTGGGGACATGACACAGAGCACCGGTGCCGACGCTCCCCGCGGCCCTTCCCGCGGCTCCTTCCTCGACGAGGTGAAGGACGCCGTGACCCCGCGGGCCACGCTGCTGGTCGTCGGCGTGGTCGCCCTCCATCTGCTCTTCATCGCCTCCTATGTGGGAGCGCTGCACGACCCCAGACCCAAGGACGTGCCCTTCGGGGTCGTCGCGCCCCAGGCCGTCGCCCGCCAGACGGTGGCCCGGCTGGAGAAGCTGCCGGGCGACCCCCTGGACCTGCGGGCCGTGGCCGACGCGGCGACGGCCCGCGCCCAGATCCTCGACCGGAAGATCGACGGCGCCCTGGTCGTCGGTCCGACCGGGGGCGCCGACACCCTCCTGGTGGCCACCGGCGGCGGCAAGGTGCTGGCAGCCACCCTGGTGACGCTCACCACCGCCCTGGAGAAGTCCCAGGCGCGCACCCTGCGGACCGTCGACGTGGTCCCGGCCGACAAGGAGGACGCCAACGGACTGTCGTCCTTCTACCTGACCGTCGGCTGGTGCGTGGGCGGCTACCTCTGCGCCTCGATCATGGTCATCAGCTCGGGCGCCGGCCGCTCCACCCCGCGCCGCGCGGTGATCCGGCTGCTCGCCATGGCCGTCGTCGGGATCGTCGGCGGACTCGGCGGCGCCCTGATCGTCGGACCGGTCCTGGACGCCCTGCCGGGCAGCCTCGCGGCCTACTGGGGGCTCGGCGCGCTGATCGTCTTCGCGGTCGGCGCGGCCACGCTCGCCTTCCAGGGCGTCTTCGGGCTCGCCGGCATCGGGCTGGTCATCCTGCTCGTGGTGATCCTGGGCAACCCGAGCGCGGGCGGCGCACTGCCGCCTCCGCTGCTCCCGCCGTTCTGGAAGGCGATCGGACCGGCGCTGCCGCCCGGTGCGGGGACCTGGGCGGCGCGCTCGATCGCCTACTTCGAGGGCAACGACATGACCGCGTCCCTGCTGGTGCTGTCCGCGTGGGCGGTCGCGGGCGTCGTCGTCACCCTGCTGGCCTCCGCACTGCGCACGCGTCGCGCGCAGAGCACGCCGTGACCCGCGGCGGCAGGCCGGACGTGAGGTGCGGCGCGAGACAGGCGTGAGGTCCCGCCCCGGTGCGCGGGGCGGGACCTCCGTCGATGTCGCGGCGGCCCGTCAGCCGATCCGCGTCCCCGTCGCCGACAGCGCCTCGGTCACCGGCTGGAAGAACGTCTCCCCGCCGGAGGCGCAGTCGCCGCTGCCGCCCGAGGTCAGGCCGACGGCGCTGCCGCCCGAGAAGAGGGGGCCGCCGCTGTCGCCGGGCTCGGCGCACACGTCGGTCTGGATCAGGCCGTCGACGACGTCGCCGTTGCCGTAGTTCACCGTGGCGTCCAGGCCGGTGACCGTGCCGGAGTGCACCCGGGTGGTCGAGCCGCTGCGGGTGACCTTCATGCCGACGGTGGCCTCGGCGGCGCCGGTGATCCGCTGGGCCGAGCCGTCGTAGAGGTCTACCTCGCTCGGGTGGGGCACGCCGGCGGTGTACTTGACCAGGCCGTAGTCGTCACCCGGGAAGCTGGAGGCCGCGTTGGCGCCGATCTTCGCACCGGAGGAGTCCGACCAGGTGGAGATGGCGTCGGTGCAGTGCCCGGCGGTCAGGAAGTACGGCTCGCCGCCCTTGACCACGTTGAAGCCGAGCGAGCAGCGCCCGCCGTCTCCGCCGATGGCGTCGCCGCCCGCGACGAAGGGCTTGAACTCTCCCTTGGCGCGCCGGAGTTCGGCCACCGCGCCGAGGCCGTCGACGATCTTGGAGAGATCGGCCCACTGCGCGTCGGAGACCGTGCGGTCGGCGGAGACGACGACCTTGCCGGTGGTCGGATCGGTCACCCAGGCGGTGCCCGGGACGGTCGCGTCCGCCTTGAGCTTCGCATGGGCGCCGGTCAGTTCGGCGAGGGTGTTCTCGACGCGTCTGGCCCGGGCGCCGGCCGCCTCGACGGTGCGCGCGGCGCTCTCGTCGAGGACGTTCACCACGAGACTGCGGCTCTGCGCGTCGTAGTACGTGCCCGCCGCGTCGTCGCCGAGGTCCGCGCTCAGGGTCGAGGCCAGCCTTCCGGCCGCGAGGGCCGAGAGGACGGCGGGCCGAGGGGTCTTCGCCGGCTCGTCGGCGTTCGCGGTCTGGAGGGTGACTCCCGCCGCGACGAGTGCGGCGACAGCCGCGCCCGCCACGGCCGCCCGTCGCCCGGATATCCGTCGGTGCTTCAACTCGCGTCCTCCTGCGGGGGGTCGGTCCGGAGCGGCCGCGCAGCCCGCGGCGGGCCGGAAGGATGGCCGGCGGCCGCCCACTCTTCCGAACCCCGCGGAGAGCGCACAAGGTCGACCTCGACAAGCGCACAGGGTGGGCACCGCGCGCCCTCCGCTCCTTCACCACCCCTTTCGGCTGTTGTCATCCAGGGACGAACCCGTTGCCCGGGAGACTCATCTCGCGCACACGAAGCGGCGATCCCTTCGGCCCTCCCCCTGGTCGCTGCCATATTCGAAGCCACTTTCGGAGGTGGCTGTGACGCCAGAGGCGACGACATCCCGGGGGCGGAAGACGGTGACGCGCGTGCCCGACGGCACCGCCGAACGTCTCGCCGGCCTGGAGAGCCGACAGGCCCGGGCAACGGCTCCGGGCGGACCGCGCAGACGCGGCGAGCACGGCGCACGCGAGCGGATCAACCTGCTGCTGGACGTGGGCTCGTTCACCGAGACCGGCCTGTTCGTCAGGGGCCGGCCCACCGGGGACGGCGCCCGACGGCCCTACGGCGACGGCGTGGTCACCGGCTACGGCACGGTCGACGGGCGTCCGGTCTGCGTGTTCGCCCAGGACCCCACGGTGTTCGGCGGCAGCATGGGCGAGGCGTTCGGCGAGAAGACGGTCGCCCTGATGGACCTCGCGCTGAAGACCGGCTGTCCGGTCGTCGGGCTCAATGACGGCGGCGGCGCCCGCATCCAGGAGGGCGTCGCCTCGCTCGCCCTCTACGCCGAGCTGGTGCGCCGCAACGTCAAGGCGTCCGGGGTCATCCCGCAGATCTCGGTCGTGCTCGGGCCGTGCGCCGGCGGCGCCGCGTACTCGCCGGCCATCACCGACTTCACCGTGATGGTGGACGGCGCCTCGCACATGTTCGTCACCGGGCCCGACGTCATCGAGGCGGTCACCGGCGAACGCACCGGCGCCGAGGAACTGGGCGGCGCCCGCACCAGCAACACCGTCAACGGCAACGCCCACTTCCTCGCCGCCGACGAGATGGACGCCCTCGACACCGTACGCGACCTGCTGTCGTACCTGCCCGCCAACAACCTGGAGCCGCCGCCGCGATACGCGCCGGCCGCCGCGGGCGACGGGACGCCGCTCGACGAGATCGTGCCGGACCGGCTCGCCGAGGCCTACGACATGCGCGACGTGCTGCGGTCGGTCGTCGACAACGGCGAACTGCTGGAGATCCAGGAGCTGTTCGCACCCAACATCGTCTGCGCCCTGGCCCTCGTGGAGGGCGCTCCGGTCGGCGTCGTCGCCAACCAGCCGCTGCACGCGGCCGGGGTCCTCGACATCGACGCCTCCGAGAAGGCGGCACGCTTCGTGCGGTTCTGCGACGCGTTCGGCATCCCGCTGCTGACCTTCGCCGACGTCCCCGGCTATCTCTCCGGGGTGCGCCAGGAGCACGGCGGCATCATCCGGCGCGGCGCCAAACTGCTGTACGCCTACGCCGAGGCGACCGTCCCCAAGGTCACCGTGGTGGTGCGCAAGGCCTACGGCGGCGGGTACGCGGTGATGGGCTCCAAACACCTGGGCGCCGACGTCAACCTCGCCTGGCCCACGGCCCGGATCGCGGTCATGGGCGCCGAAGGCGCCGTCGGCATCCTGCACCGGCGGGAACTCGCCGCCGCCGACGAGCCCGACGCGTTGCGCGCCCGTCTCGTCGCCGCGTACGAGAGCACCCACGGCACCCCCTATCCCGCCGCCGAGCGCGGATACGTCGACGCCGTCATCGCCCCGCGCGACACCCGCGCCCACGTCTGCCGCGCCCTGCGCGCGCTGCGCGGCAAGCGCGCCCCGATGCCGGAGCGCCGGCACGGCAACATCCCGCTCTGACCGTGTGAGGAGCCATCCGTGACGGACACCCCCCGCCCCCCGCTCGCGCCCGCCTGCCGGAGCCTGCCGGAGTACGTGCGGCACTGGGCCGAGACCACCCCCGACCGCCGGGCGTTCACCTTCGTCGACCACCCCGCCGCGCACCCGCGGGGCATCCACCGCACCCTGACCTGGCGCCGCCTGGACCTTCGGATGCGGGCCCTGGCCGCACGGCTCGCCGAGGAGGCCGAGCCCGGAGCGCGGGTCGCGCTGCTGTGCCCGCAGGGCTCGCAGTACGTCACCGCGTTCCTCGCGGCGCTCGCCGCCCGCATGGTCGCCGTACCCCTGTATCCGCCGGGGCTGCCCGGGCACGGCGACCGGCTCGCGGCCGTCCTCGCCGACGCGCGTCCGGCGGTCGTCGTCACGACGAGCGACGTCCTCGACGAGGTGCGGGAGTTCTGCGCGGGCGGCGCGGTGACGGTCGTCGCCGCCGACCTGGTGCCCGACGCCGCCGCAGGCGACCGGCGGGCGGTCGCGCTCGACGACACGGCCGTCGCCTATCTGCAGTACACCTCCGGCTCGACCCGGACCCCGGCGGGCGTGGAGATCACACACGCCAACGTCGTCGCCAACGCCCGCCAGGCGCTGACCGCCTACGTCGCCGACGGCGCTCCGATGACCTGCGTGGGGTGGCTGCCGCTGTACCACGACATGGGGCTCGTGCTGAGCGTCGCCGCCCCGGTCTCGCGAGGAGCGCTGTCGGTGCTCATGGACCCGGCGGCGTTCCTGCACGAGCCCGCGCGCTGGCTGCGGCTGCTCTCCGCGCACCCGCACGCGGTGAGCGCCGCGCCCAACTTCGCCTACGACTACTGCGCCTCGGCCGTCACCGAGGGGCAGAAGGCGGAGCTGCGGCTGGACCGGATCACCGCGCTGATCAACGGCAGCGAGCCGGTGCGGCCCGGGACGGCCGACGCCTTCCAGGCCGCCTTCGCCGACCGGGGACTCGTGCCGCAGACCCATTGCCCGTCGTACGGTCTCGCCGAGGCCACCGTGTTCGTCAGCGCGGCCCGGCCCTGGGAGCCGCTGCGCCGGTTCTCGCTCGACCGCGACGCCCTGGTCGCCGGGAAGGCCCTGCCCGCGCGGCCCGACGATCCGGCGGCCGTGCTGCTGGCCGGCTGCGGCGCCCCCGCCGGGCAACAGGTCCGCATCGCCGACCCGGCGTCGCGCACCGCCCTGCCGGACGGCGAGATCGGCGAGATCTGGGTACGCGGCCCGAACGTCGGCCGCGGCTACCGCGACCAGGACCGACTGACGCAGCAGGTCTTCGGCGCGGTGCTCGCCGACACGACGTCCGACACGACGTCCGGCACGGCGTCCGGCACGGCGTCCGATGCTGCGGGCGATGCGCACGGCTCGGGCGGCTGGTTGCGTACCGGTGACCTCGGGACCGTTGTGGACGGCCAGTTGATCGTCACCGGTCGGCTGAAGGACCTCATCGTCGTCGACGGCCGCAACCACTATCCGCAGGACGTGGAGGCCACGGTCCAGGAGGCGCACCCGGCCGTGCGGCGCGACCGGCTCGCCGCGTTCTCCGTGCCGGGCCCCGAAGGGGAACGGGCGGCCGTCGTGGCGGAGCACGCACGGACCACGGACCTCGCCGGGATCGACGTGCCGGCCCTGGTGCGCGCGGTACGGGCGGCGGTGTCCGCCCGGCACGGGCTGCGGCTCGCCGACGTCGTGCTCGTCCCGCCGGGCGCCGTGCCCCGGACGTCCAGCGGCAAGGTGTCGCGGACGCTGGCCCGCGAACGGTATCTGGCGGGCGCGTACGCGACGGAGGCGGCCAGGTGAGCACCATGGACGAACGGGCGCTGCGCCGGCTGATCGCCGAGCGGGCGGCCTCCTGGCACGGCACGCCCGCCGCGGACGTCCCGATGGACCGGCCGCTCGCGGATCTCGGCATGTCCTCACGGGACGCGGTGGTCCTGGCCGGGGAGCTCTCCCGGGCCGCGGGGCGCGAACTCCCGGCGACGCTGCTGTGGGAGGCGCCCACCGCCGACGCCCTCGTGGCGCACCTGTGCGGCCGCGCGGCGGCGCACGCCTCCGCGCGACACGTTCCCCGGGACGCGCCGCCGGCCGCGACGCCGGGTGCGCCGGGCCCGTCCGGCGAGCCCGTCGCGGTCATCGGGGTCGGCTGCCGGCTGCCCGGTGACGTGCACGGACCCGGGGACTACTGGCGGCTGCTGACGGACGGCGTGGACGCGATCCGGCGGGTGCCGGACGACCGCTGGCGGGACTTCACCGCGTACCCGCCCGCCGAGGCGCCGCCGCACGGCGGGTACCTCGACGACATCGCCGGGTTCGACGCGGACTTCTTCCACATCACCCCGCGCGAGGCCGCCGTGATGGACCCGCAGCAGCGGATCCTGCTGGAGGTGGTCCACGAGACCCTCGACCACGCGTCCGTGCCGGCCGCGTCCCTCGCCGGCACGGCGACCGGCGTCTTCGTGGGCGTCTCCGCCCCGGAGTACGGCTCGCTGACCGGCGCCGACCCGGCCGCGGTGGACCCCTGGGCGCCGGCCGGCGGCGCGTTGAGCGTGACCGCGGGGCGGGTGGCGTACGTGCTGGACACCCGGGGACCGAGCACGGCCGTCGACACCGCCTGCTCGTCGTCGCTGGTCGCCGTGCACCAGGCCTGCGTCAGTCTGCGCACGGGCGAGGTCGACACGGCGATCGCCGCCGGGGTCAACGTGCTGCTCTCCCCGGCCGTCACCGTCGCGTTCCGGCGGGCCGGCGCCCTCGCGCCGGACGGGCGCTGCAAGCCGTTCTCCGCGGCGGCCGACGGCATCGGCCGCGGCGAGGGCTGCGCGGCCGTGCTGCTGAAGCGGCTCTCCGACGCCGAACGGGACGGCGACCGCGTCCTCGCCGTCATCCGCGCCACCGCCGTCAACTCCGACGGCCGCTCGGGCGGTCTCCTGGCGCCCAACCCCGCGGCCCAGCGCGCCCTGCTGGAGACGGCCTACGCGCGAGCCGGGCTCGATCCGGGGCACATCGACGTCGTCGAGGCGCACGGCACCGGCACCCCGCTGGGCGACCCGATCGAAGCCGGTGCGCTCGGCGCGGTGCTCGGCGCGGGCCGCGACGCCGACCAGCCGCTGCTGCTCGGCTCCGTCAAGGGCAACCTCGGTCATCTGGAGTCCGCCGCGGGCATCGCCGGGCTGGTGAAGACGGTGCTCGCGCTGCACCACGACCTCGTTCCGCCGTCCCTGCACTGCGCGCGGGGCAGCGCCCTGGACGACGGACGGCTGCGGGTGGTGACCGAGCCGGAGCCGTGGCCGCGTTACGGCGGAACGGCCACCGCCGGGGTCTCGGGGTTCGGTTTCGGCGGCACCAACGCCCATGCGGTGCTGGAGGAACGGCGACCCGCCGTCCTGTCGCGGCCTCGCGACGAGGAACCGGCCGCGCGTCTGCACCTCCTCTCCGACGTCGACGCCGCACGCGTCCGGGACACCGCGGCCCGGCTGGCGGAGTGGCTGCGCACGCCCGAGGGGGGCACGGCGCACCCTGCGGACGTGGCGCGCACCCTCGCCGGGCGGACCGGCCGCGGCCGGACGCGGGCCGCCGTCACCGCCCGCGACCGGGAGGAACTCCTCGACGGACTGGACGCGTTGGCGCAGGACCGACCTCATCCCCGGGTCGTCGCCGACGAGCGCTCCCTGGTCGGGCGTGGGCCGGTGTGGGTCTTCTCCGGGCACGGCAGCCAGTGGGCCGGCATGGGACGTCGTCTGCTCGCCGAGGAGCCGGTCTTCGCCGCGGCCGTGGAGAAGCTCGACGTCGCGCTGGCCCCGCACTGCGGTTGGTCCCTGTACGACCGGCTGGCCTCCGGCGCCGACCTCGACCGGGTGGAGATTGCCCAACCCGCCCTGTTCGCCACGCAGTTGGCGCTCGCGGAGCTCTGGCGCGCCCAGGGGGTCGAGCCCGCCGCCGTCATCGGGCACTCGCTGGGCGAAGTGGCCGCCGCGGTGTGCGCGGGCGCGCTGGACGTGTCGGACGCGGCGCGGGTGGTCGCCGTGCGGGCCCGGCTGCTCGGCGGGCTGCGCGGCGGGGCGATGGCCGTCGTCGACCTCGACGACGACGAACTCGACGCCCTGGCGGCGGAGTTCCGCGGGGTGCGGGTCGCCGTGCACTCCGCGCCCGGCCAGAAGGTCGTCACCGGCCCGGAGGAGGCGGTCGCCGATCTGGTGGAGGCGCTGCGGAAACAGGGGCGGACCGCCCGCGCCATGCGGGTCGCCGGCGCCGGGCACTCCCCCCAGGTGGACCCGCTGCTGCCGGAGTTGACCGAGGCGCTGGCCGACGTCCGGGGCGGGCGGGCGCGCGTCCCGGTGTACTCCACCGTCCTGGACGACCCGCGCGGCGAGGCGACGTTCGACGCCGCGCACTGGGCGGCGAACCTGCGGCGGCCCGTGCGCCTGGACCGGGCGGTGGCGGCCGCCGCGGCCGACGGCCACACCGCCTTCGTCGAGATCTCGCCCCACCCGGTGCTGACCGCGGCCGTCGCCGCCTCCGCGCCCGGCGCGCTCGTCCTGGGCACGCTGCGCCGCGACGCCGACGACTTCGCCGCGTTCCTGACCGGGGTGGGGGCCCTGTACGCGGCCGGCGGACGCCTTCCGCTGCCGCCGGGTCGCGTCGTCGACATGCCCGCACCGCGCTGGCGGCGCCGACGGCACTGGTGGACGGACGGCCGTCCGGCGACGGCGTCCGTCCCGGCCGCGGAGCCGGCCGCCCCCGAGGACAGGTCCCTCACCGGCCGGGTGCGCCACCACGTCGCCGCGGTCACCGGGCACCCGGCGGCCCGGGTCGCGCCCACCGCCGCCCTGACCGACCTGGGCCTGGACTCCCTGATGGCCGTCCGCATCCGCACCGCCCTCGAAGGCGAGTTCGGGATCGCACTGCCGCTGCGCCTCCTGCTCGGCGCCGGCACGGTCGAGGGGGTGGCCGACCTCATCCGGCGGACGCTCCCCGCCGGGGAGCCGGACTCCCCGCTGCGCGTCCTGCACGCCGGCGGCGCCCGCGCCCCGCTCTTCCTGCTGCACGCGGCCGGCGGCACGAGCGACGTCTACCGGGCGCTCGTCGACCGGCTCGGGGACGACCGGCCCGTGTACGGGCTGGAACGCGTCGAGCAGGCCCGCACGGTGACGGAGAAGGCGCGCCGGTACGCCGAGGCGATCACCTCGGTCCATCCGGACGGGCCGTGCGTGCTGGGCGGTTGGTCCTTCGGCGGCTTCCTCGCCCAGGAGACCGCACGGCAGCTGGCCGCCGCCGGACGGGAAGTGGAGCTGGTGGCGCTCCTCGACTCCGTGCGCCCGCTCCCGCTGCCCGGTGTGACGCCGGCGGACCGGATCCGCGCCCACTTCACCGGCTTCGCCCGGCACGTCGCCGACGCCTACGGGGTCCGGCTGGAGCTGCCCTACGACGAGCTCGTCGCGACGGACGACGACGGCGAGCGCATCGACGCCGTGCTGCGTGCACTGCGCGAGGCCGCCGACGTGCCCGCCGCCGCCCTGGAGCACCAGCGCTCCTCCTACCTGGACCTCAGGATCGGCGAGGCCCACCGGCCCGGGCGCTACGACGGACCGGTGGTGCTGTACCGGGCCGCCGAGCCCGCCCCGCACACGGTGCGCGACCCCGCCTACGAACGCGACGACGAGGCCCTGGGCTGGGAGGAGGTGTGCCCGCGCCTGACGGTCGTGGCGGTCGAGGGCCACCATCTGTCGCTGCTCGACCCCCCGCACGTCGACGAGCTCGCCGCTCAGCTGCGGCGCGCGCTCGCCGAGCACAGCCGCTGAACCGGACGACGAGGAGCCGCCATGTCCCACCCCACCACCGGAGTGTCCCGACGCGCCGTCGCCAGAGCCGCGACGGCCGTCGGCCTGACCGCGCTGTTCGGCGCCGGGACCGGCACGGCCCGGGCCGCCACGAGCCGGGCCGTGACCCGGATCGGACCGCGCACCCTGGACGTGTCCGTGGCGTCCGCCGCCCTCGGCCGCAGCGCGCCGCTGCGGCTGATCCTGCCGTCGGACTTCGACGCCCGGCCCGACCGCTCCTATCCCGTCCTGTATCTGCTGCACGGCGCCCACGACGACTACACCTCCTGGACGCGGGAGACGGACATCGAGTCCTTCACCGAGGGCCGGCAGCTGATCGTGGCGATCCCGGACGCGGGCCCCACCGGCATCCCCACCGACTGGCGCAGCGGTCCCGACTACGAGACCTTCCAGGTCGAGGAGGTTCCGGCGCTGCTCGCCCGGAACTACCGGGCCTCCGGCGTGCGGGCCGTCGCCGGGGTCTCCACCGGCGGCTACGGCGCGATGGCGCACGCGGCGCGGCACCCCGGCCGGTACGCGGCGGCGGCCTCCTACAGCGGCGTCCTCGACACCACCGCGCCGGGCGTGCCGCCGATCGTGGACGCCATCGTCGCCCGCGAGAACCTGTCGCCCCTCAGCCTGTGGGGCAACCCGCTGCTGAACCTCCTCACCTGGCGCGACTTCAACCCGCGCGCCCGGGCGGCGGGGCTGCGCGGCACGAGCCTGTACGTCTCCAGCGGCAGCGGGGTGGCGGGCGGCAGCGGCGACTGGCTGCCCGAGGCGCTGGAGAGCGCCCTGTGGCCGTCCGCCCACGCCTTCACCGACACGCTCGCGCTGCTCGGCATCCCGGTGACCGCCCACTACTACCCGGGAGGAGGACACAGCTGGACCTACTGGAAGCGGGAGTTCACCGCGTCATGGCCGATGCTCGCCCGTGCGCTGGGGGTGCCGGAGTGACACCGGCGGCGCCGGGGCACGGAACGGAGCGCAGGGCAGGCCCGTCCAACACGGTACTGCCCCCTCGTCCCGCGGGCGACGGCCCGCGGGTGAGCCGCCTCCGGGTGAAAGGAGTGTCCGCCGTGGCTTCCCCCACCCCGCACGGTGTGCCGCAGGACCTCGGAGCCTCACCTGTGCCACCAGAACTGGCCAGACTGCTGCGCGACGGGCTCGAAGCCGTCGCCGACGAGGTGGAGGAGGAGGTCCGAAGCCAGGTCCCGGAGTACGCGCGGCTGGCCGACGGGACGTATCGCGCGCGCCTCAGGGCCGGCGTCGTCCAGGCCCTCACGCTCTTCGTCGACCACATCGCCGACCCGCGCGGGCAGGGGAACGCGATCGCATCGGCCTACTACGAAATCGGCCGGGGCGAAGCCCTGGAGGGCCGCAGCCTGGACGCGCTGCAGTCCGCGCTGCGGGTCGGAGGACTGCGGGCCTGGCGGCAGATGGGCCGCACCGCCGAGGAGCTCGGGCTGGACTCCACGGTCGTGGCGGCTCTGGGCGAGCTGGCGTTCCGGACCGTCCACGAGGTGGCGGAGGCGGCCGCCGCCGGTTACGCGGAGGCCCGGCTGCACGCTACGGACGAGCTGGAGCGCCGCCGCAGACGGCTGCTCGACCTGCTGCTCGGCGACGGCCCGGTGTCCTCGGAGGCGGTGCAGGACCTGGCGCACGGCGCCCGGTGGTCGGTGCCGCCGTACGTCGCGGTCGTCGCGCTGGCGGCCACGCCGGAGCAGCGCGAGGAGGAGCGGCCGCTGGCGGCCGCCGGGGCGCTGGTGGACATGGAGTCCCGGCCGCCCCGGATGCTGGTGCCCGACCCGGACGGTTCCGGCCGCTTCGGCGGACGGGCGTTCGCGCTCGCGCTGCGCGGCCGGCCGGCGGCGATCGGCCCCACGGTCCCGCTCGCCGAGGCCGCCCAGTCGCTGCACTGGGCCACCCGGGCGCTGGGGCTGATGGGCCGTGGGGTGCTGCCCCGGCAGGGCGTGGTGCGGTGCGCCGACCATCTGTCGACCCTGCTGCTGCACGGTGACGAGCCGCTGCTCGCCCAGTTGGAGTCGCGGGTCCTCGCTCCGCTCGACGCGGTGTCCGAGGGCCAGCGCCCCCGGCTCGCCGAGACGCTGCTGGCCTGGCTGCTCAGCGGCAGCAACGTGCCCGACGTCGCCGCCCGGCTGCATGTGCACCCGCAGACGGTCCGCTACCGGCTGCGCCAGCTGGAGAAGCTGTTCGGCGACGCGCTGCACGAGCCCGCCACCCGGCTGGACCTCATCCTGGCCCTGCGCTCCGAGGAGCTGCGGGGCCCCCGCGACTGCGCCACCTAGGCGACGTCCACGCCCGCCGGCACTCGTCCGGAATTTCCTTCCGCTCATATCGGCAACAAAAAACGGAGAGTTTCTGAATTCTCGTCCATAACAACTGAACAGGAAAAGCGAATACGTTCGGGACGTCCTTTCCCCCAGGCGCTCGATCGCGCCCCATCCGCAAAGGATCCCCATGCGTATTCGCTCGTGCCTGGCCGCGCTCTCCCTGCTCGGCGGGGTCGCGCTGGCCGGTCTCACCGCACCCACCGCATCAGCCGCCGCCTGCTCGGACATCGACGTCGTGGCCGCTCGCGGCACCTTCGAACCGGGCACGCTCGGCCTGATCGTCGGCGACCCGGTCTATTCCGCCCTGCAGCGGAAACTGACGGGTAAAAGCCTCTCCAGCTACAAGGTGAACTATCCCGCGGACCTTTCCCTCACCTCGGCCGCACAGGGCAACGCGGATGTGGTGAACCACGTCAAAAGCCAGGCCGCCGCCTGCCCGAACCAGCGGTTCGTCCTCGTCGGCTATTCGCAGGGCGCGAACGTCGTCGACAACTCCCTCGGCGTCAGCAGCGCCGGCGCCGTGGTCGGCAGCCCCATCGTGGCCACGATCCCCGCCGCCCTCGAACCGCGGGTGGCGGCGGTGCTGCTGTTCGGCAACCCGATCCGGGCCCTCGGCAAGAGCGTCACCGGCGTCTACCAGAACCGCACCGTCGACTTCTGCGCCCACGGCGACCCCATCTGCGAGAACGGCGGCGGCGACGTGCTGGCGCACCTCGGCTACACGGCGAACGCCGACGCGGCGGCCGTCTTCGCCGCGGGCCGGGTCTGAGTCTTCACTCCGCAGGGGCCCTGAGCCTCGATCCCGCACGACGGTCGGGCCCGGGAGGACGTCCTCCCGGGCCCGACCGTCGTGCCCGTCGTGCGGGCGCCGCTAGCGGGGGTCGCGCGCGAACGCGGTGAGACCGGTGGAGACGGGCTCGGGCCGGCCGTTGTTCTGCACCGGCGCCGCGGTCAGCACGTCGAGGTGCTGATAGCCGTCGGCGACCAGCGGGTGCAGGTCGGCCGGGATACGGCCGGCCAGCAGTCCGTCGCCCGCGAGCACGGTGAGGGTCGGCTTCGCGGTGAGCCCCTCCGGGTGTGCGACGAGCCGCTTCACCTGCGGGGATCCGGCCAGTTCGAGATCGGTGACGAGCTTGGTCGGGAAGTACTGCTCGGTGAAGTCCAGCGGCTGCTCGGCGAGGCTGCGGGCCAGTTCCCCGAGAGCGGTGACCTCCTTGTCGGCGCCGGTGAACGGCGTCCCGTCGGCGGACCGGCGGCCCGGGTCGTCGGGGTCGCCGACGCGGTCGTAGTCGCGCCAGGTGTACAGCGGGCCGTGCGGCCGGTCCGGGATCGCCTTGTAGGCGGTGCCGAACAGCCCCGGCTGCTGCTCGCCGCCGTTGGCGACGGGGAAGCTCTTGTCGACGACCGGCCCGCCGTCGAAGAAGCCGACGCTGCTCTGCAGGAACGCCAGCGGCACGGAGTTGTCGTCCATCAGCGCCCCGAGCACGGCGGCGTTGGTCAGCCGGAAGTCCTTGACCGCGGGCGTGCCGGTGAGGAAGGCGGCGGCGTCCTTGGAGAACAGGAAGCGGTTGGTCGCCTCGATGTTGGGGCCGGAGGGCAGATAGGACGGCAGGTCGGCCTCGGCGCCCGGGTCCCGCACGGCTCCGAGACCGGCGATGGCCAGCAGCGTCATCGTCTCGGGGTTGAGCAGGACCGGCGCGGACAGCGAGCGTGGCAGCACTCCGCTGTCGAGCCCGGCCTGGACGACGCCGTAGCCGAGGCCGACGTCGGGCAGGTTCGTGTCGTCCGGGATGCTGCCGCTGAGGTCGCCGAGCGAGGTGGAGACGGTGGTGTCGAGGGCGAAGTAGCCGGCGCACTGCCGGTAGCCGGCGTCGGCGGTGGTGGCGCGGTCGCCGTCGAAGTCGGCCGTGGCGAAGTACCCGGTGACGACCCCGCCGAGGGAGTGGCCGCCGCACAGCACCTTGCGCTCCCGTACCCGCTGGTCGGGCAGTTCGGCGGTGAGCAGGGCGTACTGGTCGCGGACGGTCTGCTCGACGCCGAGCCCCGCCATCCAGCCCAGCCGCTCGTTGCCGACGAACCCGGCGAAGGTGCGCCCGCCGACCTGTCTGCCCCGGTAGTAGTAGTCGACGGCCGCGTGCTGGTCGCCGGAGTCGATGCCGGTGTGGTCCTCCAGGCAGTTGGAGCGCCGGTCCAGGGCCCAGAACTCGATGTGCAGGCCCTGCGCGGCGGCGCGCGCCACGGTGTTGCGGGCCACGCTGTCGAAGGCTCCGGCGCCCTCCAGGATGCCCGGTTGGGCGACGAGGACGCGGTCGGCGTCGGCCGACGCCGCGGGACCGTCGGCGGAGCGGTAGCGCAGGTACGACAGCCAGTCGCACGCCGCCGGGCGTGCGCCGAAGGAGGCGGGCAGCGGCGCCTTCAGCCGTACCGCCGTCTCGGTCACCCCGGTGACCGGACTCGTCGACGCCACGGGCGTCTCGGTCCTCGTGGACTCGCCCTGAGCGGCGGGAGCGTCGGGGGCGGCGGCGGTGAGGGCGCTTGCGGTCAGCAGCGCCGCAAGCGCGGCGCTGCGCAGGGCTTTCGCGGTTCTTCCCGTGCTGCGACTCGTGTTCATAGCCGGACCGTAGGGCCGTGCGGACCGGGCGGCCCTGCGGTGCTCACAAGTACGCAGCACCCGTCGGCGCTTTTGTCAGTGCCGGACGAACGCGCTCCGGACGGCGAGGGGCCCCCGCGCGACGGTTCGCGTGCGGGGGCCCGGGACGGGCTAGAAGACGCTGACGCCGTAGGCGTTCAGGGCCTCCACCACCGGCTGGAAGAAGGTGGTGCCGCCGGAGCTGCAGTTGCCGCTGCCGCCGGAGGTGAGGCCGTAGGCGACGCCGCTGGTCGAGTACAGCGCGCCGCCGGAGTCACCGCCCTCGGCGCAGACGTTGGTCTGGATCATGCCGTAGACGACGTCGCCGCCGCCGTAGTTCACGGTGGCGTTCAGCGCCGTGACGCGCCCGCTGTGGATGCCGGTGGTCGAGCCGTCGCGGTAGACCGTGGCGCCGACGCTGGGGGTGCCCGCGCTGGTGATGTCCGTGTTGCCCGCGGTGCCGGACTTGGTGACGGAGGTGTTGGTGTAGCGGACCAGTGCGTAGTCGTTGGTCGGGAAGCTGTAGCTGACGTTCGTGCCCAGGGTGGCCGACTGCCCGGAGTTGGAGTACCAGGTCGAGGCGACCTCGCCGCAGTGCCCGGCGGTGAGGAAGTAGTAGGTGCTGCCGCTGCGGACGTTGAAGCCGAGCGAGCAGCGGTAGCCGCCGCCGTAGATGGCGTCGCCGCCGGCGATGAGCTTGTTGAACTTGCCCGGGGTGTGCTTGATCGTGAGCGCGCCGGCGTTGCTGCCCGCCTGCTGCTTGATCTTCGCGATCTCGGAGTCGGAGACCGTGCTGTCGACGGTGACCACCAGTCTGCCGGTCTTGTTGTCGACCGCCCAGGCGGTGCCCGGGACGTCCGCCTTGAGCACCGAGGCTCCGGCGCTCTTGAGTTCGGAGGCGCTGAAGGTGGTGTTGTCCGCCGCGCTCGCGTGGGGGATCGCGATGGCGGCCGCGGCCACGAGTCCGGTGGCGACGGCGGTCAGCCGGGTCCGTCTCGAAATGCCGCTCATGGGGGTGGTGGGGGTGGTGCGCTTGATCCTCACGTTTCGTTCCCTCCCAGGGGAAGTCGGGGGCCCGTCGTGTGGGGTCGGGGCCCGTGAGGCGCAGCCAGGGCCGACGTTCGTCCGGATTTCGGACACGCCGTGACCCTGACAAGCGCTGAGGGGGAGTATTCGGCCGAACGGCCGGTAGGCGCAAGGGCGCCTTTCGGCCGTCAACCAGTGAACGAACTGCGTGAGTCGATCCCTCTTGCAGCCCTCTTGCCCCAGCTCAGACCGGGTTGCGCTCCTCTTCCTCGACCGCCACGTCCCATGTCTTCCCGGTCGAGGCCGCGGACGGACCGAAGTACCGGCAATGGCGCACGGAGGCAGTACGGCCGCGTCGACGGCCACCGGCGTGCGTCCGTACCCGTCCGGTGCGCCGGGGTGCGGAGAACCGGACGGGTCAACTGTCCGCCCTGCCAATGGCGTCGGCGAACGCCGCCCGCGGGGAGTCGCACCCGCGCGGTCTCCTCCGCACCGGGGGCGGCGTCCGGTCCGCCGGTCGGCGTGCGCCTGCGGGGACGCCGTCCCCCACCCCCTCCGCGTGCCGGACGGCCGCACGGTCCCGGCCGACGTCCCACATCCCGCTCCCGGCCCGGGGGCGGCCCCGGTGTCGGCCCGGTGTCCGGAATTCGACCGTCCGGATGGCCCACACGCGGTGAGCGGCCCACCGCTGGACGCGGCGCCGGACGCCGCTTTCAGGCCTCGCGCGGCCGCGCGTCCTGGGCGAGCAGAAGGAGCGGGAAGAAGCACGAGGACGAGGACCAGCGGGTCGAGGACGAGCGGGTCGAGGACGAGCGGGTCGAGGACCAGCGGATCGAGGACGAGCGGGTCGAGGACCGCGGGGAGAAGGATGGGCAGGAGGAGGAGAACAGGATCCGCGCGCTCTCAGGCCGCTCCCCCCGCGGACCGGTCTGCGGGCCGGGCGAGCCCCAGATGCTCGCGCAGGGTGCCGCCGGGATAGAAGGTGCGGAACAGGCCCCGGTGCTGAAGGAGTGCCACCGTTCCGTTGACCAGGCGCTCCAGGTCCCGGCGCGGTTCCACGGGGGTGAGGTGGAAGCCGTCGACGGCGCCCTCCTGACGCCAGGAGACGATCAGGTCGGCGAGGTCGACGGGACCGCCCCGGTACAGCGGGCCCCGCGGCGTCTGCCGGGGGCCGCCCCCGCCGTTCCCCGGGTGGGCGGCGTGCTCCCCGTCGCCGAGGTCGATCAGCAGACTCGCCATGACCCGCAGCGAGTCCGGGTCGCGTCCGGCCCCGGCGGCCTCGGACCGCAGCCGGTCACGGGCGGCACGGGCTCGCGCGGGGCTCGCGACGCGCACCAGAGCGACGTCGGCGTGCCGTGCGGCGACGGACCGGACGCGCCCGTCGGTGGCTTCGACGACGCGCACGGGGCGTCCCTGCGGAGATCCGGCCCCGGCGGACGGCCCGTTCACCGGGGTGGCGGACCCGCGGAAGTCGACGCGGCGCAGCGTGTCGCCGTCGACGAGGCGGCCACCGCGGTCGGGGAACAGTGCCTCCTCGTTCGTGGCGGAGGGGTCGATCCGCCAGCCCGCCCGGCCCCGGCTGACCCGGTCCAGGGCGGCGATCGTCGCGGGGACCGCAAGGAGTCCGACGGGGACGGCGGACAGCGTGGGCACCAGCCCCACGCGCCGGGTGGCCGACGCCACCTGGGACAGAACGGCCGGCGCGTCGGGTCCGGGCCGGGCGCAGGCCTCGTCCAGCGTGACGAAGTCGAGGCCGCCGCGCTCGGCGAGCCGCGCCAGCTCGGCGTAGAGGCCGACGTCGTGGCCCTCCGGCTGGTCGACGGCGGCGGCCAGGTGCAGCAGCCCCCGGCCGGGCGATGAGGTCATGGGGAAGAACCCTTTCTGTGGCGCGGCGGAAGAAGACCGGTTCGCCCGACGGCGTCGGCGCCGAGGTCCCAGGGGAACACCGGGGCGGCTCCCGCGGTGGCGCCGTTCCGCCGGGACGCGGGACGTGCGCGGCCGGGGGAACACGCCGAGTGGTACGGCACACCGGGTTCGCGAGCCGGCGTACAGCACCGGGTCACGCCCGACGGCACATGGACGTCCCTGGCGGTGCACGGTGATCTGGCGGTGCACGGCGATCTGCGGCGGCAGCGCCGCGCGTCGCCAGGGGGCCGTTGGAGTGGCGGCGACGGCCCGCTCGTGCGAGGGAACGTCTCGCCGGGTGGGGCGTCGGGTGGACGGCGGAGGTTCGGCAGGGGGCTCGGGAGGCATGCGAAGGCTCCGTGACACGGATGGGGCCTTCACCACACGGCAGGAGACACGGCCGAGCCCCTCAGCAGGGCCGTGCAGCGAGAGTACGGGGGCGTTTCCCCTCACTGTCAAGGCTGTCCGAACTGTGAGCGGTACGTCTCGGATCGGTTGACGGGCAGTCGGATCCCTGTTCCACTGTGGCCATGCATCCGCAGCAGTGGCTGGTCAAGCGCTCCCACATCGACTTCGGTCGAGTGTGGTCCTGTTCCTGTTGAGCTGACCCCCTGCGCGCCCGGACTGCCGGGCGCCCCCTTCGCTTTCTCTCCCCACCGGCTCCGCCTTCACCCGCGCACCCTCCCCTCGGCCTCCCCTCACCCCTGCGCCGCCACCGCCCTGCGTCCGGACGCGGCCCGGAACCCGATCACCCGGTCCATCAAGGCCCCCAGCACATCCCGTACGGACCCCCGCTCCCGCGCGTCGCACTCCAGCACGGGAACGTCCGCGCCCAGCCCCAACGCCTCCCTGACCTCGTCCAGTTCGAACCAGTCGGCCCCGTCGAAGCGGTTCACGGCGAGGACGAAGGGCGCGCCCTGCGCCTCGAAGTAGTCGAGAGCGGGGTAGCACTCCTCGATGCGCCGGGTGTCCGCGAGGACGACCGTTCCCAGCGCGCCCTCCACCAAGTCGTCCCACAGGAAGGAGAAGCGGTCCTGTCCGGGCGTCCCGAACAGGTACAGCGCGATGCTCGGATCGAGCCTGATGCGCCCGAAGTCGAGCGCCACGGTGGTCGTCGTCTTGGACTCGACGCCGTCGAGCGAGTCGACGCCCACCGACACCTGGGTGATCGGCGCCTCCGTGTCCAGCGGCTCGATCTCGGAGACAGCGGCGATGAAGGTGGTCTTGCCCACCCCGAGTCCCCCGCTCACGACGATCTTCACGGCGAGCGGCACGGTCTGGTCAGAACG
The DNA here is from genome assembly GCF_024539815.1 of Streptomyces hayashii. Lineage (GTDB taxonomy): Bacteria > Actinomycetota > Actinomycetes > Streptomycetales > Streptomycetaceae > Streptomyces > Streptomyces hayashii. Next base: position 25,063 of record NZ_JAHHIU010000173.1, read on the forward strand.
CCCGGGCATGGTCCCTGGTCCTTTCGAGCATCCGCATCCTTGGCGGGAGATACGGCCCGAAGACGCCTGCCGCTCACCGCGACCGCGGCCGGCACGGACGATGAGCGTCCGCGCACGGCATGTGACGGCGTGTCAGCAGGAGCAGTCGCAGGCGCAGCACTCACAGCACTCGCACGCCTCGCAGCAGTCGCAGCAGCCCCCGTCGCAGCCGCCGCAGTCGTTGCACCAGCCCTCGCGCCTCTTGCGCGACCAGGGGCCCTCGAACTCGTCGGCGCAGCACGCCTTGCAGGTGCAGCACAGTCCGATCGCGACCGCGCAGCCGGCCAGGAAGCCCCGCTTTTGCGGTCGGGGCGGTTCGCCGCCGTAGGGGTTGCCGTACGGGTTGCCGGGCGCGTGCGGAGCGTTCGGATCCGCCGGGTTCCGCGGAGCGTACGGGCCGGTGGGCGGCCCGAAGGCGCCCTCCGTCCCGCGAGCGGCCTCCGGCCCCGGCCCGGCCTGCGGACCGTGCGCGTGCCCGCACGACTGCGTTCCGAAGGCCCGGTCCACCGACCGTCCCAGCTCGTGCGCGAGCAGCAGATGCGCCAGCCTGCCTTCCGCGAACTCGACGTCCCGCAGGGCGAGCCGGATGCCGTGCAGGGCGTCGTCGGCGAGCCTGCGGGCCTCGGCGAGCGGGGTGTGCGTGGCCGTCAGCGGGTTCCAGGCGCCGGCCGCCGCGTCCGCCGCCTGGTCCTCGACGGCGTCCAGCAGATGCGCCAGCCGTCCGAAGAGACGGCCCGCCTCGGCGAGCGGCGCCGCGTTGGCGGGCCGGCCCGCCAGGACGGCGGTGTGCGCGAAGGCGGCGGCGGTGGCGGTCTCGGTCGGCTCGGTGACGGTCAGCAGCGCGGTGCCCGGCCCAGCGAGCGCCTCGATGCCGATCTGACGGTCCACGGCGTCGACGAGGACGGCGGTGTCGAACCCGACGGCAGCTCCGCCGCGTTCCCCGGCCCGCCCCCAGCTCGCGGCGACCCGGCGCGCGGCGACGGCGACCGGCCGCCGCGCCAGCACCCCGTCCCCGTCGGCGACGTGGTCGCGCACCTTGGCGGAGGCGAGCACCAGCGAGACGGCGGCCGCGAGCCGCGCTCCCTCTCCCTGCGCGACCGAGGCGGTGCGCATGCCCCGCAGCGGACACGGTCCCGCCGTGCGCCGCCACCCGTCGGCGGTGACGCGCTCGGCCTGAGCCTCCGTCAGAACCGAGATGAGCAGCCCGTCGTAGTTGGTGACGATCCGCGCGAACTGCCCGTGATCGCCGCGCAGCGCGAGGCACAGCCCGCACAGGTGGGCCATCCACTGGGTCTTGAGACTCTCTCCGAGCCGATGACTGCACGGCCTGACGATTCCGAACACGACAACCCCCGTCGCTCTTGGGACACTGAGCTGCCGCATGCTATCGACCGATTGTCATGTCGGATCGGGGGCACTCGGTTCACCCGGACGCACCGTCCGTCACCCATCCGCCACGAAGAATCATATTTCACTCACAGTCAGCAGCCGTATGCGGTGCGACCCTTGGGAGACGCGGGCTCTCGACGTATTAGCTGTGCACCAGTACCGTCACAAACCCCCCGCGCGGCGTCTATCCACTTGGCGCGACATCCGCATCATGGACGACCATGGGGAATGCGGAAAGCAGAATGACCGCTGTGAGAGGAGGCGTCCATGGGATCGGTGCGCAAGGCGAGTGCCTGGCTTGGCCTCGTCGACGACAACGATGACGAGCGTTACTACGACGACGACTATTCCGAGGGGACCGACTCGCAGGACGCCTGGGTCACCGATCCGCGCGTGAAGGTGGCGGCGGACACGGCCGAGGAGAAGGGCCGCCGCATCGGCACCGTCACCCCGGACAGCTTCCGGGACGCGCGGGCGATCGGCGAACTGTTCCGCGAGGGTGTGCCGGTCATCATGAACCTCACCGCCATGGAGGCAGGCGACGCCAAGCGCGTCGTCGACTTCGCGGCCGGGCTGATCTTCGGCCTGCGGGGTTCGATCGAGCGGGTGTCCACCCGGGTGTTCCTGCTGAGCCCCGCCAACACGGAGATCGTGAACGGGGACCCGTCCGCGCATCGGACGGACGGTTTCTTCAACCAGAGCTGAGGCAGGGCCGCTCGTCGGCCCCGCCTCGGCCCCTGGGCCGGATCAGCGGAAGGCGTCGAGTCCGGTGAGCGCCTTGCCCAGCACGAGCTGGTGCATCTCGACGGTGCCCTCGTAGGTGAGGACCGACTCAAGGTTGGTCGCGTGCCGCATGACGGGGTATTCGAGCGAGATCCCGTTGGCCCCGAGGACGGTGCGGGCGGTCCGGCAGATCTCGATCGCCTCCCGCACGTTGTTGAGCTTGCCGAAGCTGACCTGCTCGGGACGCAGGCGGCCGGCGTCCATGCGCCGCCCCAGATGGTGGGCGAGCAGAATCCCCTTGTGCAGTTCGACCGCCATGTCGGCGAGCTTGGCCTGGGTGAGCTGGAACCCCCCGATGGGCCGCCCGAACTGCTCCCGGGTTCTGGCGTATTCGACCGCGGTCTCGAAACAGGACCGGGCCGCGCCCATCGCGCCCCAGACGATGCCGTAGCGCGCGTGGGACAGACAGCTGAGCGGTCCGCGCAGCCCGGTGACCTCCGGCAGGACGGCGTCGGCGGGCAACCGCACGTCGTCGAGCACGAGTTCGCTGGTCACACTGGCCCGCAGGGACCACTTGTGCTTGATCTCCGGGGCGGAGAAACCGGGGCTGCCGGTCGGCACGACGAATCCCCGGACCCCTTCCTCGGTCTGCGCCCACACGACGGCGACGCCGGCCACCGACCCGTTGGTGATCCACATCTTCCGCCCGTTGAGCACCCAGTCGGAGCCGTCCCGCTTGGCGTACGTCCGCATTCCGGCCGGGTCGGACCCATGGTCGGGCTCGGTGAGCCCGAAGCACCCGATGACCTCGCCGGCGGCCATACGGGGCAGCCACTCCCGCTTCTGCTCCTCGGAGCCGAACCGGTGGATCGCGTACATGGCCAGGGAGCCCTGCACGGAGACGAGCGAGCGGATACCGGAGTCGGCCGCCTCCAGCTCCAGACAGGCGAGCCCGTACTGCACGGCGCTCGCGCCCGCGCATCCGTACCCGCTGAGCGACATTCCGAGCGCCCCGATCCCGCCGAGCTCCCGGGCGAGCTCCCGGATCACCGGCAGCTCGCCGCTCTCGTACCACTCGGCGACATACGGCAGCACCCGGTCCGCCGCCCAGCCGCGCACGGTGTCACGGATCGCGAGATCCTCGGCGTCCAGCAGGTCGTCGATCCCGAGCGGGTCGGCGGGGTCGAACGGGGGCAACTTCGAGGACGCGAACATACGACAGCCTCCGACAGAACCGTAAAACTAGCACCGCTAGTAAATCTCTCCCGCCCGACCCTACGACCCCCCGACCCGGACGTCCAGTAGCCCTGGGAGGGGAGGTGCGCGGGGGCCGGGC
>NZ_JAHHIU010000174.1 GCF_024539815.1 Streptomyces hayashii
GCGCGGGGCCGGGGCGAGCTGACGCTTCGGCTGCGCGACGGCCGCCGTCTGCGCGGCCCGCGCTCGGACCCGTACGCGAGCGCCGGCCAGGTGACACAGGTGTGGCTGGACGGAACGGCGTACGACGACCCCGCCCGTCTGATGTCGGCGCTGGCCGTCCCGCACGGTACGGGCTTCGCGGCCGAGCTCGGCCACAGCGTCGCCTCGTCGGCGCTGTCCCGGGCCGGTCAGGATCCCGACGACGTTCCCTCGACCGATCCGCGGCGGTGGCCGGTGCGGGACTGGGAGTGGGAGCAGCGGGTCGTCGACGGGCACCCGTTCCACCCCAACTGCCGTTCCCGGCCGGGCTTCTCGGTCGCCGAGCAGCTGGCGTACGGGCCGGAGCACCGTCCGGCCGTGCGACTGGGCCTGCTGCCCGTGCCGGCCGACGAATGCCTGGTGTCGGGCGAGTGGCCCGAGCGCCTGCGGGACGGGACCCGGCTGTTGATCCCGGTGCATCCGTGGCAGGCGGCGCACGTGCTCAAGCGCTCCTGCGCGCAGGGTGTGACGGCGCATCCGCTGATGTCGCTGCGCACGCTCGCGCTGCCCGGGGGAGCGCACGTCAAGACGGCGCTGAGCGCCCGGCTGACGTCGTCGGTGCGGGACATCTCGATCGGCTCCGTCGCCGCTTCGGCGGCCCTGTCCGACTTCGCGCAGGGCCTGACGCCGCACACGGACGGTCTGCTGCACCTGACCCGCAGCCTGGGCGCGGCCACCGCCCGCTCCCCCGATCTGGCGGCGGTGCTGCGCGAGCCGCCGCACGTGTACGGAGCGCCGGGCGAGCACGTCGTGCCGGTCGCCGCCCTCGACGTGACCGGGCTGCCCCGGTCCCCGCTCTGGCTCGCGCGGTTCACGCGGCTGGCGCTCGGCGTGGGACTGCGGCTGCTGGAGCTGGGCGTGGCGCTGGAGGCGCACGGGCAGAACCTGCTGGTCGTGCTCTCGGCGTCGGGGGACCCGGTGCGGCTGGTCTACCGCGACCTGGCCGACATCCGCGTCAGTCCGGCCCGGCTGGCCCGGCACGGCGTCGCGCTGCCGGAGGGCCTGCCCGCCCGGATCCGCACGGACGACGCGACGGCGCTGCGGCGCAAGCTGTTCGGCTCCCTGGTGGCCGGTGCGCTGGCCGGGACGGCGGGCGACGGCCGCGCCCTGGGGACGGCCCTGGAGACGGCCGTTCGCGACCTCCCCCGCACCCCGGACCTGGCGGCCCTGTGCGAGGAGCCGCTGCCCGCGAAGGCGCTGACGCTGATGCGGCTGTCGCCGGGGACGCCCGGGGACCGGTGGGCGCTGCTGCCCAACCCGCTGCGCGGGGACGGAAACTGATCTCGTTTTGTGGCGGGACGTGTCTGATCAATAGGATCCGCCGATGATCAGAACACAACGGCTGGCGGCGGGCGTCTGCGCCCTGCTCGCCGCGCTCACGGCCGGGCTCGCGTTCCCGGCCGGGGCGGTCGCCGACGAGACCACCGCCGCCGCGCCCAAGGTCGACCTGGTCCTCGACGTCAGCGGTTCGATGCGGACGAAGGACATGGACGGCGGGACGCGGATGGCCGCGGCCAAGCAGGCGTTCAACGAGGTGCTGGACGCGACCCCCGAGAACGTCATGCTCGGCATCCGCACCCTGGGGGCCGGCTACCCGGGCGACGACCGCAAGACGGGCTGCAAGGACACCGCGCGGCTCTACCCGGTCGGCCCGCTCGACCGCACCGAGGCCAAGACGGCGGTCGCCACCCTCTCCCCCACCGGCTGGACGCCGATCGGCCCCGCGCTGCTGAAGGCGGCCGACGACCTCGACGGCGGCACCGGCTCCAAGCGGATCGTGCTGATCAGCGACGGCGAGGACACCTGCGCTCCGCTCGACCCGTGCGAGGTGGCCCGCGAGATCGCGGCCAAGGGCATCGGTCTGACCATCGACACCCTCGGCCTGGTGCCCAACGTCACGATGCGCCGGCAGCTCAGCTGCATCGCCGAGGCGACCGGCGGCACCTACACCTCGGTGGAGCACACCGACCAACTCACCGACCGGGTAAACCAGTTGGTGGACCGGGCCGCGGACCCCGTGGTCACACCGGTGGCCACCGAGGGCGCGGCCTCCTGCGCCAAGGCGCCCACGCTGAAGTCGGGTCTGTACACCGACCGCGAGGAGTTCGGCCAGCAGCGCTGGTACCGGGTGGACGTCGAGCCGGGTCAGGAGCTGCGCGCCTCCGTGAGCGTGGCCGCCGACCGGGCCGTGAACCCCGACTACGGGGTGCTGCTGCGGGCGGTCACGACGCACGGCCGGGAGATCGTGCGCGGCGAGGCGGCCGGCAACGGCCGCACCGACGTCGTCTCGACGGGTCTGCGCTACCCGAAGGCGGACGCCGACGACGACGAGGCAGCCGCCGAGACGGTGTGCGTGCAGGTGACCAACTCCTACTCGGCGGCCGCGGGCGTGAAGACCACGCCGGGCATGCCGCTGGAGCTGACCGTGGACGTGGTCGACGGTCCCTCGCCGGCGAGCGACGTGGCCTCGTTCGGACTCGGACGCGGCTGGTGGCTGCTGGGCGCCCTGGTGCTCTTCGGCTTCCTGGCGGGTGTGCTGTGGGGCTGGCTGTCACGCTGGCGTGTCGCGGTCTGGAGGACCAACTGATGAGGATCACCGGTGTGTTGAGCGGCGCCCTGCCGGCGCTCGGACTGGCGGTCGGTCTGGCCCTCGGCCCGGCGGTCGCGCCGGCCGCGGCCGACTCCTCTCCCTCCGCGAGCCCTTCGGGCGGCGGCTCCGCGCCCACCGAGGCCGGCACGTCGTTCCGTACGGCGACGGAGATCGACCAGGGGCAGACGGCCACGGCGAGCGGCTCCGCGGGCGACTACCTGTACTGGTCGTTCCCGGCCGACTCGGGCCAACGTCCCACCGTGAAGGCGACGGTGAAGCTGCCGAAGTCCCACACCGGGCAGACCTGGCAGGTCGACGTGTACGACGGGCTGCGACGCCGTCAGGCCTGCCAGTACGGCGCGCAGACGCGCACCGCAGCGACCGGCGCGGCCTCCGTCGAGCTGACCTGCGTGCTGCGCACGGTGCGCGCCTGGTCGGAGCCGTGGGCGAACGATCCGCTGCCGGGCACGTACTACGTCCGTCTGACCGCCCTCGGCCTCACGGCGGCGGACCTGGGCCTGCCGATCGGGACCGAACTGCGGGTGGACTCCAAGGACATCGGCGGGGCGGCGGCCGTGGACGGCTCGCTGGCCCAGCCGCTGGTGCCCGGCATAGCGGTACGGTCGAAGACCGCGCAGGACGAGAAGGACGCCAAGGACGGCTCGTCGGGCCCGGCCGTTCTGTCGAGCATCGAGCCCGACGACGGCTGGTCGTCCGGCTGGTGGTCCGACCGCTGGGTGTGGACCGCGGTCGGCGCCGTCCTGGCCGCCCTCGCCGGCATCGGCGGATACACGCTGACGCGTGGATCGGGACGACCGCGGCACGTGCCGCCGAGCGCCTGACATCTGACTGACGCCGCGTCACCGTCCGCACGGAGAAGCGCCGAAGGGCCCGCCACAACCGCGTGGCGGGCCCTTCGCCGTACCCTGCGCGGCTTCCGGTGCCCCGAGCCCGATCTCCCGGGCGTCCGGCGCTCGCGCGTCCGGCCGTCAGGCCGCTCGCAGCTCCTTGGCCAGGGGGCCGTCGCCGCTCACCGCGATCCGCCCGGAGCGCACCGCGTCGAGCACCGTCAACTCCCCCTGCGCGACGGCCGTGCAGGTGTCCGTGTCGAGGTCGAGCCGGGCGTCCGGCTCCACGGGCGCGGGGCCGTAGCCGTACACCGGGCCGTCCTGCGCGCCGACGAACAGATGGAAGTGGCCCTCGTCGAGGCGCACTTCGACGACGCCCTCGCCCTTCAGCCCGCGCGCCAGGGGCAGCGCGAACCAGTGCGCGCGCAGCGCGTCGGTGGGCCGCCGCTCGCCGAGCTCACCCTCGCCCCACGCCCCGAGCGCCTGCAACACGGGCAGCAACTCCCCGCCGCGCCGCGTGAGTTCGTACACGTAGGCCGCGCCCGGCGGGGGCAGCCTACGCCTGGTGGTCAGCCCGTCGCGCTCCATGTCCTTCAGCCGCGAGGCGAGGACGTCCGTGCTCACGCCCGGCAGGTCGGCGTGCAGATCGGTGTAGCGGCGCGGGCCGGCGAGCAGCTCCCGGACGATCAGCAGGGTCCAGCGGTCGCCCACGACGTCGAGGGCGCGGGCGGCGGAACAGTACTGGTCGTAGCTTCGGCGAGGTGACATGGCACGCAGTCTAGACATGTCGTTGGACTTTCCAAGCTGAAACTTGGTAAAACCAAGCAACACATCAACCGGAGGGGCGAGCGCGCATGGAGTTCCGGCAGTCGAACAAGCTGAGCGAGGTCTGCTACGAGATCCGCGGCCCGGTGATCGAGCACGCCGACGCGCTGGAGGCGGCGGGCCACAGCGTCCTGCGCCTGAACACCGGCAACCCCGCGCTGTTCGGCTTCGAGGCGCCGGAGGAGATCCTCCAGGACATGATCCGGATGCTGCCCCGGGCCCATGGATACACCGACTCGCGCGGCGTCCTCTCGGCCCGCCGTGCCGTGGCGGGGCGCTACCAGACGCTGGGCCTGGAGGTCGGCGTCGACGACGTCTTCCTCGGCAACGGCATCTCCGAGCTGATCTCGATGGCCGTACAGGCGCTGGTCGAGGACGGCGACGAGATCCTCATCCCGGCCCCCGACTTCCCCCTCTGGACGGCCGTCACGACCCTCGCCGGCGGCAAGGCCGTCCACTACCTCTGCGACGAACAGGCCGACTGGTACCCGGACCTGGACGACATGGCGTCGAAGATCACCGACCGCACCAAGGCCGTGGTCATCATCAACCCGAACAACCCGACCGGCGCGGTCTACCCGAAGGAGATCATCGAGGGCATCCTCGACCTCGCCCGCCGGCACGGCCTGATGGTCTTCGCCGACGAGATCTACGACCGGATCCTGTACGACGACGCCGTGCACCACTCGGTCGCGGCCCTCGCCCCCGACCTCGTCGTGCTGACCTTCTGCGGGCTCTCGAAGACCTACCGGGTGGCCGGCTTCCGGTCGGGCTGGCTGGTGGTCACCGGCCCGAAACAGCACGCCCGGAACTATCTGGAGGGCCTGACCATGCTGGCGTCCATGCGGCTGTGCGCCAACGCGCCCGCCCAGTACGCCATCCAGGCCGCGCTCGGCGGCCGCCAGTCCATCCACGAGCTGACCGCGCCCGGCGGCCGCCTGCACGAGCAGCGCACCGTGGCCTGGGAGAAGCTCAACGAGATCCCCGGCGTGTCCTGCGTGAAGCCCAAGGGCTCGCTGTACGCGTTCCCCCGCCTCGACCCCAAGGTCCACAAGATCCACGACGACGAGAAATTCGTCCTGGACCTGCTGCTGCGGGAGAAGATCCAGGTCGTCCAGGGCACCGGCTTCAACTGGCCGGCCCCCGACCACTTCCGCATCCTGACCCTCCCGCACGCGGACGACCTGGAGGCGGCGATCGGGCGGATCGGCCGGTTCCTCAGCGGGTACCGGCAGTAGCGCCCGCCGGCTGTGCCAGCCTGTGCCCCATGGGTGATCTCTTCCTCGTCCGGCACGGCGAGACCTCCTGGTCGCGTTCCGGACGGCACACCGGATCGACGGACGTCCCGCTGACCGACCTCGGCCGCGCACAGGCGCGCGCGCTCGCGCCCCTGATCGGCTCGCACCGGATCGGGGCGGCGCTCGTCAGCCCGCTGCAACGGGCCCGCGAGACGGCGGAGCTGATCGGGCTGCGCGAGGTCCGGCTCGACGCGGACCTGCGCGAATGGGACTACGGCGGCTACGAGGGCGTCACGACCGCCGAGATCCAGCGCACCCGCCCCGACTGGTTCCTGTTCACCGACGGGGTGACGCCCGGACCGCCCGAGCACCCCGGGGAGACGGCCGAGCAGGTCGGGGAACGGGCCGACCGGGTGCTGGCCCGGGCCGACGCGGCGCTCGCCGACACCGGGGGGTGCGTGGTGCTGGTGGCGCACGGGCACTTCCTGCGGGTGCTCACCGCCCGCCGGCTGGGCCTGCCGCCCTCGGCGGGGGCGCTCTTCCAGCTCGCGACGGGAACGCTGTGCCGGCTGGGCACGGAGCACGGGCGCCCGGTGATCGCCGCCTGGAATGTCAGTCCCCCGACGTAGCCTCGGACGCACCGGGGCAAGGGGCCCGACGCCGGGAGGGAGCACGCCGTGACACGACCGCCGACCGCCGCGCAACGGCGGGTCATCGACGCCGCCGATCCGGTCTCCGGGCGGCTCAGGGGCACGCAGGCGCAGCTCGCGGCCCTGGTCCGGCACGGGCTCGCGTTCCGGCACCCCCGGCCTCCGCACGACTGCTTCCTGACGCCGGCGGGCCACCGGGTACGGGAGGCCGCGCCCGACCCGCCGCCCGCACCGCCGAAGGCCGGAGCCCCCGCGGAGGGCGCGGACAGCGGCGTGTTCGCCGCGCGCGTCGGCGGCGAGGAGGACCCCTGGGCGGCCGGCCCCGCCCGGCTCCGCGAGGTGCACAGCGCCTGGCAGGGCCTGCTGGAGCTGCGCCGGATGACCAACCCGGACGGGGGGACCGACCGGCCCTGCGGCTGGGAGCGCGCGCATCTCGTGCGGGCCGCCGCCCTCGCCCTGGAGGCGGCCGGCCACCGCCCCGCCGGGCCCGACGGGACCGACGGCTACCGGGTGCGGGCGACCCCGCAGCCGGAGGCGGTCGCCGTGCACGGACCGGACGACGCGACGCTGCGGGCCTGCGCGGCGACGCTGGAGCAGGCCGGCTGGCAGGCCGGCGAGCACACCGAGCCCCGCACGAGAGCGCGCTATCTGCTGGCTTCCCCCCGCCGGACGTGACGGACGTGCCAAGATCGGTGCCCTGAGCACCGATGCTCTGGACATCGGCGCTCGTCGACGAGAAGGGGAGACAGTGAGCGATCCGTTTTCCGTCCGGGTCACCGTCCGCGGATACGAGACCGACGTGCAGGGACACCTCAACCAGAGCGTGTACATCAACTACGCGGAGCACGCTCGCTGGTCGCTCCTGGAGGCGGCGGGCATCACCCAGGCCGGCCTGATCGGCAAGGGCGTGGGCCCGGTCGCCCTGGAGACCACCATCCGCTACCGGCGCGAACTCCTCGCCGGGGACGAGGTCGACGTGTCGTGCGTCTTCGAGTGGAGCGGCGGCAAGACGTTCCGCATCCAGCAGACCGTCACGAAGACGGACGGAACGCTCGCGGCCGAACTCACCGCCGTCGGAGGCCTGCTGGACCTGACGGAACGCCGCATGGTGGCCAACCCGCAGGACGTCTTCAAGGAACTGGCCGCGGATCCCGGCCTGTTCGGTCTCTGATGCCGCATCGGACGTCACGTCCTGTCAGGGCGCGATGACGAACTCCAGGGTCGCTTGCGCGAGGTCGGTGAGAAACCGCGCATGGTCGAAGCCCTCGGCTTCGTCCATGCCGGGCGGAGGCGTATTCATGAAGCTGAAGTGACCGGCTTTCGGCACGACACGAAGGTCGACCTGGGCCGGTGCGCCCTTCAGGAGGACGGCCTGCTCGACGGGCGTGACGGTGTCCAGCTCTCCCGCGTAGACGAGCATCGGCGTCTTCACCGCGTCCAAGGCGCCGGGAGCGGCGAACCAGCCGGCCGCGGGAGTGTACAGGGCGAGACGGCTGACGCGAGGCTCGCGCGGGACGTCCAGCGGCCTGCCGTCCCGTCCCCAGGGCGTCGCACCGGCGAGACAGAGGCCGGCCCATCCGCCGATCGAGTGGCCGACCACCGCAACGGGCGCGTCCTCGGGCGCCCACTGGTGGAGGGCCTCGATCAGCCCCGCCGGGCGGGCGACAAGCTCAGCGGTGGTCGCCTCCCGGGCGGCGAAGGGCTCGAAGCGGGGCGCGATGACCTGGCAGTCATGGGCTGCCAGATGTTCCAAAAGGGGCCGGTAACGCTCCGGGTCGCCGCCTGCTCCAGCCGCGAAGAGAACGACGCGCTCACGGTTCGTGGGGCCAAGTGTCAGTGCCTGCATCTCGTTCCTTCACCAGAATGCCGCTCCCCGAAGCCGGCCCGCGGGTCACGCCTCACTCATCTACGGCCTCAGGTTAGCGTGCCGAAGATCGCGGGATTCGGACGGCTCGTGTTGCGTCAGCAGGGGCACACGTTGCCCGATACGGCACCAGCGTCTCCTTCGGCCCTCCCGCTCCCCCGTCGGCCGGCCCCGCCCGCTCACGACGGGAAAGCAGGACGGCGGGAAAGCGGTACGGCAGGAGAGCTGTACGGCAGGAACGCTGTACGGCGGGATCCGGTTCCGGGGCGCGCTGACGCGCGCCCCGGTCACGGCGTCCGGGCCAGGGCCGTCCCCCTCGCCCGGAGTCCTGGGGGCGGTCAGCCCTGCGCGGCGATCCGCGCCAGTCGCTGCGCCTGTGCGCGGGTCGAGCGGGCGACGGCGTCCTCGTCGACGTGCAACAGCCTTCCCTGCTCGACGATCTGACGGCCGTTCACGAAGGAGGCGGTGACCGGAGCGGCCGCGCCGAAGACCAGGGCGGTCACCGGATCGGCGATGGAGGCGTGGGCGAGGGTGTCCATCCTCCACAGCACCAGGTCGGCCAGCTTGCCCGGCTCCAGGGAGCCGATCTCCCGGGCCCGGCCGAGGACCTGCGCCCCGCCGAAGGTGCCCAGGCGCAGCGCCTGACGGGCGTTCAGGGCGGCTTCCCGGTGGGCGCCGAGGCGGTTGACGAGCAGGGCGTTGCGCAACTCGGTGTGGAGTTCGCCGGACTCGTTGGACGCCGTCCCGTCGACGCCGAGCCCGACCGGGACGCCGGCCGCCAGCATGTCGGGGACCCGGGCGATGCCGGCGGCCAGCCGGGCGTTCGACGACGGGCAGTGGGCGACGCCCGTCCTGGTGCGCGCGAACGCGTCGATGTCGGAGTCGTTCATGTGGACGCAGTGCGCCATCCACACGTCCTCGCCGAGCCAGCCGGTGGACTCGAAGTAGTCGGTCGGGCCCATGCCGAACAGCTCGTGGCAGAACTTCTCCTCCTCGACGGTCTCCGAGCCGTGGGTGTGCAGCCGTACGCCGAGCCGGCGGGCCGACTCGGCTCCCTGGCGCAGCAGTTCGGTCGAGACCGAGAAGGGCGAGCAGGGGGCGACGGCGACCTGGGTCATCGCGTCGAAGGAGGCGTCGTGGTGCCGGCGGACGGTCTCCTCGGTGGCGGCGAGAGCTCCGTCGAGCGTCTCCACCGCGAAGTCCGGGGGCAGACCGCCGTCCTTCTCGCTGCGGTCCATGGAACCGCGGGCGAGGGTGAAGCGCACGCCCATGTCGCGGGCGGCGCCGATGATCGCGCCGGACAGGTCGCCGGTGCCCCGGGGGAAGACGTAGTGGTGGTCCATGGCGGTGGTGACGCCGCCGCGGGCCATCATGGCCAGGGAACCCTCGGCGGCCGCGCGGACCATCTCCTCGTCGATGCGCGCCCAGGTGGGGTAGAGGGCGACGAGCCAGTCGAAGAGGTTGTGGTCGGTGGCCAGGCCCCGGGTGATCCACTGGTAGAAGTGGTGGTGGGTGTTGACCAGGCCGGGAGTGACCAGGTGCCCGGTGGCGTCGATTCGGCGCTCGACGTTCTCCAGGCCCTGGGGGGCCGGGCCCGCGCCGAGCGACTCGATGCGGTTGCCCGCGAGGACGACGTGTCCGTTCGCGTGCTCGGTGTCCTGGGCGTCGACGGTCGCGATCGCACAGTTCTCGATGACGATGCGCCGGTCTGCTGCCATGGTTTCGTCCTTTTCCCTCGGTGGGCCCTCGGTGGGCCCGGATGGAGCGGGCACGGCAGGACCCTGAAGGTTTTGAGTGCCGCGGCCGGGGGCCCGGCCCCCGGCCGCGGGTGCCGAAAGAGAGATGGGTGGGGGTGCGGTGCGGCGGGGCGTCAGAGGTTGGTGAGATCCACCGGTATCCGCGCCTGGCAGCCGTCCCGCAGGACGGTGCCCTCGATCAGACCGTACGGCCGGTCGGCGGCGAAGTAGACGGCCCCGTCGGCGGTGTCGTTCTTCAGCCCGAACGGCTTCAGGTCGACGAGGAAGTGGTGCTTGTTGGGCAGCGAGAAGCGCACCTCGTCGATCTCGTCGCGACGGTCGACGATCCGCGCGCCCATGGCGTAGAGGGTCTGCTGCAGGGAGAGCGAGTACGTCTCGGCGAAGGCCAGCAGCATGTGCTTCTTCACCTCGGCGTACGACTCGTCCCAGTCCGGCGCCGGCTGGGCGTCGTCCGTCCAGTTGTAGCGCCAGCGGGCGGCCACCTCGGTCGCCAGGATCCGGTCGTGCGTCTCGGGCAGGGTCGTGTACTCGTCCTTGACGTAGCCCCAGAACTCGGAGTTCGTCGAGTTCATGACGGTGAGGTCCTTGAGCCCGGAGACGACCTCCCAGGACGCGCCGTCGTAGGTGATCTGGGCCAGCCGGGTCTCCTGGCCGCGACGGACGAAGGAGTGCTCGTCCGCGCCGGGCGTCTCGATCCGCTCCCAGGAGTACTCCTCGACGCGGATCCGCGCGGTCCGGATCGGTTCCTGCGAGGTGACGAAGTGGCGGGCGAGATGGATGCCGAACTGCTCGGCGGACTCGATGCCGTGCTCCTTGGCGAACGCGTACACCGTGTTCTTGGTGGTGTCGGTCGGCAGGACGTTGGCGTTGGAGCCGGAGTAGTGGACGTCGTCCATGTCGCCGCTCAGCGCGACGGACACGTTGAGGTCCTTGATGTGGTGGGTGCCGCCGTCCCGCGTGATCCTGACGACCCGGTTCTCGGCCTTGCCGTACTGGTTCTGTCCCAGCATGACGGGGCGGGCGGGGCGTGAAGTGTCGGTCATGTGTCTGCTAGCTCCCTCGGTATACGGAGTAGCCGAACGGGTTGAGCAGCAGCGGTACGTGGTAGTGCTCGCCCGGCACGACGGCGAACGTGATCGCCACCTCCGGGAAGAACACCACGGCCGTGCCGCTGTCCCGATTCGCGGGGGCGTCCTGCTGCGCATCGGCTCGCTTGTTCTCACGGTGCTCGAAATACGCCTCCACGGCGAAGTCGAGCCGTACATGGGTGGTCCCCTCCGGCAGCGCCGGCAGGTCCTTGCACCGGCCGTCCGCATCGGTCGCGGAGCCGCCGAGTGCCTGCCAGTCCGCGTCGCGGCCGCCACGGGCCGCGAGCCGGACGGCGACGCCCCCGGCGGGGCGGCCGACGGAGGTGTCCAGGATGTGCGTGGACACCGAAGCGGTGGTGCTGGTGCTCATGGTGTGTCTCGGTCCTCTTCGACGAGTCGGGCGAGGCGGATACGGTTGATCCTGCCCAGTTCGGTGCGGACGATCTCCCGCTCCTGCTCCGGGGTGTTGCCGATCCGCTCCTCGACCGCGTCGCGCATCTGCTCGCCGGTGCGGCCGGTGGCGCAGATCAGGAAGACATGGCCGAACTTCTCCTGGTAGGCCAGGTTCAGTTCGAGCATCTCCGCCCTGAGCTGCTCGGAGGCGCCGGCCATGCCGCGCTGCTCGCGCGCCGAGGTCGGGTCGCCGGGCTTGGGGCGGCCGATCGGCGGATGTCCGGCCATCGCCTCCGCCAGGTCGGCGTCGGTCAGTTCGGCCATGGCCGCGTCGCCGACCTCGTACAGCTCGTCGACGGTGGCGTAGGGGCGGGCCGCGAGCAGTCGGTCCGCCCACGCCGTGGAGGCGCACGCCTCGTGGAGCGCGGCGCGGGCCGCGGACTCCTCCAGGGCGTTGAACCGGGCCAGGCCCGGGAGCGGGGAAGTCGAAGTCACGGGAGCCTCCGTGGCCGTGAGGAACGGCCTTCGTGCTTGAGCGGGCTGCGGCCAGCTAACGCCTCCGCGCGACACCACGTCAACACTTTGTTGAAAATTCCCGGGGAGAGGAATCGGAAGAGACCCGGAGAAGCGGAAGAGAGGAGGCGGGAGGGAGCTCCGCCGGGGCCCGCAGCCGGTCAGGCGCCCTTCTCCCGGTTGAGGTAGTTGTAGACCGTGAAGCGGCTCACCCCGAGCGCGCTCGCCACGGTCTCCACGCCGTGCCGCACGGAGAAGGCGCCACGCGCCTCCAGTATCCGCACGACCTCCTGCTTCTCCTTGCGGTCCAGGTCGGCCAGGGGTCTGCCCTTCCTGCGCTCCATCGCCGCCAGGATGTGGTCGAGGGAGTCGGCGAGCTGCGGCAGGCGCACAGCGACGGACTCCACCCCCTCCCAGGTCAGGACGACGTCCTCGACACCGGCCTCATCCGGCGGGAGCATCTCTCCGCCCATCGCGTCGACCAGCGGTTTCACGGCCGCGATGAAGGCCGCGTCGCCGCCGGCGCTCATCGCCCCTCCCCGACGACGTTGACCTGGAGCGAGATACGGGTGGCGCCCGCCCCGAGGGACTTGCGCAGCAGGGCGTCCACGGCAGCGAGCACCGCGTCGGCGGCGCCCTCCGCGGTGTTGCCGAAAGGCCCGACGTCCACCGCGTCGAGGCCGGCCCCTTCGATGACTTCACGGGCGACCAGCGCGTGGGCGGGCGCCTCGTCGAGGTCGAAGGGCTCGGTGGTGAACTCCACTTTCAGTCGCATCGCGCCCCACACCTTCCTGAACGGGTCCCGGCCGTCGACGCCCGGACCCCGACCTTAACGGACCGGACCGACAGGCAGGCGGGAGTCCTGATTCCCCCGCGGCCCGCGGAGCCCGACCTGCGGCGCTCGGCCGCCGGACCCCCTTGACAAGCCGCGACCCTCGACGGCAATCTTCCATTAAGCAGAAACTAACTTCCGCAATACGGAAACACTCGACACGGAAGGGAGCGCGGAACCCCATGGGCTTCGAAGACCAGCGCTTCAACGTCAACCTGTCGATCCTCTTCACGGAACTCCCGCTCCTGGAACGCCCCGCGGCCGCCGCCGCGGCCGGTTTCGGCGCGGTCGAGCTGTGGTGGCCCTGGATCGACTCCCCCACCCCCGCGCAGTCCGAGCTCGACGCCCTGAAGCGGGCGATCGACGACGCGGGCGTACAGCTCACCGGCCTCAACTTCTACGCGGGGCGGCTCCCGGGTCCGGACCGCGGCGCCCTGTCCGTGCCCGGCGAGGAGTCGGAGCGGTTCCGCGCCAACGTCGACGTGGCCGCGGGCTTCGCGCAGTCCGTGGGATGCGGGGCGCTCAACGCCCTCTACGGCAACCGCGTCGAGGGCGTGGACCCCGCCGAGCAGGACGCGCTCGCCCTGGAGAACCTGGTCCTGGCTGCCCGCGCCGCCGACCGGATCGGCGCGACCTTGCTCATCGAGGCGCTGAACCGGCCCGAGTCGCCGCTGTATCCGCTGGTGAGCGCGGCCGCCGCGGTGGGGATCGTCGACAAGGTCAACGCGGCGACCGGCCTCGGCAACGCGCGGTTCCTCATGGACCTCTACCACCTGTCCATGAACGGCGAGGACCTGCCGTCGGTGATCGACCGCCATGCCTCGAAGACCGGTCATGTGCAGATCGCCGACGACCCGGGCCGCGGCGCGCCCGGCACGGGCACGCTCCCGCTGGAGGACCTGCTCGACCGGCTGGCGAAGGCGGGATACGACGGCTGGGTCGGTCTGGAGTACAAGTCCGGCGACCGGCCCGGCGCCGAGGCCTTCGCGTGGCTGCCCCGCGAGGCCCGCACGGCCCGTGACCGCGAGGGTCCACGCCGTCCGTGAACCACGCCCTTCCGCGAACCGCGCCTTCCGTGAACCACGCCCCGCGTGAACCACGCCTTCCGTGAAGTCCGCCGAACACACCCCGCACCGAGAGGCATCGCGTCATGAGCAGTCTTCCCAAGGTCGCCTGGATAGGCCTCGGCATCATGGGCTCTCCCATGTCCGAGAACCTGATCAAGGCGGGTTACGACGTCACCGGCTTCACCCTGGAGCAGGACAAGCTGGACCGCCTCGCCGCCGCCGGCGGCGCCGCGGCCGCCTCGATCGCGGACGCCGTGCGGGACGCCGACGTCGTGATCACCATGGTGCCCGCCTCCCCCCAGGTCGAGGCGATCGCCTACGGCCCGGACGGCATCCTGGAGAACGCCCGGCCGGGCGCCTTGCTGATCGACATGTCCTCGATCACCCCGCAGACCTCGGTCGACCTGGCGAAGGCCGCCGCGGACAAGGGCATCCGGGTGCTCGACGCCCCGGTGTCGGGCGGCGAGGCGGGCGCGATCGAGGCCGTGCTGTCCATCATGGTCGGCGGGGACCAGGCGGACTTCGACCGGGCGGAGCCGATCTTCGACGCGCTCGGCAGGACCGTCGTCCTGTGCGGCCCGCACGGCTCGGGGCAGACCGTGAAGGCCGCCAACCAGCTGATCGTCGCCGTGAACATCCAGGCGTGCGCCGAGGCCGTGGTCTTCCTGGAGAAGTCGGGCGTGGACCTGAAGGCCGCGCTCGACGTCCTGAACGGCGGGCTCGCCGGCTCCACCGTGCTGACGCGCAAGAAGGACAACTTCCTCGCCCGCGACTTCAAGCCGGGCTTCCGGATCGATCTGCACCACAAGGACATGGGGATCGTCACGGACGCCGCCCGCAACGTCGGCGCGGCCCTGCCCGTCGGAGCGGTGGTCGCCCAGCTCGTCGCCGGCCTGCGCGCGCAGGGCGACGGCGGCCTGGACCACTCGGCGCTGCTGCGGGGCGTCGAGCGGCTCTCGGGCGCACAGCTCTGAGCCCGCGCCCCGGAAACTTCCGGGCGGCGGCGTCGCCGACACATGTCCTGTCGCGCCCAGGCGACGGCGCTGCCCGGAAACCCTGCAAGGACACTGCTGACCCGGCGAACGGCGAAAGCTGAGCGGTCGGCGGTGAACCCCACCGGACAGAAACGTGCACGGAAACCTGCCCGGAGACGTTTCGGGAAACGTGTCAGGGAACGGGTACGGAAGCGTGTCGGGAAACGTGGCTCCGAGACTTGCTCGGCAACAGTTTTCCGTTCTCAAGCGGTTTCCGGTTGTTTCCGACAGTGCCGAGCGGTTTCCCGCGTTTTCCGGTGGAGGAGTCGGTCCGCGCGTTGGCACGAGGACCGACCGCACAAGCGGCCCGCACCACAGGACGGCCCGGATGAGGGGTGGCCGATCCGACGAGTGCGGGTCCGGTGAGGACCGCGGCGGCGTGTGAGCCAGTGCGGTGGTGAAGGTGCCGAGCCGTCCTTCTCGACCTGAGGGAAGGCGTGCCCGGTTCCGTCGTACCCGCCGCGGTCCCCGCCTCACCGAGCCCCGTCCGGCGGCGCGAACGTCCTGTCGCGCCCAGCCTCGCGCCGTCGGACGGCCATACGCGTCACAGTGCTCCCCCGTCGACCCCTCCGACGGCGGGAGCCGCACACGTTCCGCACCGGCGCACCCGCTCGGCCGACAGACCCCCGCTCGACCACCCCGCACATCGCTCGCGACGTGGGGCCGGACCCGACGTGCGCCACGCTCGCGACGTGCGGGACCGGACCCGGCGGCCGGAACGCTCCCGACGTGCGGATCGGGGCCGCCCGCAGGAGGCTGGGGGCATGGGCGATCCGACGCGACCTCCGCACATCGTGGTCCACCCCCCGGCTCTGGACGGTTCCCGCCGGGTCACGTCCGGCGACGCGGTGCTCGGCCTCGCCTCGCATCTCGACGACGTCGTGGAGATCCTGCGCCTGGCCGACCTGGACCGGATCGAGGTGGAGGAGAGCGACCTCATCGACTGGCAGGGCGGCGGCCCCGACGACTGGCCCGGGCTGTCGGAGGAGCACGAACGGCTCCCGGAGGAACGGTAGGAACTGCCGGTCGGCCGCCGTGGCCGGCCGCTGCCGGACGGAGCGGCGCGCGCAGGAGCGGTGACGGCGCGCCCGGGAGCGGTGACGGCGCGCGGAGAACGACAGAAAGCGCTCCAACCTCAAATCAACCTCTGAACGTTGTTCAGCAGGCTTCAACCGCCCCCGGAGTAGGGCACATTGTCCTCACGTGGGGCCCGCCGACACGGGGGCGGCGGGCCTCGCTCCCGGGGACGGCGACGGGCCGGGGGACTCGTCGCGTGCGCACCTCCCCGGCACGGCGACACGGAAGGGGCGGCCCGTTCGGGCCGCCCCTTCCGGCGTCTGCGCCTCGCGCGTCAGACCTTCAGCGTCCTGATCGACGTCGGCGCGTGTCCGGGCTCGGTGGCGAGTTCCTCGAACTCCACGACTCGGCCGATGTCGTTGGTGCCGCTCATCGAGATGTCGGTGACGCGTTCCAGGATCGCCTCGACGACCACCGGCACCCGGAACTCGGCGGCGAGTTTCTTCGCCTCCTCGAAGGCCGCGCCCAGTTCGGCGGGGTCCGTCACCCGGATCGCCTTGCAGCCGAGGCCCTCGGCGACCTTGACGTGGTCGACGCCGTACACGCCCAGCTCGGGCGAGTTGATGTTCTCGAACTCCAGCTTGACCTGGAAGTCGATGTCGAACGCCCGCTGCGCCTGGCGGATCAGGCCCAGGTAGGAGTTGTTGACGAGGACGTGGACGTACGGGATCTTGTGCTGGGCCCCGACCGCCAGTTCCTCGATCATGAACTGGAAGTCGTAGTCCCCGGAGAGGGCGACGACCTGCGCCTGGGGGTCGGCCTTGGCGACGCCGAGCGCCGCCGGGATCGTCCAGCCGAGAGGGCCCGCCTGGCCGCAGTTGATCCAGTGCCGCGGCCGGTAGACGTGCAGCATCTGGGCGCCGGCGATCTGCGACAGGCCGATGGTGGTGACGTACCGCGTCTCGGGGCCGAAGGCCTTGTTCATCTCCTCGTAGACCCGCTGCGGCTTGATCGGGATGTCGTCGAAGTGCGTACGGCGCTGGAGGGTGGCCTTCTTCTCCTGGGCGGCTGCCGCCCAGGCGGACCGGTCGGGCAGGGCGCCGGACGCCTTCGACTCCCTGGCCGCCTCGACGAAGAGGCGCAGAGCGGCCTTCGCGTCCGAGGCGATCCCGAAGTCCGGGGCGAAGATCCTGCCGATCTGCGTGGGCTCGACGTCGACGTGCACGAAGGTGCGGCCGGCCGTGTAGACGTCGATGCGGCCGGTGTGACGGTTGGCCCAGCGGTTGCCGATGCCGAGGACGAAGTCGGACTCCAGGAACGTGGCGTTGCCGTAGCGGTGCGAGGTCTGCAGGCCCACCATGCCGGCGTTCAGCTCGTGGTCGTCGGGGATGACGCCCCAGCCCATCAGGGTCGGGATGACCGGAATGCCCGTCAACTCGGCGAATTCCCGCAGGAGTTCGGAGGCGTCCGCCGAGATGACGCCGCCGCCCGCGACGATCAGCGGCCGCTCCGACGCGTTCAGCATGCGCAGCGCCTTCTCGATCTGCGCACGGGTGGCGACCGGCCGGTAGACGGGCAGCGGCTCGTAGGTGTCGGGGTCGAACTCGATCTCCGTCTGCTGGACGTCGACCGGGAGGTCGATCAGCACCGGTCCGGGCCGGCCCGAGCGCATCAGATGGAAGGCCTGCTGGAACACTCCGGGGACCTGCGCCGCCTCCAGGACGGTGACCGCCATCTTGGTCACCGGGCGGGCGATGGAGGTGATGTCGACGGCCTGGAAGTCCTCCTTGTGGATCACGGCGGTCGGCGCCTGGCCCGTGACGCACAGGATCGGGATCGAGTCGCCGAGGGCGGAGTACAGCCCGGTGATCATGTCGGTGCCGGCCGGGCCGGACGTGCCGATGCAGACGCCGATGGCGCCCGGACGGGTGCGGGTGTAACCCTCGGCCATGTGCGAGGCGCCCTCGACGTGGCGGGCGAGGGTGTGATCCACGCCGCCGGAGGCCCTGAGCGCCGCGTAGAACGGGTTGATCGCCGCGCCGGGGACGCCGAACGCGCTGGTGACGCCTTCGCGCTTGAGGATCTCGACTGCCGCACGGGCAGCGGTCATACGAGCCATGGAGTACTCCTGCTTCGACTGCTTCAGCTGCTTCAGCTGTCGGATTCGCTCTCCCGTCGCGCCCCGCGGTGAGCCCTTCCTACGGTTTCCACCGATTTCCGCATTTCCGTATCGCGGAAAAAGTTTTCTACTATCTGGAAGCAATGTAAGTGGGCGTGCAAAGGTCGTCAAGAGACGGACAGGAGGGGGCCGAAGGAGGACGATGGGGGCCATGTCCGAGAGCGTGCCGGTGCGCTGCCCGGCCTGTCGGCGCGAGCGCCTCTACACCGTGCCGTCCTACCCGTGTGCGTGCGGTTGCCCGGTCACGCCGGTCCTCGACCGGCGAACGGCGCCGACGGCCGTCGCACACCGGGCGTGGGACGACGAGTGGATCGTCCTGGGCTGTCGCGCCTGCGGCCGCCGCGCCCAGTGGCCGCAGCCCGAACTGGGCTGCGCCTGCGGAAGAGTGCTGCGGATCCCGGTGACCGACCACCCCGCCGAGCCCGAACCGGAGCACGCACCCGCACCGGATCACGAACCCGAACCGCATCACGAACCCGAACCGGTTCACGAACCCGGGACGCTGCCCGGACCCGGGCCGGGACAGGCGCCCGGACCCGGGCCGGAGCGGGAGACGGAGTACGGGCGCGAGGGCGAGCGGGAGGGCGAGGCCGGTGCCGAGCGGGAGCCGGCGCCGCGCGTCCCCGCGCCGCGCCGGCGCGCCTTCCGGCCCGTCGCCATCCGTACCGCGCGGGACGCGGTGACGGCAGCGGCGCTCTACCTGAACTGGCTGGGGCACGGGGACATCCGCCGGGCCGACCAGCGGCCCCCCTCCGGCATCGGCCTCGCCGCCCGCGGTCTGCTGGCCCAGGTGGACCCGAGCGTGCACCCGGCCTCGCTGCGGGACGTGGAGTGCCTGTGGCTGACGGCCATGACGGAGTCCGCCGAGTGCGTGTACTTCTCCCTCGCCGGCTACGCCGACGACGCCCGCGCCCGCGCCGACCAGCTGGGTGTGCCGCTGTTCGTGCTGGACCTCAGCGGCGCCCCGCAGCCGGTCAACGCCTCGGCCGACGCGCTCGCCGCCGCCGGCGCCCAGGGCGACCGGGACATCTGGGACCTCCAGGACGCCCGGGAACCCGGGGACGAGAGAGGAACGGGCAACGGCCGGGACGGCCACGGCAGCCGGGGCGTGCGCGGCCGGGGGCGACGGACGCCGCCCCGTGAGCCCTAGACGGCGTACTTCTCGCGTAGTTCGATCTTGCGCACCTTCCCCGAGACGGTCATCGGGAAGGCGTCCAGGATCTGCAGCCTGCTCGGGATCTTGTAGTGCGCCAGGCGGCCCTCGCAGTACGCGCGCAGTTCCTCCAGCGTCAGGGGGTCCGCCGCGTCGCCCGGGATCACACAGGCGAGGACCTCCTCGCCGTACTTCTCGTGCGGGACGCCGACGACCTGGACGTCCCTGATCTTCGGATGGCCGTAGAGGAACTCCTCGATCTCGCGAGGGTAGATGTTCTCGCCGCCCCTGATGATCATGTCCTTGATGCGGCCGACGATCTCCACGTAACCGTCTTCCCGCATCACCGCCAGGTCCCCGGTGTGCATCCAGCGACCCGCGTCGATCACCTCGGCGGTCTTCTCGGGCTCGTTCCAGTAACCGAGCATCACGCTGTATCCGCGGGTGCACAGTTCGCCGGGGACGCCGCGCGGCCGGGTCACGCCGTCCACCGGGTCCACGACCTTCACCTCGATGTGCGGAAGCACGCTGCCGACGGTGCCGGTGCGGTGCTCCAGGTCGTCGTCCCGGCGGGTCTGGGTGGAGACGGGCGAGGTCTCGGTCATGCCGTAACAGATCGACACCTGCGCCATGTTCATCTCGGCGACCACGCGTTTCATCACCTCGGCCGGGCAGGGCGAGCCCGCCATGATGCCGGTGCGCAGCGAGGAGAGGTCGTAGGAAGCGAAGTCGGGGAGGTTCAACTCGGCGATGAACATGGTCGGGACGCCGTACAGCGACGTGCACCTCTCCTGCTGGACCGCCTCCAGCGTGGCCTTCGGGTCGAAGGACGGAGCCGGGATGACGACGCAGGCGCCGTGCGACGTGGCCGCGAGGTTTCCCATCACCATGCCGAAGCAGTGGTAGAAGGGCACCGGAACGCAGATCCGGTCCCGCTCGCTGTAAGCGATCGACTCCCCCACGGAGTAACCGTTGTTGAGAATGTTGTGGTGCGAGAGGGTGGCGCCCTTGGGGAAGCCCGTCGTCCCCGACGTGTACTGGATGTTGATGGGGTCGTCGCAGGACAGCTCGCCGCTGCGCGTCAGGAACTCCTCGTGGAGGTCGGGCGTTGCGCGCCGCAGCAACGCGTCCCAGCTCGGATCCCCGATGTAGACGGTCTCGCGCAGGTGCGGGCATCTGCGGCGCACCTGCTCGACCATCGCCCGGTAGTCGCTCGTGCGGTGGCTGAGCGACGCGAACAGCACGGAGATCCCGGCCTGGTTCAGAACGTACTCGACCTCGTGGGTGCGGTAGGCGGGGTTGATGTTCACCATGATCGCGCCGATGCGGGCGGTCGCGTACTGCACCAGCACCCACTCGGGGCAGTTGACCGCCCAGATGCCCACCCGGTCGCCCTTGGCGACCCCGCTCGCGAGCAGCGCGCACGCCAGCCGGTCGACGTCCGAGGCGAACGCGGCGTACGTCCAGCGCCGCCCGGAGGGCACGTCGACCAGGGCCTCGCGGTCCGGCCAGGCGGCCACCGCCCGGTCCAGGTTGGCGCCGATGGTGTCCCCGAGCAGGGCGGTCGTGCTCGTCCCGTGCGCGTACGCCGAGCCGGGACGAGCGGAGGCGGCCGCCGGGGCCGTCCCCCGGCCGGCCGGAGCATCCACGGCGGGGCCGACCGACGGATCCGGGACAGGGGCGATGGACGGATCCGCGGCGGGGGCGGCCGACGGATCCGCGGCGGGGCCCGGCGGTCTGCCCGCTGCGGAGCCGAACGGCGACCCCGTCGCCCCCGCGGTCGACGGCCCCTCCCCCGGCTCAGGGCGGGAACCGCTTTCCGGCACGGACACGGAGCCCCTCTCCGGTACCAGCGGGGAACCGCTTTCCGGCGCGGACGGCGAGCCGCGGTCCGGTGTGGACGGGGAACCGTTCATCGGAAGTCCTCCTCGCGGTACTCGTTCGTCGAGCCCGCCGCCGTGGCCTCGCGCAGCTCGATCCGGCGGATCTTGCCGCTGACCGTCTTGGGGAGCGGCGCGAACTCCAGGCGCCGCAGGCGCTTGTAGGGGGCGAGGACGTCGCGGGAGTGCTCGAACAGCACCTTCGCGGTGTCGGGGCCCGGCTCCCAGCCCTCGGCGAGGACGATGTACGCCTTGGGCACGGCGAGGCGCAGTTCGTCCGGGGCGGGGACCACGGCCGCCTCGGCGACCGCCTCGTGCTCCAGGAGCGCGCTCTCCAGCTCGAACGGGCTGATCTTGTAGTCGGAGGCCTTGAAGACGTCGTCGGCCCGTCCGACGTAGGTGAGGTAACCGTTTTCGTCGCGGCTGCCGATGTCCCCGGTGCGGTAATAGCCGCCGGCCATCGCCTCCGCCGTACGGTCGGGATCGCCGTGGTAACCGGTCATCAGGCCGACCGGGCGGGCGGACAGGTCCAGCGCGATCTCGCCCTCCCGGGCGCCCGGCGCGCCCGAGACGGCGTCCAGGAGCTCCACCCGGTAGCCGGGGCTCGGCCGGCCCATGGAGCCGGCCTTCAGTTCCTGGCCGGGGCTGTTGGCGATCTGCACGGCCGTCTCGGTCTGGCCGAAGCCGTCCCGGACGGTGACGCCCCAGGCGCGTCGCACCTGTTCGATGACCTCGGGGTTGAGGGGCTCGCCCGCGGCGACGGCCTCGCGGGGCGGGGTGCGCAGCTGGGTGAGGTCGGCCTGGATGAGCATGCGCCAGACGGTGGGCGGGGCGCAGAACGTCGTCACGCCCGCCCGGTCCATCTCCGCCATGAGACGGGCCGGGTCGAAGCGTGTGTAGTTGTGGATGAAAACGGTTGCTTCGGCGTTCCAGGGGGCGAAGAGGTTGGACCACGCGTGCTTGGCCCAGCCGGGCGAGGAGATGTTGAGGTGCACGTCGTGGCGCTTGAGCCCGATCCAGTACATCGTGGCGAGATGACCGACCGGGTACGAGGTGTGGGTGTGCTCCACCAGCTTGGGGCGGGCGGTCGTGCCGGACGTGAAGTAGAGCATGAGCGGGTCGTCGGCGAGGGTGGGGCCGTCGGGGGTGAAGTCGGGCGACGCGCTGTAAGCGTCTTCGTAACGGTGCCAGCGCTCGGCGTCACGGTGCGGGCCCTCCGGTGCGCCGCCGACCGTGATGCGCGTGTAGTCGCCGGGGACCTCGTCGAACTTGCCGGCGTCCTCGGAACGGACGAGGACGTGCCGGACCCGGCCGCGTTCGACGCGGTCGGCGAGGTCGGCGGGGCCCAGCAGGGGGGTGGCGGGGATGACGACCGCGCGCAGCTTCATGGCGGCGAGCGCGGTCTCCCACAGTTCCGCCTGGTTGCCGAGCATGACGAGGATCCGGTCCTCGGCGGCGACCCCTCGTGCGCGCAGCCAGTTCGCGGCCCGGTCCGAGCGCTCCGACAGCTCGGCGAAGCTGAGACGGGTTTCGGAACCGTCTTCTTCGACGATGTGCAGGGCCGTGCGCCCGTTGCCCTCGGCGATGGCGTCGAACCAGTCCAGGGCCCAGTTGAAGCGCTCCGGCCGGGGCCACTCGAAACGCTCGTAAGCGGTTGTGTAGTCCTCGCGGTGCTCCAGCAGGAAGTCGCGGGCTGCACGGAAGCGCTCCGTCGCCGTCGTCATCGGTCCTCCTTGCTCTCGTGCTCGTCGGCCTCGGGTACGCGCTCGACAGCGGCGCGTCCCTGCGGCACACTCCCGTGGCGCCGGACCATTGCCGGGCGGCTCTCTGCCATCGTGTAATCCGTGATGCAGGTCTCACTACCCCCGAACGGGGGTGTGCGGCACTACGCCGCGCGGAAAGGGCGACAACGTGGCAGCAGACGCAGCCGGAACGGCTCAGATCGGCGGGGCGCTGGTGCGGCTGCGGCGTGCGACCGGGCTTCCGGTCGCGTTCGGCGGGCTGGTGGAGCCGGGGCGGCAGCGGATGCGGATCAGCGAGTTCAGCGGGGCGGCCGGGCTGGCGCTGCGCGGGTTGGCCGTGACGTCGGGGAACGGGCTGGGCGGCAAGGCCGTCGCGCTGGCCCGGCCGTGTGCTGTGACGGACTACTCCCTGTCCCGGCAGATCAGTCACGAGTACGACGCGGCCGTCGCCGAGGAGGGTCTGCGCTCGGTGCTGGCGATCCCGGTGGTGGTACGGCGCCGGGTGCGCGGGGTGCTGTACGGCGCTTTGCGCACGGCCCAGCCGCTGGGCGAGCGCACGCTGACCGCGGCCGTGCAGGCCGCGCGGGACGTGGAGCAGGCGCTGGTGGTCCAGGACGAGGCGCGCGATCTGCTGGCGGCGGCCGAGGCGCGCGCG
Source organism: Streptomyces hayashii (assembly GCF_024539815.1). GTDB lineage: Bacteria > Actinomycetota > Actinomycetes > Streptomycetales > Streptomycetaceae > Streptomyces > Streptomyces hayashii. The sequence goes on from NZ_JAHHIU010000174.1 coordinate 23,404, forward strand.
GCGGCCGGGTCCGGCCGGGGCGACGGGGCTTCGGCAGGTTGGGAGCAGGTGCGCGAGGCGCATGCCGCGCTGCGCGCCCTGGCCCCGCGGATCGCCGATCCGGTGCTGCGTGCGGAACTTCTCGACGCCTGCGGGAAGCTGGCTCCGGGGACATCCTGGGGGCCGGAGCGGCAGCCGGCCGTCCTGGCTCCGCGTGAGCTGGACGTGCTGGCGTGCGTGGCGGCGGGGGCGACGAACGCGGTGGCGGCCGAGCGGCTGGGGCTGCGCGCGGAGACGGTCAAGGGCTATCTCAGGTCGGCGATGCGCAGGCTGGGCGCGCGCACCCGGGGAGAGGCGGTGGTCGCGGCCCGCAGGGCGGGTCTGCTGCCGTAGTGCGACGGCGCCGCGTCCCCGCGGGGGGCGGCTCGGCACGGGCGTTGCGGGCACTCGGCGGGGCGCCGTCGGGGAGCGATCACATCAAGCCAGGGAGCCCCCTCACGACAAACGATTATTCACTCACCGTCACCATGAATTTCCCTATGCATCACGTTGTTATATCCCTCACCACGTCACACCTCCGAATTTCAAAGAGTCGTTGCCTAGAATTTGGCCCGGACACGACACTCGGAGGGGAGCGGTGACCGTGCGACGGGACTTCAAGGAGCCTGCCAGATGCCGCCCCGACCTGGTCATCGGCAGGGACGAGCTGTACGCGGCCGCCCGCGAGCAGCTGACCCGCGGCGGCAGTGTGCTGCTGCACGGCCCGGCCGGAATAGGAAAGTCGACCGTGCTGCGGGCATTGGCCGCGGATTACGGCGACGCGGCGCGCACCGTGCTGCGCTGCTCCGCCACCGAGTCCGAATCGCACCTGCCGTTCCTGGCCCTGGCGGATCTCTTCGGGCTGGTCCTCGACGAGGTCTCGGACAAGCTGCCCGCCGCCCAGCGCACCGCCCTGGAGTCGGCCCTGACCGGCCGCGGCGAATCGACCCTGCAGCGTGACGGCCTCGCGCTGCGGCTGGCGGTCCTGTCGGCGCTGCGCGCGCTGGCCGCGGCGGGCCCGGTCCTGCTCGTCGCCGACGACCTGCAGTGGCTGGACTCGGCCAGCGCCGAGCTCCTCGGCTTCGCCGCGCGCCGCCTCGGCGACACCCCCGTCCAGCTGCTCTGCGCGGTCCGGACCGAGGGCCAGGAGTACGACCGCCATCTACGCGCGTCCCCGCCGGACACCCTCGCCGTCCGCCTCAACCCGCTCTCCCGGGCCCAGGTCTCCGCGCTGCTCGACCACCGCGGCTACACCGACCTGCCCCGCTCGACGATGCGTGAGATCCACCGCACCAGCGGCGGCAACCCCCTGTTCGCCCTGGAGCTGGGCCGGGCCCTCGGCGAGAGTCCGACGCCGCCCAGGCCGGGCGAGCCCCTGCCGGTGCCGACCTCGCTGCGCGCCCTGGTCCTCAGCCGCCTCGACATGCTCTCCGCCGAGGCCCGGCGCACCCTGCTGGTGGCCAGCGCCGGCGCCCGCCCCACGCTCGCCCTGCTGCACGCGGCCGGCCGGGAGAACGCCGAGGCCGAGACCGCCCAGGCCGCCGAGCTCGGGCTGCTGGCGACCGAGCCCGAGGGACCCGCCGTGCGGTTCGCGCATCCGCTGATCTCCGCGGCGCTGTACGCGGAGGCCCCCGCGCTGGAGCGCCGGGCCGCGCACGCCGCGCTGTCCACCGCCGCCTCCGACCCCATCGAGCGGGCCCGCAACCTGGCCCTGGCCACCACCGGCACCGACCCCGAGGTGGCCGCCCGGCTCGCCGAGGCCGCCGCCCTGTCCCGCGACCGGGGCGCCCCCTCGGTCGCCGCCTCGCTCGGGCTGCTCGCCGCCCGGCACACCCCGCCGGACGGCACGCCCGCCCCGGACCAGCACCGCCTCCAGGCCGCGGAGGACGCGATCACGGCCGGCGAGGTGGACCTCGCCCGGGACATCGCGCGCGAGGTGCTGACCCGGGCCACCGTGCCCGCCGACCGGATCCGCGCCTGGGAGGTGGTCATCGAGGCCGCCGGACAGGCGCTCGGCGACGTCGACGCCGTCTTCCCGCAGGCCCTGGCCGACGCCGGCGACGACCCCCGGCTGCTCGCCCTGGTCCACTACCACCTCGCCTGGCGCAAGCTGATCGTCGAGGGCGACTTCTCCGAGGCGCGGCAGGAGGCGGCGCACGCGGCGGAGCTGGCCGCGCGCGGCGACGACCGGCGCACCGAGCTGATGGCGCTGTCCTTCCAGTCGTCCACCGAGACCCTGATGGGGCACCCGAACGCGCCCGCGACCATCAAGCAGGCGATGAAGGAGCCGCAGGACCCGTACGTGGCCTGCCATCACAACGGCGTCGGCGCGGCCAGGTTCCGCTGGCTGATGATGAGCGACCAGCTGGCCGAGGCCCGTTCGACCATCACGGCTCTGCTGCGCGAGGTGCGCCGGCGCGGCATGGTCGAGAGCGAGGTGCACTTCCAGCGGTTCCTCGCCGAGACGGAACTGCGCTCCGGGCACTGCGGACGCGCCCTCGACCTGGCCCGTGAGAGCCTGCGGCTGGCCCGCGACTCGGGCATCGGCCTGGGCGCCTCCGCGATGCTCGCCTCCCTCGCCGAGGCCTCCGGCGGCGACGTCGACCGGGCGCTGGAGCTGGCCCGGGAGGCGGCGGGGCGCGCCGAGGAGGACGGCGACCAGATGTACCTCTCGCGCGCGCTGGCCGCACTGGGCCACGCCCAGCTGGTGGCCGGGGACGCGGCGGGCGCGGTCGGCTCGCTGCGCCGGGTGCGGGAGCTGGAGACGGGTCTGCGCATCACCGACCCGGCGCGCGGCCGCTGGCAGGGCGACCTGGCGGAGGCGCTGGTGCTGGTGGGCGAGCCGGGCGAGGCCCAGGACGTCATCGACGTGACGCGCGAGCACGCGCTGCGGCTGGACCGGGAGAGCGTGCTGGCCGTGCTGGACCGCTCGGAGGCGATGGTCCGGGCGGCGCTCGGCGACCACGAGGCGGCGCTGTCCCGGCTGACGTCCGTTCAGGACCGGCTCGCCAAGCTGGGATACGGCCTGGAGGAGGCGCGGGCGGCGTTCGCCCTGGCCCGGCTGCGCACGCTGCGGCCGGGGACGGCGCCGGGGCCGACGTCGTACGACGAGGCCGCGCGGCTGTTCCGGCGGTGCCGGGCGCTGCCCTGGCTGCGTCAGGTGGACGAGGCCGCCGCGGAGGGCGCGGCGGCGCAGCTCGCCGCCGTCCGGCAGCAGCCGCCGTCCGACGTGCTGGAGGGGCTGGCCTCGATGGAGCGTCAGGTCGCCGCGCTGGTCATGGAGGGGGCGACCAACCGGGAGATCGCCGCGCGCCTGTTCATCAGCGTCAAGACGGTCGAGGCGACGCTGACCCGGGTCTACCGCAAGCTGGGGATCCGTTCGCGGGTGGACATCGTCCGTCTGGCGGCGGGACGTCACGCGAAGTGAGGAATCCGCGGGACAACGCTCCCGCAGCGGCTACCTACCCCTAGTGGGTTTCTCCTGGCTTCTGCGCCGCGCGCGGCGGGCGCACCGAGCGGTTCCGGATCTACGGCTGCGGTCGCGGCCTCGCGTTCGCCGGGGCGACCGAGGGTTTTCCCTGCCCCAACTCCCTTAGGGGGTTCCCTCATTGGGGGCAGCGGTGGCCGAGCCCTAGCGTAAGGGACGTGCCGCTCGCCCGGGCACACGGGGGTCGGTCCCGCGGCCCCCGTGCAAACCCCCACACCCGCGCGACCCCCCACCGGCCATCTCCATCGAGGAGTTCCATGCTCGGGCTCAACCGCGTGAAGAAGACCGCAGCCGTGGTCGCGGCGACCGCCGCCGCGGCGGCGACCGCACTGCTCAGCGCCCCCACCGCTGTCGCAGCGCCCCAGCCGATCGTCGGCGGCACCACCACCACGACCACCGCGTACCCGTTCATGATGCAGATCACCGACGCCTCGCAGAACCAGTTCTGCGGCGGCACGCTCGTCTCGGCGACCAAGGTGGTCACCGCCGCCCACTGCATGGTCGGCGAGACCACGAGCAGTGTGCGCGTCGTCGGCGGGCGCACCTACCTGAACGGCACCAACGGCACGGTCAGCCGGGTCAGCAGGATCTGGATCGACCCGGACTACACGGACGCCACCAACGGCGACGACGTGGCCGTCCTGACCCTGGCGACGTCGATGCCGTACACCACGGCGTCGTACGTCTCCTCGTCCCAGACCGGGGTGTACGCGGCCGGCACGACCGCCCGCATCCTGGGCTGGGGCACCACCTCGGAGAACGGCGGCTCCTCCAACCAGCTGCGGACCGCGACCGTCCCGATCGTGGCCGACTCCAGCTGCAAGAGCTCCTACGGTTCGGACTTCGTCCAGACCGACATGGTTTGCGCCGGATACACCTCCGGCGGCACAGACACCTGCCAGGGCGACAGCGGCGGTCCCCTGCTCATCGGGGGCGTCCTGGCAGGGATCACTTCTTGGGGCGAGGGCTGCGCGGAGGCCGGTTACCCGGGTGTGTACACCCGGCTGACCACCTTCTCCAGCCTGGTGACCGCGCAGGTCACCTCGTAGCCGGTGCACGGCTGACCCCGAAGAACGCCTGAGGGCCCCTCAACCCCCGAGGACCTCAGGGAACGATCAGGGGGCGCTGCGAGCCTCCACGAGCGGCCCGCAGCGCCCCCTCTCCACGCCCCCGCCGGCCTCCGGCGGGGGCTGCGCGCGTTCCCCCGCGCCGTTCACGACCCGACGGCCGTCACCTGGCCGAAGCGGATGTCGCGGGACTCCCCCGGATGCAGCACGGACAGCATCCGCTCGCCCTCGGCGAGGACGTCCCGGCGCTGCGCCCGGGTGAGGGCCGTGAAGGGCTCGACGACCAGGGCGTCCGGCTCCGGTTTCCACACCCCCGCCAGGAAGCCGTCGACGAGGAGGGTGCGGTGGGCCTGGTTGCCCTGCCAGCTCCGGCCCCACAGCCGGGGCGGGATCACCCGCGCGCGGTCGGCGTGGGAGAGGAGCAGGTTGTCGAACTCCGGGAGGAAGCGGGGCGGGGCCGGGGTGTCGGGGTC